>CAYOAL010000025.1:0-83393 GCA_964401935.1 uncultured Polyangiaceae bacterium
ACGGCTCCTGCGCGCGGCGGGGTGGGGGTGGGCTGCGCCGAGAGGCGATGGGGCGAGGTTTGATATGTGCCCAAACTAGTGGGGGGCGGGGGTTGGGGAGGGGTGTTGGTGCTCTCGGGGTGGCGAAGGGCCCGCCGTGCTCGGAGCCGTCGAGGTCAGGCCGTGCTCGCCGTGCTCGTCACGCCTTGGGAGTTGAGCCGTGAGGCGCTCGCGTGCTTCGAGGTGGCGGCCCCGCTCTGGCACCTTCCCGAGCTCGACGAGGCGCTGCGCGATCGCTTCGGTCACGTGCTCGGCACGTTGGTGCGCCTGGTTGGCGGCGACTGACGCGCGGAGAGGGAGCTGGAGCCCGCGACGAGCGGGTCCTGCCGCGAGGGGGAGGGGGAGGAGCTCCCGCCTCGTCGTGTCCGCCGCCACGGGCTTGTTGGGGGGCGCGATGGAGTGTCAGGGGGCGTCTGCTCCTTGTTTCAGGAGGAGTGGGCCCTCGCGTGAGGCGCAGCGTCCTCGGTCGCCAGCTGGGGCCTTGCACCTCGTTCGAGCGCCTGGATGGCGGCGCGGTGATCGGCGAGCTTTACCTGGAGCTCGGCGCGCACACTCGGGTCACGGCTCGCCTGCGCGTCCCATGCGTCCTCGATGGCGGCGAGGGTCTCGTGATCCACGCCGCACAGCGCCATGGCCTGCGCCGCCGCGTGGGGCACCTCGGCCACGAGCTGCGTCAGCGCGGCGTAGAGATCCAGATCGAGCTCGATGGGGAGTCGCCCTTCGCCGTCGCGCGCTCGGAGCGCATCGAGGTGGCTCGCGGGGGTGGCGGGCGTGGCCGGCTGCGGGCTCCAGGGGAACGCGGTGAGCCGCAGCGGCTCGAGCTCGAGCGCGTCGAGGGGGGAGGTGCTGCCAGCGAGCTCGCGCAGCTTCGCCGCGACCGCCTCGTCGGCCGCGGCGCGGCGCAGCCACCGCCGTCCGAGGCGGTTGATGTCGTTCAGCGTCAAGCCGAGGCCAGCCACCGTCGCGGTGGGGTTCGCGGTGGTCACCCACATCGTCAAGAGGGCCGACCACGCCCCCGGATCGTCGTCGAGGGGCGTGATCCGACGCGCGAGGCAGTCTTCGGCGAGGGCGCGAAGCTCGAGGTGCCGAAGCATGAGCCCTGGGTGCTCCGCGAGCACCTGGCGAAAGGCGCGCTCGGCGCTCCGCCATGCGTCCTCCGCAAGGTGCTCCTGGGCGAGCACCGGCGCGAGCTCGAAGCCATCGTCGAGCGCGGCGACGACGCCGGAATATTGCTCGAGGGACACGCCGTGGAGCTCCGGAGACGGTGGCACTGCCCGAGCTTACTCCGACCCGCCGGCCGTGTCGCGCCGAGGGGCGCTCGCACCCGCCCGAGCGTGCTCCGACGTGTTGGCCGTGTCGCGCCGAGGGGCGCTCGCACCCGCCCGCGCGTGCTCCGACGCGGTGCGGCCGTGTCGCGCCGCCGGGCGCGCGCACCAGTGGTCGCCGCCGCGAGACACGGATATGGTCATGACCTATGTCGCGACGAGACACGGGGCACCGCCTGCAGCCCCTCGTTCGGGCAACCCGTCCGCCGGGACGGCGCAGCAGTAACGACCGGGACACGACCCGGGGCACGACGAACAACGTCGTCGTGCCGGGCTCCGTTCGGCTCGTGTTCGCGCGCGGCCCATACAGCGAGCGCGCGTTCCTCCCCATCGAGGGGCAGCCGCCGTGCACGTACACCGGCAGCCGCAGCCGGACGTTCACGTTGGAAGCGGACGGGAGCGTCGTGGTGCCCCCGGACGGGACGCTCAGCGCGTTCGACACGACCTACGCGTATTTCGTCAGCGACCCCGCTACCGAGCCCGCGGAGCGTGTCGCGCGCGAGCAGCTCCACGCGATGGGCACGCAGATCGACGTCGAGGGCACCGGGAACAACGCCAACGTCGAGATCTTCCAGGCGTCGCGAGAGCTCACGCCGGATGGCTCGATCGGCGCTCAAACCGCCTCGGAGATCCGCGCGACCCTCGACGCGTTCCTCGAGCGCTACCCCGCGCCCCGGCGGTCTCGGGCATGACGGTCATCGCGATCGAGACGACGAGCGCGAGCCACGTCATCCCGCTCGTCGCCTTCGACACGCTCTCGCGACGCACCGAGATCGCCGCGCTCGACACGCCCCTCATCGACAACACCATGCTCGGACGGTTCCGGGTGGGGATGACGTGGGGCTCTCAGATCCGCGTGCAGTTGGTGCGGCAAGGGCTTGGCGAGGATGCTCGACTCACGGCGCGGGCGAAGGAAGGGCACGTGACGGTGGGCGCCGTCGGTGCTGGCAATTGCGCGCTCACCATCGTCGCCTCCGGGACGGGGCACACCTCGGAGGATCTGTGGGACGCGGTGCAGATCTACTGGCACGACACGCTCATCGGCGAGCTGGAGGTCTTCGTGATGCGGCTCATCACCGTGCCGGTGAAGGCGTACTTCATCCGCTGCGTGAGCCACGCGCTGAGCTCCATCGAACAGCACACGCTCGCCGACTATCCCCTCCGCTTCTCGGCCGTCACGCTCACTACCCCCATCGAGCTCGTGAACCGGATCTGGCGGCCAGCGGGGATCGAGTTCACGCTGCCGCGCGACGCGGCCGGTCAAAACATGACCTCCTTCGAGGGGGATCTCATCGTCCCTGGCATCCCCGAGTCGGGCGCACGGGTCGACGATCCGTCCGACGACATCGGTCGGTTCTTCGCGGCGGCCCCCTACGACCCCAACGTCTTGAACCTGTACATGCTCTTTCGCGTCGGCGGCTGGCGCGCCGATCGTCTGGGGAGCACCTACCCCTTGGAGAATTGGCCGGGCCTCACGGTGCCCAGTGCCTCGCGTCCCTGTGTGATCATCCCCATCTACTACGCGACCGACGGCAACCAGTTCCGCGCGATGTGGGGGGCCGATCGGAACAAGCTCGCGCTCGTCCTCGCGCACGAGTTCGGCCACTACCTCGGGCTCCAGCACCCGACCGATCATCACGAACGTGACCATCAGCCGCACTTCTCCAAGCGCTTTCTCATGGACAACAACTCGGATGGCAGCTTCCTCATCCCGCTGCGACCGGAGGGGGAGCGCCTCTACGGCGACGCGAACACGTTCCGTGACGACTCGGTGGAGATGGCGCGGCGCGTCGCGTCCAAGCGATACGGAAAGTAGCCAGGACCCCGGCGCGCCGCGGCGCGCGGGTCACGGCTCTTCGTGGTGTTTGGCCTCGAGCCGCTCGCGAGTCTCCGCGTCGAGCTCACCGGTCACGGCGAGGCCTTCACGCCGCTGGAACTGGGCGAGGGCGGCGCGCGTCGCCTCGTCGAGGCGCCCCGACGCGGGACAGGCGATGCCGAGGTTGAACAAGCGCGACTGCGCGCCGCGCACCGTGTCGACGGGATCGAGGTGGCCAATCCGCAGCGGGATGACGACGACGCCACCCGCGTCCTCTCCCAGGTCGAGCTCGAGCTTGGCCTCGGTGGCGAGCGCGGAGATCTCGTGCTCCAGAAGGCCGTTGTTGGGCAACGTGCTCTCGAAGCGCGCCTCGCCCACCCGCAGCACGTAGGGCTTGCCGGCGAGCGCCTGGCCCGCCGCGTCTTTCACGACGAGGCGATACGCCACCTTGGGGATGGTGGCCTTGTAGCGCTGCTCCGAGCCCGAGGAGAACTGCAAGACGGGCGGCTCCCGCGCCGGCACGTACACGATGTCGCCCGGCGCGAGGACGTGAGGGTTGGGTCGGACACCTCTGAGGGCCGCGTTCCGCTCGTGCTCGTACAGGGCGCGCCAGTCGTCGATCCCGTAGGCGGCCGCGATGCTGCGGAAGCACTCTCCGGGGCGCACCCGGTGCATCACCGCCGCGTGGCGCTCGCCGCTCGTCATCTCAGTCCTCCTCCACGACCAACAGATCCGGGAACACGATCTCGCCGGACCCGCTGCGCTCGACGGTGGCCTTGCCCTCGTGGTCGAGGAACCCCATGTGGGCGCTGCCGTCGCTGAACGTGATCTTGAAGCGCTGGTAGGGGATGGCGTGGTTGTCCTGATCCACGAGCGAGACCACCGTGGTCTCCGGCTCGCTGGTCTCGATGGAGTCGCTCGCCATGTCCGGTGAGTTCAGCAACACCTGGGTGCCATCGAGCTTCGCCTGGCTCTTCAAGCTCAGGCTCGCGGCGGACGACTTGAGCACGATCGCGTCGTCCGAGACCACCTGGAACTTCGAGGAGGCCTTCACCTTCACCTCGCCCTCCGCGAGGTGGAGCTGTGTGTCCTGCCCGCGCACCGTGACCGCCCCCGCGCTGAGGGTGATCTCACTCGAGGTGATGTGGATGAAGCTCTGACCAACGCGCAGCACGATGTCTTGGTCCGACGCGAGCTCGATGGTCTTCAGGGCTTGCACGTCGACGTTGCCTTCGACCACGAGGGTGGCCGCGCGCTCGGCCTCGGCGCGGCCGACCAACATCGCCGCGCTGCCGGTGACGTCGAGCGCCAGCTCGCCTCTCACCTCCTCGAGCTTGTCACCGCGCACCCGAGACGACGCGTCCCCCTCCACGTCGGAGCGATGGGAGCCGCGGACGTGTTCGTCGAGATCGCCGGTGATGGTGCTGCGTCTCGAGCCATCGAGTTGCTCGAGATCGTCGTCGTGCAAACGCACGATCCGGTTGTCGAACACATCGATGGTCTGCGTGCCCGCGACGTGCAGCACCTGGGCGTGCGCCACGTGGAGCGTGTCGTCGTGCTCCACGTGGGTCGCGCGATCGTGCTGCACCTCGATCGCGAGATCGCGCTCGGCGCGCAGGAACACCTTCTCGCGACCGAGGGCGTCCTCGAACGACAGCTCGTTGAAGCCGCCCTGAGGCGTGCTGTGGGTGCGTAGGCCGGTCTTCGTCTTGTCGTCGGGTAGCGGGAAAGGCGGCGGTGCCATGCCGTTGTGGAGCTGTCCTACGACCACAGGGTGATCCGGATCCCCACCCACGAAGCCCACGAGCACCTCGTGGCCGACGCGCGGGAGGGCGAACCACCCGAACCCAGCGCCGGCCCAACCCTGACTCACCCGCAGCCAACACGAGCTCGCGTCGTCGGTGGCGCCGAAGCGATCCCAGTGCAACCGGACCTTCACGCGGCCGTGCTCGTCGACGTGGATGTCCTCGCTCCCGGGGCCGGTCACGGTAGCGGTCTCCACGCTGTGGATGCGGGGTCGCGGCGTGACGCGCGGAGGCCGATAGGTCGGGGTCGCGAAGGTGGCCTGCACCGCGTGGCGCCACTCCCCATCCGCCGCACCGGTGGTCACCGTCTCGAGCACCAAGAGCCGCTGCCCATCCACCTCGTGGCGCGGGTGGCCGAGCACGGCGCACGTCATGCCCGGGTGGAGCGCGAACACGTTGGAGGCGAAGTGGACGCGGTGCGCGTCCGACCGCTGCGCGGCGAGGTGCCGCTCGGCGAGGGTTCCGAGGACGCCGTCTTCGTACTGCGTCTTTCCGCGCGCGTCGGCCACGGGGTGGGGCGTCGAGGTCGCCTCGAGCGCCACCGACAGGCCGGCCTTCGCTTGGTGGATGAAGCGATCTCCAAAGGCGGGGCCCTCCGCCACCCGACCACCACCGAGGCTGAACAGGGGCCGCAAGAAGTCTCGCGCCGAGAGCGACACGGAGCGCTCGCGGACGCGGGCCACGCGCTGCAGTGCCGTCGCCCACGGCGTGCCGCGGTGATCGCTGGGGCTGTCCGAGTAGGGGATGGGGAGACCATCCTCGTTCCCAGGGTGGTCGGTGAGCACGAGCTCGGGGTGGGGGCCGAGCTCCCGCGTGAAGGTGGCGATGCCGGCCTCCTCGAGCACGCGCTGCAGGAAGTCGAGGTTGCTCTCGTCGTACTGGGTGCGGCACTCGAGCGCCGGGTAGTCGTCACCATCGAGGTCGAGGGTGTAGGGGAGACCTGCCGCTTCGAGGATGGCCGTGGCGATCGTCACGGCGCTCTGGCGCTGGTAGACGCGACAGCCCCGCCCGTAGCCGAGCAGGCCGAGAGGCGACACCAAATCGAGCTCGTAGGTGGTCACCGCGCGCACGTCGCTCTGCTTCAGCGCTATCCGCTCGCACACGCCGCGAAACATCACCCCGGGGGCTCCCGCGAGCGCGCTGGGCACCGCGAGCACGAAGGTGGCTGACTCGCCCAGGAAGAGGTCGAGATCCAGATCCGCGTCGGGACAGAGCGCGACGAGCCTCGCGCGCGCCGGGCGACCGAGCGCTCGCTCGATCCGAAAGCTGCGCACGTCGAAAGGAGTGGGCCTTCGCTCGAACGCGAGCGCCAGGTTCGGCGGGTTCATGCCACCGACGCTCGGCGTGTGGATCGAGGTTTCGCGTGGCGCAACGGGGTGCTCCGCCTGTACGCCCAGGCCCAACGCGCCACCAGCGAAATCGGCTCCCCGGTGGAGCGCTCGGGGAACCGAGCGCTCGGCCGTAGGCGTTGCCGGGGGCGCGTGGTGGATCGCGCGTTCAGTCGGAGAATGCGCGCTCAGCCGGAGAACACCGAGCCACCCGCGATGACGTTCCCGCTGTTCCGGTTCGAGGGGTCGTTGCAGCACTCCACCGGATCCCCCGAGCGC
This sequence comes from uncultured Polyangiaceae bacterium, assembly GCA_964401935.1. GTDB lineage: Bacteria > Myxococcota_A > Polyangia > Polyangiales > Polyangiaceae > JAPYTK01. The sequence continues at coordinate 6,593 of CAYOAL010000025.1, forward strand.
GCCACGGCGCGGCTGTTCGCGAAGACGGAGTCGCTCCCCTCCGCGACCGTGCCCTCGTTGGCCGGCTCGCGCTGGAACTGTCCCCCAGAGGGGATGTGGGACGGCGTGTTGTCCGCGCCGCTCCCCACCAACGCGACCGCCTTGTTGTCCACGAAGACCGACGACGCGAGGTCGCGCGAGAGCGGGCCGCGAAAGGTCGACGGGAGCATGAGCGGCACCTGCACGCCACCCACGGTCACCAGCACGATGTGCAAGTCGACGCCCACGACCTCGTCGTTCTCCTTGGCCACCGGGCTCGACATGACGCTCAGTGTAGCGCCGCTTGCGCGCGTCGCCTAGTCGGGCTCCACCGCTCCGCGGTTGGGCTCGGGCGGCGCCTTCACCCACTGCAGGAACAGATCTTCGAGGGAGGGTCGTACCAGGCGGCACTCGTGCACGGCGATGTCTGCGGCGAGGAGCCCGCGGAGGAGCGCAGGCACCAGCGCCTCGCCCAACGCGCTCGCGACGTGGGCCTCGTCGCCCACCACCTCGGCTCGGTGTCCGAGGGCGGCGAGCACCTGCGAGAGCCGCGCCGGTCCCTCCGCAGCGCGGAGCGCGATGGTGGGCGTGGCCTGGCGCCTCAGCGCCTCGATCGACTCCTGTACCAAGACGCGCCCGTCCTTCATGATCACCACCGAGTCGCACAGCTCCTCGGCCTCATCGAGGTCGTGGGTGCAGAGCAGGGTGGTGCGGCCCGCCGTCACCTCGCGGAGCAGATCCACCATCTCGCGGGCGGCGACCGGATCGAGCCCCGCCGACGGTTCGTCGAGGATCAGCAGATCGGGTTGCGACAGGAGCGCGGCGGCGAGGCACAAGCGCCGCTGCCACCCTCCGGAGAGCTTGGCGGTCGGGCGATCGAGGAAGGCGTCGAGGCCGAGCCGGCGCGCGACTTCGAGGTATCCGTCCGCGCGGTAGAGGTCGCTCACGAGCTCGAGATAGCGCTGCACCGTCATCTCCTCGTACATCCCTGGCTGTTGCGGCACGATCCCGGTGCGCCGCTTGGCGGCGAGGAACGCCGGCTCGCCGGCTGCTGCGCCGAAGAGCAGGGCGTGGCCACGCGTCGGCGAGAGGGCGCCGGTGGCGAGGCGGATCGCGGTCGTCTTGCCTGCGCCGTTGGGGCCGAGCAGGCACGCGCGCTCGCCTTTGCGAATCGTGAACGTCACGCCGTCGAGCGCGACCACGGCGCCGAAGTGCTTCTCCGCCGCGAGCATCTCGAGGGGCTCCCCGCTCGCGGCGCTGGGTCGCGCCGGTGGAGCCGGCGCGAGCGGAGGGAGCTCGCGCAGACACCAGCGGATGAGCCAGAGGTTGGGAGGCACCGACGCGGCGAGGGCCACCTCGGTGGCGAGGAGCCCGTAGCGCGCGAGCATCCACACCACGACCGCGTCGAGGGCCCCGTGCCAGAGCACCGCCGCCCCGAGGAGGGCCAGTCGGCGGCGCGCGACCGCCACCAGCACCAGCGCGCTGGCCGCCACGTGGAACACCATCGAGATGAGCCGCTCGACGGCGCCGAAGAGCGGGGTGTAGGCCGGCGCGGCCCGGTACGCCGCGAGCTCTGCGCGTGTCGTCTCCACCGTCTCGGCGGACAGCCCGAGGTTGTCGATCCCGAGCCGCTCGATGAGCGCCACGTTGTAGAGCCCGAACCCGACGAGCACGCCCACGAGGATCGACTCGATGCCCCCGTGGCCGGCCCCGAAGGCGAGCCCGTGAGGTCCGCTCCGATCGTCACGCCGCCACCAGCGCAACACCGCGAAGCGCATCAGCTCTTCACAGAGCCCGGCGCTGAGGCCAAGGGTGAGGGCCGCGAAGAGGAGCGCGTGCTCGGCTCCGACGACGGCCCCCGGCGCGAGCAGCGGCGCGAGCACGTAGCCGTTGAGGGGGAGGTGGATCGCCTGCGAGGCCACGAAGGTGACGGCGCCGGCCCCGAACACCGACCACGACACGGGCCAACGCCGGCGCAGCCAGAGCGCGACCACGAACGGCGCGCCCACGACCACCAAGAGCTGAATCGCTGTGGCGAAGGCTCGCATGGCGACCGGCGGCGAAGAGGCAGGCGTTGAGGGCGCTCACGCCGAGCTCCCCCCCCGCCTCGCCGGTCAGACCTCGTGCAAGCGGTAGCGCGCCACTCCCGCCGCGGCCTCGAGGCGGGTGGCGACGAACCGCTCATCCCCGTTGCCGCAGGCGATGAACACGCGCGTCTCCCCCGAGGGATTGTCGGGGATCCCCTCCAGGCCCACCAGCTCCGCCTCTTGCTCGGAGAAGATCTGGGCACCGGAGGCCTGGATGGCCTCTTCGGTCAGCAGCGCGCTCGCGTTTGCACCGGGAGACAGGAATACCTCGAACAGCTTCATGGCTGCCGCCCATTGTCGTCGGCCAGGTCCTCGAGCGCAACGAAGCTTTTGCTCGCGTCGCCGAAGTGCCGCCGGGCCGCCGTGCTCAGGGCACGGACGGCGCCGCCTTGTGCGCCATGCGCGCCGGATCGTCGTTGGCGAACACCAGCGTGAACGCCACGAAGCCTGCCCACAAGCCAGCGAGGTGGAGCATCATCGTGATGCCCCCCGAGGTCTCGAAGATGCGGCTCGAGATGAGCGGACCGACCAGCATCCCCGCCGCGTAGAACACGTTGTAGAGCGCGTTCGACCGGTTGTAGTCGGGAGGCGAGACGATCACCCCCTGCAGCGCGAGGCTGATGGGCGAGATCGACGCCAAGGTGGCTCCAGCCATCGTCACGTAGATGGCCATCACCCAGTAGGTGTCGACGTAGATGAAGCTCGCCACCACCGCGAAGCCGATGAGGCTCAGCACCCGCATCAGCATGAGGTGCCCGAAGCGATCGCCGAGCCGGCCCGCCGGATTCACGAACGCGAGCATGCCGAGCGCGAAGAACGCGAAGAGCCCGAAGGTGTCCGACTTGTCCACGTGCTTCACCTCGATCAGGTAGAGCGGCATGAACAGCACGATCGACGACTGAAAGTAGCCGTAGGCGAACGTCCCGAAGCAGCTCGTCTTGATCTTCCACAAGAGCTGGGAGGCCGACAGATCGGTGCGGCTCGCCGCACCTCCGGCTCCGTCGTCGTGGACGACGTCGGGGTCGAGGCGCACCCACAACACGAGGGCGCTGAACGTGGAGAGCACGCCCGAGAGCACGAACGTGTGATCGAGCGTCATCACCCCGAAGTTGGCGATGACCCAGGCTACCGCGGGGCCGACCGCGTAGCCCACGCCGATGGCGATCGCGTAGAGCGACGTCACGAAGGCCTTGTGCCCGCCCTTGGCTCGGGACAAGAGGATGGTCTCCGACGCCACCCAGATCCCCACCGAGCACGCGCCGTCGACGAAGCGGACGGCCGCCGCGAGCCAGAACTCGTGGGCCACGAAGGGGAAGAGCGCGATGACCGCCGCGTAGCCGAGGAGCGACGCGATCAACATCACACGGGCGCTGAACCGCTTGATGAGCTTGCCCATCGGCAGCGCGAAGAGGGCGATGCCGGACGCGAAGATGGTAGCGAGCTCGCCGATGGCGGGTTTGTCGTAGCCGCGCGCCTCGAGGTATACCGAGAGGATCGACACCGCGACCCCGTAGGCGACGCTGAGCAGGATTGTCGCCCCGTAGATCAGCCAGATGTTGCGGTCACGGATGCGGCTGAGCACGGCGCACACTCCCCGATGCGAACGCTTTCGTCAATCCCGGCCGCGGACCCCACCGGGCCCCACCTCTCACCAGTACTTCTCGGTGGTGACGTGGCCCGGTCTGCGGGGGCGGTGCTTGTGCAGGCCGCGCTCCCCGAGCCTCGCCATCGTGTCCGCGATCATCTCGGGGTTGCCGCACAGCATCACGTGGCACGAGGTGTCGAGCGGGGTGCCGGCGGCGGCCTCGAGCGCGCCGCTCTCGAGGCCGGCGGTGATGCGTCCGTGGAGCAGCTCCTCGTGGTGCTCTCTCGACACCATGGGCACGTAGCGGAAGGGCCGTCGCTCGGCGAGCTCCGCGAGCTCGTCGCGATAGCCGAGGTGGGCGGCGCTCCGAACCCCGTGCACCAGCACGACCCGCTCGAAGCGCGACCATGGCTGGCCGGAGCGCAGCATCGACATGAATGGCCCCAGGCCGGTCCCGGTGGCGAGCAGCCACAACACCTCTCGGTCGGGCACGTGCTCGAGCGTGAAGAACCCCTGCGGTCGGTCGTCGAAGCCCACCGTCGACCCCACGCCGAGCTCGTAGAGCTTGGGCGTGAGCGCGCCCCCCGCTACCTTCACGAGGAACAGCTCCACCGGGGCGCCGGGGGCCGAGGCGAGCGAATACGAGCGGCGCACGCGTTCGCCGTCGAGCGCGAGGCCGAGGTTGATGAACTGGCCAGGAGCGAACGACAACTTCGCGTCGAGGCGGACCGTCCACAAGTCTTCGGCCCAGTCGGTGCGCGCGATGATGCTCGTCTCGCGCCAGGTCACGTCAGCGTCTGGGCCTCGTGGCGGATCACGTAGTGGAACGCCGGGGGGGTGGAGGTGAGCGCGTCGCAGCTCAGTTTGCGCGCGTACTCCCCGGTGCGGTGCTTGACCGTCACGCGGTGCAGCTTGTGGGCGGCGCGGAAAGTGGCCACCCAGTGGCCCTCGGAGAGGAGCTGGTGGCCGATGTGCTCCACCGCGTCGAACCCGAGCTCGTTCTCCTGCTCGCGCAGCCACGCCTCGGCAGACTGCACGGGGGGACTCAGCCGCGTCTGGCCGCGGTAGCGGCTCAGATCGAAGAGCTCACGGCGAGCGTGGGCCTTGACGAGGAGCTCCGCGTCCTCCGGATCGAGCCGACCGTACTGCACGCCGAGGGGCAGGTACAGCATGGTGGCCGCGAACCGGTGTCCGCCCTGGTGCGACGACTGCCACAGCTCACCATCGAGGGGCTGCTCGCTGAGGGTACGCCAGAACGCGACCCCACGCAGAGCGCAGCAGCGGTCGCGCTTGCCGTGCGTGCACACCAGGTAGAGGGGCTTCTGGTCCTTCGGGGTTGGCTGGGTGTCGGCGAGGACGCGTCCCACGTCGACGCTCGGCAGCTCCTCGAGGCTCGTGAGGGACCAGCGCCGGATCCGTGGGTGGGGCCCGGTGGTGGCGAGCAGCACGGTGAGCGGCCCCTCGGCCCGCGGCTGCCGGATCAGCTGGGCGCGGAGGCGCGGCGTCTTCTTCAGCACGTTGGCGAGCCAGTCGCGAACGCCGGCGGGAAAGGGGCAGTCCATGATGTCTGCCTCCCAGCGCTCGCGGTTCTCGATGAGGAGCCAGGACTCGACCTCCGGTACCGCCGAGCCGTGGATGGGCTCGCCTGCCATCACCGACTGCTCCGAGCACGCTCGGTCCGGATCCACGACTCTCACCCGACTCGGCTTAACGTCTCGTGGACGCTCGCGTCAATCGCCGCCGCCGCGCGGTCACGGATCTGCGCCGCGAGCGCCCGTCAGACCGTCGTACAGACGTGCAGTTACGTAATGCAATAGGGCGGAATGGCTAGGAATTTCATTGTCCATGGGGTCCCTGATTTCCGGAGTTTTTTGGTTACATAGGGTTACATCGGGCGGTGCTATGTGGCTGGAATCGAATAGCCCGAACGCAGACGGCGCCACCTACAGTCCATGGCACGCCTCGTGCTTGTTCGGTGCTCGAGGAAATGGTTCGGTGCACGAACGAGGGGTCGTTCGTGAAAGGGTGGTCTCGGCTCGCCGGCACCTTGGCGTTCGGAGCGTTGCTGATGTGTGCACAACACCTCGGCTGCGCGAGCGATCCGCCGGGGCTGGTCGCGCCGACGAGCTCTTCCACGGGCAGCGGCGGTGCGGGCGGTGACGACGGCGTCAACCCCGGCGAGGAGCTGTTCCGCGCGCTCGAGGACGATCTGCTGAGCGCGTGCGGCGCTTGTCACGAGCTCGGCGGCTCGGCCGACACCCCTTTCCTCGGCGCCAGGGACGACGGCGAGGATCCTTACGGCGCCATCACGAGCTGGCCCGGCATCATCGTGGCGAAGGCGGAGAACAGCGTGCTGCTCAACTGGCCGCGCGTGGGTCAACACACCGGTGGCCCCACCAGCCCTGCGCTCGAGGCGAAGCTCGAGGCGTGGCTCGACGTGGAGGCGAAGGCGCTCCCCGAGCTGGGCGACTCGCTCGTGATCCCGCCCTTCCGACCCATCGTGCCCGGCTTCAACGCGGTCTACCTCGACGCCCTCGGCGACGCCTACGCGGGCATGGCCCTCACCTTCGTCGCCGACGAGCTCACCGATCGCGCCCTCAGCCTCACCTCGATGCAGATCCAGCCCACGCTTCAGAAGGGGATCAGCGTGGAGCACCCGCTCTTCACGGTGTATCCGCCGAGCTCCGACGAGGGCTCCCCCGATCCGGTGGACAGCTTCTCGAACGTTACCCAGGACGTGGAGCCGGGGGTGGCGAGCGAGCTCGGGCCGGGCACGCTCGTGCTCACCAACTGGCTCCCCGGCGGCAAGCTGTCGATCGCGTTCGCGGCGGTGAGCCCCATCGATCCCCTCGGCATGGGCGGAGCCGGCGGCGGCGGACCCACCGGGCCGTGCAACGCGCTGTCGTCGTTCGTCGACAACGCCGCGGGCCCGCTCGGAAACTGCACCACGTGTCACGGTGGGGGCAACGCGACCGCGACCAACGCGGTGGACATGTCATCGCTCGGCACCGCACCGGAAGAGACCTGTGGCCAGGTGCTCAACCGCGTGAACCTCGGCAATCCGGGCGCGAGCCAGCTGTTCCTCACCACCGATCCGAACGGCAACGCCAGCCATCCTTTCAAGTTCGGCGGCAACGTCGGCAACTTCAACACCTTTGTGAGCGCAGTATCCCTATGGATTCAAGACGAAGCACCCTGAGGCGAGCCGCGTCGTGGCTCGGCGTCGCCACGCTCTCGATGACCTTCGTGGCCGGCGGCGCCTGCACCGGCGACCTCGGGACCGGCGAGGACGACGCGGCGACGGCGGGGCCGGGCGAAGGGGAAGGCGAGGGCGAGGGCGTCGATCCGAAGGACGCGGAGCCCACCGAGCTCGACGCGCGGGTGATCGACTATGGCGAGGCGCTGCGTACCGCGACCCTCAAGCTCACCGACATCTCGCCGACGCTCGAGCAGATCCGACGCGTCCAGAACGCGGACGACCCGAAGGCCGAGTACGAGTTGGTCGTCGACGAGCTGCTCGAGACGCCCGCCTTCGCGCGGCGCATGATCCGCTTCTGGCGGGACACCTTCAAGCAGGGCGGCGACGGCCTCGACTCGGCGCCGATCTTCGCGGCACAGGTGATGGTGGAGGGCCGGCCCTTCACCGACATCTTCACCGCCGCGAGCGGCAACTGTCCCACCTACGACACCGCGACCGACGAGTTTATCCCGGGCGACTGCAACAACGGCGCGCCGGTGCAGGCAGGCGTCCTCACCAACCCAGGCTCGATGAGCCAGTTCTACGGCAACATGGCGTTCCGGCGCGTGCGCTGGGTGCAAGAGGTGTTCGCGTGCAGCCAGTTCCCGGCCGAGTACTCCGGCTCCCCGGTGAACATGGGCGCGGGGCAATACACCTCCCCCTGGGAGTTCGAGACGGTGAGCGACGCGCCCATCGACTTCCGCGACACGAGCGCGGTGATCTGCGCCAACTGCCACACGACCATGAACCACCTGGCGCCCTTGTTCGGCAATTTCGACGAGGCCGGCGTGTGGCAAGACAGCATCCAGGTGATGACGCCGACGGCCCCGGATCCGGTGCCGACCGAGCTGTCGCACTGGCTCGTGGCGGGAGAGACCCCGTCGTGGCGGCTCGACGTGCCGGTGGCCGATCTCGCGGAGCTCGGCCAGGCGATGGCCGACGATCCGCTCGTCAGTCAGTGTGTCGTCGCGCGGGTCTTCAACTTCGCGATGTCGAAGGAGGACATCGTGGAGGGGCTCGCCTCGGTGCCGGCGACGGTCATCGAGCGCCACGTGCAGGGCTTCATCACCGGGGGCTACGACCTCCGCGAGACGCTCAAGGCGATCTTGAAGAGCGAAGACTTCGTGAGCTTCTGACAGGGGATGATGATGAACAAGCAACACTTGATGTTCGGCGCGCCCCTCGTCTTGCTCGTGGCCGCCATGGCCTGCGACAGCGAGCTGCCGCGGGGGCTCACCTTGCCGCCGCCGGATCTGCCCGAGGGCACCATCGGCGACGATCCCGACGGCGACGACGACCCGACCAACAACGGCAACGACAGCGAGTCGGCGGGCGAAGAGAACACCTTCGAGCACCCCGATGGGCTCGGCGGCGAAGTCCGCGATCCGTTCGAGGTGCTCGAGGAGCGCCAGGAGGAGGGGCCACCCGAAGTGCGCGCCCGCCTGCACTCGTGCCAGAAGATGCAGAACGAGGCGCTTGGTCGCACGCTCGCCGCGTTTGGAGTGAACCTCGGCGCGACCGGGGATCCGGCCCCCGCGGGGCAGCTCTTCGCCCAGGGGCGGGACGCCCTCGGGGGCGCGAACTACGGCTCGCGCCGCGGTGAGGCCATCACCTGGACCAACTCCGGCGCCACCAAGTTCCAAGACATCTGGGTGATGGCCGCTCCCGAGATCATCGCGAACCTCCCCGCCGCCGTGCACTGTCAGATCGAGGGTGAGGGCGTGACGATGTTCGACGAGAACGACCGCTGCAACGAGGCCGCGGTGACCTGCCTCATCGGTCGCCCCGCCACCGACGAGCACCTGGCGATCTGCAACCAGATCGTTTCGAGCGCGAGCTCCATCGAAGACGGAAAGATCCTCGCCGTCGCCAGCTTGCTGGCGGCCGCCCACACCTGTGAGTGACGAGCCATGGCTGACGACAATCTCAAGAATCTGCGTGGTGACGGACGACGGCAGTTCCTCAAGTTCGCGTCGGCGGCGGGGGCCCTGTTCGCGCTCGATCGCAGCGAGGTGTTGAACGTCATCGAGGACACGGGCGGCTACGCGCTGGCCCAGGACGCCGCCTGCGCTGGGACCAACCGCTCCATCCACCTCGTGGCCGGCAACGGCGGCTTCGCCTGGTTTCAGCTGCTGTTCCCTCACCCGGAGATCGCGGCCTCGAACGATCCGAACGCGGCGTTCCACGCCTACGGCGCGATCGAGTCGGCCACCGACACCGACAAGCCCTTCACCTTCGCGCCCGAGACTCCGTGGCGCACCCTCGGTCGCAACAAGCGCGTGTCGTGCTTCATGGCCGGCCAGAACGAGACGCACACGCCGCAGCCCACGTCGGCGGCGTCGCTCGGCGGTGGGGTGGGGATGCTGGCGGCGGCGGCCGCGCTCCAGAGCGAGCTGCCCTCGCTCCTCCCGGTGATCGGGGTCACGCCGTTCACCTTCGGCACCGCGGCGGGGGCGCCCCAGGTGACCACCGTCGGCAGCCCCGACGGGATGGTGGAGCTGTTCAACAGCTCGGCCTCTCGCGCCATCCTCGACATCCCCGAGAACGCCAAGCTCTACGAGGCCTACTACAAGGCCTTCGTGGGGCTCAACAAGGCCGCCGGCCGCTCGACCTGGCAGCGACAGCTGCGCATCACCAAGGCGAGCGCGAACTTCCTCGGGAAGAACCTCGCGAACCTCTTGATGCCCACCAGCGCCGATCTGACGCGCTACGGGCTCGACGGCGCACCGAACAACATTCAAGACCTCGGCTACGGGCTGATCGTGGCCGCCCGCGCCTTCGCCCTCGGCCTCACCAACTCGGTGATCCTGCCCGCGCTGCGCGACGACCCTCACGGCGCGTTCAACGACATGGGCGGCCTCAACGATCGCGTCGCCCGCCTCGGCACCATGCTCGACGCGGTGCTCGAGGATCTCGACGCCACGCCCGATCCGTCCTGCACCGGCAAGTCGCTCGCCGACTCGACCATCGTGACCATCCACGGCGACACCCCCAAGACGCCGCGCACCCGCAGCGGCTGGCCCGACGGCACCCCCAACAACTCCAACTGGATCTACGTGCTCGGCAACGGCTATCTCAAGACCGGCTGGTTCGGGCACGTCACCCCCACCACCACCTACGGCTTCGATCCGGCCACCGGGCAAGACATCGAGAACCAGCCGAGCTCCGCCACCTCCGCTGCGGCCGGCGCCGCCGTCGCCTTCGCGATCACCCAAGGCGACATGCAGCGGGTGAGCCGCTTCTACAACGGCGGCTCCATCGCCGGCATCGTCAACGAGCAGCTCCTCTGAGGCTGCGGCAGCCGGTCTCTGGCGCCGCGCGGCCCACGCGGCAGGCTGTGTTTCGCGCCCCACCGCGTGTAGCGTAGAGGGCGCATGGCAACGCAGGCGGCGGGATCAGAGCGCCGGCATCCGGTGACATTCGACGAGCTCCTCGGCTGGTTGGTCCAGGAGCACGTGATCGCGGCGGGGCAGGCGCAGGACCTGTTCGAGCACCAAGAGCAGCGGCGGATGCAGCTCGCGCGCGACCGGCGCAACGCCGAAGGGCTCCCCATCACCCAGGATCAGCGTCTGGCCCAGGCGGTGACGCCGATCGAGCTCTTGCTCGCGTTCCACGTCAAGGGCGCCGACGGCTTGCCGCTGCACGAAGATCAGATCACCGAGATCTACGCGCGGCGGCTGGGGATGCCCTTCGTCAAGCTCGATCCGCTCGAGCTCGACGCGGAGTTCACCACCTCGGTGTTCTCCAAGCCCTTCGCGCGCAAGCACAACCTGCTCGCGGTGGCCGACCACGGCGACGCGATCCTCGTGGCCACCTACAACCCGTTCGACCACATGGCGCTGGAGTCGGTCGAGCGGGTCACCGGCAAGAAGCTCGAGCTGATCATCGCGCCCAAGAGCGACATCCAGCGCATCATCACCGAGTTTTACGGCTTCCGCGGCTCGGTGAAGCGCGCCGAGCAGAAGCTCACCCAGAACATCGATCTCGGCAACCTCGAGCAGTTCGTGCGCATGAAATCGGAGCGCGAGATCGAAGACTCCGACGAGCACGTGGTGCACGCGGTGGAGTACCTCTTGAGCTACGCCTTCCAGCAGCGCGCCTCCGACATCCACATCGAGCCGAAGCGGGGCGAGAGCGTGGTGCGCTTCCGCATCGACGGCACGCTGCACGAGGTGAACCGGCTCCCCAAGGTGGTGCACGGCGCGGTCATCAACCGCATCAAGACCCTCGCCCGCCTCGACATCGGAGAGAAGCGGCGGCCTCAGGACGGTCGCATCAAGACCGAGTTTCAGGCCAAGCCGGTGGAGATCCGCGTCTCCACCCTCGCGGTCGCGTTTGGCGAGAAGGTGGTGATGCGCATCTTCGACCCCGACATCGTCACCGAAGATCTCGGCTCCCTCGGTTTCTTGACCCGCGAGCTGCTGCTGTTCGAAAAGCTCATCGCGCAGCCCCACGGCATCATCCTGGTCACTGGCCCCACCGGAAGCGGCAAGACGACCACGCTCTACACCGCGCTCCGCAAGCTCGCGACCGACGACGTCAACATCACCACCATCGAGGATCCCATCGAGATGGTGTACGAGCGGATCAACCAGACCGCGATCAACCCCACCATCGGTCTCGGCTTCTCGGAGTCGCTGCGCACCCTGCTCCGCCAGGATCCAGACATCATCATGGTGGGCGAGATCCGCGACCTCGAGACCGCCCGCCACGCCATCCAGGCGTCGCTCACCGGGCACCTCGTGTTCTCCACGCTGCACACCAACGACGCGCCAGGGGCCATCACGCGCCTGATGGATCTCGGAGCCGAGCACTTCCTGCTCGCCTCCACCTTGAGCGGGCTCGTGGCCCAGCGCTTGATGAAGAAGGTGTGCTCGACCTGCCTCGTCCCGCGGGTGCTCGAGCCAGGGGAGATCGACGTGATCCGCGACGCGCTCCCCGCCGACGCACCGGACGAGCTCGTCTCCGCCTATGGGGCGGGGTGCGTCGAGTGCCGCCACACCGGCTACCGGGGTCGGAGCGCGATCTACGAGATGTTCGAGGTGAGCGAAGGCGTGAAGAGCCTCATCATGGAGCGAGCCCACGCCACGCAGATCAAGGAGCAGGCCCGCAAGGAGGGGATGATCACGCTCCGCGAAGCGGCGGTGCGCAAGATGCTCGACCAGGTGTCGAGCTACGAGCAGGTGGTCGCCGTGACCCGTGAAGACGCCTGAGCGCGCGACGCGCTCAGCACTTCTTGCCGTCGCCTTTGCCGCGCAGCCCGTTGGTGTTGGAGGGGCAGATGTCTTTGATCGGAGCCACCGCGTCCAGGTAGCGCTTCTTCATGGCGTCGAAGAGCGGCTTGTCCTTTGGGCGGAGGTCGATCGCTTCGGCGCGATCGGCCACCACGTCGTAGAGCTCGAAGCGGAAGTCGTCGCCGAAGGCGATGATCTTGTGCTGGCCGTGCACGAGCGCGCGTCGGCGCCAGTTGTGGCGGGTGCGCGGCAGATCGCAGATCACGTCGCGCGGCGCAGGCTCGGCCTCGCCGCGGGCCTCCGCGAGCAGGCTCGTGCCGCGAAAGCTCGCGGGGGCCTTCACGCCGAGGAGCTCGAAGATGGTGGGAGCGAGATCGATGTGGCTGCGCGGGGTGTCGATGGTGCGGCCGTCGCCGCCGGGGAGGGCGATGAGCAGCGGCACGTGCACGAGCGGCTCCCACAGCTCGAAGCCGTGGCGGCTCATCTTGTGCTCGCCGAAGGCCTCACCATGATCGGCGGTCACGATGAGGGCGGTGTGCTTCCCCCACGGCTCTGCCGCCACGAAGTCGAGGAGCTTCTTCAGGTGGGCGTCGGTGAAGTAGAGCTCGCCGTCGTAGCGGTCGGCCTGCCCGCCGCGGCCAAACTGCGGATAGCCTTCGTGCTTGTTGTACACGTCATGGGGGTCCATGAAGTGGAACCAGGCGAAGAACTGCCCGCCGGTGTTCTCCGGCTTGCCGAGCAGCTCGATGGCGAGCTCGGTGTGTTGGGGGCTGGTGATGCTCTTGTCGGTGGTGGCGTCCACCTTGATCCCGGGCACCATCTCGTAGACGTCGAAGCCTTGGCGGAAGCCAGCCTTCCGATCGAAGTAGAAGTGGGCGTGGGCGGCGATGGTGCGCACCCCGGCCGCTTGCAACAGCTCGGGGAAGAAGAGCTCTTCGTCGGGGTGCTCGCTGAAGAACGAGCCGTTGCGCTTCAGCTCCCCCGGGTAGCGACCGGCGAGGAAGCCCGCCATGCTCATCGCGGTGTACGACGACACCGAGTAGGCGCGCGAGTAACGCGCCGAGCGCTTGGCGAGCTCGCTGAGGTTCGGAGTGACCTGGCGGTCATAGCCGAGCCACGGCGCGTGATCGGCGCGGAACGCGTCGATGCTGATGACGATGACGTTGGTTTTGTGCGCGCTCGGAGCGCTCGGGGCGATCGGCGTCGCCGAGGACGCCGGCTCCGCAGCCCCTGGGGGGCCGGGAGGCGCGGCGGTGACGGCGACGGGCCCGGTGGCCCCTACGCGTGGATGGGAAGGCACCTCGCGGGCGGTGTCGTCGGCACCACAGGCCAACGTCTGCACCGCCATCGCGAGGAACGCGACGAGCGTCAACCTCGACATCGCGCGGTCAGCTCGGCTTGGACACGGTGGACCGACCGGCTTCCGTCCACTTCTGCTCACGATCGATGGCGAGCCACTTGAGCTCCACTTTGCCCTTTCCGACCGCGACGGCGGTGGCGTCCCCCCAGGCGGAGGTCTTGGGCAGGCTGAGCTTCTTCTGCGTGGCCAGCGTGGAGACCGCGCTCGGCGAGGCCTGGAAGCTCGCGATGCCCTCGCTCGCGAGCGAGCTCACCACCTGGCTCGGGATGTAGGGCGCGATCACCGCGCGCACCGGGGTGCCGGTGAGCATCTGGCCGGTGATCGTGCGCACCTCGTCGAGCTTGGCGAGGAGCACCGCGATGCCGTTGGGCTGCTTGACGCGGGCGGCGTCGCCCGACAGCTCACCGTTGGGGACGCCGGTGAAGAGGTCGAGGGTGATGCTGCCCTTCCACGGCTGCGGCGCGGGTCCGTCGAGGGGACGGAAGGGCTTGGCGGCGGGGCCCTTCTTCTGGGCCTTCTTGCGCACCACGAGCACGTCCTCGGTGGGCAGCACGCGGGGCACGGTCACCCGCGCGGGGCGCTTGAACGCGCGCGGATCGCCCACCACGCCGTGGGCCACGGCGTAGGAGAGGGCCTGCGCCGAGGCGACCATGAAGTGGTTGCCTCCTTCGGTGTGCGGCTCCGGATCGCAGCAGCGCAGCGACACGCTGCCGGCTGGGGGCGGGTACAGCTCGCCGGTCATGATGCGCGTGTCCGGCTCCACGATGCGCGCGCCGGTGGCCACCAGATCGACGAGCGCGCCCGACTGGCCGAGCACCTCGAGCACCTGCCGCGACGGCGGGGCCAGCAGCAGATCGAGGCGCGGGGGAATGCGCTTGCTCTTGAGCAGGCTCGCGGCGGCGAGCATGTCCCGCAGGGTCACCCCCGAGTCGCCTCCGAGCACCACCTGCCCCACCGGCTTGCCGGCGAGCTCGCGGGCGGTGCGGACGACGCCGGTCTCATCCATGATGAGCGGGTCGACCGTCGCCAGATCGATGGTGAGCACCTCCTCACAGGGGGCGCCCGGATCGGGCATCAGCGCGCGGTGCGCCTTGCTCCGCCGCTGATCGCGGAGGAACACCTCGGCCTTGTCGTCGCTGATGAACAGGGCCGCGGCCGCGCCCACTTGGTGCGCGATGCCACAGAGGACGGCGCGGTCGCCCACGGAGATGAGGCGTGCGCTCGGGCCCGCGAACTCGAGCACCACCGGGGCCTGATGCTCCTCCTCGATGCGGCGCACCGCCTCGCTGATCCCGCGCCGCAACAGCTCGAGCGAGACATCGCGCGCGCACACGAAGGGGCGCGTGCGACCGGAGAGGTGGATCTGGATCGACCGCGGAGGCCGGAGCCACACGTGCCCGGTGGCGATCGCCTCGCCGAGCTGCGCGGGCGAGACCACCAGGCAGAGCATGCCCACGCCACCCACTGGGGCGAGGCGCGGATCGTCGGTCAGCGCGAGTCGCGCCGGGGCCGCGAAGCGCTCGATGTGCACCGGCGCGGGGAAGCCGATCCCCGCCCGCGCGATGAGGACACCGTGCTCGGGGAAGCCCTGCGACACCGCGGTGGGGGCACCCTCGCGCTTGGCCTTCTCGGTGGCGTTGTCGGTCACGCAGATGCCGTCGTAGGCGATGGTGACCTCGGGCTGAGCTCGCTTCATGCCGAGCGCCAGCGCCTCTCCGAGGGCGCGAGCCGGCGCACGGGAGAGGATCACCTGGTCCACCTTGACGCGGACGAGCTCTCCTTTGAGCTGCGGATCGCTCGCCCTGCCAGCGAGCACTTTTTGGGGCATTGTACGGGGGGGATCCCCGGCTCGTGCGCGCATTGATCGTCCTCTCGTCTTCTGTGGAGTTCGGGCGAAGCCCGCGACTGCGCGGAGGCTCCGCGGAAACCGTCGGCCCTTTGCCGCGCGCCCGAAGGGGGCACCGCTGACCGCGAAGGCGCAACTTAGTCGGCCACCCCGAGCATGGTCAAGCGGCACCGTGCCCTGCGCAAGCGGCTCCCTGGGTTGCGGGAATCGCCCCGTTTTGCGGCGGATGCAAGCAGAGTCGGGGAAAATCTTCCGGACCTCGCGGCCCTGCGCGGATCTCCGCGAGGTCGAGCGGGGCGCGTCACCGGGCCGCGCCCTCGCCCCCCGGCTCGGCTCGGAGGCTGTGTCCACGCGGTCGCTCGACCGCGCTGGCGCCGTCCCTCGGTCGTGGCGCAGCGGCGCGCCGAGCGCGACGAGGAGGCGCGCCGGCAGCAAGAGATTCCCGCGGCTTACGTTAGTTGTCGGACCGCCGCGGTGTCATGGTAGGCTGGCGCCCATGTTTCAGGGCGTCCTGAAGGATGTGGTCGACTCGAGCGACGGCGGCATCGCCTCTCTGGTCATGGACTTGGATGGGATCGCGCTCGACAGCTACACCAAGCCCGACGCGAAGTTCGACATCCAGATGATCGGCATCGAGCTCAGCGTGGTCATCAAGGGCGTCGTGCAGGCGTCGAGCATGCTGGACGCGGGTTCGACCCGCGAGGTGTCCATCGTGGCCGACGACCTCACCACGCTGGTGCGCATGGTGGGCGACAACTACTTCGTGGCGCTCTCGCTCGAGCCGGGGGCCAACGTGGGGAAGGCACGCTACATGCTCCGGACGCGCACGACGCAGCTGGCGCAAGAGCTCGCCTGACCTCCGGGACCGCCCGCGGTGGCGCAGCCTTTGCGGGCCGGCGGGATGGCCGGAGCTGCGCGCTCTGGCGCTTGGGGTGCGGTCCTCGTCATCGCACTTCGAACTTGCAGCCGGGTGTACTAGGGTCCGCGGCCGGTTCGCCATGAACATCGATCTGAAGAAGATCCGGGGTCTCATCCGGACCCTGGCCGACAGCGACGTCACCGAGTTCGAGTACGAGGAGGGCAAGACCCGCATTCGGCTCGCGCGTGGCGCCCGCCCACCCCAACACCAGCCCGGCGCCCCTGCGTACTTCGAGGTCCAGTCGAGCTCGGCGCTCGCGCTCGAGCGCGAGGAGCCCGACGCCGCCGCCGACGACGACGAGGGTGACGCCCACACCATCACCTCGCCGTTCGTGGGCACGTTCTATCGGGCCCCGTCGCCGGACGCGCCGCCCTTCGCCGAGGTGGGGGGCAAGGTGCGCGAGGGGCAGACGCTGTGCATCATCGAGGCGATGAAGCTGATGAACGAAATCGAGGCCGACTGCACGGGCCGCGTGGTGGACATCCTCGTGGAGAATGGCAAGCCGGTCGAGTTCGGTCAGGCGCTGTTCCGCATCGCCCCCGAGTAGCCCCCGAGGGCCGCTGATGTTCAAGAAGATCCTCATCGCCAACCGCGGCGAGATCGCGATGCGTGTCGTGCGAACCTGTCGTGCGCTCGGCATTCGCACCGTGGCCATCCACTCCACCGAGGACGTGCACGCGCTGCACGTCCGCTTCGCCGACGAGGCCGTGTGTGTGGGGCCCGCGCCCTCCACGCAGAGCTATCTCAACGTGCCCGCCATCATCGCCGCGGCCGAGGTGACGGGGGCCGACGCGGTGCACCCCGGCTACGGCTTCCTCTCGGAGGACGCCGCGTTCGCCGACGTGTGTCGCCAGTGTCGCCTCACGTTCATCGGACCGAGCCCCGCCGCGATGCGCACGTGGGGCGACAAGGTGTCGGCGCGCGCGATGGCTCGCCAGCATGGACTGCCGCTCTTGCCGGGCACCGAGGTGCTCACGAGCGCCGAGCACGCGGAGGCGGAGGCGCGGCGGGTCGGCTTTCCGGTGATCATGAAGGCGGCCGGCGGTGGCGGTGGCCGCGGGATGCGCGTGGTGCACGAGGCCCAAGACGTGGCCCACGCCTTCCACACCGCCACCCACGAGGCCAAGGTCGGCTTCGGCAACCCCGACGTGTACCTCGAGCGCTTCATCGAGCGACCCCGCCACATCGAGTTCCAGGTGCTCGCCGACAGCCACGGCGGGGTGTGGACCCTCGGCGAGCGCGAGTGCTCGCTCCAGCGGCGCCACCAGAAGGTGATGGAGGAGGCTCCAAGCCCGGCCATGGACACCGAAAAACGCCAGGCCCTCGGCGAACGGATCCGCGAGGCGGTGCAGTCGACGGGCTACGAGACGGTGGGGACGCTCGAGTTTCTCATGGACGAGAAGGGCGAGCTCTACTTCATGGAGATGAACACCCGCATCCAGGTGGAGCATCCGGTGACGGAGATGGTGACGGGGGTCGATCTGGTGGAGCAGCAGATCCGCGCCGCGGCCGGAGAGAAGATCGATCTGCCCGACACCCGCCCGTGGCGCTTCCGCGGCCACGCGATCGAGTGCCGTATCAACGCGGAAGACCCCCGCACCTTCGCGCCTTGGCCGGGGCTCATCACCGAGTACCACCCTCCGGGAGGCGGCGGGATCCGTGTAGAGTCGGGGGTGTACGGGGGCTGGCGGGTCCCGAGCTGCTACGACTCGCTCATCGCCAAGGTGATCAGCTATGGGGCCACGCGGGCCGAAGCCATCGCCAAGATGCGGGTCGCGCTCGACGAGTTCATCATCGGTGGGATCCGCACCAACATCCAGCTGCATCAGGCGCTGCTCGCGCACCCCGCGGTGATCGCCGGCGAGATGTCGACGCGCACCATCGAGGAGCTGGTGCGCACCGGTTTCTGACCCGAGGCGCGCGTTTCTGACCTGAGGCGCGCGGTCGAGCGCCGAGCGCGCCGACGGATCTTGCCAAAAACCCGACCTAGATGTTGAGCCGGGGGCTCCGTGTACTAGTATGGCGCGGTTCATCTACCTGGGGGGCGGTGATTCCCAACGCATGCTGCGCGTCTTCATCCCCAAAGAATGTGCGGACGGCGAAACGCGCGTCGCAGCGACGCCCGAGACCGTCAGCGCCATGATCAAGAAGGGTCTCGAGGTCAGCCTCGAGCCCGGCGCCGGCGACGCGTCGTATTTCTTGGACGCGGAGTACGAGAAGGCGGGGGCCAAGCTCGCGACCGCGGTCGAAGACGCGTGGAAGAGCGCGGACGTCGTGCTCAAGGTGGCGGCGCCGCAGCGAGACGAAGGGCGCGGCTGGGATGAGCCGAGCCTCCTGAAGAAGGGGGCGGTGCTCATTTCGTTTCTCGCCCCGTACCAGAACCACGAGCTGGTGCGAGCGCTCGCCAAGGGTGAGGTGTCGTCGCTCGCGATGGAGCTGGTGCCGCGCATCACGCGGGCGCAGAAAATGGACGCCCTGAGCTCGCAGGCGAGCATCGGCGGCTACAAGGCGGTGCTGCTCGCCGCGGCGAGCCTGCCCAAGTATTTCCCGCTGCTCATGACCGCGGCGGGCACGGTGCGCCCTGCCCGCGTGGTGGTGATGGGGGCGGGGGTCGCCGGCCTGCAGGCCATCGCCACCGCCAAGCGGCTCGGGGCGGTGGTGCACGCCTCCGACATCCGCCCCGCGGTGAAGGAGCAGATCGAGTCGCTCGGCGGCAAGTTCATCCCCCTGCCCGAGACCGACGAGAGCGGCGAAGGGGAGGGCGGCTACGCCAAGCAGGTGAGCGAGGCATACCTCACCGAGCAGCGGCGGATCGTGCGCGAGTTCCTCGTGCAGGCCCACGTGGTGATCTGCACCGCGCTCGTGCCTGGGCGTAAGGCGCCGGTGCTCGTGCCCGCCGACGCAGTCGCCGACATGCGGCCGGGCTCGGTGATCGTAGACATGGCGGTGGCCCAGGGCGGCAACTGCGCGCTGAGCGAGGCGGGGAAAGACGTGCGCAAACATGGGGTGTTGATCATCGGCCACCCGAACCTGCCGGCGACGATGCCTTACGACGCGAGCCTCCTCTACGCCCGCAACGTGTGGGCGCTGCTCGACCATCTCCTCGGCAAGGAGACCACGCTCGCCATCGACGCCGCGGAGGAGGTGACCGGCGGCTGCCTCCTCACCCACGCCGGCCAGGTGACGCACGCTGCGACAGCGGACGCCATGGGCAGCGACAAGGCCGCGCCAGCGCCAAACGCAGGCGAGGCGGACGACGCGGACGACGCGGACGACGCGGACGACGCGGACGACGCGGACGAGGCGAACGACGCGGACGACGCGGAGGAGAAGAGCTGATGGGCGGCGTGTTGATCGGAATCTACGTGTTCGCGCTCTCGATCTTCGTCGGGTTCGAGATCATCACCAAGGTGCCTCCGACGTTGCACACGCCGCTCATGAGCGGGGCCAACGCGATCAGCGGCATCACCATCGTCGGCGCGATCTACGCCGCCGGCTCGAGCGGCAGCCCCACCACGAGCGCCATCCTCGGCTTCGTCGCGATGGCGCTCGCCACGATCAACGTGGTGGGCGGCTTCATGGTCACCGACCGGATGCTCGGGATGTTCGGGAGCAAGAAGAACGATTCATGAGCGCCGAGCAGACAACCTTCGTCTACCAGCTGATCTACCTGGTCTCGGCGGTCCTCTTCATCCTCGGGCTCAAGCGCATGACGCGGGTGCGCGCGGCGCGCTCGGGCAACTCGCTCGCGTCGGTCGCCATGTTCCTCGCGGTGGTGGGTGCGCTGCTCGAGTACGGTGTCGTCAAGCCCGACATCCACAGCTACACCTGGATCATCGCCGGGGCGGCGGTGGGAGGCCTCATCGGCGCGGTGGCGGCCAAGCGCGTCGAGATGACCGCGATGCCGGAGATGGTGGCGGTGTTCAACGGCTTCGGTGGCGGAGCGTCGTCGGCGGTGGCGGCTTCGGTTCTGTGGCGTCAGGTCGTGGAGCCGGGCGGTGCGGGCACGGTGGCGAGCTTGGTCGATGGCGGCAACGCGGCCGCCATCACCTTGTCGCTCTCGCTCCTCATCGGCGGTGTCACGTTGAGTGGCAGCATCGTGGCCTACCTCAAGCTCGCGGAGCGCATCAGCGGCGCGCCCATCTTGCTGCCCGGTCGCCACGTGGTGAACGCGGTGGTGGTGCTCGGCTGTCTGGGGCTCAGCGGCTACCTCGCGTTCGGGACGAGCGCCGCGTCCGAGCACGTGATGATGTGCGCGCTCCTCGCCGGCATGAGCCTCGTGCTCGGGGTGCTCCTCGTGATCCCCATCGGCGGCGCCGATATGCCGGTGGTCATCTCGCTGCTCAACAGCTATTCGGGCGTCGCCGCCGCGGCCACCGGCTTCGTGGTGAGCAACAACGTGCTCATCATCAGCGGCGCGATGGTCGGTGCGGCAGGGCTCATCCTCACCCAGATCATGTGCGTGGCGATGAACCGCTCGCTGGCCAACGTGGTGTTCGGCGGGTTCGGGGCCGAGGAGGCGAGCTCGGGGGGCGGAGGCGAGTACGAGAACGTCACCTCGTGCGGCGTGGAGGAGGCGGCGATGATCCTCGACACCGCGTCTTCGGTGATCGTGGTGCCCGGCTATGGGCTCGCGGTGGCGCAGGCTCAGCACGCGGTGCGAGAGCTCGCGGATCTGCTCCACAAGCGGGGCTGCCAGGTGCGCTATGCCATCCACCCCGTGGCGGGGCGCATGCCCGGCCACATGAACGTGCTCCTCGCCGAGGCCGACATCCCCTACGAGGCCCTGGTGGAGATGGACGAGATCAACCCGGAGTTTGCTACCACCGACGTGGCCCTGGTGATCGGCGCGAACGACGTGGTCAACCCCGCCGCGCTCGACGACAAGACGAGCCCCATCTACGGGATGCCGATCCTCGAGGTGCATCACTCGGGCACGGTGTTCGTGATCAAGCGGAGCTTGGGCTCGGGCTTCGCGGGGGTGAAGAACGTGTTGTTCGAGCGCGACAACACGATGATGGTGTTCGGCGACGCGAAGAAGGTGCTCCAGGGGCTCGCGAGCGAGCTCAAGGAGAACGTCTGAGGCCCGTCTTCGCGGCACGCCGCCCGTCGATCGCTGCTTCCCTCCCGCCGTCGAGCCTCCGCCGGCGCGGCGGTTGCCCGCGCGCGAAACCTCGTCGCGTCGCCGCGGCACCCGACTAAGATGCGCGCGCCATGACCGCCCCGCCCGAGCCGAGCCACCCCCTCGCTCGCCGCGTCGTCGCCGGTGACGTGCGCGCCCTCGCCCGCGCCTGTCGCCTCGTGGACGACGCCGTCGGCGAGTACCGCGTCATCCTCAAGCAGCTGTTCCCCCACACCGGTCGCGCCTTCACCGTCGGCATCACCGGCATGCCGGGGGCGGGCAAGAGCACCCTCACCGACAAGCTCATCGCGGCGTTTCGCGCCGAGAACAAGCGGGTGGCGGTGATCGCGATCGATCCCACCAGCCCCTTCACGGGGGGGGCGATCCTCGGCGACCGGATCCGCATGCAGCGCCACCACCTCGACACCGAGGTGTTCATCCGCTCCCTCGCCACGCGGGGCGCGCTCGGCGGTCTGTCCCGGTCTGCGGCCGACGTGATCCGTGTGGCCGACGCCTGGAAGGCCGACGTCGTCCTCGTGGAGACGGTGGGGGTGGGGCAGGACGAGCTCGAGGTGACGCGCACCGTGGACAGCACGTTGGTGGTCATGGCGCCGGGGATGGGAGACGAGATCCAGGCCATCAAGGCTGGGATCCTCGAGTGCGCGGACGTCTTCGCGGTGAACAAGGCCGACCGCGAGGGGGCCGACATCACCGTGCGGGATCTCGAGCTGATGATCGCCCTCGGAGACGCTCAGCGGCGGCCGCCGGCGCCTCCTGCCGGTCACGGCCACGCTGGCCATCATGGCCTCGGCGCGAGCGGTAAGTGCGGCGCGGTGATCGCGACCGCGGCCGGCGCGGTCGATGGCGTGTGGACGCCCCCGGTGATTCGATGCGTGGCCACCCAGGCCACCGGCGTCGAGCAGCTCGTCGAGGCCCTCACCGCCCACCACGCGTGGCTCCTCGGCACCGAGGCGGGGCGAGAGCGACGGCTACGACGCCTGAGCGAGGCGATGCG
The DNA here is from genome assembly GCA_964401935.1 of uncultured Polyangiaceae bacterium. Lineage (GTDB taxonomy): Bacteria > Myxococcota_A > Polyangia > Polyangiales > Polyangiaceae > JAPYTK01. The sequence goes on from CAYOAL010000025.1 coordinate 29,017, forward strand.
CAACCAGCTGCGCAACACCTTGATCGAGCAAGCCGACCTCGAGATGGGAGACGCCATCGATGAGGCGGTAGCGCGCGTCGCCACGAGGCAGATCGATCCCTACACCGCCGCCGAGGAGCTCGCGGCCCGCTTCAAGGCGCGCTGAGTCCGACGCCCGCGCAGGCCGACCAGCGGGTCGTTGGTTACAACGAGAGCGCTCCCGGAGCGAGCGCGATGGCCGGGCGAGAGGTTCGTGGAGCCCTCGGGCTCGCCGTCTTGGTGGCGCTCGGGGCGCCCGGTCGCCGCCGCGGGGGAGGGAGCCGCGGTGAGGTTGTCGGCGGCGCGGCGTCTCGGGTAGGGTCCCGCCGCTGTGCTTGCCGAGACCGACGCTGCCCCCGAGCTCGACGCGGCGGGGGCGACTCCGACCCGCACCGGATCGCGCACGCCGCACGCGCTCGTCGCCACGCTGTTCCTTTTGTCCGGGGCCACCGCGCTCCTCTACCAGGTGGCCTTCGGCAAGAAGCTCTCCACCATCTTTGGGGCGACCGCCTATGCGGTGAGCGCGGTGCTCGCCGCGTTCATGGGGGGGCTCGCGCTCGGCTCCCATCTCGGAGGGCGCTACGGGGGGCGCGTGCGGCGGCCGCTGGTCGTCTACGGCGCCGCCGAGATCGTGGTCGCGGCGGTGTGCGCCCTGACCCCCGCCTTCTTCGACGCGGTGGCGAGCGCCTACCTCGCCGCGGTGGAGGCGCTCCCGAGCTCGCTCTACGCGGTGAGCGCCGCCCGCGCGGTGATCACCTCGGTGGTGGTGCTCGTGCCCACGGTGGCCATGGGGGTGACGCTGCCAATGCTCGCCAAGCAGGTGGCTGGCCCCGGGGAGGAGGGCGCTCGTCAGCGCCTCGCGACCCTCTACGCCATCAACACCGCGGGGGGAGCGGCCGGCGCGGTGTTGAGCGCCTACCTCGTGTTGCCCGCGCTCGGCGTGTACTCGACCATGCGAGCGGCGGCGGTGGTCAACCTGCTCATCGGGGTGATCGCGATCGTCGAGGGGCGCCGTGGCGCCGAGCTCGCGCCCGTCGGCGACGCGACCCCAGGGCGCGAGGCGGCGAGCCATCGGCTCGGTCTCTACGGCGTGCTCGCGGCGGCCTCGGGCGTGCTCGTGTTCGCGGCGGAGGTGGTCGACACGCACCTGTTGGCCCTCCTCATCGGCAACAGCGCCTACGCGTTCGGGTTGATGCTGGCCGTGTTTCTGTCGTGCCTGAGCGTGGGCGCGAGCCTCGCCCGGCCGCTCGACCGCCGCTTTGGCGAGCGCGCGCTGCCCCTCGCGCTCATCGGCACCGGACTCGCGCTGCTCGTCACGCTGCCGGTGTGGGGCAAGATCCCGCTCATCTTCTTGGCGGTGGGGGAGGGCCTCACCTCGTGGCATCTGCGCGAGGCGGTGCGGGCTGGCGCCGCGCTCCTGGTGTTGGTGCTGCCGACCACCGGCATGGGCCTGACGTTTCCACTGTTGCTCCGCCGCGTCGCGACCCGCGCCGACGTGGCCCAACAAGTGGGGCGGCTCACCGCGATCAACACGCTCGGCTCGATCGTCGGTTCGCTGCTCGCGGGCTACTTCGTGCTGCCGGCGCTGGGCTCGGAGAGGATGCTGAAGGCGGTGGCGCTCGCCTTCGTGATCGCCGGCGCAGCGGCCGCGTGTTGGGAGCCGAAGCGCCGCTCGTGGCGCCGACCGGCCGACGCGATCTTGGCGCTCGCCGCCGTGGCGCTCGTCGGCGCGGCGGTGGTGCCGGCGTGGGACATGAAGGTGATGACGAACGGCGCCAACGTCTACTTCTCACAGCGCGAGCCGGTCGACGAGCTGGTGTACGTGGCCGAGGACGTGCACGGGGGGTTCACCAGCGTGGCGCGGCGAGGGCCGGTGCTCACGCTCTACACCAACGGCAAGTTTCAGGGCGACAACAGCTACGAGATCGTGGCCCAGCGGAGCTTCGCTCATTTCCCCGGGCTGTTCCTCGAGGGGTACGAGCGCGCGCTCGTGATCGGGCTCGGCACGGGCACCACCCTCGGCTCGGTGCTCGCGTATCCCTTCGCGGCGGTGGACGTGGCCGAGATCTCACCGTCCATCGCCCACGCCGCCCGCACCTACTTTCGCGACGTGAATCGCGGCGGCCTCGAGGACCCACGCGTTTCCCTCGAGCTCGACGACGGTCGGAACCTCCTTTACACCACGCCGCGCCGCTACGACCTCATCACCATCGAGGTCTCCAGCGTCTGGTTCGCGGGCGCTGCGAACATCTACAGCGCCGAGTTTTACGAGCTGGTGAAGAACCGGCTCGTCCCGAGCGGCGTGCTCCAACAGTGGGTGCAGCTGCACCACATCGAGCCGCGGGAGCTCGCCTCTACCCTCTTCACCATCCGCAGCGCGTTCGAGCACGTCGCGTTGTTCATCAACGGCGGGCAGGGCATCGTGGTCTGCTCCAACCGGCCGCTGGTGGCCTCCGCGCGCCGCTTGCGCGCGCTCGACGGCGAGCCCGAGATTCGGGAGACGCTCGCGGTGAACGGCACCCTCGAGGACCTCCTCGGGAAGCTGGAGCTGTCGGGACCGGAGCTCGATCGCTTCATCGCCGACGCGAGCGCACCTCACGGGGGGCCCGTCCTCTCGACGGATCAGAACCTATACCTGGAGTACGCCACGCCGAAAGGGAACGTGCTCAACTACGATCGGTCGATCTTGGCGATGTTCGAGCTGCTCCGGCGCTATCGCGACGAGTCGGCCCTGACGCGGCACCTCGGCCCTTGAGCCCACCGTCGCCCGTCGCGGGCAGCGGGCGGCGCCGACGTGGCGCGTGCCGTTGAGGCCGCGCTCGGCGCGTCAGGCGCTCAACGGCGGGATCCGCCGCCGGTCGCGGGGGATGGCCCAGAGCTTGTGGAGGTGAGCGATCCACGACAGATCCGCGGCGGCCTCGACCGCGCGCACTCCGCTCGGGCGCTTGACGTTCTTCTTGACGATGATGATTTCCTTGGCGCTCATGTTCGGGTCCTTCGTGGGGGGCGTGGTGGCTGCATCGTCGGTGGTGCGGGAGCGACGAGCAGTGGGGATGCAACCCGTAGTCCATCGTGCCGGCGACCACGGATCCATGGCTTGAGCCCTCGATCGGCCCGTTGGCCTGATGCGATTTCTAGCCAGCCGTCGCCGCCAAGGTGGATCGCGGATGGGCCAAGGGTGGCGGTGAGGAGCCCGCCGCCGAGCCTCGCGCGCGCGTCGTGCGCCGCCGCGCTTCCCGCCCATGAGGGTGGGGTGCTACAAGCGCCCACATGCGAAGCATGACCGGCTACGGGGTCGCGACGCTGCCCTGTGGCGATGGCACCCTCACCGCCGAGATCCGAGCGGTCAACCATCGGTACCTCGAGGTGCGCACGAACGTGTCGCCAGAGCTCGGCCCCTACGCTCACGAGGCCGAACAGGCGCTGCGGGGGGCGGTGCAGCGAGGGCGCTACGACCTGTGCCTGCGGACGACGGGGGCGGTGCCGCTCGCGCTCGAGCTCGACGTCGAGGCGGCGCGCCAGACCTTCACCGCGCTCCGCGCGCTCGCCGCCGAGCTCGAGAGCGGCCCGGTGTCGCTCACGGATGCGCTCGCGGTGTTGCCTCAGCCTTTGCGCGCGCCGGGGCGCGACGCCACGGTACAAACGCGGGTGGTGGAGGTGGTGCTCGCCGCGGTGCAGGGGCTCGACGCGATGCGGGACCGCGAGGGAGCGACGCTCGCCGCCGAGCTCGCGGCCTCCCTCTCCGCCCTGCGCCGCAACCGCGACGAGGCGGCGAGCCGCAGTCGGGGGGCGGTGCTCGATCGGCAGGCGCGCCTGCGCGAGCGCGTCCAGCAGCTGCTCGCCGCTGCGGAGGTGGTGGCGGAGCCGGGGAGGCTCGAGACGGAGCTCGCCCTCCTCGCCGATCGGTCCGACGTGAGCGAGGAGCTGGTTCGGATCGAGAGCCACGTGGCGCAGCTCGAGGCGCTCCTCGTCGCCTCGGGATCGATCGGGCGCAAGCTCGATTTCCTCCTCCAGGAGCTGCACCGCGAGGTGAACACGCTCTCGGCGAAAGTGCAGGACGCGGTGACCACCCACGTGGCGGTGGCGATGAAGTCGGAGATCGAGCGGATGCGGCAACAGGCCGCCAACGTGCTGTGAGCGCGGTCGTCAGGTCGTGTCGCTGGCGAAGAACTCCACGTAGCGGGCGATCTCCTGTGCTGCCACGTCGCTCAGATCCGTGAACTCGATACCGGTCGCGCCCTCGCCGTCATGGGCGCTGCGGTGCCAGCGGGCGGCGGCCTTGGCCCGGATGATGTTGCCGCTGATGGGGAGGGCGAAGCGGGCGACGATGGCCTCATCGTCGTTGAGCAGGCGTGGCCCGTAGAGCAGCATCCCGCCGGCGCTGATGTCTTCGCTGGTGCAGTCGATCGTGTTGCCGTCGCCGCGCACGAGGCGCACCGGGGTGAGATAGGCGGCGCGCGTGAAGCGTCGCCGCGAGGCACCGGTGGCCACGGTGGACGGGGGCACGAGCGACTGCGGTGGCGACGACGGCGGGGCGTGGAGCGCCGTCTCGAGCGCGGCGAGCAGCTGATCCATGTCTTTGAAGCGCGCGGTGATGTTGGGCTCGATCGCGCGCATCACCGCCTGGTCGAGGCGTCGCGGCACGCCCGCTGCGAGGGTGCTTGGCGGCGGCACCGGCCCCGCGAAGCTCCCGTCCGGGGGGTAGGGCAGCGCACCGGTGAGGCACTGGTAGAGCACCACCCCCACCGCGAACACGTCGGTGCGCGGGTCGACCGCCCCGCCGTGCTGCTGCTCCGGGGCGAGGTAGGCGTGGTAGGCCCGGTCGTCGGCCTCCCCCCCGCGGAGGAGCGACTTGTTGGCGGCGTCGAAGTCGACGAGCTTGAGCGGGGCGCCGCGCGTCTCCGGCACGCGATCGGCGCGCTCGAGCGGGAGCAAGAGGTTGGCTGGCCGCACGTCTTGATGAACGAGGCCCACGTTGTGGCAGGCGCGGAGGGCGGCGGCGAGGGCTTGCGCGGCGAGGACCGCGAGCGGTACCTCCAGCGAGCCACGCGCGGCGAGCAGGCCGGCGAGGCTACGCCCGTTGATCATCTCCATCACGATGAAGGGCTGCTCGATGTCGGGGATGGAGCAGGGGATGGTGCCGGCGTCGAGGACCTCGGGGATGGCCACGTGGCGGATCTCGGACAAGAGCTTGGCCTCGCCGAGGAGCGACTCACGCTCGAGCTCGCGCGGCACCAGCTCGAGCTCGAGCAGCTTCAGCGCCACCATGCGATGGGTGTAGAGGTGCTGGGCCTGGAACACCGTGCAGCGGCGGCCGTGGTGGATCTCTCGGAGCAGCACGTAGCGGTTGTCGATGATGCGTGGTTCTTCCATGGGGAGCACCTTGGCGTGGGGCGCGCGCCACGAGGCGAGCGGTCAGGATCGGTCTGGGGGCGCGGGGCCGCAACAGCGAACGACGGTCGCCGCCGTGGTGGCGGTCAGCGCGCAAAAGCGGGCACCAGCCACCGCTCCAGGCGACCGAGGGCGCCGTCGACGATGATGGCGAGGGCGGCGGCAGGCGCCGCTCCCGACAGCACGAGGTAGACGTCGTCGAGGGAGAGGCCGGTGACGATCGCTTCGCCGAGGCCGCCGGCGCCGATGAACGCGGCGAGGGTGGCGACGCCGACGGTGATCACGGTCGCGGTGCGAATGCCGGCCATCACGGTGCGGGCCGCCAACGGGAGCTCGACGCGGAAGAGCACCTGGCGCGGGGTGAGGCCCATCGCGTGAGCGGCCTCGACGAGCTCCGGATCCACCTCGCGGATCCCGGTGTAGGCGTTGCGCACGATGGGCAGGAGCGCATAGAGGAACAGGGCGACCACCGCCGAGCGCGTGCCGAGGCCGAGGCCAGGGATGGGGATCATGAACGCGAGAAGGGCGAGGCCGGGGATGGTCTGGATCACGCCGGCGGCCCCGAGGACGGCGGGGGCGGCGCGGCGGTAGCGGGTGAGGGCGACGCCGAGGGGGAGCCCGAGCAGCGTCGCGAGGAGCACGCCGAGGCCGGTGAGGGTGAGGTGCTCGAGCACGCGGGAGAGCACCGTGCGCCGGTTCTGCCACAGGTAGCCGAGGAAGCTCCCCGAGCGCTCGGGCGCGATCGGCGCCTCGGACGGGGCGAGCAGGCGCTCCGCGACGAGCCAATCGTGGGCCACCGCTGCGAACGCGCCGCCGCGCGCCTCGGCGTCGTGGTTGAGCTTGCGCATCGTCGCCTCGTCGATGCGAAACGCGAGCTCCTCGAGCACGGGGCGGAGCGAGGGGTGGCGCTCGAGCACGTCCATCCGCGCGATGGGGGCAGCGTCGTAGGGCGGGAAGACGTCGCGGTCGTCCTCGAGCACCCGCACGTCGTAGTCGAGGAGCTTGCCGTCGGTGGTGTAGGCGTCGACCAGATCGATCGTGCCGGTCTGGATCCCTTTGTACGCGAGACCATGCTCCATGCCGCGCACCTCGGCGAGGTCGAGCCCGTAGGCGGCGGCGAGGCGGGGGAAGCCGTCGCCACGCTCGAGGAACTCGTGGCTGAGCCCGGCGCGGAGCTGTCGCTGGTGGGGCAAGAGGTCGGAGATACGCGTCACCCCCAAGGCGCGGGCCTTGTCCTCGTGCATCGCGAGCGCGTAGCTGTTGCTGAAGCCAAATGGGGAGAGCCAGGTGGCGCGGTGCCGCTCCTCGAAGGCGCGGCGCACCTCCAGGTAGGTGCGGAGCGACGAGCCTGGCTCGCTCCGGCCGAGCATCACCGTGTAGCCGGTGCCCGTGTACTCGGGGTAGAGGTCGATGGCCCCGCTCTCCAGCGCGGAGAACACGATCTTGGTGCCCCCGAGGCCCTCGCGGTGCTCCACCTCGAGGTCGGTCCGAGCCTCGATGAGCTGCACCATGATCTCGGCGAGCACGCGGCTCTCGGTGAACGCCTTGCTCCCGACCACCACCGGCTCGGCGCCGGCGGAGCCACCGAGGAGCCACGCGAAGAGCAAGAGACCCAGCCCGAGCCCGAGGGGGGGCACCGCTCGTCGGCGAAAACCACGGACGCGCTCACCCATGCCCGGCTCCGAGGTGGCTCTCGAGGAACTGGGTGACGAAGCGGTCGCGCGGTCGCCGTCGGAAGTCGTCCTCGGTGCCGTGCTGCACGATCCGGCCTTGGCTCATCAGCGCCACCGCGGTGCCGAGCGTGAACGCCTCGGCCATGTCGTGGGTGACGATGATGATGGTCTTGTTCACCTGGGCCTGGAGGCGTTGAAACTCCACATGGAGCTCGGTACGCGTGATCGGATCGAGAGCGCCGAACGGCTCATCCATGAGGAGGAAGGGGGGGTCGAGCGCGAGCGCCCGGGCCACGCCCACGCGCTGGCGCTGACCGCCCGAGAGCTCGTGGGGGTGGCGCTCGCCGAAGCGGTCGAACGGCAGGTTCACGAGCAGGAGCAGCTCACGTACCCGCTCTGTCACACGGGCCGCGGGCCAGCCCTCGAGCTCGCACAAAAGGCCCACGTTGCGGGCTACCGTCATGTGCGGGAACAGACCGCCTCGCTGGAGCACGTAGCCGATGCTGCGCCGGAGCGCGATCACGTCGCGCCCGCGCACGCTCTGCCCGTCGAGCAACACATCGCCCGCGGTGGGCTCGATGAGGCGGTTCACCAGCTTCATGGTGGTGGTCTTCCCGCAGCCGCTGGTGCCGATGAGGCAGAGCGTGGTGCCGGTGGGGACGACGACGCTCACGTCGGCGACCGCGACCACCTCTTCCCCGCGCGGGTTCGCGAACACCTTCGTCACCTCGCGGAGCTCGATCATGGCGGTCTCGTCGCCCCCTCACAGCCCGAAGGCCGCGCGCAGCGCCCGCGCCGCGCTCGTCTGGCCACCCTGGGCGTCGCGTACCTCGAGGCGCTCGTGACGGAGGCAGCCCCGGGAGCGCGCGAGCGTCCACACGCTGAACAGCGGATGCTCGGCGTTCGGACGCGCCCATACGTCGCGCCGGCAGCGCGCGGACAGGCCATGGGCGGCCGCGCTGTCGAGCACGCGCTCGGGGCGCCGCCCGTCGGCACAGAGCACCAAGAGCCCGTCGCCGGCGAGCACGCGGGCCCCGGCCGCCACGTAGTCTTCCACTCCGCCGTGGAGCTCGATGCGTGCCGCCGCCCGCTGTGGATCGGGCGACTCGAGCGCCGTGCCGCGGGGAAGGTAAGGGGGCGTGCCCGTGACGAGCTCACAGGGGCCGTGCTCCCAGCGCGCGGTCACCTCGCGGAGGTCGCCCGCGAAGAGCTGCACGCGCGGCGCGAGCTCGTTGTGCGCCACGCTCCTTTCGGCGAGCGCGAGGCTCACGGGTTGCACCTCGATGCCGCGGACGACAGCCGTCGGAAGCTTCCACGCGAGCATCAGCAGCACCGAGCCCACTCCACAGCCGAGATCGAGCACCGTACGTGCGGTCGGCGCCTCGGCGGCGGCTTGCCACGCGGTCGCCAGATCGTCGAGCGAGTAGCGGTGGCCGGCGCGCCGCTGCCAGATGCGGAAGTCGCGCGTGATGGCGTCGCAGGTGAGCTCGGAGTGTGGAGGGATGTGATACAAACGGTCACGCCTCAGGGTGGAGTGGCTATGGCGAAGACCTTTTCATTGGCACGATTCGGCGTGGACGCGAAGGGGGCGGTGGCCGGAGCGCAGAGGCGCGCCGACGCGCTCCGTCACCAACACGCCACCTCCTTGCATCTGTTGGCGGAGCTGTTCGATCGCTCGCCGAAGGTGTCGGAGGCGCTCGCCTCGCTCAAGGTCGACCCGTCCGCGTTTCGTCGGAGCGTGGAGGCGGCGCTCACGGGGCTCGAGGCGGGCGGCGACGGACGCTCGTTTTTGTCTCGCGAGATGATCGAGCTCTTGCGCCGCGCCGAGGTGGAGGCCAGCGACCAGGAGGTAGACGTGGGGGATCTGCTCAACGCGCTGGCTCAGGAGGCAGAGGGACCAGCGCGGATGGTGCTCGCGACCCACGGGGTGAGGGCGGGGGCCTTCCGCCGCTTCTTCGTCGAGCCGGCCGACGCGAAAGCCGACGAGGACGAGGGCGAGGCGCTCTTGCGCGACTTCGCGAGCGAGGTGCGCTCCGAGCTCAACGACGCCGACGAGCGCGCCCTGCGCGAGCGCGGGCGCGGGCTCATCGCGCGGCTCGCCGAGCAGCTCAGCGGTCGCGACGGCATCCCCGGCCTCAAGCTGACGCGCGAGAGCGAGCGGCGGCTGCTGCTCGAGCGGCTGCCGCGAGACGCGGAGATCGTCGTCGAGTGGGAGGGCGACAGCGGCGCCGTCGCGCTCCACTGGCGCAAGAGCAAGAGCCGGAACGTGACGCGCTACGTGTGGAACCGCGTCGAGAAGCGCTGGGCGAGCGTCGACGGCGGAGGCTTCTACCAAGACCTCCAGGCCACCCTCAGAGCCTGCCTCTTCCCCGAGATGGGCTGAGCCCGAGCTCGGCGCCGAGATGGGCCGAGGCCGGCGGCTCGCCGCGCGGCGACACGTTCACCTCGGCGCATGGGATGGCCCGCCGTCACCGAGCAGCGGCGCGCCCGGCGCCGCGTCAGCTCGCGAAGCGCAGCCCAACCACCCAGCCTTGAGCGGAGCGCTCGGCCCACACCACCTCGGCGCGCTCGTGGGTCTGCGCACCGTCGGCGAGCTCGACGACCGCGATGCAGCGCGACCCCACCGCGATGGGCGCATCGACCACCACCCGCATGCCGGTGCTGTTCGCGTCGATCGCGACCCCCTGCGTGTTGGGAGGCTGCAGAAACGTGACCTCGGCGTTCAACGCGAAGCGCTTCGACTCCCGCAGGCCCTGATCGTCGGTTTGCCGGGGGATGATGTCACTGATCCTGCGCTGGGGTGGTTCGCTCATGTCGGGCTCGGGCTGAGGCCCCCCTTGAGTGCAAGGAGCAAGCCACCGAAAGCACCCTCCTCTGGGCCGCTTCCGAGGGGCAGGTACGCGAAATCTGGCGGGAGGCTGCGGCTCGCTACGCATCCTTTTCCGCCTTCTGCAACAAAGTTGAGGCGAAAGGGGGCGCTCGACCGGCAGCGTCGCGCGCGGCGGCGTTCGCGGCAAAGCGTCCGCTTCCGAGCTCGGGGAGGATCTGTACGCTTGGCTAATCGTATGAGATCGCTTAGGTTTCGATTCATGGCGACGAAACCGATCCTCGGACGGGATGTCTACATGGCCCTCGCTGCGGTGGGATGGGCGGACGGGGAGCTGACGCCCGAGGCGGCGGACGCGATCGTGCGCACGGCCCTCGAGGAGGGGCTCGACGTCGAGGAGGTGGCGCGCATCGAGGAGGCGACGCGCAACAAGATCGAGATGGTCGAGGTGGACCGCATGGAGATGACGAAGGCCGACCGTCTCTACGTGTATGCGGTGGCGACGTGGATCGCGACGCTCGATGGGCCGCTCTCCAACCGTGGCGAGAGCGCCCTCGCTCGGCTCGGCGACGCGCTCGGGATCCCCGAAGCGCCGCGCAAACACGCCGACTCGATCATGCGCGAGGTGGCGGAGCTCAACGATCGTCCGGATCGCTTCGATCTGTTGACCTTGCGCAGGACCCTCGACAATCGCCTCGAGGAGGCGCGCAAGGCCCGCATCGGCAAGTTGATCAGCGGCCCGCAGTGACGCGCTCGATGACGCAGGGAACGCCGCTCAGAACTGGAAGTAGATGAACGGCTGAACGTCGGTGCTGCGCACTTGCACGACGAGCTGCACGACCACGAGCAGCACCACCGCCCGAGCCACCATGGGCACGCGGGTGAAGGCGCGCCGCAGCGTCTCGCCCCACGCCGTCGGCACCAGCGCGACGGCGGCCCCGACCGCGAGCGCGGCCACCAACCAGCGGCGGACGTCGAGCACCGTGAGCACCCGCGACAGCTCCCACTCTGCGCCCATGCGCGAGAAGACGAGCCAGGCGCTCTCGAAGTCGCGAGCGCGGAAGAAGATCCACAGGGCGATCACGAAGTGGAGGGTGAGCACCCAGCCGAGCGCGCTCCGCACCGCGCCGTCGCCGCGGGGCACGAGCGCGGAGAAGCCCTTGTGGACGGCGAGGCCGAGGCCGTGGAACCCGCCCCACACCACGAAGTTCCACGAGGCGCCGTGCCACAAGCCGCCGAGGAGCATCGTGATCATGAGGTTCACGTACTGGCGGGTCGGGCCGCTGCGGTTGCCGCCGAGCGGGATGTAGAGGTAGTCGCGCAGCCAGGTGGAGAGCGAGATGTGCCAGCGCCGCCAGAAGTCGGTGATGCTCGTGGCGCGGTACGGTGAGTTGAAGTTCTCGGGCAGGTAGAAGCCGAGCACCTGGGCCATGCCGATCGCGATGTCGGAGTAGCCCGAGAAGTCGAAGTAGATCTGCAGCGCGTAGCCGTAGGTCGCGAGCAGGATCTCGAAACCGCCATAGGTCTGGGGCGCGTCGAAGACCAGATCGCAATAGAGGCCGATGTAGTCGGCGAGGAGCGCCTTCTTCACCACGCCGGCCACGATGCGAAAGAGACCGCTCGCCACGTCGTCGGCGGTGGGCTCGAGCGTCTTCCGGATCTGCGGCAACAGATCCTGGGCCCTCACGATGGGGCCTGCCACGATCTGCGGGAAGAACGAGAGGAAGAAGGCGTACTCGAGCAGATCCTCGCACGGCTCGACGTCGCCGCGGTACACGTCGACCACGTAGCTCAGCGACTGGAACGTGTAGAACGAGATGCCGATAGGGAGGAAGATGTCGATCGGCTCGAACGACAGCCCCCGCGCCGCGGCCACGTTCTCGAGGAAGAAGTTTTGGTACTTGAAGTAGCCGAGGATGCCGAGGCCGATCAGCACCGAGGCGCCGACGAGCGCCTTCCTCACGCCGGGCCGCGTCTCTGCCGCCAGCTGCCGGGCGAGCGCGTAGTCGATGAGCGTGGTCACCAGCAGGGTGACCATGAACGCGCCGTTGCACTTGTAATAGTAAAAGAGGGAGAACGAGAGCACGTAGGTGACGCGCGCCCACGCCATCCTCTTGAGGAGCGCGAAGCCGGCGAGGAAGAGCGTGAAGAACAGGAAGAAGGTGCCGCTCGAGAACAGGAGGGGCTCGCGCGGGTCGTGGGCGAACAGCTCGAGCACGCTCATTTTCGGTGCTTCTCGAGGTAGCCTTCGGGGACCCGGTAGGGCGGTGGATACACCTTCGCCGGCGGCTTCTGCGCGGGGCGGGTGGGCGGCTTCATCGGGATGCGCACCGCGGCCTCCGTTTCCATCCAGCGCGCGAACGCGTCCACCCACTTTCGTCCAGCGGTGGGGGTGGGATGGATGCCGTCCGACTCGCGGTCGAGCTCGAGGCCGGCCGAGCGAAAGAAGCGGCCCGCGCCCACGGTCTTGTGGACCATGTCGTTGAACCCGGTGTCCTCACGCCAGTTGGGAGGACCGAGCCAAAAATAGTGCCGATTACCGATGATCTTGTTGATCGTGCGCACCGAGCTCTGGCGCGAGGCCACGTCGCGCACGCCGAGCTCGGAGGCCCCGAGCACGACGATGACGTAGGTGGGGTCGAACTCGCGGAGGCAGTCGCTGAGCTTGGACTGCGACCCCCAGGCGACGGTGGTCGACGCGTACCAGATCACCGGGAACAGCTTGTGGCCGTTCTCCTGGCAGTAGTCGGCGAGGGGCTGGATGAGGTTCACGACCATCGAGTCGCCGACGATCATGATGCGCTGAGGGCTTGGATCGAGGGGGGGCGGGGGGGGGCCACTCCGCGCCGCGGAGCTCGGGCCGGCCGCGCTCGGGCTCGCGGCCGCGGCCTGCGCGGGGGACGGGTCGCTCGCCCCGGTCGCGGGGGGGAGCTCGACGTCGGTGGGCACCTCCGCCGGCGAGAGCCGCTCGCGCACGTCGGTCTGGGTGAGGGCGATCCCCCCGAGCGAGACCGGCTCCTCGAGGAAGGAGTAGGCGCCGAGGACGAGCCAGACCCCGAGGAACACCACGAGGAGCTCCACGTGCACATCGAGGCGGCGAGACGCTGGCGGCCGGATCGACACCAGCGCCACCATTGTCCCGGAGGCGCTGGGGGGACAAGTACGTGTGAGGCGTGGCCGGTCGGTTGGGGTAGAATGCCTCCATGCTGCGGTCTCTGCTTGCCGTCGTAGGGGCCAGCGCCGCTGTCCTCGTGGGCGTGGGCTGCGCGGTGGGCGGCGGCGAGACGGGCGAGCTCCCGGCCGGCGGCGGCGGACCCGGGGCCGGTGGCTTCGGGGGCGCGACCCAGGTCGCCACCACCAGCGCGTCGGTAGGGGGCGCCGGGGGCGGCACGCCGAGCGGCGCCGGCGGGGGCGGCGGTGAGCTCGGGAACTGCACGTTCGACGCGCCCAACACCTGCGACACCGCCGAGCTCATTCCAGCCATCGCCGGCGACGAGAACGACCCTCCCGCCGTGCGCTATGGGGTCACCTCCAAGTGGTACCGGATCCGCATCACCGAGGAGAACGGCTCGATCCTCGAGGAAGATCTGAGCTACACGGTGACCCTCTCGAGCGCGCCCGGGATGGCGTACGATCTCGTGGTGTATCAGGGGCCTCAGGCGGGCAACCCGAGCTGCGGCGCGCCGCCCAAGGTGGGCGTGGTGCAGCCCAACGGCGACCAGACCGTGCACGACGGCTGGGACGACGATCAGGGCATCGGCGGGGAGGACGACAGCGTGTGGCTCATCGTCGAGGTGCGCTACGTCTCCGGCGACGCGTGCGACGCGGCCGCGCAGTGGACGCTCACGATCCAGGGGCACACCTGACGGCCGCGCGTCGATCGCGGCGAACGAGGAGCGCTCCGTGCACCTCGACGATCGGCGCTGGGGGCCCGCTGCCCCTTGTCTCCTCGGCGGCACCTTTGCTATCAGGGACAGCCTTTCTCCGCGGCTTGGAGAGCTGATGGATCGGGAGCACTTCCTAGAGGACAAAACCGTCGTCGTCGAGCAAGCGCTGATGTGCGATCACGCCGGCGAGGAGCTGGAGCAGCTGCACGCGCTCGGGTTGCTCGAGGAGCTCGTGCCCGAGGTGGCCGCGATGGTCGGGTTCGGGGGTGCCAAGCAGGGTCACAAGGACCTCTGGTGGCACACCAAACGCGTGGTGGAGCAAACCATCAAGCGGCGCCCGGTGCGCTGGGCGGCCCTGTTTCACGACGTGGGCAAGGTGGCGACGTTCTCCCGCGAGGGGGGCAAGGTGAGCTTTCACGGCCACGAGATCGTGAGCGCCAAGCTCTTCGACAAGGCGGCCCGGCGAATCGGCCTCGAGGACGACTTTCGCAGGCACGTGCGGTTTCTCATCCGGTACCTCGGCCACGTGGAGAGCTACCAACCCGACTGGACCGACAGCGCAGTTCGGCGCCTCTTTCGCGACACCCAGCGGCACTTCTCGGATCTCATCGCGCTCGCGCGCGCGGACATCACCACCAAACACGTCGACAAGCGGCGCCGCCACCACGCCCGCATGCACGAGCTCGCGGAGCGGGCCGAGGCCATCGCCAAAAAAGACGCCGAGCTGCCCCTCCTGCCGAAGGGCCTCGGCACGGTGCTCATCGGCGCGCTCGGGATCGCGCCAGGGCCGGGGCTCGGCCGCCTCATGAAGGAGCTCGAGGCGGCGGTGCAGCGCGGCGACGTGGAGCCGCGCGCCGAGCCCGACACCTACGTGGCGTACGTGCGGGACCGCGGCGATCTGGCCGACTTCTGTGCCTGAGGGCGCGACGACGTGGCCTGGAGGCGTCGGCGGCGATAACTGCGCTCCTCGGCGATCGTGATCGAAATGTCGTGGTCGCCGACCTTCGGCTCCCCATCGTCGCAAAAATCCTCCACACTTGAGGGTGGTACGCGGGTTGCGATGCGGTTTGTACGGCGCGTGACGACGAGAGCACGTGACGCGAGGCTCCCTCGAGAGGTCCTGGAGAGACGATGACGAGAATCCAAAGCATCTTGGCGGCTGGCTTGGTGATGGGTGTCTGTGCCTGCGCCGACGGCTCCTTCAACCCCTACGTCGGTGGCGATCCGGGACCGGTGGGGGCGTCGGGCGAGCTCGGCAAGGGCACCTTCTTTTACCAGTGCACCGATGACGCGGATCCGGTGTGCGACGGCGGGCAGAGCGACTTCCCGAGAGGTACCGCCCTGGCGGTGGGTGCGAGCTTCAGCCTCTACTTCCGCGAGGCGACCGGCCCGAGCGCCAGCCTCGAGTCGAGCGCGCCGCACCGGCTGAGCGTGGCGGGCTCGGTGTTCGTTGCCGAGAGGCCGGGCACGGTGGCCGTGATCGCCAAGCGCGAGGGGAGGGTGCTCGATCTGTTGCACCTCGGGCTCGCGGAGATGACCGAGCTCCACATCGCGTCCGAGATGCCCGAGGTGGCCGTGCTCGACGAAGCCGACACGCTCGCGCTCGAGGTCGGCCAGCGGGTACGTCTGCGGGCGACGCCCCGCGACGCGCTGGGCGCGGAGCTTGGCGGCGCGTTGTCGATGGAGTGGCAGAGCGGCGATCTCTCGGTGGTGTCGTTCGACGGCTCGAGCCGCGACAACGGGGTGGAGCTGGTCGCGAACAAGCCGGGCACCGCCACGATCTTCGTGACGATGGGGGAGCTGAGCCGCACCCTCACGGCGGTGGTCGACGGCGTCGCCGTCCCCCTCTCGGGCCGGCCGTCGGTGATGCCGAGCTACGACATTCACGAGATCCCCCAGGAGGAAGGACAGTGAGCGTGGATTGCCTCGAGCGTTGGTTGCAGCGCGGCGCGTCGCTCGCGAGCGTGGTCGGGGTGGCTCTCGCCGCCTCGCTGCTCGGTGGCTGCGCGGCGGACTACAGCGTCGATTTCGGCTACCTCAGCTCCCCGCCGGTGCAGGCCGACATCGCGGTGACCTTCGAGCAGATTCGGCTCCAGGACGGCTACGCGGTGGCCGTGATCGCCCGGCCGCTGAAGAACGACGACAAGATGGACTGGGAGACGACCCTGGAGCTCGAGCCGACGGATCGGCGCGTGGTCGACCTCGAGCGCCTCGAGTTCGACGAGGAGCGCGAGGAGCGCAAGGAATACGATCGCCGCGAAGGCGACTGGCGCTACACGATCTGGGGCCGGGCGCCGGGAGCGGCGAGCCTTCAGGTCTGGATCGACGGCGAGCACGAGGCCGAGATCCCGGTGCTCGTCTCCGCACAACCCGACGGTCCCTGACCCGGGGGCTCGTCTCCGCACAGCCCGCGGTACCCGACCCGGGGGCCCTCGTGACCAGCCCCGTCCGCATGGGTTGCGGGCGTGCGAACGAATTGCGGGGACGCGCGGGCGTGGGACCTCAGTGGTAGGCCTGGCGTAGCGCTCGGAGAGCGTCGATGACGGTGAAGATCCCGACCACCACGCCGGCATCCATGACCACCGCGCTGCCCACCTTCCGCAGCTCCATCTCTTGGGCCACCTCGTGAACGGGGGTGACGGGGGAGACGACAAAGGGGCTCACCTCGCAGACGGCGCCGATCTTGGGCACCTCTCGGCTCGTGCGGAGGGTGGCCAGCACCACCTCGAGGTCGCGCTTGGAGAGGATGCCGAAGAGCTTCGCGCCGTCCATCACCGGGATGTGGCGGATGTCCTGGGTGATCATCACCTCCAGGGCGTGCGTCACCGTGTCCCGCCGATCGAGCTCGGTGGGCAGGCGCGTCATGAACTCGCTCACGGGCGGGGCTCTTCGGGCCATGCGAGGGAGGCAGCAAGGAGCATGCCGAGGGCGACCTTCGAGGAGGCGGGGCGATGACGCGCGCGTGCGCCACGAGGGTATGATGGCGCCTTCGTGGAAGACCGCTTTCGAGCCCTCCAGGACACGCTGCGCCTCCCCCTCGGTGCCAAGGAGGCGCTCGTCTACTCCCCGCTCGGTGGCGACCCGCAGATCGTCACCGAGGCGGAGCTCGCGCTCGTGGCGCGGTGCGCCGAGTTCGCGACGCTGCACGAGCACGCGGCGCGGCTCGACGGTCCGATGGTGTCGCCCACCACGCGCCACGGCGGCTCGGTGCGTTCGCTGCGGCAGCTCGTCGACCGCGGCCTCTTGGTGTCGGAGCGAGCGCTCACCGCCGCGGTGAGGGCGGCGCCCTCGGGCGACGAGGGCCCGACCGAGATCGCCTCGGTGGGCATCCCGTCGGGCCGACCCGAGCTCGCGGCCGAGGCGGTCGCGAGCATCGCGCGGGGGCGGGCCGGCCGCCCCCTGGAGGTGGTGATCGCCGACGACGGCGCCGACGCCGCGCTGTGCCGCTCGATGATCGAGGCGGTCTCGGCGAAGGCCGCCAGCGACCCCGGCCTCCGACTCCGCTACCTCGGACCGAGCGAGCGTGAGGCCCAGGCCGGGCTGCTCGCCGCCCGCGCCGGCGTGGCCCCCGAGCTCGTCCGGTGGGCGCTCACCCGACAGCACCCGGGCAGCTGGAGCGCAGGAGCGCTGCGCAACGCCCTCATGCTCGACGTGATCGGCGCGCCCGCGCTCCAGATCGACGACGACATCCGCTGGGAGGTCGCGCTGCCGCCGATCGTCGAGCCAGGGCTCGCCCTCTGTTCGGCGGGCAGCGTGATGGAGCTCTGGTTCCCCGCGCCGGAGCGCGACGGAGCGACCCTCGTCGCGCTCGCGCCGGGAGACGTGGCGCGGCTCCACGAGCGTCTGCTCGGTCGGAGCCTCGGCGCCTGCGTTCGCGACGCCGCCGCCCTCGAGCTGTCCGACGCCTCGGGCGCCTTCCTGCAGCACGCGATCGAGGGGCGCGGGCGCGTCTCGTGCACGCAGATGGGCCTGTGCGGTGACGCGGCCACCGGAACGCTCGGCCACTACCTGCTCTTGCAGGGGCGCTCGCGGGAGCGCCTCGTGGTGAGCGAGCCGATCTACGAGCACGCCTTCGCGTCGCGGCAGGGCGTGCGCGCCACCCGAAAAGACGGCATCAGCGACGGCGCGTTCTGCATGAGCTACGCGCTCGGGCTCGACGGCCGCGTGCTCCTGCCGCCGTTCATGCCCGAGGGCAGAAACGGCGATGGCGTCTTCGGCCACGTGCTGCGGCGCGCCCTGCGGGACCATCTGTTCGGCTTCGTTCCCGAGGTCGTGGCCCACCAGCCGCCACCGCGCGCGTCCTCCGTCGAAGACCTGCTCGCCCAGCTCGAGGGCATCGACGCCAACGATCTGGTCTGCCGCATCATCGCGGCCACCCCCCTCACGCCTGGCGACGGGGCGTCGGGCCTCGAGGTGCTCGGTGGCCATCTCGAGAACCTCGGAGGGCTGAGCGTGGCGGCGCTCGAGGAGACGGTGAGGGGGTTGGTGCTGCGCACGCGCAGCCGCGACATCTCGCTGTTGCGCCACACCCTGGCGAGCCACCATCACCGCCCGCCGTACTGGGCGCGCGACGTGGGACGCCTCGTGGAGCGGCTGAAGCAGGCGGTGCTGCGCGCCGAGCACGCCCACCCCCGCGATCTGATGCGGCTCCATGGCGACGAGCGGGGCCGCCGCGCGCTCGGGGAGGTGCTCCTCTCGTACGGCCGGCTCCTCCGCGCCTGGCCTCGGCTCGACCGGGCGGCACGCGAGCTCGCCGCCGCGGGGGTACGCGCGTCGCGTCCGTGGCCCGAGTTGAGGTAAGCTGCCGGAGATGAAGCGCGCGAGCGCGTTGTCCCTCCTCATCTCGTGCGGCCTCGTCGTCGCGGCGTGCAACGCGATCTTCGGGCTCGATGAAGGCGAGCTCGATGGGTCGGTCTGCGCCGACGGCTCGACCTGTGACGACGACAATCCCTGCACCGTAGATCAGTGCGTGAAGGGCAGCTGCGTGTCGATCGGGGGACCCAACGTGGTGGTGACGGAGGACGCACAGGTCCCGGGCGACTGCCGCCGCCTGCGCTGCGACGCCGAGGGCGCCCTCGAAGAGGTGGTCGACGACAGCGACGTCCCCGACGACGGGAACGACTGCACGGTAGAGGAGTGCCGCTCGGGGGAGGTGTTCGGCGCGCTGGTCGACTTCGGGAGCCGCTGCGACAACGGCAACGGCTTCTGCGACACCGAGGGGCGCTGCGGGGACTGCATCTCCGAGGCCGACTGCCCGGCGAGCAACTTCTGCGTGAGCTTCGCGTGCGAGCTGGGGCAGTGCGCGGCGTCGTTTGCGCCGCGCGGCGCCCCGCTCCCCACCGACGAGGGAGGCGATTGCCGCCGCGAGGTGTGCGACGGCAACGGGATGACGACCTTCGAGGACGATCCCACCGATCTGCCGCTCGATGGCAACGACTGCACCCAGGATCTGTGCACCGGCGCGCCGCTCTCGCCGAGCAACCCCGCGGTCACCGATGGCAGCTCGTGTGGTGCGGGAGCGAGCACCGAGTGTCAGGGCGGGATCTGCGTCGGTTGCTCCGACAACGGCGACTGTTCGCCTTCGACGACCTGCGCGACCTGGTCGTGCAACACGAGCAATCAGCAGTGCGAGGTGGTGTACGCGGTGGCGCAGACGCCGCTCCCCGCTGCGCAGCAACAGAGCGGCGACTGTCAGCGGCTGGTGTGCAACGGCACCGGCGGCCTCTCCACCCAGAACGACAACGCCGACGTCTTCGACGACGGCAACGCCTGCACCACCGACAGCTGCTCGCAAGGGTCGCCGATTCACACCGATCGGCCGCTCAACACGGTGTGCGCGGGCGGGTTCTGTAACGCCACCGGCACCTGCGTGCAGTGCAACAGCGCGGGCCAGTGCCCGCCGGGCGCCAACGCCTGTCAGGTGGCCGACTGCGCCGCCAACCTCTGCACCATCGTGTTTCGCGCTTCGGGCTACGTGATCGCGATGCAGACCCCTGGCGACTGCAAGACGGCGGTGTGCAACGGCTCGGGGGCCATCACCAGCCAGACCACGAGCAGCGACGTTCCCCCCGACGACGGGAACGACTGCACGAGCTCGGTGTGCGTGGGCTCGACGCCTACCCACCAGTGGCTCTACGGCACGCCGTGCAGCGGTGGCTTCTGTAGCTCCGGGGGGTGCGTGGAGTGTCTCCAGAGCAGCCACTGTCCGAGCTCCGGGGAGTGTTGCAACGTGAGCTACAACCAGTGCGTCTTGAACGGCAGCGGGTGCACACTCTCGAGCTGAAGCGGATTCCGTGGCCGAGGTGAGTGAACGAGACGGACTGGTCGAGGTCGAGACCCTCGTGCTGCGGCGCGAGCTCCCGGGAGGGGCGTTCACCTGTCAGCCCCTGGCCGAGCTCTCACGGGTGAGTCACGGCGGCCGCGACGAGGCGCTCGTGCGGCTCGAGCGCTTCCTCGAGAAGCACCTCACCACGGCGCCGGCGCGGCTGGTCGCGCGTTACGGGTTCCCGAGCGGGGTCGCGCTCGAGAGCGTCGACGTCGAGCTCGTGCGCCGCGACCTCCCCGAGCGGCTCCGCCGCCCCCTGTGCGTTCGGTTTCCCTGCGTGGTGCTGCCCCAAGGAGCCGACGCCTGGGTGATCCTGCCCGCGCTCGATCACACCTTCTTCCTGGCTCGTGGCGAGTCGCTGGCGGCGGTGGTGGCGAGCGAGGCGCAGCGCCTCGTGCAGGCGCGGGGAGCGTGGGGCCAAGACGAGCTCTTGCTCTTGCCAGCCGCGCGCGAGGAGCTCGTGCCCCTCACCGTGTTGTTGGCGCACGAAGGGGAGGGCCTCCTCGGGAGGGCCGAGAGCGCGCGCAAGCGGAAGGTGGCGGAGCACCGGAGACGCCTCGCGCTCGAGGTGCTCGAGCGTGTGGCCGAGCCGCTGCATCGCTCGCGTCGAGGGCCGTGGCGACGGTCGCGCGCCGAGCTCGTCGGCGGCGCGGAGACGCTCGAGCGCCTCGAGGCGCTGCTCTTGACGCCGCGGCGCGGCAGCGTGCTCTTGGTGGGCGAGGAGGGGGTGGGGAAGAGCGCGTTCGTCGAGGCCTTCTGTTCGCGGCACGGAGCGACTCGCCTCTTGTTCTCCACGTCGGCGGCCCAGCTCGTGGCGGGCATGAGCGGCTTCGGAGAGTGGCAGGAGCGGGTGACCGAGGTGGCGCGGGCGGCCGAGGAGCTCGACGCGGTCTTGTACTTCGAGAACCTCCGCGAGCTCTTGGGCGAGCGGCCGGAGCGCGGCGGTGTCGACGTCGCGGGCGTGCTGCGGCCCTACGTCGTGAATGGGCGCCTGCGGCTCCTGGGCGAGCTCACCCCCGACGCCGTCGACGGCGCGAGCCGTCGGCAGCCGGCGCTCTTCGCCGCCCTCGCGCGCGTGACCGTGACGCCGTCGACGCGGGAGGCGGCTCGGCTGGTGCTCGCCGCGCACGCCCGCCGGTGGCAGCGCGACGACGGCCCCTCGCTGGAGAATGACGCACAGGCCGCGATCCTCGAGGTGACGGATCGCTATCTCCCCTACCGCGCGTTTCCCGGCAAGGCCGTACGCCTCGCGGAGGAGCTCGCGGCGACCGCCCGCGAAGGGGAGTCGATCGGCGCCGATCGCGCCTACGACGCGTTCAGCGCCAAGAGCGGCATCCCCGGGTTCTTGCTCCGCCCTGACCGCGCGCTCTCGGTCGACGAGCTCGTGGTGCGTCTCGGGGAGCGGGTGGTGGGCCAGCGCGAGGCCGTTCGTCGCGTGGCCGAGACGCTGAGCGTGGTGAAGGCGCGCCTCTCGCCGGAGGGGAGGCCCCTGTCCACGTTCCTGTTCGTCGGGCCGACCGGGGTGGGGAAGACCGAGGTCGCGCGCGCGCTGTCGTCGCTCTTGTTCGGGAGCGAAGAGCGGATGGTGCGGTTCGACATGAGCGAGTACACCGATCCGTTCGCCGCGCTTCGGCTCATCCGGGGCACGCCGCGGGGAGGGGGAGCGCTCACCAGCCGGGTGCGCGAGCAGCCGTTCTGCCTGCTGTTGCTCGACGAGATCGAGAAGGCCCACCCGTCGGTGTTCGATCTCTTGCTGCAGGTGCTCGGCGAGGGGCGCCTCACCGACGGGGAAGGGCGGACCACGTTCTTCCACAACGCCATCATCATCCTCACCTCGAACCTCGGGGCTGGCGACGACAAGGGCCCCATCGGCCTCAGAGCGGCGGCGCCCGACCGACACGCGCGCTACCTGCGCGCGGTAGAAGAGGCCTTTCGCCCCGAGCTCGTGGGGCGGCTCGACCGCGTGGTGGTGTTCGAGCCGCTCACCGAGGAGGAGCTCGAGGCGGTCACCGACCTCGCCATCCGTCGCGTCGGCGAGCGCCGGGGCCTGATGGAGCACGGGGTGGCGCTCGAGGTGACGGAGGCGGCCCGGAAGATCCTCGCCCACGGCGGTCACGACGTGCGCTACGGGGTGAGGGCGCTGCGTCGTCACCTCGAGGCGATGGTGGTGGTGCCGATCTCGCGCGTGCTCGCCCAGAAGGGTCCGGAGGCGCGCGGCGCCCTCGCCTGGGTGGGGACCTCGCGGGAGGGGAGCTGCCCCACCGAGAGTTCAAGGCATCGGATCGCGCGCGAGCGGGTGGGCTCGCTCGTGGTGGAGCTGTATCGGCGGGCCGCGGCTGGCTCGCGGCGGGGGCTGGCGGGGGGCGACGCGGTGGCCGAGGGGCGGCGGCGCCTCGACGTGCTCGTCGATCGCGACGAGGTGCGGGGGGTGTTCGATCACCTCGAGCTCTGTCGTGCGCAGCTCGCCACCGCGCGCTCGCGGCGGCGAGAGGACCGGGCGCGGCCCGAGCTCGCCGGAGACGACATCGAGGGGCTGAGGCGCGAGCAGCACCGTGTGGAGCGGGCAGTCGAGGAGCTCGAGGCCCTCCGCGCCGACGTGCGCGTCGCCGAGCAGCTGTGCCTCACCGCGCTGTTCGACGGGGAGCCGGCCGAAGAGTGGGCGGCGGAGGCGACGGGGATCCTCGGTCGTGGCCACGCGGCGGTCGCGCGCCTCTTGCTCTCGCCGCGCGCGGAACGCGACGAGGTGACGCTGGCGCTGTTCGCCCCCGATGGCCCGGCGGCGCTCCGCGAGTGGCTCACCGGGCTCGTGGCGGAGGCGCCGCGGCGGGGCTGGCTGCTCTCGTTTCACGAGCGGTCGGACGGACCTCACGGGGAGAGCTGGCCGTCGGTGCGGCCGTTCGGACCGCCGCGGGACCTCTCGTGGGCGCGGCGAGAGCTGCTCGGGGGCCGCGGGCGGGATCGGGTGGTGATGCGCGCCCGCGGCCGCGAGGCCGCCCTGTGGCTCGGACTCGAGGCGGGGACGCATCGGCTCCTCGGCTTGGCCGACAACGACGCCGCGCGGCACCTCGAGGTGCGGCTCGGGGCGCTGCGGTTCGAGCTCGACGACGAGGCCTGGCTCCATCCCGAGCTCTTGCGCATGCCAGAGGCTCCGCGGCGTGGGGTGGCGGTGGCCCGCGAGCGTCACGTGCGCGGCACGGAGGTCGTCGTTCACAAGGTGCGGACGGCGCCGGTGCCGGCGCGCGAGTACTGGCAACGCATCGAGGAGATCGCGCTCGAGCACCTCCTGTTCCTGCACGACAGCGGGGCGGCCGACGGGATCCTGAGGGGCGTGTGCGGTCGGCCCGTCGGCGGCGCGAGCGAGGGGGAGGCGTGAACGTCGAGCTGTCCCTCGCGGTGTACCAGCGCAAGGAGGGCGGCGAGCTCTCGTGGACCACGCTCGGCCTCGGCGAGCTCACCGAGACGGTGCGCGGTCACAGCGCGGTGAAGACCCAGCGGCGCCTCGTCGCCAAGCTGAGGACGAAGCTCAGAGACGTGGAGGCGGCCGAGCTCGAGCGCTTTCAGCTCCACCGTGGGCTGCGCCTCGTGCGTGTGCGCCTCGAGGTGGTCGTGAGCGACGGGATGGGCCGCGCACGGGTGAGCGGGGTGTTCCCGCTGGTGGCCGAGCCGCGCAAGAGCAGCGCGGAGCAGCGCGTGATCGTGGTGTACCACCCGTGGCGACAGGACGACTGGCTCTTCGTCGAACACGAGCACGAGGTGGCCACCGCCGCCGAGGCGTTCTTCCGCCACGCGTGGAGCGCGCTCCCGCTCCACGAAGTGGAGGCGCTGCGCACAGACGGCAAGGACGTGATCAAGCCGCTGTCGTTCTCGGCGGCGGTGCGGCCGATCGACGCGCGCGACGACCGCCGGGATCAGCGTGGGCGGGCGCGGCGCGAGGTGGATGTGCTGTCGGAGATAGGCCAAAATCAGACGCTGCGGGCCATCGAGAAGACGCTCCCGCTCGGCATGCCACGGCCGGGGTTGCGCAAGCGGCTGTGGCTCGCGCTCGGCGGTCGAAACAAGAAGAGCTCGGTGCTCGTGGGGCCGCCCAAGACGGGCAAGAGCACCGCCATCGCCCGCTGGATCGCCGATCTGCTCGACGGGGACGACTACGCCACCCACCACAGCCTCGACCGCATCCACCAGGTGTGGCGGGTGAGCGGCAAGCGCCTCATCGCCGGCATGTCCCACCTCGGCGACTGGGAGGAACGATGCCTGGATCTGTTGGCGCAGCTCGGCAAGGCACGAGTGATCCTGTGGATCGACGACCTCCACTTGTGGGGCAAGCTGGGTCGCTCGCGCGAGAGCGAGCGGAGCTTCGCCGACTTCTTTCGCGGACCGGTGGCGCGCGGCGAGCTCACGGTGGTGGGGGAGTGCACCGAGGAGCAGCTCTTTCGCCTCGAGGACGACGCGCCCTCCTTCGCGAAGCTGTTCGACCCCATCGCGGTGCCGCCGGCGACCCGCGCCGACACCTTGCAGATGCTCGTCCACGAGGGGAGTCGCCTCGAGCTGGAGGTAGGCTGCCGCTTCCATCCCTTGACCTACCGCACCATCCTCGAGATGGGGGCAGCGCTCTCCCCGTGGACGGCGTTTCCCGGCAAGGCCATCGACACCCTCGAGAAGCTGGCGGATGCCCGCGAGTCGAGCGCCGCGCAACAACAACCTATCGAGCCGACCGACGTCGTGGCCTTGCTCTCTCGGGAGACCGGCCTCCCAGAGAGCCTGCTCACGCTCGAGAGCGCGCTCGACCTCGATCTGCTCCAAGAGAACCTCGAGTCCCGGGTGATGGGCCAGGCGGAGGCGACGCGCGCCGCCTGCGATCTCGTGAGCCGCATCCGGGCCGGTCTCACCGATCCCAAGCGGCCCTACGCGGTGATGCTCTTCACCGGTCCTACCGGCACGGGCAAGACCGAGCTCGCCAAGCAGATCGCCCAGTTTCTCTACGGGGACGTCTCGCGCCTCATTCGGTTCGACATGAGCGAGCTGTCTGGTCCCGACGCGGTGGCGCGTCTCATCGGCGATGGCTACACCGCGGCCGGACAGCTCACGCGCCGGATCCGCGAGCAGCCCTTCAGCGTGCTCTTGCTCGACGAGATCGAGAAGGCCCACCGCTCGGTGCTCAACCTCCTGTTGCAGCTGTTCGACGACGCGCGGCTCACCGACGCGGCCGGCGACACCACGAGCTTCGCCCACAGCGTGATCATCATGACGTCCAACCTCGGCGCGCGGGCGTCGCGCCCGGTCGGGTTTGGCGACGTGAGCAACAAGGTGATGGCCGACATCGCGGCGGAGGTGGCGAGCTTCTTCCCGCCGGAGCTCTTCAATCGGATCGACACGGTGGTGCCGTTCCGGCCGCTGTCGCCGGAGGTGGCGGAGGCGGTGGCGGTGAAGGAGCTGGCCGAGCTGTTCGCGCGCCGCGGCATGAAGGAGCGGAACATCTTCGTGTATGCGGCGGCGGCGGTGAAAGAGCGCATCGTCGCCGACGCCTTCGACGAGCGCTGGGGAGCGCGCACGGTGAAGCGCTTCCTCGAAGACCGCGTGGGGTCGCTCCTCGCGGAGCACATCAGCGGCGCGAAGGCGAGCGCGATGCAGGTGGTGCGCCTCTACGAGGTGGAGGGGAGCTTTCGGCTCCACGCCGAGCCGCTCGAGGAGGTGGGGCCAGAGCTCGAGGCGTCGCCGATGGAGGCGCTCCTCGAGGCTCCGGTGGAGGAGCTCGCCCGTCACGCGGCGGCGGTGGCGGCGCGGGTGGGCGCGGCGGCGGGGAGCGCCGCGCGCTTTCGGGACGCCGCTCACGGCGACCCCACGTTGCTCTACTACGTCGACTGGTACGAGCGCCGCGCGCGCGAGCTCGCCAGCCTCCTCGGCGGCGATGACGCGGAAGATCGGGCCGATCTCGACGCGCGGCTCTGGGCGGGCACGGTGGGGGAGCGCCTCCGCTTGCCGGTGCGGGGTCGAAGGGCGGCAGGACGCGAGGAGCAGCTCGCTCGCATCGGGGAGGGCCTGTATCACGCCGGGCACACCGACGCGCTCGCCGACGGCGCCGCGCATCGAGCGCGCCTCTGCCTCCTCGGCATCAACCACGAGGGCGATCGCAGCCCCGCTCCCCTCAGCGGCCGCGGCAGCGGTCGGTTGATCGAGCTGCTCCTCGACGCCTACGAGGGGCAGCTCGAGGTGACCGCGGTGGCCGGCCGTCACCTCGACGGCTCGATCGTGACCCGCCGCGACGACATCCTCGGAGCGAGCCTCACCCACGTGGTGCTCGACGTGGCTGGCTTCGCGGTCGCGCGCTTGCTCGCGGGGGAGGTGGGGTGTCACATCCGGCGCTCGGTGGCCGCCGAGCCGGAGATCGTCCGCGTCAGGGTGCTCGAGCCCTCCGAGTCTCCAGCGGCGGTGCTTCGTCACCATGAGGAGGCGCTCGCCGCGTTCGACCGCGCCCTCGAGGCGGGCGCGGAGGAGCTGCCAGAGAACCCGGCGCTGCTCATGCCGGCGGTGAGGACCGTCTCGTTCGACCTCCCGCTCCGCGCGGGGGAGGTGTTTGCGGTGGAGGTGGAAGACTTTCGCGAGGCCTACGCGGCCACCCTCCACGTGCGGTCGCTCCGCCAGGTGATCGAGCGGCTGTGGCTCTTGCGACGGGGGCGAACGTGAGATCGCTGCGTGTCTACTTCGTGACCCACGCGGTGGGGCTGACCGGGACGTTGATGCGACGCAGCGATGGTTGGCTCGACGAGCCGCCGCCAGCCGCGTTTGGCCACGACGAAGACGAGGTGCTCGCTCAGCTCGAGGGACAGGTGGTGGCGCTCGCCCAGAAGGGCGCTGCCGAGCTCGAGCGCTACCTGTGGGACGAACGCTTCGAGGTACGCAGCGTGCGCGTCTCGGTGAATCCCCACAGCGTGGTCGAGAAGACGAGCGTGATCGGGAAGCGCGCGATCCCGCTCTCGGTGGACTACGCCTCCACGCGCCTCGCGTCGGGGGCCCTCTTGGTGCTGCTGCCTCGTTTCGGCTGGCGCTTCATCGTGGAGGATCTCGAGCTCGCCGCTCCGATGATCCGTCAAGCGGTGGCCACCTCGCTCGCCGGCGAAGACTCCAAGTGGATCTACGACTACCGCTCCGAGGGGCCGGAGCTCGTCCGCGCCTGGGATCCGGGCTCGCTGGAGCGGCTCTTGGTTCGAGCGGTGGCGACCGACGGCGAGGCCGCGCCCGAGGTGCTGTCGGAGATCGCCGAGGAGCTCACGATGAGCGCCGCCCGCCGAGAGCTGCCGCTCAGGGTGGGCGTGGATCCGGTCCTCGCCGCGCACCAGACCCTCTTCGAGCGCGAGTGGCTGCCGTCGCTGCTCCTCGTGGGTCCGAGCGGCGTGGGCAAGAGCACCTTCGTGCGCGCCCTCGCCGAGCATTTCTTGGCGGTGCGGCGCGGCAAGCGCGGACGGCGCCGCGCCGTGCGCCTGTGGTCGACGACGGCGGCGCGGGTCGTGGCGGGGATGACCTACCTCGGGATGTGGCAGAAGCGCTGCCTCGAGCTCATCGACGCGCTCTCGCACGAGGGCGACTACTTGTACCTCGATCGCCTGGTCGACGTGCTCGCGCCCCAGAGCGACGGCGCATCGATCGCCGATCTGCTGCTGCCTTCCCTCGCGGCCCGTGAGCTCGCCGTGATCGTGGAGTGCGATGAGGCGGAGCTTGTGCACGCGCGGCGCGTCAACCCGTCCTTCGTCGACAAGCTCCACCTGCTCCGAGTGGACGAGATGCCCCTCACGCCGCTGTTCTCGCTCATGACGCGCTACGCCGCCGCGCGGCGCGCGGGCCTGCACCTCGCCCCCGCCGCGACGCGGCGCCTCGTGGCCCTCCTCGGCGCATTTCGTCCGGATCAGAGCTTCCCGGGCAAGGCGGTGCAGTTCCTCGACTGGCTCGCCACGCTCGAGCCACACAAGCGTGAGGTGTCGACCCCCCGTCGCGCGGCGGAGGTGTACTCGCAGTTCTCCGGTCTCCCGGTGGAGCTCATCAGCGACGCGATCCCGACGAGCAGCGACGCGATCGCGGCGCGGCTCGGCCGCCGCGTCATCGGCCAGCCCGCGGCCTGTCGCTCGGCGGCGCGCGCGCTCGCGCGGTTCAAGGCGGGCCTCAACGATCCGAGGCGACCGGTGGCCACCTTGTTCTTCGTGGGCCCGACCGGGGTCGGCAAGACCGAGCTCTGTAAGCAGCTCGCCGCGTACATGTTCTCCGACGCCCGCCGCCTCTTCCGTGTCGACATGAGCGAGCTGATGACACCTGGCTCGAGCCGGCGGCTGCTCGACGTGGATCCGGGGGTGCGGAGCCTGGCCACCGAGGTGCGATCGCAGCCGCTCACGGTGGTGTTGTTCGACGAGATCGAGAAGGCTCACCCCGAGATCTTCGATCTGTTGCTCGGGGTGCTCGATGAGGGTCGGATGACCGACGAGCGCGGGCGCCTGGTCGACTTTCGGATGACGCTCATCGTGATGACCTCGAACCTCGGGGCGGAGACGGAGCGGCGCCCAGGCTTCGTCACTCCGGGCGCTGCGTCACGCGACGCGGCCGCGCGTCGGAGCGCGGTGACGCGTCACTTCCGCCCGGAGTTCGTCGCCCGTCTCGACGAGGTGGTCGCGTTCGAGGCCCTCACCCTCGCCGATATCACCCACATCGTGGACATCCTGGTGGGACAGGTGAGCCGCCGCTTCGGGCTCGTAGAGCGGGGTATCGAGCTGTCGATGTCGGACGACGCGCGTGTCGCCTTGGCCGAGCTCGGCTTCGACCCGGCGATGGGGGCGAGGCCGCTCGCGCGGGTGATCGAGGAGCGCGTGGTCACGCCGCTTGCGGCGCGCCTGGCGCGGGATCCCGACTATGGGCAGCGGCATGTGCGGCTCGTCTGTGGGGCCGCCGGACCGGACGAGCTTCAGATCTGAGCGCGCTGGCCGCGGCGACGCGCGCGCCGACGGAGCCCAACGCAGGCGGACATCGGGGTCACAAAACGACACACGGGCGTTCCGCAGGATGTGGCCGCTCCCGGAGGAGCGAGCGCATCGGCGCGGCGCGCCCGTGCACGGGAGTCGAAACTCCGGCTACATGATGATGAAGTCGTGCGCGCGCACGGTCTTGCGGCCGTTCGCGTTGGCGCGCGCGGTCGCCTGCGAGATGAGCCAGTGAACCCAACCGTTCAGGCCATCGAGGGCGTCGGAGCTGGAGTTGCAGCCCTTCTCCTTGATCACGGCCTTCACCTTGGACCCAACGAGCAACACCTCGGTGGGACCCTTCTTCGCAGCAGCCTTCTTCGTCGTCGTCTTCTTCTTAGCCATTTGCCGGAAGTCTCCTTTTAGGACGTTCGCGCGGTCTCAGTTGGTCGCGCAACAATCTACAATAGGGCCGTACGTATCGCTTTAGGCGCTCCTCGGGGTCAAGTAGCAAATTCAGGAAGTCGCACTTTGCTGGGCGCGGAGCGGGCGCCTGAGAGGTGCTCGCTGGGCCCGGCTTAGCCCTTGACGCGGCCCGATCGATCTGGTGGCGCGCGGGTGACGGCGTCGCGGTAGGAGCCGGGTTGGCCCGGCCACGAGCGGTGTGACAGCATGACGGCATGATCGGTCGCACGGTGGCCTGCTGGTCGGGGGGGGGAGTGCTCTTGGCGCTCTTGGCGCTCGCCTGCAACGATCGCGTCCGCGAGGCGCCAGGCGGCGATCGCGCCACGGTGGGCGTGGCGGTGGGCTCGGGCTACGGGTCACCGGCTTCGACGACGGGGGGAGGCGCCGGTGGCGATGGCGGCGGAGGCATGGCCGCGACGGGAGGCATGGGGGGCCAGGCCTCGTGTGACGACTCCGGCTTCTGCGACGTTTGTGCCCAGTGCGCGATCGTGTCGAGCTGTGCGACCGAGCAGGTCGTCTGCGACGATGACGTGGCTTGCACCTCGGCGCTCACGTGCCTGAAAGACTGCGGGGCGACCTGCGCCGGCGACGCGATCTGCTACGCAGACTGTCGCGCGAACTGTCAGACCGCGGAGGCGGGCTTCCTCGACGCGGTGAACACGCTCGCTTGTTGGTGTGTCGCTGCGTGTGCGAGCGACTGCAGCGGTTTCTCGGCCACCGACTGCATCGCCTTCGCGCCGTGAGCGTCGTGGTGGTTGGTTCGTGAGGACTTGGCGGGTATCGTAAGCCCCCCTTGCGAACGCTTGCCGAGCTGGTGGCTGAGAACGGGCCTCTCGAGATCCGAGATGCCATCGGTTGGACGCTTCGCGCCGCCATCACGCTGTGGGCGCTGCACGAAGACGACATCCTCCACGGGCGCGTGAGCCCCGCGGCGATCCTCGTCGAAGACCTCGACTGTCGCTCGGAGGGGCTGCTCGTGCGTCCCAGCAAGCTCGTCGACGCGCCGGAGTACCAGTCGATCGAGCGCGCCGCCGGCGCCGCGCCGTCGAAGCAGGACGACGTGTGGGCGCTCGGCGTCACGCTCTACTTCGCGCTCACCGGCAAGCCTCCCTACCCCCAAGGGGTGGCGCAAGCGGTCCACGACGGGAGGCCGCGAGGGCCGGCGCCGCTCGCCGTCCACCGGGCCGCGCTCGACGTGATGCAGCCGGTCATCGATCGACTGATCCTGGCCGACCGCGCGGATCGGCTGGTGCACGCGGTTCAAGTGGTGGCGGGCCTGCGGGACCTCAGCCCCGCCATCGCCGATCTCGGCCCCTTGGCCATCGAGCGGGCGTTCGACGAGACCGACATCATCGAGCCCGTGCGAAAGGTGGCGGAGGCCCCCCCTCCGCCGACCTCGGTGGCGCCGCGAGCGCCCGCGCGTCGCAGGACGCCGCCGCTCCCCGCGCGGACACGGCGGCGCCTCCCTCGCACCGAGCTCGCCCTCTACGGAGTGGCGGCGCTGCTCGCGCTGCTGGCGATCTACCTCTTGTTCACCGCGCCCGCGAAGGAGGGGCGCGCGGTGGCCACCGACGGGGAGCCTCCGGGGCCGGCGGCGTCGTCGGTCGGCGCGCCGCCGGCCGGGCCGATCGTCTCACCGAGCGCCCACCCACCCGGGGCGAGATCTGCGGACGGGGCCGCCACCGAAGCGCCGCAGCCGGCACCACAACGCACCCAAGATCTGGTGGCCTGCACCGCGGGGCTGCTCGCGGCGGATGCGTTCGTGGTCGAGCGCGTGGTGGCCGACTTCCCTTGCGGCGAGAAGAGCCCCGTCGACGGCGTCGAGCGGCTCACCGCGGCGCTCGCGCGAGGCAGCGGCGGCCGCGTCACGGAGGCGACGCGCGAGTGGTCGAACCTGGGTTGGTATCGCGCGGCTGCGTTCGCGGTCGCGCGGAGCCGCTGCTGCGCGACACCGCCCCAGTTCCAGTCTCCCGCCGTCCTCGACGTGTGCAACCTCGACGCGATCCTCGAGCAGCTGTCCAGCGCGGCAGCGAGCGGGGTGGACGCCGACCTGGCGGTCGCGCTGAAGCGCTACGGCGCCGCCGCCACCTGCGTGAGCACCGCCGGAGGGGGGCTGGTCTTTCGCATCAAGGGCGGTCCCACCCCCGAGCAGGCCGCGATCCTCGGGCGCATGATCGGTCGAATGCGGACGTCGGCGCCGCGCTGAAGAGGCCAACCCTCCCCACTCACGCTGGCGTGTGCGACTGGCTCAGAGGCTCGTGTTCTGCACCAGCTCGATGGCCGAGAACAGCCGCGCCTCGTGACCCTCTCGGTAGCCGCGCAAGAGCTCGGTGATGACGCCGCTCCGATCGATCACCTCCACCACCGGCACGCTGCCGAACGGGTTGTAGCCCACGGCGAAGCGGCGGTTCTGCTGGCCGCGCACGAGCTTGAAGTGACCGATCCCGTGACGCTCGACGAAGGGGGCGACGAGATCCCACGTCTCGTCGTTGTCGAGGGCGACCCCAATCGTGAGGAGGTCTGGACCGGCGTTTTGGAGGGCCTTGGTCACGTGCGGCAACGTCTCTTCGCAGACCTTGCACCACGACGCGAAGAACACCATCACGAACGGCTTGGTCCCCACCAGCTCCTTGGAGTCGAGCACCGTGCCGTCTTCGGCGGTGAGGGAGAAGGCGGGCACCACCTCCCCCGGCTTGATGATCTCCAAGCCGCCGAGCTCGTTCGGATCGACGGGCTCGGCCGGCTCCTCGGTGATGAGCTCCGTCGGTGGCTCCGCGTCGGCGCCGCTCTGCGGCACCTGTGGCGCGGGTGAGGCGCCGTCGTTCGGCGTGGAGCAGCCGAGCAGGGTGGAGAGAGCGGCACAGAGGAGAGAGCGCGTGAGCATCATGGCAGCAACGTGGCGAGGGGGCGCGGTCGAGCGAGGCCTGGGCGACCTCCGGATCCTGACACGGGAGGCGGTCGGAGGCTCGAAAACCTCGTCGGGTGACGTGGCGGGGACGCCCCCGCGTGGGTCCGTCAGGGGAGCTCGTGCTGCGACAGGAACTGCCACGCGAGCGCCGCCACCGGGACCGCGTCGTTGTTGGCGTACAGCACGTGGCCGCCGTCGATCGTGCAGAGGGTGGTCAGCACGCCGGCGTCGCAGCTCTCGTAGGTCTCGCAGCGGCTGTCGTCTTTCGCGTAGGTCTCCGCGGGCGGGTCGGTGCAGCCGTTCACCTCTCCCCAATACGCAAAGCTCTCGGGCGTGCTCGGCGCGGTGATGCTCCCGTCGTAGGGGACCACAAGATCCGCGCGGCCGTGCAGGTGCATCACCGCGACGGGCCGCTCCGGTTGGCACTGCGTGAACGGATCGCGATCGATGGGGTAGGCGACGGGGGCCACCGCCGCGAACAGATCGCTCGCTTCGCACGCGAGCCGGTGCGAGAGCGCGCCGCCGTTCGAGATCCCGGTGGCGTAGATCCGTCTTGGGTGCACACAGGCTACGGCGGCGACCTCCGCTGCGATGGCCCGCATCAGCCCCACGTCATCGAGATCTTGGCTCTGCGCCAGACCACAGCAAAAGTCGCCCCCGTTCCAGGAGCGGAGCGCGCCGAAGCCGTTGGGGCGCACGACGATGAACCCTTCGCTCTCCGCGAGCTCGGCGAAGCCCGACACGAGCTTCTGCTGCCCTTTGGTGCTGCTGTAGCCGTGGATGTCGAACACGAGGGGCAGCGGCGTCACCCCGTCGTAGTCGAGCGGGATCTGCAGATCGTACTCGCGCGTGCGCCCGTCGAACGCGATCTCGACGGTCGTCTCGCCGGGCACCGCCGTCTTGCCCTCACAGGCGAGCGCGCCCCCGGCGCCGCCGGCGCCACCGCCCCCCACGCTCGTGGTCGTGGTGGTGGTGGCTGGCCCACCGCCCACCGAGGAGGTGGCGCCCCCCGCGCCGGACCCGGCCGCTCCCGTGGGCGGGGTCACGGAGTCGCCGTCGCTGCCACACGCCACGACCGCGAGCGCAACGAGCCCCGCGGTCAGCCACCCCACCATCCCGGACGCGTCGGCCATCCACGAGTCATCACACAGGTGGGTCGCTTTCTCAAGCGCCTCCCTGCGGCAGCACCCCTCAGGATACTCAAGACCCGATCGGACGAGCCCGACGGTCTCGCGCAGCGCGCTTGGTCGTTGGGGTCCAAGCGCAGCGTGAGGGGGAGGGTGCGGAGCCCCCTCCAGCAAACTCAGGGCTGGAGCGGTGGCGGGTAGTTCGGGCCTACCCACATCGTGCTCACCACCGAGTCGGTGCTGACGAGCGCGGTCTGTGCCGTCGGGTCGGCGTACACCGGCCGCACCTCACAGCGTGGTCCGTCGTTGCACTCGTCGTAGGGGTAGAACGCCACGTCGGCCACGAGCCAGAAGGCGTCGCCGGCCTGGGCCGGGGTGAAGGTCACCGGCGCGTCGTAGCCCGCGGGCCCGAGCTCGGCGGCCAGCGCACCGTCACAGTAGATCTTCACCACCGGGTGGATGTCGTACGTCTCGGGGAAGCTCCCGCTGAAGTAGTGCACGCCGATCCGGGTCCACTCGGTGGGCGGGAAGTCGATGTTGATGTTCTCGGGGTTGCAGAACGTGCTGCTGTTCGGGTTCGTGTCGCTCGGGTTGCAGTCGATGTTGTCGCTGTCGAGCCGCGGGTTGTGGCAGCCCTGGTTGTAGGCCTGCCACTGGGCGCCAGCGCCCTTGGGGGCGAAGTAACAGGTGTTCTTCTCGAACACCGGATCCTTGAACCACTTCACCGGATCCGGCGGCATGTTGGTGGTGGGGAACCAGTTGGGCGCCGAGGAGATCGAGCCGATGTCGCAGTTGGAGTAGGCGCAGTCGTCGGCGTTGCCGGAGCTGCCCCCCCACGGCGAGAGCACGCCCGGGCGGTGCATGTGGAGATCGATGTCGGCGGTGTCGCCGAGCGCGTCGTCCCACTCCCAGGTGAGCTCGACCCGGAGGCCGGGGGCGCCGATGAAGAGCGGGAACGTGCAGGTCTCGGTGGAGCTGTCGGCGAGCGTCTTCTCGTACGTGACGGTGTACTCGCCCGACTGGAGCGGTGTGAACTGATTGGCGTTGGGCGCTGGGCAGGGATTCACGCCGGTCGGACACGCGACCATCCACGTCTCGCTCACCGCGTCGAAGCCGAAGTCGCCGAGGCCGTCGCTCAGATCCGCGGTGGCGTAAGGCGGCGACTGGATGGCGTGGCAGCCAGCGCTCCCGAGAAAGCACATCTCGGTGGCATGAACGCCGCCGACGCACTCGCCCCAGACGCCGAGCTCGTTGCACTTCTGGGTGCCGTCGAAGCAGCCTTCGACGTGGCGGTAGGAGGGGTCTCCCTCGAAGCACGGCTGGGCGGCGCCAGAGGCACAGGAGCAGCCCTCGTCCACCA
This sequence comes from uncultured Polyangiaceae bacterium, assembly GCA_964401935.1. Classification (GTDB taxonomy): domain Bacteria; phylum Myxococcota_A; class Polyangia; order Polyangiales; family Polyangiaceae; genus JAPYTK01. The sequence continues at coordinate 63,934 of CAYOAL010000025.1, forward strand.
CGCCGTCGCAGTCGTCGTCGATCCCGGCGTGGATGCCGTCACAGAGCTCCTCGGGGCCGCACTCGCTGCCGCACGGGTTCGTGATCACGCCGCCGGAGCCGCCCTGATCGCCGCCCCCTTGCGGAAAGAAGCTGCCTCCCGCCCCGCCCGCGTTGGCGCCGCCCGCGCCGGGGAGGGCGCCGCCGTTGCCGTCGTCGTCCTCGCCGAGGATCGAGGTGTTGCTCTTGTTGATGCAGGCACCCGCAGCGAGCGTGCCGAAGCCCACCGCCGCCAGCGCGAGAAGCCGAAGGGAGTGCATGTGGGTTATTGTAACCCAGTCGAGGTGTCCGTGGGGACAGAAACCAGACCAGCTCCCCTGGTGGGCAACTTTTTCCGCAGCGCCGCGCAGCGCGCGGGGGGCCTAGCGGGCACTCGGGGAGCGGGCGCAGCGGAAGCCGAGGTGGATGCTGCGCGTGGTCGGCTCGTAGCTCTGCCGGTTCGAGATGCGCACGAGCTTGGCCACCGCCGTCCCGAACGAGCCGCCGAGGGCAGTCCGCCTCCCGCCTCCGGCGGGACCGGCCGGGTTCTGTGCCGGCGAGCTGGCGAAGTAGGTGGGGGAGTACCAGTCGGCCACCCACTCCCGCACGTTGCCGGCGAGGTCGCGCACCCCGAAGGGGCTCTGATCGCGCGCCTTGGTGCCGACGCTCCAGCTGCCGCCGCGACCGCAGCCCTCACCCTCCTTGCCCCGCATCACCGTGAGCTCACAGCTCGCCGGTTGATCGCCCCACGGGAAGCGGCGGCGATCGTCCCCGCGGGCGGCTCGTACCCACTCTGCCTCGGTGGGCAGCCGGCCGCCGCGGAAGGCGCAGAACGCGGCGGCCTGTGCGTGGCTCACGCAGTTCATCGGGTCTCGCTCGCGGCGCGGCTGCTCCCAGTTGCAGCGGGTGCTCAGCACGAAGGGGCCGCCGTCGATCGCGTAGCCCTTGAGGCGGCCGGTGCTGCAGGCGCCGGCGATGACGCACTTCGCGTAGTCGACGACGCTCACCTCGAGGCGATCGATGTAGAACGCGTCCACCAGCACCTCGTGCGTCGGGAGCTCGTCGGCGTCGCAGTCGGGGTCGCCGTCCACCATGCAACCCATCCACACCCGGCCGGTGGGCACCCCGACCTCGTGGGGGCGGGGCGCGTCCGCGGGGGGCGCGGGGGCGACCGCGGACGGGGCCGCGGACGGGGAGGGGGCCGCCGACGCGCTGGGGACCGCCGACGCGCTGGGGACCGCCGACGCGCTCGGTGCGGGGGCGGGCGGCGGCGTCACCCCAGAGGCCGGCGCGGAAGGCCCGGGAGGGGGTGGCGTGAGCGCCGCCTGCGAGCCGGCGGGGGTTGGGGTCTCTTTCGGGTAGAGCGTGAACGCGAGCACCGCGCCGACCGCGAGGCCTGCCACCACGAAGGCCACGACCGTGGCCGTGCTGCGCGCTGGGCGGGCGGCGGGGGCCGTGAGCGCACGCGTCCTGCGGTCGTCCTCGCTCGCTCCATCGTCTTCATCCTGGACCTCGTCGCCTTCGTCCGTCTTGCTCGCGAGCGCGACGAAGCTCTGCGCGAGCTCCTCCGCGCTCTGGAAGCGCGCCTCGGGATCGATGTGAAGGGCGCGCTCGAACCAGCGATCGTAGCGGCGCGGCAGGTCCTCGCGATGATGGCTCGGGGGCACGAACTCGCCCGCCGCGAGCTTGGTGCAAATTTCCCCGATGGACTCGCCGTCGAACGGGAGCCGCCCGGTGAGCGCCTTGTAGGCCGACACCGCCAGCGCCCAGAGATCGACCTTCTCGTCGATCATCTTGTGCTGCCCGCTCATGATGAGATCGCGGCTCACGTATTGAGGCGTCCCTACGATGGTGCCCGGCTCGGTGAGCTCCTCGCCTTTGTGCCGCTTCTCGCCCACGCGCTTGGCCACCCCGAAGTCGAGCACCTTCGCGAACAGATCGCCGGGCGTGTCGATGAGGAAGATGTTGTGGGGCTTGATGTCGCGGTGGATGACGCCGAGCTTGTGGGCGACGGTGAGGGCGCGGGCCACGTGGGTGAGCACGAGGCCGGTGTCCTCGACGCTGAGCGGCCCCTCCTCGTCGATGCGGTCGTGGAGGCTCTGCCCCTCGAGCAGCTCCATCACGATGTACGGGGTGCCGCTCGGCATCACCCCGTAGTCGAACATCTGCACCACGTGGGGGCTCTTGATCTGGGCCGCCGCCGTCGCCTCGCGGTTGAAGCGCTCCACGGCGTCCGAGCGGCTCCTGGTGACGTGCTCGGCGATGAACTTCACCGCCACCTCGGTCTCGAGCGTGTGATGGTGCGCGGCCCACACCGAGCCCATCGCGCCTTCGCCGAGGAGGCGCACGAGCGTCACGTTCTCCGTGACTCTGGTGCCGGGTTCGAGAGGAGCCACCAGTCGGGAACGGTAGACCCGTCATGGCGCCGCATCCAATGTGAGATGATCCATCGATGCGACCCGTCTTGACCCACGTCGCCCTCACGGTGAGGGAGATCTCCGCCAGCATCGCGTTCTACCGCCGTTTCTGCCGGATGGTCGTGGTCCACGACCGCGGGGAGGGGGACGACCGCGTGGTGTGGATCGCGGAGCCGGGGCGCGAAGGAGAGCTCATCTTCGTGCTCATGGAGGGGGAGGGACGACCGCCCCAAGCCGAGCACGACTACAGCCACCTCGGCTTCGCGCTCGAGAGCCGCGCCGAGGTAGACGCCATCGCCGCCGAGGCCGAGCGCGCAGGGTGTCTCAGCTGGCCGCCACGCCAGGAGCCGTTTCCGGTGGGCTACTTCTGCGGCGTGCGCGACCCGGATGGCAACGTCGTCGAGTTCAGCTTTGGCCAGCCGCTCGGTCCGGGCGCGGACGATGGCTGAAGAACGCGCCAATTGCCGCCAGGTTGCACCGGATCGGTGGCGCGGGGCACACGGAGGGTTGAGCCCGCGGTGGGTTGACCACTATGCTCTCGCGATTCGACTCGAGGTGTCTGCATGACGACGATGGATGGAGACCGCCAGCGGGTGGTTCACGTGTTGCTCATCGATGATGACGACGTGGATGTGATGGCGGTCAAGCGAGCGTTCCGCAAGGCGAAGATCGCCAATCCGCTCCACATCGCCCGAGACGGCCTCGAGGGCCTCTCGGCGCTGCGGGGCGAGGAGGGGCACGAGGCGATCCCCAAGCCATACATCATCATCCTCGACCTCAACATGCCGCGGATGGATGGCCTCGAGTTTCTCACGGAGCTGCGCAAGGATCCGGACCACCATGACGCGGTCGTGTTCGTGCTGACGACGTCCAAGGCCGACGAGGACCGCGCCGCCTCCTACGACAAGAACGTGGCGGGCTACATCGTGAAATCGGATGTGGGGGAGGGCTTCTTGAACGTCACCCAGCTGCTCGACAGCTACTGGCGCGTGGTGTTGCTGCCCTCCTGAGGCTGCGCCGGAGCGCGGATGCTCGAAGGCCTGCGAATCCTGCTCGTCGAGGACGACGACGTCGACCGGATGCGCGTCCATCGCGCGGTGAGGAAGGCAGGCTCGCCGTTCACCCTGATCGACGCGGAGAACGTAGCCAAGGCCCGCGTGGCCCTCACCGAGGGCTCCTTCGACTGCGCGGTGATCGACTACAACCTGCCCGACGGCACCGCCCTCGACCTCTTGGCGTTCAACCGCGAGCGGCCGGGGGCGCCCATCCCCATGATCGTGCTCACCGGCGACGACGACGACGAGCGCGCCATCGAGGCGCTCAAGGTGGGGGCCGAAGACTACCTCGTGAAGGCGAGCTTCGAGGCCGACGCCTTCTTCCGCTCGATTCGATACGCCATCGAGCGGGCCAGCTTGCGGCACGATCTCGAGGTGACCAATCGCCGGCTCGCCCGCGAGCTCGAGATTGGAGGCAACATCCAGACATCCATCCTGCCGCGGGTGTTGGCGGTGGACGGACTCGACATCGCCGCGCGCATGACCCCCGCCACCGAAGTCGGCGGCGACTACTACGACGTGCTCCCCGTCGCCGATGGCTGCTGGATCGGCATCGGCGACGTCGCTGGACACGGGATGGCGGCCGCCATCGTGGCGCTGATGACCCAGAGCGTGGTCGCGTCGGTCGTGCGGGCGCGTCCGGACATGTCCCCCCGCGAGGTGGTGGGCGTGCTCAACGACGTGCTCTACGACAACATCCGCAAGCGGCTCCGTCAGGACGAGCACATGACGCTCACCCTGTTTCGGTTCGCCCGCGACGGCCACGTCACGTTCGCCGGGGCCCACGAGGAGCTGCTCGTGCACCGCAGCGTGAGCGGTGAGGTGGAGCGGATCCCGACGCCGGGGACATGGCTCGGGGCTCGGGTCGGCATCGAAGACGTCACCCCCGATGTCGAGCTCCGGCTGGAGATCGGCGACACCTTGTTGCTCTACACCGACGGCGTCACCGAGGCGCGCAACGCGGAGGGCGCGCTCTACGATCTGGATCGTCCGAGCGCGCTCCTCAGCGCCCACGCCGACGCATCGGTGGCCGCACTCCACGCGCTCGTCTGGGAGGATGTCTCGGCCTGGACCGCAGTGCAGGACGACGACATCACCCTGATGGTCGTGCGCCGCACGGCCTGAGCGCGTGGCCTTCGCGGGCCGTCGCCGGTGCGGGAGGGCGCCGGTCGGTCACTCGATCTTCACCGTCATGAGGGCGTAGCTGCGCAGCGCGTGCAGACTGCGGCGCTGCCACAGCGTGTCCGGATTGGAAATGAAGCGCACCACGTACCGTGCCTCGGCGGGGAGCTCCATGATGTCCGTGAGCCAGCCGACGAAGGCTTTGAAACAGGACGAGTTCATGAACTCGAGCTCTCGCACGTCGACGACCACCTCCTTGACCTTCTGCTCCCGAGCCGCCTGGTGGAGCTCTCGCAGCATGTCTGCGAGCTCCTTGCGAGCGCGGAGATCGGCGTTGCCGAGCAGGGTGATGACGATGGTGTCGTCTTCCAAACGGGCGGTGCTCGTGAGCGCCTCGAGCGACAGGGGGGTCACACCGGGGGCCTTCATGACGCTGCCCTCCCCGCCACCTCGGTCTGCGCGACGATGCGGACGACGTCGTCGTCGATCTCGCACGAGAGGGTCATCTCCGCTTCGGCGCGGATGCGGGCGAGACCCAGGCCCGAGCCATCGGTACGTCTGGCGTTGCGGTGCATCATCACGCGGTAGTGCTCGTGGGGGTCGTCGGCGCCGTGAAGCTCGTCGAAGATGGCGCGAAGGGCCGCTCGATGCGCTGCATCGGCGTGGTTCTCGATGCGGATGGTGAGCCGGCGCTGGGGTTGGCTCGGCTCGACGTCGATGCGCACCGTCGCGGCGCCGTCGGTAGAGTAGCGGACGGCGTTCTCGAGCAGCTCGTGGGTGGCGACGGCGACCCGCGACACCGCGTCTTCGTCGTCGAGGAGCTGGCGGTAGAAGTCGAAGACGAACCGCCGAACGAGCGAGATGAGCTCCACGCTCGGACTGAAGCGGAGCTCCAGGTACGCGATGGAGTCGTCGTTGGTGAGGGACACGTGCATGTTGGACGAAGTGGCCGAACCGGAGAGGCCCACGGTGACGTCCACCGCGTGGCGCGGACCTTATATACCTCGGCCCAGCGCCCGCGCGCGGTGCAATCTCGTAGGCGCAGCAGGTGTCATGTTCTACGCTCTCCGAGCACCCAAGCCACGCTCCTTTTGCTGCGCGGGCCGTGAGAAGGCGCGAGCGGCGGGGCGCGGGAGAACCCACGCTCACCATGACCCTTCGCACGATCAGCGATTCTGGCGGCGCGAGCCAGGACGACGTGGTGCGGATCGATGCGACGGGGGTGGCGCACCCGGTGGGCAAGCTCGCGCAGCAGGTGTTGCAGGGCCGCCAAGGCTCCACCCTCGAGATCATGCCGTCGCCTCGGCACGTGGTGGTGATGCGCCGCGTGGACGAGGGAAGCGAGCCGGGCCTGTGGGTGAGCGGGGAGATCACACGCGCCGGCCGTCTGCTCGACCTGTGCTCGATGGTGGCCCAGTCGCGGTGGACGGGTGAGCTCGGCGTGACCAGCGTGGAGGCGACCCGCACCATCCTCGTCAAGGAGGGCAACGTGATCGGGGCGCACTCCAACGCGCCGGTCGAGCGCCTCGGGGAGATGCTCTGCCAGTACGGCGAGATGACCATGCAGCAGGTGGAGCACGCGATTCGCGCGGTCGGCGTGGATCTGCGGTTCGGCGACGCGGCGGTGCGCCTCGGCTTCATCACGCGGGAGACGCTGTTCCGTTACCTGCGCCGGCAGGCGGAGCAGATCGTCTTCGCAGCCCTCGGCGTGTCGCGCGGCACCTTCACCTTCCACGAGCGGCTCGACGAGACGCAGCTGATGTTCCCCTTGAGCATGCCCCTTCAGGAGCTGCTGCTCGAGGGGGTGCGTCGCATGGACGAGATGGAGTTCTTCAAGACGCGCATCCCATCCCTCGAGCACACGGTGGTGCGGGTGGAAGGCAAGGACGTGGCGCGCACCCACGAGACCTACGACGTGTTCCTCGCCGTCAACGGGCAGCGCTCGATCGAGGACATCGCGATCGCGACCGGACTCGAGACGTTCGAGGCGACGAGGCTCGTCTTTCAGCTGATTCAGGCGGGGAAGGTGACGCTCCGAGCGCCGCGCGCCTCGGGCCCCGAGGGTGTCGTCAAGACCTTCAATGAAGCGATCTCGCTCATCTTGTCCGAGACGGACCGATACAAAGGGGCGAGTCAGGACATCCGAGCCTCTCTCGCGTCCTTCGCGTCCTCGGGGGTGGTGTACGGGCCCATTTTCCGTGGGGCGGGGCCGGCCGAAGACGGCACCCTCGACGTCGGTCGCGTGGTGGACAACCTCGCTTTGATGACGGAGGTGGACGAGCCCGTCAAGGCGCTCTCGGAGTGGCTCTACGAGTACGCATCGTTTGCGATGTTCATCGCCGAGCCGGTGCTGCGCGCGGGGGCGCAGAGCGACGCCAACGACGTATCGGCGCGGGTGGCGGCGCTCCTGGCTCCCCTCGCGCCCGAGCTCTGAAGGGCCGGGTGCGGATGCGGGTGCGGGGGCGTGGTCGTGCGGGTGCGAGAGGCGTGGTGCCGGGGGCGTGGTCGTTCGGGTGGCGCGGGTGACTTCTGGGTGACTCCGGACGCCGGGGCTGAAAATCGCTGGCTCCGCTGATATGAAAACGTCATGACTCGGCGTCGGTGGAAGGTCGTGGCGGCGCTCGTGGGTGCCACCTGGCTCTTGGGCTGCTCTTCCGTCGACGAGGCGCCGGGCCCCGTCACGCCGCCAGGGCCCGAGGCGTGGAACCGCGAGGTGGTCCCCCCGAGCGACGAGGCGGCGGAGGCCGAGCGCGCCGCCTGCGGCTATGCGGCGGGCGCGCTGCCCGCCGAGACCCAAGGCGCGTCTCGGCCCAACGGGGCCGAGATCCCCGTGGAGACGATCGTGGTCGTGATGATGGAGAACCGCTCCTTCGACCACTATTTTCAGATGCTCCCGCTGCGCGGGCAGCCGGACGTGGACGTCGCCCCGATGGACTTCGAGAACCCGGACGGGGAGGGCGTGCCGGTGCGGATCCACCGCGAGACCAGCTACTGCTTCGTGGACACCGCGCACGGGTACAACGCCAGCCATCGACAGGTGAACGACGGGGCGATGGATGGCTTCGTGACAACGAACGAGGGCGCTCACGAGCTCCCGGCCGGCGGCACGCTCGAGATGGTGAGCGGCGCGCGGGCGATGGGCTACTACGACGAGGAAGACCTCCCGTTCTACTACTGGCTCGCGAGGGAGTTCGCGATCGGCGATCGGTACTTCGCCTCGGTGCGCGGACCCACCTGGCCGAACCGCATGTTCTCGATGGCGGCGACGTCGTTCGGCAACGGATCGAACAACCTCGCCGAGGCCGACAAGACGCTGATGGACTACCTCGAGCTGCGCGGCGTGAAGTGGAAGCTGTACGCCAGCACGACGCCCACCTACGCGCTCTTCCTCGACAAGTACCTCGCGCTCCCCGAGGGGCGCGTGGTGCCGTTCGAGCAATATCTCGAGGACGCCGCGAACGGGACGCTCCCGCCGGTGGCGTTCGTGGAGCCCGGTGTGGGCCGCGAGGCCGTCGACGGCAACGACGAGCATCCCCCGGCCATCATGCAGATCGGCCAACGCTTCGTGGCGGAGGTGGTCGACGCGCTGACGAAGAGCCCGCAGTGGTCGAAATCGGCACTTTTTTTAACCTATGACGAGCACGGTGGGCTCTACGATCACGTTCCGCCTCCCGAGGCCTGCCCACCCGACGACCTCGCGGTGCCCAACGACGACGGTCAGCTGCCTCGCTTCGATCGGCTGGGGGTGAGGGTGCCTTTCATCGTGGTGTCGCCCTTTGCCAAGCGAAACTTCGTGAGTCATCGCGTCTACGACCACACCTCGATCGTGCGCTTCATCGAGGCGCGCTTCGTGATCCCCGCGCTCACCGGGCGCGACGCCAACGCCGAGGCGCCGTGGGAGATGTTCGACTTCGACGCGCCGCCGCACCTCGACCCTCCCGCGGTCACGCTCCCGCCGGTGTCGGAAGAGAAGCTCGCGCTCTGCAAGAGCATCTTCTGACGAGGCCCCCCCGCGGGGGCGCCGTCGCCAGTCGTCCACGCGGTGCGGGCTCGTTGGTTGAGCACCACGCAGCGGCGCGGGGATCGGGGATGGAGTTCCTCGCCAGGTGCGGCGATGTGGTAGCTTGAGCTTGAGGGTTTTGTGACGCTGGACCGACTCGTCCGCGCGGTCGCGCTGATCGCCGTCTTGGTGGCGGTGATGGCCTCCGGCTGCTCTCTCACCGTCGATCTCAGCGGGCTCGGCGGCCGCACGCCCGCCGGCGCGGGCGGGGACGGCGCGGCTCCCGGCGGGGCGGGTCCTGGCGGCGCGGGTGCTGGCGGTTCGGGCCAGGGCGGTTCGGGAGGCACCGCGCTGCCCGGCCTTCGGCCTACCGATCTGACGGGGGATCACGTGGACGACTTGATCGTCCTCTCGGGGGAGGCCCCGGGGGCGCTGTTCGTGTTCGCGGGGGGGCCGGGGTTCTCGCCGAACGTGAGCGCACCCTACGCCGTCGTGTCGGGGCGCGACGGCTGCTCGTTGTTGAGTCGCCCCACCTTGCTCGTGGAGGCCACCGGCGACGGCGTCACCGATTTGGTGGTGGCAGAGCGGTGTGGCAGCGACGGTGCGCTCGTGGTGATTCCCGGCCCCATCGCGGCCGGCAGCCGCACCCTCGCGGCCTACACGGGTCGCATCCACGTGGCCGATGCGGGGCTGCTCCCAGACACCCTCGCCGCTGCCGAGCTCACCGGTGACGGTCTCGTGGATCTGGTGGCGGGGTACCGGAGCGGCGGGGCGGGATCGGGCGACCCACCTCGCGCACGTGGTGTATCGCGGCACCACGGGACAAGCCGGCAAATCGCTCACCGGCGTGCCGGTGGCCTTCGGCGACTACAACGTCGACGGGGTCGGCGACGTCATCGTGGGCGCCGACGAGGCCGGCTCGCAGTATCGCGGGATGGTGTTCCTCTTTCGCGGTCCGCTGGCTGCCGGCATGCGTCACGTGGAGCTCGACGCGGATCGCAGCGTGACCGGCAACGCCCTCGAGGAGATCGGGACCGGCCTCGCCGTCGAGGGCGACGTCAACGGCGACGGTGGGCGTGACCTCCTCATCTTCGGCTGCTGCGCCGACCACAGCGGTCAGAACAACACCGGCGTGCTCGTGGGGGTGTTCGCCGAGCCTGAGCTCTCGTCCCGCTCCACCAACACCGCCGACTTCGTGATCTACGGCGACGCGGCCAACGATCGCTGGGGGGCCGCCTCGATGATCGGCGACGTCAACGGCGATGGAGTCGACGACTTTGCGGTGGGCAACGCGTCGTTCAACGTGGGCCAGGGGCGCGTCAACGTGGTGTTCGGAGGGGCCATCATCCCCACCGGGACGGCCGCGAGCGCGTCGGATCTGGTGATCGACGGTCCCCTCGGCACGTCCGCCTTCGGGGCTTCTGTGGTGGGTCGCTGAGGGCTTCGCGCCGCGCTCGTCCGGGTCGGTCGACAAGGGGCTCGGCCTCGCGGTCAACGTTGGCTGGAGGGGGTATAGTGACCCATGCGCTCCTGGGCTCTTTGGTTCGTGCTGGCCGTCGTCGGTTGTGGGGGGCACGAAGCGCCGCCGCTGCCCGCTGCGGCGTCGAGCCCAACCCAACGCCCCACGGCCGACAAGGAGGACCTCGCGCCCGAGGCGGCCACCGGCCGTCGCGATGGGCTGGTGGCTACCGTCGGCGACAAGAGCATGGTCGGCGCGGCCAACCCCCACGCCGCGCGCGCGGGGCGCGAGATGCTCCGCGCTGGCGGGAGCGCGGTCGACGCGGCCATCGCCATGGCGCTGGTGCTCACCCTGGTGGAGCCGCAGTCGTCGGGGATCGGCGGCGGGGCGTTCATGTTGCACTACCACGCGGCCACCGAGGAGGTGGCGGCCTACGACGGCCGGGAGACGGCCCCGCGCGCGGCGACCCCCGACATGTTCCTCGAGGGCGGGAAGCCCCGGGCGTTCTACGACGCGGTGATCGGGGGCCTCAGCGTGGGGGTTCCAGGGGAGCTGCGGATGTTCGAGATGGCCCACGCAGCCCACGGCAAGCTGCCTTGGAAGCGCTTGTTCGAGCCCGCGATCGCGCTGGCCGAGAAGGGCTTCGAGGTGTCGCCGCGCCTGTTCGAGCTGGTGAAGCTCGACGCGCACCTCTCGCAGCTGGCGGCGACCAAGCGCTACTTCTTCGGGGCCGACGGCCAGCCCAAGCCGGTGGGGACGGTGATTCGGAACCCAGAGCTCGCGGCGGTGTTGCGAGCGGTGGCAGAGCAGGGGGCCGACGCCTTCTACCAAGGCCCCATCGCCGGCGACATCGTGGCCGCGGTGAAGGGGGCGGAGCGCAACCCAGGGCGCCTCGTGCAGAAGGATCTCGCCACCTACCGCGCCAAGCTTCGCCAGGCCGTGTGTCGACCCTACCGCTCCTATCGGGTGTGCGGCGTGCCGCCGCCCTCGAGCGGTGGGGTGACCACGCTTCAGATCCTCGGCCTGCTCGAGCGCTTCGACATGGCCAAGCACCCGCCGGGCTCGGTGAGCCACGTGCATCTGTTCGCCGAGGCGAGCAAGCTCGCCTACGCCGACCGCGACCAGCTCATCGCCGATCCAGACTTCGCGAACGTGCCCGTCGAGGCGTTGCTCGCGCCGAGCTACCTGGCCGAGCGCTCGGCGACCATCGACCTCGAGCGCGCCATGCCGAAGGCCACCCCGGGGCCGCTCGCTGCCGCCCAGCGCGTCGGCGCCGATGCGTCGCTCGAGCGGCCCGCGACCAGCCACATGGTCGCGGTGGACCCGAGCGGCAATGCGGTGAGCCTCACCGCGAGCATCGAAGGCGCCTTCGGGTCGCACGTGATGGTGCGAGGGTTTCTCCTGAACAACGAGCTCACCGACTTCAGCTTCGTCCCAACGGTCAACGGCAAGCCGGTGCAGAACCGGGTGCAGCCGGGCAAGCGACCGCGCAGCTCGATGGCGCCGACCATCGTGTTGGACGCCGACGGTGAGCTGGTGATGGCGCTCGGGTCACCGGGAGGGAGCCGGATCATCGGCTACGTCGCGCGCGTGCTCCTCGCGGTGCTCGACGGCGGTCAAGATCTGCAGACCGCGATCGCGGCCCCGAACTTCGTCAACCGCAACGGCCCGATCGAGCTCGAGGCGGACGAGGGGCTCGGCGATTTCGCGGCGGGGATAAAGCCGAAGCTCGAGGCGCTCGGCCACGAGGTGAAGCCGATGCCTCTGAACAGCGGCCTTCACGCGATCATGCGCACCGCCGACGGCCTGGTCGGGGGCGCGGATCCACGGCGTGAGGGCATGATCCTCGCCGACTGAGCTCGGGCAGCGGCTCACGGCGATGGGGTAGGAGCGGCGCCGAGGGACGGCGGTTCGCGGATACGGGCGACGGCGTACAGGAGGAGGCCGGCCACCAGCGAGGCATCCGCCACGTTGAAGATGGGCCAGTGGTGGAGGTGGATGAAGTCGACGACGTAGCCGCGGAGGAAGCGGTCGGCCACGTTGCCGAGTGCACCGGACAAAAGGAGGACGTAAGCGGCGTGCTCCGCGGAGCGAGCGCGGCGCCGGCGATACCAGGTGACCGCGAGCGCCGCGATGCCGACGGCGCCGAGCAGGAGGAGCCATGGCATCTTGGTGGCCACCGGGATCCCCCTGAGAAGGCTGAACGCGACGTCGTCGTTGGCTGCGTAGCGCAGGTCGAGGACGCCTGCCACCAGCTCGATGTGGGGCGCCGCTTTCAGGGTGGTCTCGGCCCAGTGCTTGGTGGCGTGATCGCAGCCCACGAGCATGAGGAGCGCGACGATGAGCAAGGCGAGCTTGAAGCGCATGCGCCGAGAACCGACGCAGGGTGCGCCTTATTCCTGGCCGCGTGCGCCACTCCTCGAGGTGGGCTCCCGAGGCAGCACGGCGAAGGGGAGCTCGACGCCGCCCGGTTGCGACCGGACGTGCAGCCTCAGAATCCCTGCACGCGGGCGAGGAGATCCGTGGCCGCCCGCTCGCTCACCCGGATGCGCCGCGTCGCGTCGTTGGCCACGTCGCGCCCCGCAGCCACGCAGTCCCGCAGGTCGGCGCTCGAGCTCTGAACGGTGGGGGGCAGGAGCGCCGCGAGCTCGTTCAACGCCAGGGCGTCGGGCGCGAGCCGCTGGCCATAAGCGAGCTGCGCGTGGATGAGCGCGCCGAGGTTGGCCTGCAGCGTGTTCATGATCTGCGGCGGCAAGGTGTCGTCGCGCGCGGGGCGCACCCGCACGTGGGTGGTGTCGCACTCGGCGTGCACGTTGGCGTGGAGGCGACACAAGAGGTGGCACTGCGGGTCGCGGCTCGGGTCGCACGCGCTCGCGCAGCGCGACCAGGCGCTCGCGTTGGGTTGGCACTGAGGGGCGGCCACCGTCACCCAGGAGCGCAAGCCCTGACTGCGTTGGATGAGCTCGAAGCGGCGATTGACCGCGTTGCAGATCCCGGCCGCGCCGCCGCCGGGGCCCGGCTCGGGGGGCATCTCGTGCGCGCCGAGGCCGATGTCGAGGCCGATGCGTCGACAGGCGCTCGCCACCTCTTGCTCGAGCGTGTTGGAGGCCCACACCAGATCTTTCGCGGCCTGCACGAAGGCGACGGCCTTGCCACCCTGCGCCTCGCCGACGAAGCGCGCGTCGAAGACGCTGACCTCGGCCTTGAGCTCGCGGCAGGCGAGCGTGGGATCGGCGCTCTCTGCCTCGCAGCCGACGAGCGGTCCGCCAAGCAGGGAAACAAGCGCGACGGCCGCCGTGGGCAGCCGTCGGAGACGATGGGGTCCGGTCAAACGATTCATGCCGATGCGGGTTGTGACGGCCTGCCCGCGCCTGACGTATTAGCATGAACACGTGAAGTCCACCGTGTCGGCCAAACGTCCGCGGCTCTGGGTGCCCGGGGTGCTCGTCGTGAGCGAGGAGGGAGAGCTCTTGGTGGGCCGCCACGTGGGCTTTGCGGGCCGAGGGAAGGCCTTCGCCGCCAGCAAGTGTGGGCACAAGGGGAGCGTGCGCGAGTGGCGCCATCGGGCGTGGCTGGTGGCGCGCTCCGAGCTCGACGAGCAGGTCGTCGACGAGCACGCCATCATCCTGCCCGAGACCCTGCTCGATCCCGATGAACAGCGCCATGCGCGCCGCTGGCTCGCGTCCCAGCCTCTCGTGTGTGTGTCGGGGGCCAAGGTGGAGCGGCTGCTCGACGCCGGCTTGCGCGTCTACACCGTCGAGCACGGGGTGGACGACGACGAGCGCTTCGCGGCGTCGGCGGAGGGGGGAGAGCGGGCCTCGTGGTCGCTGTCGATCCCCTTCTCCGAGCTCCTGCCGGCGGCCCTCCGGCCGGAGGGAGACGAGCTCGCACGGCTGTGGCAGAGCGAGCGGCTCGAGACGCGGACCTTCGTGGATCGGGTGCTCGATGAGCTGTCCCGGGGTGTGCTCCGAGAGGAGTCGGTGGTCAACGCCCTGGCCGCGCGCACGATGATCGAGCCGGGCTACGGCTACCGCGGCGCGCTGTTTGGCAACGCTGCGCCCATCGAGCAGATCAGCCACGCCATGCGCGGGGTCGAGGCGCTGTTTGCGCAGATCGATGCCCGCGCTCAGCGGTACCGCGGTGAGGCTGCGGAGATCGCCCGCGCGGTCCGGCGGGCGCCCGCCGACCAAAAGACGCTCGAGGAGCTGCCGATCTACCAGAGCGCCCGGCGCGTGATCCTCGACGAGCTCGTCATCCCGATGCCGGAAGGGGCCTACCGCCGCGCGGGCGACGACCAGCCGACCCTGGTCTTGCCCGAGCAGGCGCGGTGGTTCGTAGATCGGGTCACGCCGTGGTCGCCCAAGCTCGACGCGGACTTGGAGCAAGAGCTCGCGCTCGAGGTACAGGAGACGGCGGGGCCGCCTCCTTGGGTGCCCCTCGCGCTCACCGGCATGTTGATCGCCATCATCATCGCCGGCTACGTGGTCACCGCGTGACGCTCCGTCACGTCGCCGCCGTCGTCCCTTGCCATCCTCGGCCATTTGGCCTACCGGTGGCCGCGCTCACGAGCACCGTGACCCACGCCCTCGCGTGGCCGACGTCGATCGTCCTCCCATGAACCTCCACCGCATGGCCGACGTGTTCGCGCGACAGCTTCGCCCAGACTCGGAGCTGTGGCGGCGTGCGGTGGACTGGGGCGTGAGGAACACCCCCGATGCCTTCGTGCGCTACAGCCCGCCGATGTTCGGGCTGGCGTTCTGGGCGGCGCTCGCGGAGCCCCGGGACAACGTGCGGCGCACGCTCGTCAAGCTGAGGGGGCCGCGGTCGGGAGCCTTCGACATCGCCGACTCCGCTCGGGTGTTCACCAACTTCGCGTTCTGCCTCACCGAGTCGATGTTGCTCGGGGCCGACCGCGGCTACGAGCCTTCGGTCGTGTCGGCCAACGACGGCGCCGACTTCAAGACGAGCCGCGCCGCCGACCGAGGCGTGATCCTCGCCACCGCCCACACCGCGGGTTGGGACGTCGCCGGTCCGCTGCTCAGGAAGCTGCAGTCCAGCGAGGTGCTGGTGGTCATGCAGGCCGAAGAAGATCGGCGAGCGCGCCAGGTGCACGACGACGCGCGCCGCAAGGCAGGGGTGACGGTGGTGCACGCCGGCCACGATCCGCTCGCGGCGCTGCCGCTCTTGCGGCACCTGCGGGTGAAGAAGGGCATCGTGGCCATGAAGTTCGACCGCACCGTCCCCGGGATGCGGGTGCGTCACGTGCAGTTTCTGGGCGAACCGTGGCAGGTGCCCTCGGGGATCTTTCAGCTCGCCGCGCTCTCGGGCGCGCCCATCCTCCCCGTGTTCACGCGGCGTCTCGGGTTTCTCCGCTACGAATACGTCACGTCGCCGCCAATCTTCGTGTCGCGACGGCCCTCGGAGGCGGAGCTCGACGCCGCCGCGCAGCGGCTCGCCTCGCTCCTCGAGCAGTTCGCTCGCGACAACCCCGACCAATGGTTCCGCTTCTCCGGGCTCTGAGGCCCGGCCGACCGCCTGAGGTGGGCGGCGCGCCGCTCGCGTGAGCGCTCGCAAAACCCCTCGAACCTGATAGAACGCGGACGAGGGCGCTCCGGTTCCATGCGTGTCGTGATCACAGGTGTTGGCATCGTATCTCCCCTCGCGCACGGGGCGCGGGGCACGATGGAGCGCTTGCTCGCGGGCGAGAGCGCCATCGAGCGGCTCGCCCTCTTCGAGGTGCCAGGCCTCGCGTCCGACTTGGCAGCGTCGGTCGCAGGCCTCGATGTGCAAGCCGTGCGCGCGGAGCTCGCGGGCGTGGGGAGGTGGTCGCGCGCCGACGCGATGGCCGTGCTCGCCGCGCGCGAGGCGCTCGCCGAGGCCGGCGCCGAGAGTCGCGGGACCGCGCTGTTCCTCGGGGGCAGCACCGGAGGAACGTTCGAGAGCGAGCTCGCCCTCGCCGCGCTGAAGCGCGACATCGACGCCGACGTCGATCGCGAGGCGCTGAGCACCCACCCCATCAGCGCCTCGCTCGATCGCGTCCACGAGGTGCTCGGGCCGTTCGCGCGTGCGACCGCGGTGTGCAGCGCCTGCTCGGGGGGGGCGACCGCGATCCTCCTCGCGGCGAACGCCATCCGTCATGGCCGCGTCGAACGTGCCCTCGCGGGCGGCGTGGACGCGTTGTGCCGCCTCACCTACGCCGGCTTCTCGGCGCTCGGGGCCGTGGATCGAGAGCCCTGCCGTCCGTTCGATGCCACGCGCCGAGGGCTCACCCTCGGGGAGGGGGCCGCCTTCCTGATGCTCGAGTCCGAGGCGTCGGCGCGCGCACGCGGTCGCACCCCGATCGCCGAGCTCGCGGGATGGGCGGTGGCGTCGGAGGCGCACCACATCACGCACCCGGAGCCGAGCGGGGCGATCGCGGCGGCGGTGATGACCCGCGCCATCGCCGACGCGGGCTTGTCGGTGGCCGACATCGACTACGTCAACGCGCACGGCACGGCCACGCCCCACAACGATCCGATGGAGACGGCGGCGATTCGGCGTTGCTTCGGGGAGCGCGCCGACGAGGTGTGGGTGTCCTCCGTCAAGGGCAGCATCGGTCACACGCTCGGCGCGGCGGGTGCCATCGAGGCCGTCATCACCGCCCTCGCGGTCGCCGGCGACCGCATCCCACCCACCGTGGGCCTCTCCCAGCCCGACCCCGAGTGCCGGCTCGCCCACGCGATGCGCTCCCAGCACACCCCCCTGCGGGCCGCGATCACCAACGCGTTCGGCTTCGGCGGCACCGACACCTCCCTCGTCTTGCGGAAGGCCGACCCCCGCCCCACCGACCCCGGTCCCAGCGAGGCGGACACGCCCACCCCGCCACGGCGACTCGCCATCACCGGCGCGGCCTGCATCGGGCCCCTCGGTCTGTTCGGGGGGGCCACCCTCGACGGCGTGGTGGCCTACGCCGAGCCCGGACCGCTCCCCGCCGACGTGCCCTGCGAGCTCCCCGTGGGGCTGCTCGACGGCATGCGCGCCCGCCGCCTCGATCGCGCCTCCCGCCTCACGACGGTGGTCGCGTCGATGGCGCTCGGCGACGGCGTCGATCCCTGCACCGCGGTGGTGGTCGGCACGGCGCACGGCGGCGTGAGCGCGACCGGCCAGGTGCTGCGCCGCGTGTTCGAGCGGGGGCCGCGGTTCGCGAGCCCCGCGCTGTTCCCGTCCGTGCTGCCGTCTGCGCTCGCCTCGCACCCTTCGATCTACCTCGGCCTCACCGGGCCCGCGCTGTCCTGCTCGGATCTGTCGACGAGCGCCGAGCTCGCGTTCTCGCTCGCGCTCGATCTGGTGCGCGACGGGGCCGCGCCGGTCGCGGTCGCGGCCGCGGTGGATGAGCACAACGAGGTGGCCGCGCGCATCTCCGGGCCCGCGCTGTGCGGCCTCCCCGACCGTCGCGCGAGAGCCGAAGGCGCCGCCGCGCTCGCCATCGAGCCGTGGGAAGCGGCCGGCCCGAGAGCCCTCGCCGAGGTGGTGTGGGGGGCGGCGTGGCGCGGACGACCGCCCGCGCTGCCGGTCCCCGCCGAAGGCGCGCTGCTCTTCACCGCGCGTCACGGTGAGGTGCCGGCGCCGTGGTCCGGCGTCGCGCGCCGTGTGCTCGCGGATCGCGCGGGCGACCACGAGAGCGTGGGCGGCGTGGCGCTGGTCACCGCGGTGAGCGCCCTCGTGAGCCGGCGCACGACCGAGGCGCTGGTGCTCGGCTGCGGGCCGGATCGCGGCTACGCTTGGGTTCTGCGAGCTTGTCCATGAGCACGATGCACGACACCTTCGACGTCGCCATCCTCGGTGGTGGCCTGGCTGGGCTCTTGTTGGCGCGACAGCTGCGGCGCGAGCTCCCCGAGCTCGTCGTGGGCTTGTTCGAGAAGAACCGAGAGACCTCGTTCAAGGTGGGCGAGTCGACGGTGGAGCTCGCCTCGAACTACCTCGTGCGGCGGCTTGGTCTCTCGCGCTATCTCTACGAGAACCACCTCCCGAAGAACGGTCTGCGGTTCTTCTTCGACACTCCCGAAAAGGACGCGCCCCTCGAGCGCATGAGCGAGATCGGCAGCGTCGCGCTGCCTTACCTGCCGAGCTTTCAGCTCGACCGCGCGCGCATCGAGGCCGATCTCTGGCAGATGAACCTCGAGGATGGCGTGGACGCGCGGCGCGGCAAGGTGAGCCGCATCGAGCTCGGGCCGGACGGCGGCCACCGCTTCGAGGTGGAGGGGGAGGGGGGCACCACCCGCGTCGCGGCGCGCTGGCTGGTGGACGCGTCGGGGCGCGCGAGCCTGCTCGCCAAGAAGCTCTCGCTCCGGATCGAAGAGACCCACGCCCTCGCCGCGGTGTGGGGGCGCTACACCGGCGTCGCCGATCTCGACGACATCGGCAGCGGCGCGTTTCGAGCACGGGTGAACCACACGAGCCGCGTGCTCTCCACCACCCATTTCTGTTATCCGGGGTATTGGATCTGGTTCATCCCGCTCAAGCACGGCGTCACCAGCGTGGGGGTGGTGATGGAGCGCAGCCGCTTCTCCGACCGCTGGCGCCGCGCGGAGGGTTTCGCCGAGCTCCTCGACAGCCACCGCGCGGTGCGTGAGCTCCTCGCGGGGGCCAAGCCCCTCGACATCATGAGCTACGGACAGCTCGCCTATGGCACCAAGCGCTACTTCTCCGGCGCCGAGCGCTGGGCGGTGAGCGGCGAGTCGGGCTCGTTCACCGATCCGTTCTACTCGCCAGGGAGCGATTTCATCGCCATCGAGAACGACTTCATCACCGATTTGGTGCGGCGCGATCTCGGCGGCGCCACGGCCGCGGAGCTGAGCGCGCGGGCGGAGCTGTACGACGAGCTGATGCGTTTCCGCTTCGAGACGACGATGCAGATCTACCGCGATCAGTACAGCGTGCTCGGGAGCTACGACCTGTATCGGCTCAAGTGGGACTTCGACATCGCCTGCTACTACAACCTCTGGCTCGAGCCCTACCTGCGGGACGAGCACCTCGACGAGGCGCACGTTCGCGGGCAGCTCCGACAGCGGCGCTTGGTGAACGCGGTGATGAAGAACTTCGCAGCCCTGTTCCGCAAGGTGGAGGCCCACCTCGCGAGCACCGGGCGCCTCGCTGCGAACAACCTCGACGCCTTCACCGGCGACTTCCCCACCATGCGTTGCGCGGAGGGGCTGGGCACCGACGCGTCGGCGAAGGACGGGATTCGTCGCACCGCCGAGGCGTTCAACCTCACCCGACGGCGCGCCCTCGCGATGCTCGGTCACGCCGACAGCGCCGATCTCCCGCTCACGCACTATCTCAGCGGCCGACCGTTGCTCTGAAGGTCCGACCGACATGGCCTCGCGGGGCCCCTCGAGGCGCGGTCCGGCG
>CAYOAL010000026.1:0-18741 GCA_964401935.1 uncultured Polyangiaceae bacterium
AAGCCCGGCGGCGACTTCGAGATGTAATCACGCACCCGCGCGATCATGTTAGAGCCCATCCCGATGAAGAGATGGGCTCTTTTCGGGTTGCCCCTCGGGTTGTCGTTGCTGCTGTCGTCCGAGGCGCACGCCCAGTTCGAGGCGCTGGAGGAGGGGTTCTCCGTTGGGGAGTGGACCTTCTTTCCTGCCGTCGAGGTGCGCGTCCGCGGCGAGTATCGACGCGATCCGGCCGACATCGGCGGTGACGTGTACGAGCGCAGCGCGGTGCAGAGCGATGGCTTCGAGTCGTCGGTTCCGGCCGTGGCCCTCCGCGCACCGGCGGTGTCCGATCAGTGGCTCGTGTCGGAGCGCTCGCGTCTTGGGATGAAGGTGACCTTCGACGTGCTGACGGCCAAGCTCGTCCTCCAAGACTCGCGCATGCTCGGGGCGACGCCGGGGGCCGCGGAGCAGAGTGGGTTTGGTGAGCTCGCACCCTACGAGGCCTACATCGACGTCCGCACCGACGTGGAAGACCCGTTGTTCGCGGTGCGCGTGGGACGGCAGCGTATGCGCTGGGGCGATGGTCGCCTGCTCGGCGACGCGGACTGGTCGCCGCGCCCGCTGGCCCTCGACGCGGCCCGGCTCCACTTCTCGTTCTTCGACTTCGACATCGAAGCGTTCGGTGCCCTGTTGTCGTTGCCGGGCCCGGTGTCGCAGCCCTACGCGCCCAACGGACAGACCTTCGAGGGGACGGGAGCTCAGCTCTACGGGCTGCAGCTTCGTTGGTCGGTGCTGCCGCTGTTGCAGCTCGAGCTCGCGGGGCTCGCGCGCATCGCCAGGGATCCGCTCCCGTTCCAGCTCACGCGCGGTGACACCTACACCGTCGATCTGCGGATCGGCGGCGACGAGCACGGGATCGAGTACGCCGTCGAGGGCGCATACCAGCTCGGTCGTGTGGCCGGCTTCGGCGAGAACCGCGACATCGGGGCCTACGCGGTGGCGGGGCGCTTTGGGTGGCAGACGGCGCTCCCGTGGAAGCTCCGCTTCGGCGCTCACGGCGGCTACGCGAGCGGTGACGACAACCCTCACGAGGGCACCTTCACGCGCTTCGATCCCATCCTGCCGACGGTGCACGAGCACCACGGGCTGATGGATCTGTACGCGTGGTCGAACCTCATCGAAGCAGGCGGTGACGTCTCCGCTTCACCTCACGAGGCGGTGCGTTACGGCATCGGCTACACCTTCGTGGGCATGGCCGAGCCGAAGGACCGCTGGAGCACGGCCTACCTCCTGCCGGTGGGCGCCGACCCCAACAATGGCTCCCATGTGCTCGGTCACGAGGTGGACGTGCAGCTCCACGTGTCTCCATGGGATTGGGCGACGTTCTCCGGGGGCTACGGCTTCCTCGCGCTCGGCGAAGGCGGAAAGAACGTCATGGCCGCGGCCGGGCGCAAGGACAGCGATCTGCTCCACTACGGCTTCCTGCAAGCCGAGCTGACGGCGCCGTGACGGCGGAGGGCCCAGTCTACGAAGACGCAGCGCCGGAGGGATGCGGCGCGCCGTCGCCGCCCGACAGGCTCTAGTCCTCGGCGTCGGTCGGATCGCCGTTGGGGCGGTTGTCGTCGGTGTTCTCGGCGTCGGTCTTGTCGGCGGGGGCCTTGTCGGCGTCGGCGGGGGGCTTCTTGCAGACGCCGTTGTCGCAGAACTGGCCCTTCACGCAGTCGGTGTCGACATTGCACTTCACGCGCTCGGGGGCAGGCACCTCGGAGCCGCCGTAGCGGTCCTTGTTGAGGTCTTCGAGGGTGTCGCCCACCTTCTTCTTCTCGTCGGGGTTGAGCGACCCCTCCTGGCCCTTCTCCCGCGCCGCGGCGAGGCCCAGCCAGTGGCGGGCGTGAAGGCGCTGCTCCAGCAAGAAGTGGCTCATCCCGCGGTAGAAGTCGTACTGAGCACGCTCCGCCTCCGACAACGAGTCGATGTCGGGCTCGAGCACCTCGAGCAAGGCGAGGGCCCGGTCGTACGACCGCGCGTGATAGTGCGCCATGGCGCGGTCGAGGTCGGCGCGGTAGGTGGAGCAGCCGGCGAGCGAGCCGACGAGCAGCGCGCCCACGAGCGCGCAGCCAACGACCATCGTGCGAGCCAGGTTCATGGGAGCCAGCCTATTTGCCGCGGCACCTCGGATCAAGGGGGCGGTGCCGAGAGGGAGCCGATCCTGCCACCGAGGCGGTGAGGTGTGACCCTCTGCTCCACGAACGCAGCCGAACCACACCATTGCTTTGCATCGCGGAGCACCAACCCCTACATTGATCTTCATCGCTCTTCGCGCGTAATCTTCGCCGGCCGGGCGCTTGTTGGCGAACCCAGGTCGAGAGCGTGAGCTTTCGGAAAACTCTAGAAGGCGAGTTGGATGTCGTCCCAGGGGGGCGATGAAGAATTCCAGGACGATGCGTTAGACGCCGATGCAAAGCGTGCCCAGCCAGCCGGGACCGGTGTCGACACCGGATCTGCAGGAGGAGCAGCTTCCCCGGCAGTTCGGGAAGTACACGCTCCTGCGCGCGCTCGCCTCCGGAGGGATGGCCAAGGTGTACCTCGCGATTCAGCGCGCGGTCGCCGGCTTCGAGAAGCTCGTCGTCATCAAACGCATCCTCCCCGAGCTCTCGCGCGATCAGGCCTTCGTGGAGATGCTCCTCACCGAGGCGCGCACCGCGGCCACCCTCAACCACCCCAACGTGGTGCAGACGTTCGACGTGGGGGAGGTGGGCGGCACCTACTACATCGCGATGGAGCACATCAACGGCGAGGACATCCGGTCCATCGTCCGCGCGATGAAGCGGGCAGCGGTGACCGAGTTCCCGCTCGAGCACACGCTGAGCATCATGCTCGGGGTGTGCGGCGGCTTGGCCTACGCTCACGAGAAGCGCGATCTCGAGGGGAACGCCCTCAACATCGTGCACCGCGACATCAGCCCGCAGAACGTGCTGATCACCTTCACCGGCGACGTGAAGATCGTCGACTTCGGGATCGCGAAGAGCACCGAGGCGGCGGTGATCGAGAGCACACAGGCCGGGCAGCTGAAGGGGAAGGTGCCGTACATGTCCCCCGAGCAGGCCGCGGGCAAGGACATCGATCATCGCAGCGACATCTTCGCGGTGGGCATCATGCTGTTCGAGCTCACCACCGGACGCCGCCTGTTCAAGGCAAAGAGCGAGTTCGAGACGCTCAAGCTGATCTGCGAGCGGGAGTATCCGCGGCCCAGTCAGATCCGCGCTGGCTATCCGGCCGCCCTCGAGACCATCGTGATGCGGGCGTTGGCGAAGGATCCGGCCGATCGCTACCAGAACGCGCGCGACATGCAGGCCGATCTCGAGAGCTTCGTTCGCAACGAGCGGATCGCCGCCTCGTCGGTGAGCCTCGCCAACTGGATGAAGATGCTCTTCGAGGACAAGATCGCGGAGCAGAAAGAGGCGCTTCAAGACGTGAAGCACCTCGCCGACGTGATCGCCTCGCAACGCACGACGCTGACCGAGACGGACATGTTCGCCGGCTCGAGCACGACGACGGGGGCTGCCACCTACACCGGGAGCGGGGTGACCGCCTACCCGACGCCGCCGCGCGGGCGCCTGTGGATGGGGCTCGGCGTCGTGACCGCCGTCGCGCTCGGCGGCGCCGCGCTGTTCATCACCATGAACAACGACCCGAACGGAGCCGCGCGCGCGGAAGCCAGCGCGTCCAGCGCGCCCGAGCCCGAGCCTCCGCCGCCCGAGGCGAAGAAGGGGAAGGTGCGCGTCGTGTCGACGCCCGAGGGGGCCTACGTGCGGATCGCGGGCGAGCTCCAGCCGGGGCAGACCCCCCTCACCATCGACAAGCTGCCGCTCGGCACCGAGCTCGAGATCAAGGTGTCGAAGGAGGGTTACGAGTCGTACGCGCAGAAGGTGACCCTCACCGAGACCTCGCTCGAGCAAGAGGTGAACGCCGCGCTCGGCAAGGGCTCGGTGACGGTGGTGTACGACGTGTCGCCGAAGGCGGCGGTGGTGCACCTCGACGACAAGCGCTGGACCGGGGGCACGACGATCACCGACCTGTCGACGGGGGAGCACAAGCTGGTGTTCTCGGCTCCTGGTCACGCGCCCCAGATCGTGACCATCAACGCCAAGAAAGGCGAGACGAAGCAGGTGTCGGTGATCCTCAAGAAGGGGGAGCCGGCCCCGGCGGTCGATCCCAAGGCGCCCCCCAAGCCGCCCCCGCCAGAGGAGCCGAAGGGGCCCCCGGGCAACGTCGCGGTCAACTCGAAGGGTGGGTTCTGCTCCAACGTGATCGTGGCCGGACGGTCGGCAGGGCCCACCCCGGCCATGGTGAGCGGGGTCGGGCCGGGGCCGGTGTCGATCGTGTGCAAGACGGCCGATGGACGGAGCATCGGGGGCGGCGCCAACGTGCAGAGCGGTCAGACGGCCCGCGTGACCATCGCCATCCCGCCCAAGGAGTGAGGCGCCGAGCGCCCCCACGAGCTCGGCGCCGAGTCGGTCACCGGCGCCGGAAACGCAGGCGATACACGGGCAAGCCGTCGAGCACCGCGCGCCGCTCGCGGTTGCTGAGCGCGCCGTAGGGGTTGTGCTCGAGGCGCGGCGAGCCGGCGACATCGCCGAACGGCTCGAGCTCGGGGCAGAGGCCGATCACGTGGGCGTACTGCTCGGCACGCTCGGGCACGTCGGTCTGCACGAAGAGCTCCCCTCCGGGAGCGAGCAGCCGTGCGAGCTCGCGCACCAGCGGATCGACGATGACGAGCCGCTTCTGATGGCGCTTTTTCCACCATGGATCGGGGAAGTGAATGAACGCCCGCGTGAGGCACCCATCCGGACCGAGGCGCGGGAGGGCGAGGCGAGCGTCCTCCGCCACCACCCGGGCGCGGTGATGCCAGCCGTCGCGCTCGAGGCGCTCGTCGACGCGCTGGGCCCACTTGCGGCGCACCTCGATGCCGAGGAGCCTCGCGTCGGGCTCGGCCACGCAACGCTCGAACAGGAAGGCTCCCCGACCCGGGCCGATCTCGAGCTCGAGGTGCCCGCGGCCGTCGAAGAGCGCGCCGAGCGCCACCACGTCACCCTCGGGGAGCCGAGGCGGGTTGGCGTAGCGATCTCTGTCGTTCGTGTCCGTCACGGCGCTCTCTCTACACCACAGCGCGCGTTTTCACTATGTAGAGGCGTGCCCCCACCCATGCCCATGCGTTCGAGTCGGGCGGTCTTCTCGGCGCTCGGCCGCCGCGCGCTGCCCTACGCGCTGCCAGGGGCGGTGGCGATGCTCATCGGCTGGTGGTGTACGCGGACCATCCTCGAGCGCGCGGGGGCGCCGGCGCTGTCCCTCGACGACTCGTTCATTCATCTCCAGTACGCCAAGCGGCTCGCGGAGGGCCGTTGGTTTCACTACTCGCCGCACGCCGGCTACAGCTCGGGGGCCACCAGCCTGCTGTGGCCGCTCTCCATCGCGCCCTGGCTCGCGTTGGGGGTGCGGGGGCTCGACGCGGTGTACGTGGTGTGGGCGCTGGGCTGCCTGCTCCACGCGGCCACTGCGCTCGAGACGGCGCGGCTCGCGGCGCGCCTTGGCGGCCGGTTCGTGGGGGTGGCCGCTGGCGGGGCGTGCTTCGCGTTCGGGGCCTTCACCTGGTTTGCGTACAGCGGCATGGAGACGATGGCGCTCACGTGGATCTTCGTGCGGGGGGCGCGGGTGGCGGCCGAGCGCGCCGAGCCCGAAGCGCCGCGCGCCTTCACCGGCGCCGAGGTGGCGTCTTGTACGCAGCTCGCGGTCCTCGGGCTGTGTGGCCCGCTCGTGCGCCCGGAGGGGGCGCTGGTGTCGGTGTTCGCAGTGTTGGTGTTGTTGCGGCAGACCATCGGCGAGAAACTCTCGGCGCGGGGGTTGTTGCGCGTCTCGGTGCCGGCCATCGGACCGTTCGTGGTCCCGCTGAGTCATCGGCTCTTCACGGGCCACAGCGCCTCGGCCACGGCGATGGTGAAGTGGCTACCCCTCGACCCGTACCTCGACCAGCGCGAGGTGCTCGCCGCCACCGTCGCCAACGTGGAGCTCCTCGTCACCGATCTGTTGAACGGCGGGCGCTGGACCGCGCTGTTCGTGCCCGAAGACATGGCCTACCCGCTCGCGCTCGGCCTCGTGGCCCTCGGCGCGGCGGCGTGGCGGACGGGACGTCCGTGGACGGCGGCGCTGGTCGCCATGCTCGTGCTGGCCACCGTGGGCCCCGCCTCCTACTCCACGATCCTCTGGAATCGCGTGCGCTACATCTGGCCCTTCGCGCCGGCGTGGTTCGTGGCGATCCTCATCGGGATCCACGAGCTCGCCGAGCTGCTCGGGAGGAAGGTGCATCCTCACGCACGCGTGCTCGGCGCGGCGCTGTCGTTCGGCGCCCTCGCTCCCCTCGCGGTGAAGCTCCCCGACGCGGTGGACGACGTGGCGACCTCCGCGCGTGCGATCCATCTGCAGCAGGTGCGGCTCGGCCTCTGGGCACGACGAGCGCTCCCTGCCGACGCGCTCATTGGCGTGAACGACACCGGCGCCATCGCCTACCTCTCGGAGCGAAACACCTTCGACGTGGTGGGGCTCACCACCGAGGGCGAGGCCCCCTTCTGGGCCGAAGGCGCGGGCTCACGCTTCGAGCACTACGAGCGGCTCGGCGCGAGCCAGCTCCCAACCCACTTCATCGTCTATCCCGGCTGGATGGGGATGGAGGCGGTGCTGGGCGAGCGCCTCTTCGAGGCCAGCGTGTACGATCAGAGCATCCTCGGTGGCGTGACGAAGGTGGCCTACGAGGCGCGCTGGGACCTCCTCGGCTCGGGGGCGAGCCCGCGTGGCGAGCACGGCGGGGGCGCGCTCCTCGACGAGCTCGACGTGGCCGACCTCGCGTCCGAGAGGGCTCACCACTACGAGCGCGGCGACGCGACCGGGCGGTTCAACGTGGCGCGCCTCGACGTGTCGGGGCTCGACGGCAGCGAGATCGCCGACGGGGGCCGCATCCAGCGCGCCGAGGACAGGTTCGTGGTCAAGAGCGCGCCGGCCAGCGTGTTGGTGATGCGCCTCCGCTGCGAGCACGAGGTGGTCGTCTTTCACGGGGCCGAGCGTCTCGGGGAGCCCGAGGTGACGTTGCGCCGCGACGTCTTCGATGAGCTCGCGGTGAAGGTGCCCGCCTCCGAGACCTCCCGCTGGCTCACCGTGCGCTGCGTGCGCACTCTGGCGCGGCTCGAGCGCTTCGACAGCTACCACTACTGGCTGTTCGACGGCTGAGGGGGCTGGGCGTCGAGCGTGTGCCGAATGCGGAAGAGCAGGTCGTCGAGCTCGTAGGGCTTGCGCACCACCTGGCGGCTGCGAACGTGGGCGCCGAT
The DNA here is from genome assembly GCA_964401935.1 of uncultured Polyangiaceae bacterium. GTDB lineage: Bacteria > Myxococcota_A > Polyangia > Polyangiales > Polyangiaceae > JAPYTK01. The sequence continues at coordinate 7,356 of CAYOAL010000026.1, forward strand.
CGCCTTTCTGTCGCTGTAGCCGGTGGTGAAGAGGATGCGGATGTTCGGGTATGCCTCGGTGATCGCCGACGCTGCGTCAGGGCCGTCGAGGCGCGGCATGACCACGTCGAGCAACGCGAGGGCGATCTGGTCGCCATGCTCGCGCGCGATGTCCACCGCCTCCTGCCCGTCGCTCGCGGCCATCACGCGGTAGCCCGCGTGCTCGAGCGCGCGGATGACGACGTTGCGTACGGCGGTGGCGTCCTCGGCGACGAGGATGGTCTCGTGGCCGCGCGGCGCGTCGGAGCGGCGCGCCGGCCGCCTCCGACCGAGGAGGCCGTCGGTCGCCTCGAGATACACGCACACGGTGGTGCCGACCTGCGCGGTGCTCGCCACGTCGATCACCCCTCGATGCTGCTGCACGATGCCGTAGGCCGTGGCGAGGCCGAGCCCGGTGCCCATGCCTTGCGGTTTGGTGGTGAAGAAGGGCTCGAACAGGCGCTCCTTCACCTCCGGCGTCATCCCGACGCCGTCGTCCTCCACGCGGAGCACCACGAAGCGACCCGGCCGTCGGCACGGACCGACCTCGTGGCTCCCCTCGGCCACGACGAGCTCGCTGGTCGCGATGCGGATGCGTCCACCCGAGGGCAGCGCATCGCGGGCGTTGATGCAGAGGTTGAGCACGACCTGCTCGAGCTGGCTCACGTCGCCGGCGACCAGGGGGAGGTCGATCCCGGGAGAGAACGACAGCTCGATGTTCTCGGGGATCGTCCTCTGGATCATCCGCAGCAGGCTCTCGACCAGCTCGTTGACGTCGACGGGGGCGAACTGGAGCGGATGTTTGCGGCTGAACGTGAGGAGCTGCCGCGTGAGCTCGGCCGCCCGTCGGGCGCCGTCCTTCACCCGCGCGAGGTGCTCCACCACCGGCTCGTCGACCGCGTGCTTGAGCGCGTAGTCGGCGTTCATCATGATCGCCAACAGGTGGTTGTTGAAGTCGTGGGCGAGGCCACCGGCGAGCTGGCCGATCGCGTCCATCTTCTGCGAGTGGCGGAGCTGCTGCTCGAGCGCGCGCTGCTCGGTGACGTCGCGCGCGCCGGAGTAGACCGTATCTTGGTCGGGGACGCCGATCGCGCGCCATTGAAGCGTGTGGTAGCTGCCGTCCTTGGCTCGGTAGCGGTTCTCGAAGTCGATGAGCTCCAAGCCTCGCTGGAGCTGGGTCATGGCCGCCTTGGTAGCCTCGAGATCGGAGGGATGCACGAGATCGAGGTGCGAGGTGCCGAGCACCTCCTCCACCGGCCACCCGAGCACCCGCTCGAAGGCGGGGCTCAGGCGCTTGAACACGCCCGTGAGCGAGAGCACACAGAGGATATCGAGCGAGAGATCGAAGAAGCGATCGCGGTCGCGGGCAGCCTCGTCGCGGGCGGTGATGTTGGTGCTGATGAGGATCAGCCCATCGACGCGATCTTCGTGCACCAAGGGGATGGCGTGGGAATCCCACTGGGTGACGACGCCATCGTCCGTCCGATACACGGAGGCGAGCCGCGCGGGCTCGCCGGTGCGCAGCACGTCGCGATAGGTGTCCTCGACCTGCTGCCGATCGGCGACAGGCGTGTAGAGCCAGGGGACGGTGCCGATCACCTCCTCGACGCTGAGCTCGGGGACGGTCCAGTTGATGAACCGAATCCGGCAGTCGCCGTCCAGCAACATGATGTTGTCCGGCACCGCGGTGGCGAGGCGGCGGAGGTTGGGGTCGGCGAGGAGGTCTTCGCTCTCGAGCTCCGCGACCCGCGCCAGCAGGCGCTCGTTTTCGGCCAGCAGGCGCTCGTTTTCGGCCAGCAGGCGCTCGTGGTCGTCCTTCAGGTCGTCGGAGCCCACGTCATCCCCTCCAAGAGTTGCTCCTTCTACCTCAGTTGAGCATCCGAGACTTCACGTCGGAGAGGGGCTTGCGCCCTGCAAACCCGGCGTCGAGCTCGTGGTAGAACTGGATGGCGTCTTCGCCAAACCGCCAGCAGAGCCACACCAGGCGATCGTCGACCTTCCCGTAGAAGTCGAGCAGGCCGGTGCTCGGATCCTTCACCACCGCACCGAGCGCCTGCACCTCGTGCCAGCCCCCTTTGTAGTCGCGGGCGGCGCGGGCCAGCGCTCGCTTGAGCCCTCGCACCTCGGGGCTGTCCGACGGGTAGAGCGTGACGTCGATCATCTCCGGCTCGTCGTTCGCGCTCGCGGGCCCCACCTCGTCGTACAGACTCTGCACCAGCTCTTGGATGCGCGCTCCGAGCTCCAGCTGCGCACCGACGAGCTCCGTGAGCTTGGGCACCAGCGCGTTGGCCTCCTCGATGGAGAGCACGCGCACGCCGGTGGCAGGATCGTGGAACACGGACGACATCGCACTCGACACTTTAGGCGGCACATATGCCGTGTCAATCCCGGGGGCGGTTTTGACAGCGACGGACGCGTCCTCTATCAAGCGACCATGCAGCGGACCTGCCTCACGCTCGCGGTGCTGCTCGCGGTCGTCTTCGCGCCTCGCGCCGCTTGGGGCGCGGGCGAGTGCAAGACCCCGCGCTCCGCGGCCGACTCGGTGTTTCGGTGGCAGCAACCCGAGCGGATGGATCTCGCCAAGGCCACGACCTGTCTCGAGACCGCGGGGAGATCCCCGACGGCGGTGGAGGAGTCGGCCAAGCGGCTGAAGCTCGTGTACGACGCGCTCGGTGCCTTCGTGGTGATGGACACCATCTCCGACGACCCGGACTACGTCGACGCCGACCGACACGCGATCGTGGTGCCTCACCGCGACCTGCCCGACGTGGTGCTCGAGAAGCGGGGCGACCGCTGGCTGTGGACCAAGACCTCGCTCGACCAGATCGACGCGTACTACGAGGACGTCGGCGCGCTCATCAAGCTCGCGGCCCGCTTGCCGCCCGTGTTTCACCGAGTGAGCTTCCTCAAGGTTCGGCTCTGGCAGTACCTGGCCCTCGTGTTCCTGGTGGTGATGGGACTCGTGGTGCGTGCCGTCATCGCCGCCGTTCTCGCGCCGCGCCTCCGGTCGCTCGCCGAGAAGGTGAGAGCCACCTGGCCGGAGCGCTTCGTCGACGTGCTCGCGTCGCCGGGGGCGACCATCCTCACCGCCGTCATCCTGCGGGTGGGCTATCCCCAGCTGCTCCTGCCCGTGGAGTGGTCGAAGGCGCTCAGCGCCACGGTGCGTGTGCTCATCACCGTGTCGATCGTGTGGGCCGCCTATCGGGCGGTGGACGTGCTCGCGGCACGGCTCGGGGAGCGCGCGGCGGCCACCGACTCCAAGCTCGACGATCAGCTGGTGCCGCTCCTGCGCAAGACCATGAAGGTGGTGGTCTTCGTCATCGGGACGCTGGTGGTGCTCCAGAACCTCGAGTTCGACGTGACCACGCTGTTCGCGAGCGTGAGCATCGGCGGCCTGGCGCTCGGGCTCGCGGCCAGGGACACGCTCGCCAACCTCTTCGGGAGCATCAGCATCTTCGTGGACAGCCCGTTCCAGATCGGCGACTGGATCCACGTCGACGGGGTGGACGGGACCGTGGAGGAGGTGGGCTTTCGCTCCACCCGCATCCGCACCTTCTACAACTCGGTGGTGGTGATCCCCAACGCCAAGATCGCCGACACGAAGGTGGACAACTACGGCCAGCGCGAGTTTCGCCGTTGCTTCACCAAGGTGGGCCTCACCTACGACACCACGCCGGAGCAGATGCAGGCGTTCGTGGAGGGGGTGCGTGCCATCCTCCAGTCGAACCCCTTCACGCGCAAGGACGCCTACGAGGTGCACATGAGCGCGTTCGGGGAGAGCGCGCTCGAGGTGATGCTCTACTTCTTTTTCAAGTGTGACACGTGGACCGACGAGCTCCGCGAGCGCCACAACATCTTCCTCGAGATCTTGCGGCTGGCTCGGGCGCTCGGGGTGAGCTTCGCGTTCCCCACCCAGTCGCTGCACATCGAGTCGATCGCGGCGCCGGGGAAGGAGCGGTCGGCCCCCCCGCCGCGTGACGCGCTCGAGGCGGCGGTGTTGGGCTTCGGCCCCGAGGGACGGACGGCGCGCCCCAGCGGGCCCATCATCACCGCGACGCGCTTCGCGGCCAAGGCCTCCGATCGGGGCGTGGCGCGGGATGACGACGGCTGATCCGCTTGACGACCCTGGTGTGTGGCAGTAGCCAAAACGCGAATGTTTAGCTTGCGCTGGACCCCCTTGCTGCTCGTCGCGCTCTTGACCACGGGCGCGACGTGCAACGAGAACAAAGACAAGACGGTGGCCGACGCCTCGGCGGACAGCGACTCGGTGCCGCTCGTCGAGATCGAAGGAATTCCCACCGAAAAGCTCGGGAAGTCGGAGCACCGGAAGTGGTCGTCGTACGTGAGCGAGTTCCTCGCTCCATGTCCCGACGTCGCGGTGCCGGTGAGCCAGTGCATCGTGGAGAAGCGCGACTGCAAGGCTTGTCGGCCCGCCGCCGAGTTCCTCTATCGGCAAGCCCGCGCGGGCTACACCAAGACCGAGGTCGCCGAGCTCTACGAGGCCCGCTTCAGCGCCAAGGCGGTGAAGACCCTGGTGCTCGGCGACTCGCCGTCGAAGGGGCCCGAGGACGCGGTGGTGACGCTGGTCGAGTTCGCCGACTTCGAGTGCCCGGCGTGCATGATGATGTTCCCCCTCATCGAGGAGGTGTACCGGCACTACAAGAACCAGGTGCGGGTGGTGTACAAGCACTTCCCGCTCGAGCAACACGTCAACGCCAAGCTCGCTGCCCAGGCGGCCTACGCGGCCCAGCTCCAGGGGCAGTTCTGGAAGATGCATCGGCGCTTGTTCGAGGCCCAGGGGCAGATCACGGAGCCGGATCTGATCGATTTTGCCAAGTCCATCGGCCTCGACATGAGCCGCTTCCAGAAGGACATGCACTCGGAGCCGGCGAAGGAACGCTGGCAGAACGAACAGAAGCAAGGCGAGACGCTCGGCGTCACGTCGACCCCGACGCTTTACATCAACGGCCGGGAGGTGGTGCTTCAGAAGTTCAAGGAGCAGGCGGTGCAGGAGTTCGACGAGTGGATCCGCCTCGAGCTCGTGCTCGCCGGCAAGGAGCTGCCTGCCCCACTCGGCAGCGAGCCGGCGCCCCCTGCGTCGGGCGCGCCAACCGCCGACCCGTCGGTGCCGGCCCCGACCCCCTCCGCGGCGCCGTCGGCGAGCGCGGCGCCCGCCCCGTCGAGCGACCCGTGAGGGCCATGCGGTGAAGCTCGCGGATCCCTGCGGCTGTTTCCCCACCGGCCGGCACTATCCGGGCATCGCTCACCTCATCAAGGTGCGCGTGGTCGGGGTGGCCGACGGGTTCGACCCCGACGCGGCGTGGGCCGATCTCCCGGTGGCGTTCGTGGACACCGAGACCACCGGCACCGATCCCAGGCTGGATCGGGTGATCGAGGTGGGCATCGTGATCGGGGTGGGCCGTCGCATCGAGCGTCGGCACAGCTGGCTCGTGCATCCGGGGGTGCCGATCCCCAAGGAGTCGAGCGACGTGCACGGGATCACCGACGCCGACGTGGCCAACAAGCCGCCGTTCGCGGCCGTGGCCGACGAGATCCGCCAGGCCTTCGCGGACGCGCTCCCGGCTGCTTACAACGCGGCCTTCGACCGGGGCTTCCTCATGGCCGAGTTTGCCCGGACGCCGGCCGTGCCGCTCGCGGAGCTGCCGCCGGCGCTGCGCGAGGACGTGACCTGGATCGATCCCCTGGTGTTCGCGCGCGAGCTGTTCAAAGGTCAGGGGGAGAGCCGCGCCCTCGGGGCGGTGGCGGAGCGCCTCGGGGTAGCGCTGACGAACGCCCACCGGGCCACCGACGACGCGGAGGCGGCGCTCGAGGTGTTGTACGCGCTGAGCCGAGACGCGCGGGTGCCCGGGCAATATGCCGCGTTCATTCAGGAGCAGAAGCGTCTCGAGCGGCTTCAGATCGAGGCCCAACGGTTCTGGCGCGGATGAGCACCGACGGTGACCCTCCGGTGAAGCCGACGGGGAAGCGCCGCTTGCCGGTGCTGTCCTCGTCGTCCGACGACGGCGAGAAGCGGCCGCCTGCGCAGTGGATCGCGATCGGGGCGGTGGCCACGTTCATCGTCTGGTACCCGCTCGCCATGCTCGCCTCCGCGTGGGCCAAGCGGTCGGTGGCGGGGTTGGGCGGCGACGATCCGGCGGCGGCGCGAGAGGCGTTCCTCTTGCTCACTGCGGGCCAACGCATCTGGCTGAGCGTCGTGGTGGTGATCGGGCCGATGGTGGCCCTCGGCGTGGCCGCGCTGCTCGGAGGGGTGCTCGTGGGGCGCATGGGCGGCGACGCGGGCAAGAACGAGGGCACCCTCGCCGGCGTGGTCGCGGGCGTGGTCGCCTCCCTCGTGAGCGCACCGGGCCTGGTGTCGAGCGGGCAGGGCGGCATGTGGGTGATGAGCGCGGTCGTCGTCACCATCCTCGCCGGCCTCGCGGGTCGGGGGGGCGCGGCCCTCGGCTTGCGGCTCCGCCGTTAGCCGCAGCGCGATCGACCGTCGCGCCGCCCGATGGGGGCGCCCTCGGCGGCAGCTCTCGGCGGCCGTCGGCCGGGGTGCACGGCGGGCGCGGGAGCGGCGCTCAGGCCACGATGGGAAGGCGCCGGAGCGGTTTGCTGCGCTTCTTCTTCACCGTGGGCTTCTGGCGGAGGCGGGTCTCGCCGCGCTCGCGCTCCTCCTCGGCGAGCCGGTGCTCGATCACGGTGCGCTCACCCTCGATGAGCGGAAGCTCTTGGTTCTTGGCGTACACCGCGTGTTTGCCATGCTCGGCGTACCACTCGGCCACGGTGGCGTTGGCCTTCATCTTCTCGATGATGTTCCGCCAGCCGATGCCCGTGTTGTAGGCGCAGAAGCTTATCTCGCCCATCTGCGTGCCGTACGGGATGATGCACATCTCGGTGCGGCGGAAATCGTAGTTGAACAGATCCTGGAACCACATCCCTGCCACGAACAAGACGCGCCACTCGTACTCGGCGGCGTCGTCCTCGCCGGCGTGAGCGATGCCGGTCTGGCTCAAGAACTGCCTGATGAGCGTGTGGAGGTGGAAGCCTTCGGGCGCGCGCTCGGGCTTGTAGTGCCGGAGCACGGAGGCCACGAGCTGGGTCTTCGCCCAGGTGGAGCTCTCCGCGGTGTCGAAGATGAGCTTCATGTCGGCGAGGAGGTTCTCCACGTCGAGGAACTCGAGCAGCGGCACCATCTGCTTGGTCTTCTTGTTGACGAACAAGACGGTGCCGATGCCGCAGTTGGGGTGGCAGCCGCACTTGAGCTGCCCGAAGTCTTTGTCGGGTCCGTCGATGAGATCGCAAACGTCACCGAACGGGCTGAGCGCGCTGAGCGGGAACCAGTCGCGCAGGGGCTCGGTCACACCCGTCTGGTCGTGGATGTCGTGGGCGAGGTGGCTCAGCGTGTAGCGCTGCGCGGCTCGCAGCTCGGGCGTGATGTTCTCGTCGCGGCCGGTGAAGCTCACCGGCTGGAAGCTCACCACCGTCACCTTGTCGGCGTTCTCCACGGCGAACTCCACGATGGGACCGACCTGATCGTTGTTCACGCCGTTGACCACCGTGACCACGAGCACGACGTCGATGCCCGCCTTGGCGAGCTCCTCGATGGCGCGGAGCTTCACGTCGTAGAGGTTGCCCACCTTGCGGAAAGAGTTCGCCTCGTTGGTGACACCGTCGAACTGGAGGTACGCGAGGCGCAGGCCGGCGTCGCGGCAGGCCTGGGCGAAGCCCGGCTCTTGCGCGAAGCGGATGCCGTTGGTGGCGCACTGCACGCAGAAATAGCCCACTTCGCGCGCGTAGCGGATGGCGTCGATGAAGTGAGGGGAGAGCGTCGGCTCGCCGCCCGAGAACTGGATCGACATCTGACGCCGCGGCCTGACGCTGATGGCATCGTCGAGGATCCCTTGGATCTCCTGCCAAGTGAGCTCGTGCACGTAGCCCACCTGGTTCGCGTCCATGAAGCACGGGTCGCACATCATGTTGCAGCGATTGGTGAGATCGACGGTGAGCACCGAGCCGCGCCCATAGCGGATGGTGGATGAGCCGTGGTCGTGGAGCTTGTCCGGCGTCATCGCGACGTCGCGCCCTGGGAAGAGGCTCTCGATGCGCGCGAGGAAGTCGGGATCGATGGCCATCACGTCGACGAACTGTCCGTGGCGCGGGCAGGTCTTCTCCATGACGATCTGGCCGTCCTTCTCGCGGATCAGCGCGCGGATCTCGCCCGGGTTCTCGTCGATGAGGGAGCGGAGATCTTGGTCGCCGGCGAGGATGCTGCGACGCACCTCCTTGACGCACTCGGGGCACAGGCTGTCGGTCTCGCGCGGCCAGCCGAGCTTGGGCATGGTGCGGGCGCTGCCTCGCGGGATGGGCTGGTCCGACCACGTCGGATGAAAGGGTTCCGGCTCACCCCCCAGCTCGTTGAGTCGTTGAAGCCACGGCCACGAGGCCTCAGCTGCTTCAGTGATGACCTTCTCGAGTTTTCTCACCAATCCCATGACCAGCTCTCTACCCTAGTCGCCCAACATTCCGTAGCGGAACTTTCGCGGCGACGCGCAACACGAGACCATATCTCGTTCATCGCCGCGACTTCCAACAGAATTTCTCTCCGGCGCGGTGTCTGTAAGAAGTCTGTGAAGTAAGGATTTCCACGGTGTTGCAGGGGCGTGGACCGTGCCGTCGAAAGAAAGGGGCGTGGGCTGCGCGGCTCCCCGTGGCTTTGTGCGAAGAAGCGGTTGCAGCCCGCCTGCATGTCCGTATTCCATGTGGCGTGCGCAGGCGAGGTCCGGGCAAAACGGCGACGCTCCTCATCGTGGCGATCCTCGGGGTGGCGATCGAGCTCGCGTGGGCGGCGCCCGCGCTCGCGCAGCGGGGCGTGATCACGCTGCGGAGCGAGCCGGTCGAACCGGCGCCCCTCCGCAGCTTGGTGGGGGTGGGGCGCGCGGAGGCGCTCGTGATCTCGAGAGACGCCGACGAGCGGCTGCGTGGCATCGATCGCCTCGCTGCCATCGGCAGCGACGAGGCGGTGAAGGCGCTCGCGAGCGCGATGGCGCCGGGGACGCTGGTGCGCACGGATCCGCGGACGCGCTTGGCCGGGGTGCGGGCGCTGGCGCCCCACGTGGCGAAGCAGGCCGACGCGCGGCGGGTGATGGTGTCGGTGCTCAACAGCGTAGCGGCCGGCGCGCCGGAGACGCCGCTCGAGGAGCTGAGTCGCGCGACGGCGGCGCTCGCGCTCGCGCGCGTGGGCTCCTCTACCACGCTCACGCCGCTCCTCGCCGCCGTGATCGGCGGTGGGCGCACCGGCGAGCTCGCGCGCGAGGCGATCCTGGCGTTTCCCCCCACCGAGCTCGGCCCGCTGGGGCGCAGCCACAAGGAGCTGTCCGTGGCGGTCATCTCCCTCCTCGGCGAGCTCGGGGATCCACGGGTCTTGGGGATCCTCCGGCGGCAGCTCAAGCGCACGGAGCGGCCCGTTCGGCACGCGGCGGCGATCGCCCTCGCCAAGCTCGGCGACGGCACGCCTCTGGCGGTCGCTGGCGCGTGGGGCAACAAGGGCGACGAATCGAACAAGGGCGGCGAGAGCCCACGTCGAGCCCCTGGGGGCAAGGCGGCCGAGAAGGCGGCCGGGGGCAAGGCCACCGACGAAGAGGAGGGCGGGGCCGACGATCCGGCGCAGCGGATCGCTGGGGCCGAGGTGTTGATGTGGCTCGATGCGCCGCGCGCTGCGACCGCGATCGCCCATCTTCTCGGCGAGGCGGCCACGCGCTCGTCGGGCCTGCGGCTCGCCGAGCGCTCGTTGTCGCCGGCCCTCGTGCCCACGCTGCAGGCGGTGGTCGCGGCGAAGGTGACGCCGGCGGAGCGAGCGCGAGCGGCGGCGATCTTGGCGAAGATCGGTGGGGATGCGGCGGCTCCGGCGCTCGCGCAGCTGCTCGCGAAGCCCGAGCTCGCCACCACCGCCGCGTTCGGCCTCGCGGCCTCCCGAGGGGGGGTGGCGGCAGACAGCCTGGAGAAGGCGCTCGAGGTGGCGCCGGTGGGGGCGCCGCGTCGCCTGGTGATGCGGGCGGCGGTGGTGCGTTTTCTCAAGCTGCGCGAGCGTGTCCCTGGCCTGACCGTGGCGCTCGAGCAGGCGCTCGCGTCGGCGGACGCCGCGGATCGCGCGGTGGGCGCGTTCGGCCTCGTGGTGCTCGGGGAGCGAGGGGTCGGCGCGCTGGTCGGCGCCAAGGAGCCCGAGGTGGCGATCGCGGCGGCGCAGGCCGCGCTGGCGCTCGGTTCAAGCGCGTTGACGGCGGCCGCGGCTGGCCTCCGCAAGGCGCCCCTCGAGCCGGATGCCCCGGCCGTCGCCGCCGCGGTGGGGCTCCTGGTCGGGGGCCACGGTGTGTCCACCCAACGTCTGCTCGAGTGGGCGGAGGGGGGCTCGAGCCTGGCCCCGCTGGCGGCGCTGCAGCTCGCGCGGCGCGACAGCGCGCCGTTTCGCGAGCGCCTGGTGGCGCTGCTCGACGGTACCGATCCGTTGGTGCGCCTCCACGTGGCGCTGGGCCTCGCCGACAGCCCGGAGGCCGACGCGGTGGCGCTCCTCGTCGACGCCCTCCGTTTCGAGACCGACGTTCGGGTGCGCAGGGGGATTGTGCGCGCGCTCTCGCGTCGCAGCGAGAAGCGGCGTGAGCCGGCCCTCGCGGCGGCCGCCGCGCTCGACCCCGACGCCGAGGTGCGTGCCATCGCGGCGTCGGCCAAGCGGGGGCGCACGCTCCCCCTCGTCGAAGCTCCCAAGGGGCGCGAGGTGGCGTGGGTTTCGCTTCGCGCCAACGATCCGGAGGAGCAGGCGAGCATCGGGTCGCGTCCGGCGATGTTGGTGCGCGACGACGGCCTGGCGCTCCCCGTCGTGTCGGCGCCCGATGGCGTGATCCTCGTTCCCGGCGTCGGCGACCGCCATCAAGTGTCGATCGAAGTCGCCCCCATCGAGTGAGGCGCGCGCACGCGGTGCGGGCCGGGCTCGAGGAGGCGGCCGGTGCCACCTACGTGGGTGTTGCAGTCTCTGTCGATCAGCGCCACGCTTTCGCCATCGGGATCGAGGTCCATGTCGGAGACGCAAGGTGATGCGAAGGTCGCGGAGGCCCCTCTGTCGTTCGAGGCGTCGGCCGAACGGCTGACGGCGATCGTGAAGGAGCTCGAGGGCGGTGAGCTCTCGCTCGAGGAGTCGCTGCGCTTGTTCGAAGAGGGGGTGAGGGTCGCGCGGGAGGCGCAGGCTCGACTCGACGCCGCGGAGCAGCGTGTCGACGAGCTGTTGGGAACCCACGCCGACGGTGAGCTTCGCACGAGGCCTTTCGAGTGAGGCGCTGCGACGGAGGCGCCCCGGAGGAGTCTCTGCGACGGAGGC
>CAYOAL010000026.1:18841-43621 GCA_964401935.1 uncultured Polyangiaceae bacterium
TCGGCGAATGAGGCTCGGCGAATGAGGCTCGGCGAATGAGGCTCGGCGAATGAGGCTCGGCGAATGAGGTTAGGCGCGAGCGGCCCTTCGCGGGAGGCCCTTCGGGGGAGGCCCTTCGGGGGAGGCCCTTCGCGGGAGGCGTGGGCGGGGTGAGCACGCAGCGAACCGCGGCCGCGCTGGTCATCGGCAACGAGCTGTTGAGCGGCAAGATCGCCGACGCCAACACGGTCGTGCTCGCCAAGACCCTGCAACGCTGCGGCGTGCGGCTGTCGCGAGTGGTGACCGTGCCCGACGACATCGACATCATCGCCAACGAGGTGCTCGCGCTCGGACGAGCGCACGACGTGTTGTTCACCAGCGGAGGGGTGGGGCCCACCCACGACGACGTCACCATCGACGCCATCGCGCTCGCCTTTGGTGTGGACGTGGTCTCGTCCGAGGGCATCGAGGCGATGTTGCGCGAGTACTACGGGGACGCGCTCACCGCGGGCCACCTGCGCATGGCCCGCGTGCCGAACACGGCGCGGCTGGTGGTCACCGAGCACATGCCGTGGCCGACCATCGTCGTTGGCAATGTCTGGATCTTGCCAGGCGTGCCCGAGATCTTTGCGATGAAGATGCCGGTCGTGCTCACCGAGCTCGGGGGCGCGCCGGTGGTGTCGCTCGCGTTGTTCACCACGCTCGACGAGGGCCACCTCAAGCCGCACCTCGACGCGGTGGTGAGCGCTCATCCCACGGTGGAGATCGGCTCGTATCCCAAGTGGCGCCACCCCGCGTACCGCACGAAGATCACGTTCGACGCGCTCGACGAGGGTGCGGCGGTGGCGGCGCGCGCCGCCCTGTTGGTGCGCCTGCCCGAAGCCACCATCGTGAACGACGTCGAGGAGTGAGCCTCGGGCAGGCGTCGGCGCTCCCGCGGCGCGGTGGAGCGGGGAGGGGCGCGCCGGCTCACCGCAGCGCCGAGAGGAGGGTGGCGGGCGCCGCCAGCCGCCATGGCGGCCGCCACCTGTGCGCGGGGCGCTCCTCCGTATTTTCGCGCGGTTCGGGTTGGTCTGCCGCTTGCCATCCCCGAAGCGCATGAACAGCTGGGTCGACGCGTTGGGTGAGCCGGTCGTTTCCGCGCTCGAGGATGGTGAGGGTTGCCGGCTCCCCGGTTCGAGGCGCCGCCCTCGCCCGAGGCTCCCCTCGGGCCCGCGGGAGCGTGCGGCGCGGGGGGGGGTCGGCAGCGTGTCCGACGAGGAGCTCGTCGCGCTCTTGCTCGGCACTGGCTGTCGCGGCGCCCCGGTGCTCGAGCTCGCCGGCTCGGTGCTGCGCGACGTGGGCGGGCTCCTCGGCTTGGCGCGCGCGGGGGCCGGGCGCTTGGCCGCGATTCGGGGCCTCGGGGAGGCCAAGGCGTGGCGGCTCGCGGCGGCGATCGAGCTCGGCCGCAGACAGACCGTTCGAGCGGCCGCGTCGCGCCTCTCGCTCTCCACGCCCGCGGCGGTGGCCCGGGCCTTCACCGCGCGCATCGGGGCCCTCGAGCACGAGCAGCTGTGGGTGGTCGCGCTCGACGGACGGAACCGCGTGCGCGGCGTGCGCAAGGTGGCTCAAGGAGGGCGGCACGGCCTGGTCGTCACCGCGAGAGAGGTGCTGTCCGCCGCGCTCTCGGAGGCCGCGAGCGCGTTCCTCCTCGTGCACAATCACCCGAGCGGCGCGGCCATCCCCTCTGCGGAAGACATCGAGATGACGCGCGCCATCGCCGCCGCGGCCGACATCGTGGGGGTGCCGCTGCTCGATCACGTGATCGTGACCGCAGCGGAACACGCCTACTGCTCGCTGCTCGACGACGGCTTGCTGTCGCCATCGAGGTCGCTCTGAGGCGGCTGTCGCCAGCGCGCGAGCAGGTCGGGGAGCACCACCGCCGCCATCTGGGTGAGGTGCGCGATGTGGTGCTCCTTGGTGTGGCCCTCGAACCCCTGGACGCGGAGGTTCTTCATCCGGACATCGAGGGTGGGCACCATGCGCTTCTCTTTGCCGAACGCCACGGCGATCTTCGCCGACTCGAGGGCGAGGTGTTTGGGGCTCGGCGGCTTCTCGTTCACGTCGCGCTCCCCGGGGACCTGCTCGAGCACGTAGAGCTGGGTGCGCTTGGCGCTGGCAAACTCGATGGGATCGATCTGCGAGTGGGTCATCGACAGCATCACTCCCCCCTGCGAGGCCGCCTTGGCGGCGTTCACCCAGGCGAGGGCGGTGCGCTCCTTCAGGCGCTTGGGGTCGCCGTCGAGGAAGGCCGCGTGCACGCCGTCGATGGCGATGACGGCGTCGAGAGGGTCGGCCCCAGCGGCGGGGCTCTTGCGGTGCTCGAGGATGGCCTCGATGGCGCCATAGCCCGCGCTCCACGACATGAGCGCCAGGCGGCGGAGCTTCGGGGTCGTCACGCCTCGCGTCTTCACGCCCGCGTCGATCTGGGCGAGCAGGCCCTCGAAAGCGTCCGGCACCTGATACTTCTCGCGATAGGGGGCCGAGCGGATGCCCCAGTTCACCACGCCCACCACCGCGTTGAGGCCCGCGTGCTCGATGCTCTCCAACACGATGTTGGCGTTGCCGTGGAAGTGGAGGATGAGGTCGTACGCGCCGTCGGGTGCGGGCACGAACGTCTTGGGGAGGAACATCACGCCCCCCGCGATCGCGATGCGACCTTCGTGACTCACCGTCCAGCCCGAGGTCTCGGGGGCGGGCTCGGCGGCGGTCACCGGGCTCTGGGTGGTGACCGAGTCGGTGGTGGAGGTGGTGCCGTGGGCGGCCTGCATGCTGGCCGCGAGCTCCGACCAGGGCAGGCGACCGGCAGCGTCGGCGACGCGAAACGCCCCCGCCGTCGCGATGACCAGCACGACGAGCACCGGCAGCGCGGCCCACGCGCGGCTTCGCCTTGGCTGCGCCGGCGGCACGTCGGCGACTGGCAGGGGCTCTACCGCGAGCGCGGGAGCCACGACCCGACTCACCACGACGGGGGGCGGGGTGGGGGTGAACGGCTCCTCTGGGGCAGCGGCTCCGCCGCGGCCGCTCGCTCGACCGCGCGACCACCCCTGCTTCGGAGGGGCGCTCACCTTCACCTTCTTGGCCTTACGGGACGAGCGGCTGGTCTTGGACAGCGGGCGAGGAGAGCGGCTGCGGATGTTGCGAGGCAGAGTGGCCATCGCAGCAACCCAAGCCATGGCTGGCGCGCGGGGGCCAAGTCCTCGGCCACGGCCCACCGCGTGCTCGGGGCCGCCGAGAGGAGGGACGAAGCAGCTCGAACGGCACTGCGTGACGCGCCGCGTCGCGAGGTCTGCTATAGCAACCGCGTGTCGGATTCGACCGCGAGCCCGAGCCGGCGTCCCCCCCGCGAACGACCCGAGCGTCGTCTCGCGCGCCGCTCCACCGACGTGGATCTGGTGGTGATCGGGGGCGGTGTGAACGGCACCGGCGTGGCCCGCGACGCGGCGATGCGTGGCCTCCGGGTGGCGCTCTTCGAGCGCAACGACCTGGCCTTCGGTGCGAGCGGCAACTCGAGCGGCATGATCCACGGCGGGCCGCGATACCTGAGCTACGACCCCGAGGTCACCGAGACCTCCTGCCGCGACTCCGGCCACATCCAGGCGATCGCGCCCCACCTTTTGTTTCGCATCCCGTTCTTGATGCCGATCCCGCAGGCGAAGCGGAAGCTCGCGATCTTCATCGACGCGTTCTTCGAGGCGTACGACCGCTTCCAACCCCTCAAGCGGGGCAAGCCGCACGCGCGCCTCACCGCCGATGAGCTCTACCAGCTCGAACCGGGGCTCCGCGGCGATCTCGTCGGGGGGGTGAGCTTCGACGAGTGGGGCATCGACGGCGCGCGCCTCTGCACCGCCAACGCGGTCGACGCGGAGGAGCGGGGGGCGCGGCTCTACATCGGGTGCACGGTGGAGACGATCGAGCGCGACGACAGCGGCGCGGTGGCGGCGGTCACGTGGCGCGACCGCCACGACGGTGGGGCCGGCCGCCTGACCACGAAGGTGGTGGTGAACGCGACCGGCGCGTGGGCGCCGATCACCGCTGCGCTCTCGGGTCTCCCCGCGCGCCGCGCGCGGGTGCGTCCCGGCAAGGGCATCCACGTGATGTTCGATCGGCGCCTCACGAACTACGCGGTGAGCTCGCAGACCATCGATGGCCGCATGATCTTCATCGAGCCGTGGCAGAACATGAGCGTCATCGGTACCACCGACGACGACTACTACGGCGATCTCGACAACGTGGTGGCCAACAGCGAAGAGGTTCGTTACCTCGTGGAGGGCATCGCGCGGGTGTTCCCTGGGGTTCGCAAGGGGCGCATCATCGGCACCTGGGCCGGCGTACGCCCCACCCTCTTCGAGTACGGCAAGCTCGAGGACGCCCTGTCGCGAGATCACGAGATCGTGGATCACGCGGAGCACGGCGCCGATGGCCTCTACTCGATGATCGGCGGCAAGCTCGCGAGCTACCGACTGTTCGCGGAGGAGATGGTCGACATCCTCGCGCGCCGCTTCGAGCTCGCGCGGGCCTGCACAACCCACACGAGCGCGCTGCCCGGCGGCGACGAGGGGGTGGACGCGGTCGCCTTCGCGCACTCCTTGGGGATCGACGCGGTGTCGGGGCGACGGCTGGTGTATCGGCACGGCTCGCGCGCGGCGCGTATCGCGGAGCGCATCAAGCGACGTCCCTCGGAGGCCCGCGTGGTGTGCGTGTGCGAGCCGGTGGTCGAGGCCGAGGTGCGCTACGTGCTCGCGCACGAGCATGCGCGCTCGGTGGGCGATGTTTCCCGGCGCACGAGGCTCGGCTTGGGTGCGTGCGGTGGGATGCGCTGCGCAGCGCGTTGTGGTGCGCTGGTGGCCGAAGAGCGTGGTCTCCCGCCGCTCGACGGGATGCGTCAGGCGCTGACGTTCCTGCAGCGGCAGAGCCGCACCCGCGTGTGCGCGCTCGGGCCCGAGCAGGCGCGGCAGGAGGCGCTGGCCATCGCCAGCGTGCGGGCGCAGATGGGGATCACGGGTCAGTCGTCGTTGCGCGTGGAGGCCGACCCCGAGAGCGTCCTCACCGCCACGAGCTCGGAAGGGCCGCCGGCGGTGGCGTCCACGCGGAGCGCTCCCATCGCCGCCACGGGTGAGTGACCGAGATGTTCGAACGGGTAGCCGTCATCGGGGCAGGGGTGGCAGGGTTGGCCGCGGCGTGGGCTGCCTCCGAGCGCGGCGCGCACGTCCGCCTGTTCGATGGCGGGGTGGGCGCGAGCTGTCTTGGAGGAGGAGCGGTCGACGATCGTCCGTGGGAAGAGGTGGCGCGGAGCGTCGAGGTGCTGGGCGCGCTGCCGGTGGCCGGCGCCCTTCCCGAGGCGGTGCGGCGCTTCGTCGAAGCGCTCGGCGTGTGGGAGCTGCCCTTCGAAGGGGAAGAGATGGCGCGTCTCGCCACACAGGCGGGGCGGATTCGTGTGGCGCGGGGCCGCGACCGCGCGCTCCTCGATCTGTCGCGGGTGCCGGATCGGGCGCGCATCCTCTTGCCGCGCGTGATGCGGCCGGAGTGGGACGCGGACAGCTTGGCGCGCTCGCTGAACGCCGACGCGTACGCGTGCTCTCGAGGGATCTCCTTTTTTGTGGTGGACGCGAAGGTGCTCAAACATGTGGGTGAGGATCGAATCGCCGCCGAAGATCTGGCCCTCGGCCACGACGCCCAGGAGCGGCGCGCTTGGCTCGAGGAGCGGCTCGTCGAGCTGCTCGCGCGCGCACAGCCGGTGGACGGGCTCCTGATGGGCCCATGGCTCGGCGTGCAGACGGCCGTGTCCGAAGCGCTCGCGGCACGCCTCGGCGTCCCGGTGGGCGAGGTGCTGATGGGCATCGGCGGCGCGGCCGGTCTGCGCTTCGAGGCGGCCCGCGAGCGTCTGCTCCACCAGCTCGGCGTGGCGCTCGAGCGCTCGCCGGTGGAGGCCATCGATCCCTCGGGCTCGGAGCTCATGCTGCGTGTCGCCGGCGGAGACGATGTGAGCGCCGACGCGGTGGTCCTCGCGGTGGGAGGGCTCGCCGCGGGGGGCGTCGTCTACGATCCGCCCGAGCAGCGAGCAGGGCAAGACATGCCGGCCGCGGGCGGTCGTGCGTTTCGACTGAGCGTCGAGCTCGAGGTGGAGCTCGCCTGGGGGCAGCAGCGCCTCGACGTGGTGAGCTCCATCCACGGTCCGCCGCTCGACGAGGTGGCGTGGCCGGTGGACGCGGATCCGAGCTTGCTCGAGTCGGTGGGGGTTTGCTGCGATGGGCTCCAGGTGGCGGACGGGGTGTTCGCCGCTGGCGACGTGGTGGCCGACAAGCCAAGGACGCTGCTCCAGGCCGTGTTCAGCGGGATCCGCGCCGGGGCCGCCGCTGCCGGCGAGCCGACCGGCGTGTGAGGCCACGCCACCCCGGCGCTCCACGCGGAGTCAGCGGCGGGGCTTGCTGCGGCCGATGGCCGCGTCGCGCGCGGCGAGGAGTCGAGGGCCGTCGGGGAGGTGCTTCACGGCCTCGCTGACGGTGAGGCCCGCGGCGCGGGCGAGGCGCGGCTCGAGGAAGCCGATCACGAGCTCGGGGCGCTTGCGGCTGATTTCTCGCAGCACCCAGCCGATGGCCTTGCGGATGAAGAACTCGCGCTCTTCGAGCATCGAGTCGGCGTAGCGGGTGAAGCGAGCGAAGTCGCCGCCGCCGTGGCGGAGCGGCTTGAGCAAGGCGAGCAGCGCGCTGCGTCGAATCCAGAAGTCTTCGTCGCGAGCCCAGCGGTCGAGGTGCTGGTGGGGATCCTGCGCGGCGGCGACCCCCCGTCCGGAGGCTCGGCCCCCCGAGGCGCGACGCGCGGCGGCGCCGTCCCCGAAGCGCTCGACGATGCCTCCGGCCACCGAGATGGCGAGCGGATCGACGAGGGCCCAGGTCTTGGCGGTGCGGAGGAGCGACTCGACGCGCGGGAGGTCGCCCGCCTCGAGGTGCTCGGGAGCGCCCATCAACAGCTCCACCGCGGCCGCGCGGAGCTCGTGCACCGGCTCCGCCCAGAGCGCGTCGCAGAGCGCCCAGAGACGCTCGTGATCGAGCGCGTCGAGGGTCTTCAGCGTCGCGCGCGCCACCCGTCGGGTGTCGGGCACGGTCGCCCCGAGGTGTTCGAGCTCGCTCTTGAGGTACGCCTTCTCTTTGACGGCCCGTTCGCGCGTGGCCACCGCGGTGAGCTCGCGCCGGATGCTGGCGACCACGTCACCCATCATCACAGCGCACCGCCGAGCCCAGGCGCCACGGGGGGCCACGGCGCCACGGCGGTCGCTCGCGACGTGTGAGCACCCCCGCGGTGCGGGCGACGGCGTGCGCTCATCGCTGGGCCATGTCGAGCAAGAGCTCCTTGTAGGCGACCTCGAGGCCGAAGTCGTCACCACCTCGAGGGTCGGCGGGCACCTTGTCGATCGGGGCGTACTCCGGTCGCGTCTTGCCCTTGTAGGTCTTGGTCGCGCGCTTCTGTTCGCGCGCGGCCTCCGCGGAGAGGTGCCCCTCGAGGTCGGACTCGCGCATGGGGGGAGCGCCGTCCGCGTCTTCGCCGTACGTGATCAGCACCTCGGGGGAGATCCCAGCGGCCTGGATGGCCCGGCCGAGAGGGGTGTAGTAGCGCATCGTGGTGAGGCGGAGGCCGGCTCCACCTGGGAGCTGGAAGATGGTCTGCACCGAGCCCTTCCCGAAGGTCTGCGCTCCGACGACGCGGGCGCGCTTGTTGTCTTGCAGCGCCCCCGCCAAGAGCTCCGACGAGCTCGCCGAGTACTCGTTGACGAGGAGGATCAGCGGGAGCTTGGTGAGCGCGCCCCCAAGGTGTGCGGTCACCTCGTCGAGGATCTTTCCGCGGTGGCGCGTGGAGTAGATGGTGCCCGAGGAGAGGAACTCGTCGGCGATCCCCTCCGCCTCGTTGATGAGACCCCCAGGGTTGCTCCGCAGATCGAGCAACACGGCCGCGAGGGGCTCGTCGCTCTCCTTGCGGAGCTTTGCGACCTCTTCGAGGAGCTCCTTGTGGCTGCCCGCCTGAAACTGTTTGAGGCGCAGGTAGGCCACGTTGCCGACCATCCGCCGGCTCTCCACGCTCCTCACGTGGATGTGCTCTCGGATGAGGCTGAAATGGAGCGGCTCGTTCTGCCCGTCGCGGCGGACGGTGACGACCACCTTGGTCTTGGCCGGCCCGCGCATCAGGTTGACGATCTTGTCGACGGGGAGGCCGCGGAGCGGCTTGTTGTCGACGGCGACGATCTTGTCGCCCGACTTGATCCCCGCCCGCGCCGCGGGAGAGCCGACGATCGGGGCGATCACCACCGCGTAGTCGTCCTTGAAGTCGACCTCCACCCCGATCCCCCCGAACGTGCCCTCCGTGTCCTCGTTGAAGGCCGCGTACTCCTCCGGGTTCATGTATGCGGAGTGCGGATCGAGCTCGGCGACCATGCCCTTGATCGCGCCGTCGAGCACCTTGTTGCGCTCGACGGGATCGACGTACTGGTTCTCCAGGAACACCAGCACCCGACCGAGCTGCGAGAGCGGATGGTAGGGGCTCGACTTTTCGCCGCCCGCGTAGCTGACGTGCGTGGTGAGCGCCCCGCCCGCGAACGACGCGAGCACGAGCGTGGCGGTGAGGAGCCACCGAGAAGGCCTTTGCATAGCGAGCCCAATGTAGCAGTGTCGTGGGGCGCGGGGTCGTCCGAGCGGGGAGACCTGGTGGCGGTGGGCTCTCCGGCCGCGGTCGGGGACGACGCCTTGACATCACCAGCGAGGCGGCTATAGTCCGCGGCCCCAATGGTTTCCAGGACAGGAAAAACGACCGCCGTTCGTGCCGCCCGAACCAAGAATCAGGGCCGCAAGCGCAAGCGACTGATGACGAAGCGCGGCACGCCGACCTTCCCGATTCAACCCGAGGGCTACGATCCGAAGGCGGCCGACGCCAAGCCGACCGCCGACCCGTCGTCCAAAAAGGACTGAGAGCTCGGAACGACTGAGAGCTCGGAACAACTGAGAGCAAGAGAGCAAGAGTAAGACCATGGCCAATCACAAGTCTGCGCTCAAGCGCAACCGCCAGCGTCTGGTTATCACCACCCGTGCCAAGGCCGTGCGCTCTCGTGTCCGTGGTGCGCTCAAGGCCGCGAACGCCGCCATCGAGAGCAAGGCCGAGAACGCGGCCGAGCTGGTGCGCTTCGCGACGAGCTTGCTCGATCGGGCGGCGACGAAGAACGCGGTGCCGACCAAGCAGGCGTCTCGGCTGAAGGGCCGCCTCGCCGCCAAGCTCCACAAGAGCGCGCAGACTGCGGGCTGAGCGTCGGCGCCGACCTACCGCCCATCCCCTCGCCGTGGGTCTGCCCGCGACGCGTTGGGGCGGCAGCCGAACCGTGGCCGTCACGGGTCACGGAGGGCGCCCACGAGGGCACCGCTGCGAGACAAAAAGAGAATCGGCCGAGACCCCGTGGGATCTCGGCCGATTGCGTTTGAGGGTTGGAGATGCAGCGAGCCCCCCGCAGTGACTAGGCTTTCTGCACCTCCGTGCACACCATGCGCTCCCTCTGACAGGTAGGGGCTCGCCGGCGCGCCGGCTTGCATACTTTCCGAAAAAAAAAACGCGACGGGGTCGGAGGCGCGCCCGGGTGGGGGTACGCTGCCACCATGTCGACGTCCTTCGGGGCGCTCTTTTCGAGAGCTTGGGGGCTCGAGGGGGCGGGGACCGCCTTGGACGAGGCGCTCCGCGGGGCCTACGAGCACGCGGTGAGGGCCTTCCCAGCCGTGCGATGCGCGCCCGAGCGCTTCGTGGCACACCTCGCCCGTCACCTGGCCGAGGACACGGGGCGCGATCTCGCCGCGGTGCCGCAGGCCCTGGCCGGGCTCCGGACCGACGAGCTCTACCTCGCGGTGGCCGCCGCGGCTGGCGACCACGCGGCGGTGGCGGAGCTCGAGCGCGCCTACTTCGCCCCCACCGCCGCCGCCGTCGAGCGGCTGCGCGTGGACACGATCGCCACCGACGACGTGCTGCAAGAGCTGCGAACCGCCATGCTGGTCGAGACGTCGGCGCGGGAGCCGGAGCTCTTGCGCTACTCGGGGCGGGGAAACCTCGCCGGTTGGCTCCGCGTCGTGGCCACCCGTGCCGCGCTTCGGTCGAAGCGCTCGCGCCACGCGCGGCCGGTGGAGCCCGACGCGTCGGTGCTCGACGAGGTGGTGCGACAGGGGGACGATCCGGAGCTCGCGCCGATCCGTGAGCGCTACGGGCGCGAGCTCGAGGAGGCGCTCGCGTGGTCGTTCGGCCAGCTCGCGGCGGATCAACGCGTGCTCCTGCGCATGTATGTGGTCGACGGCCTCACCCTCGCCGAGCTCGGCGCGGTGCACGGGGTCGACGCCTCGACGGTGTCGCGTTGGCTCCAGTCGATCCGCAGCGCGCTCGGCGAGAACGCGAAGAGCCGGCTCATCGAACGCCTGGCGTTGCGGCCGTCCGAGTGCGAGAGCCTGGTGGGAATCCTGCGCGGGAACCTGCACCTCAGCGTGGCCCGCTTGCTCCGGAACGAGCCGCAGCATGACGACTGATGGCTGCCTCGACGAGGCCACCGCCCTCGCGCTCGCTGGCTCGCATGGCTCGGGTGGAGCGCGGCGCGCGGAAGCGATGGCGCACCTCGATCGTTGCGACGCGTGTCGCGAGCTCGTGGCGGCGCTCGCTCGCTTGGGCGCCGTCGAGCGCCTCGAGCAGGAGGTTGGCGACGAGGCCACCGCCAACCTCCTCGGCGACCGTTATCAAGCGCTGACCTGGTTGTCGACGAGCGGTCCCTTCGCGACGCTGCTCGCACAGGATCTCGCCGAGGGTCGCGAGGTGGTGGTCTACCTGCTCCCCTCGGGGGTCGTCGCCGACCCCAACGCAGCGCGTCGCGTGGCGGAAGCGGCGACGCGGGCGCGAGGGCTCGTGCACCCCGGAATCGTCCCCATGCTCGAGCTGTTGCCAACCGATGACGCTTGGCTGTGGGTGACGGCGTCGACACGCGGGACACCGCTGTCGCTGTGGCCGATGGAGGAGCGCACGCTGCTCTCGTGGATGCTGCGCGTGGCCGAGCCCCTCGCGCACGCGCACGGCGAGGGCGTCGTCCATGGGGCGCTCGAGCCGACGTCGGTGCTGGTAGACCCCGGGGGGCACGTGATGCTGAGCGGCTTCGGCATCGCGCGGGCGCTCGACGGCGTCGCCACCTCTCCTCGCGATGACGTGGCGGCGGTCGCGCGGCTGTTCGAGGCGGCGCTCGCCGGGGTAGGGCCGAACGCGGGCTCGGCGCTTCGTGGGCTGTTCGCCCGCGCGCGCGACGACGACCACCCCGACGTCGTCACCGACGGGGCTATGCTCGTGGCAGCGTTGAGACGGCAGCTGGGGGCCGAGCGTTCGTTCCCGGGCTTGTCGCTCGAGCGGTGGGACGCCACCGGTGAGGTCGTGGGCGGCCGCTTCCATCTCGACGAACGCGCGGGGCACGGGGGGATGGGCACCGTCTATCGCGCCACCGATCGGTCGACGGGGCGCGCGGTGGCGGTGAAGCTCGTCCAGGTTCAGCCGGAGCGGCTCCATCGCGAGGTGACCGCGCTCGAGGAGCTCTCCCACCCGGCGGTGGTGCGCTACATCGCACACGGCCGTCACAAGCGCGCGAGCTTCATCGCGATGGAGTGGCTCGAGGGAGAGACGCTCGCCGCGCGTCTCGAGCGCGGCCCCTTCGAGCCAGCGGACGCGGTGGCGCTGGTGCGCACGGTGGCCGAAGCGATGGGCGAGGCGCATCGCCGAGGCCTGGTGCACCGTGATCTGAAGCCGCACAACATCATGCTCAGCGGCGGGCCGAAGACGGCGCGGGTGTTCGACTTCGGCCTGAGCCGGCGCTCGGACGGTTTTCGGCCAGACGACAGCCAGATCACCCAGGTGGGGGCGGTGGTGGGCACGGTGGGCTTCATGTCGCCCGAGCAGGCGCGTGGCGACGCGGACCTCGACGCGCGCTCGGACGTGTTCAGCCTGGGCTGCGTGCTCTTCGAGTGCCTCACCGGAGTGCGCGCGTTTCGCGGGGAGGATCCGCTGGCGGTCCTCGTGATGACCGTGATCGCTCCATCGCCGCGCCTCTCGGAGCACTGGCCCGAGGCGCCAGACGCGCTCGTGACGCTGATCGATCGCATGCTCGACAAGGATCGCGAGGCGCGCCCGCGCGACGGCGTCGAAGTGGCGCGGGCCCTCGAGGCGGTGGCTGCCACCACCGACACCATGATGCTCACCACGGTGGCTCACCGCATCACCCGCGAGGAGCGCGCCGCCCTCACCGTGCTGTTGGCGCGCCCGACGCCGAGCGCAGCGGCTCGGGTGCGGGAGCTCGCGGAGCGGGTGGCGGTGGACTGCGGCGCCAACCTCGACGTGCTCCTGGGAGGTGCGCTCCTCTTGTACTGGAGCGTGGAGACCCTCGCGGAGGAACACCTCGGGCGCGTCGCGCGGGCGGCGCTCGCCCTCGCGCGCAGCTTCCCTGGGCTCACGTTGACGCTCGCGACGGGCGACGCCGAGGCCAGGGTGGGAGGCGTGGTCGGGGAGGTGGTAGAGCGGGCGATCGCGCTGTCGGTGCGCGACGCGCGGCGAGGGATCCCCATCGATGACACGACCGCGGCGCTGATGCGCGCTCGATTCGAGCTCGCGGAGGAGGGCAACGCGTGGTGGCTCCGCGGTGAGGCGCCGGTCCTCGAGCGAGCGAAGCAGGCGGAGCTCGTGGGGCGCGGTGTCGAGCTCGAGGGGATCGTCGGCTTCGTGGCAGGGGGCGTGAGCGAGCGGCG
Source organism: uncultured Polyangiaceae bacterium (assembly GCA_964401935.1). Classification (GTDB taxonomy): domain Bacteria; phylum Myxococcota_A; class Polyangia; order Polyangiales; family Polyangiaceae; genus JAPYTK01. The sequence goes on from CAYOAL010000026.1 coordinate 31,645, forward strand.
GCCGCGGGTGGTCGTCCTGCGCGGGCCGGCAGGGATCGGGAAGTCGCGCCTCGCCTTCGAGGCGGTGGAGAGGTTGCGTCGCCGCTTCTCCGACGCGGTCTTCTGGTATGGCTCCTGCGAGGCGGCACGCCGCGGCTCGGCTTACGGGCTCGTGGCGGATCTCATCCGCAACGCGGCGGGGATCCGCGCCGGGGAGGCCACCCACCGTCGTCGTGCCAAGCTGCGGACGTTGGTCGCTCGCAGCGGCGTCGCCGACAGCGAGACGCTCATGGACGTGCTCGGCGCGCTCTTCGAGGGAGCCTCGAGCCTGACGCCGGAGGCGGCCGCGCTCCTCAGAGACAACCTGCACGACGGGTGGTGCGCGCTCGCGGCAGCCTTCGCGCGGCGCGGACCGATGGTGTGGTGGCTCGAGGACGTGCACTGGTGCGACGTGGGTTCGGCGAGCTTGGTCGACGCGAGCCTCCGCCTCGCCGGGGCTGCGCTCTCGGTGGTGGCGACCGCGCGCGACGACGCCCGCGAGCCTTTCCGGACGCTGTGGGGAGCGCGCGAGCTCGAGCAGGTGACGCTCGCCCCACTGTCGAACGCCGAGAGTCGGGAGCTGGTCGAGAGGCGGCTCGGCGAGGCCGCGACCGAGGAGCGCGTGGGTCGGGTGGTCGCCCTCGGTGAGGGCAACCCCTTTTATCTCGAGGAGCTCGCGGAGGCCGAAGCCGAGGGGCAGAGCGCCGTGCCTGGGGGCGCGCTGGCGCTGGTCCGCAGTCGCCTCGAGGCGCTCGAGCCGGAGGCGCGCCGCATCTTGCGGGCCGCGAGCGTCTTCGGCCGCACCGCGTGGGTGGGCGGGATCCGGGCGGTGCTCGGCGGGGGCAAGGGGGTGGACGTAGACGGCTGGGTAGAGGCCCTCCTCAAACGCGGTGTCCTCTTGGCACATCACACGAGCGCGATCGAGCTCGAGCGTGAGGTGCACTTTCGGCACGGTCTGGTGCGTGACGCTGCGTATGCGATGTTCACGCCTCGGGATCGTTCTCTCGGTCATCGTCTCGCCGGCCGCTGGTTGGAGAACAATGGCGTTCGCGACGCGGTGCTCCTCGCCCAGCACCACGAGCTCGGCGAGCAGCGCAAGAAGGCGGGGCGTTTTTGGAGCGAGGCGGCGGAGGCCGCGCTCGCGGGGAGCGACGTGGACGCGACGGTGGCGCACGCGGAGCGGGCGCTCGCGCTCGGTGTGGATGGTCACGGCCGGGGGGTGCTCTTGCGGTTGGTGGCGGAGGCGGAGGTGTTTCGCGGGGCCTTGGCCAACGCCGAACGCGCCGCGCGCGAGGCCATGCAGCTCTTGCCCCCGGCCTCCCACGTGTGGTGCGACGCGGCGGCGCAGCGGGCGGAGGCGCTGCAGCTCTCCGGCCGCCACGAGGAGCTCACCGCGCTGGCCGCGGAGCTCGCCCGCGTCGACCCTCCCCACGCGGAGCGTGCGTCGCTCTCGCTCACGTGGGCGCGGGTGGCCCGAGAGCTCCGGCGAGCAGCGCGGCATCCGGAGGCGGACGCGCTCGCGGCGCTCGTCGACCCCCGCGAGCCCGGGTTTGCCAACGTGCGACGCCAGGCGTTCCTCGCTCGCTTCCACGCCCTGGAGGCGCAGCACGCCGGCCATCTCGGTCAACGGCTCGCCGCGCTAGAGGCGAGCGTCCGCTTCTTCTCGCAGTGCGGCGATCGCCGGTGGGCGGCGCGCGAGCGTCGCAACCTCGCCGTCGCCTCGATCGCGCTCGGTGCGCTCGAGGAGGCCGAGCGAGAGCTCGCCGCGGCCCTCACGACGTGTCGCGAGCTCCACCTCGGCGCCTTCTTCGAGGGCGTGGTGCGGCTCGCGCGGGGGCTCGTCCGTGAGCGCCAAGGCAACTTCGCCTCGGCCCAAGAAGAGCTGCGATGGGCCCTCGACGCCTGTCTCGCCGCGGGCGCCAAGGGCCTCGCCGCGGAGGCCTCCGCGTGGCTCGCGCTGGCCCACCTTCACGCCGGTGATGTGTCCGCCGCGGGAGCCGAGGGTCGCGCCGCCGCCGCCCTCGCGAGCGACGTCTCGGTGCCCGCCGCGGCGCTCCCCAGGGCTATCATGGCCCGCGTGGCCCTCACCTGCGGCGACACCGCCGAGGCCGCCCAGTGGGCCCTCGAGTCTGCCGCTCCCTTGTCGCTCGAGGGCCCATGGGTCGACAACGAGATGTTCGTCCGCTGGGTCTTCGTCGAGGCCATGCTCGCGGCGGGCAGCGACAAGCGTGCCCGCGCTGCGGCGGGCGCCGCCCGTCAACGCCTGGAGCGCGTCGCCGAGACGCTCCCCGACCGAGCGCTCCGCACCGCGTTCCTCACCCGGATCGAAGAGCACGCCGGCCTCCTCACCCGGGCCCAGGAGCTCGGCGCGCTCTCGGCGAAGGACGGCGTGGAGGAGCGCTGACGCGCCGAGCCCGACGGGCGCGCCGCGATGACGTCGCGAGGGGGCGGCGGGTCACCCTTCGCGCTCGAGGTGGACGAGGGGCTGGCCGTCGTCTCCCTCGGTGATGCGAACCCTCCATGGGCGGCAGCAGATCGAGCAGTCTTCCACGTACTCCTGGTCGAGCCCTCCTCCCAGATCGATCCACACCTCGACGCTCTCGAAACAGTAGGGGCACTCTGCGTAGCCTTCCACGAGTGCTACTCTAGGCCCACGACTGTCATGCAGCCAGGTGATGTGGTTGCTGAACGCTTCGAGCTGAAATCGCTGCCTGCGGCTCACGGAGGTACGGCGGCGATCTTTCGTGCGTTCGATCGCGAGACCGGCGCCACCGTCGCGCTGAAGGTGAGCTATGGGCGCCAGGCCCGGGATGCGCGCCGATTCGCCCGCGAGGCCGAGTATCTGGCGCGGTTCGATCACCTCTCCATCGTGGGCTACATCGCGCACGGCACGGCGCAGGGAGTGGCCTACATCGCCCTCGAGTGGCTCTCCGGCGAGAGCTTGGAGAAGCGGCTCGCGCGGGTGGGGCTCACCTTGGAGGAGACCGTGGCGATGGCGGGGCAGGTGGCGAGCGCGCTCGAGCACGCCCACGCCCACGGCGTGATGCACCGCGACATCCAGCCCGGCAACCTGTTCCTCGTCGACGGCAAGCCGGAGCGGGTAAAGGTGCTCGGCTTCGGCGTAGCCGGTGACGTGGACGGGCGCGGCACTTGGGATCAGATGTCGGGAGCGCCGATGTACATGTCGCCCGAGCAGCTCGGCGGTGCGGTGATCGACTGGCGCTCGGACATCTTCTCGCTCGGCTGCGTGCTCTATGAGTGCGTCAGCGGCCGGCGCGCTTTCGCCGGCGACACCCTCATGGAGATCGTCTCTCAGGTGATGCTGTCGGAGGCGGAGCCGCTGCCGGCGCTGCCCCCGGCCGTTCGTTCGCAGCTCGAGCCGCTGGTGTCGCAGATGCTCGCCAAGGAGCCGCTCGACCGCCCCAAGGCGGGCCGCATCGCGCGCGACCTCGAGGCGCTGCGGCGGACGCTCGAGCCCGAGCCGGCGCGCCCGGCGCAGCAAGCCGCGCCTCGAATGGGCGAGGAGCGCAGGCTGGTGTGTGTGGCGGTGGCCCATGCTCCGGCGCAGCCTTCCCCGCTCGACAAGAGCACGGCGAAGCTGGTCGACATGCACTCCAACGAGATGGCCATCGCGACCGATCTCGCGCGATCGTTCGGCGCGAGCGTGGCGCACGTGCCCGGGATGGGGCTGCTCGTCGTTCCCGACGCGCGTTTCCTGGTGACCGACCAGCTCGCGCTCGTGGCACGCTGTGCGCTCGCGCTCTCGGCCGCGCTGCCGGAGATGGGGGTAGGGCTCGCGGCACGTCGCGAGGTGGTGAAGGGAGGAGGCTGGCCCTTCGGCGAGGCGGTGTCGGTGGCGAGCGAGCTGGCCGAGCGTGCGGAGCGCGAGGTCTTGGTCGATCCCTCGGTGGCCGAGCTGCTCGGTCGACGTTTTCGCGTCACCGAGACGGGGCGAGGCAAGGTGTTGCTCGCTTACGATCCCTCCGCCGAAGTGACCACGGTGGGACGCGACGCCCGCTTCGTGGGCCGGGCGCCGGAGGTGAGGATGCTCGCCGACAAACTCGAGCGGGTCGTGGCCCAACGCCAGCCCGTCGCCACCCTCCTCACCGGACCGGCGGGGGTGGGAAAGAGCCGCCTCCTGCGCGAGGTGCTGCGCGCGTTGGTGGGCGACGGGGTGGGGATGCACCTGTTGGTGGGGCGCGGAGATCCGATCGGCGCCGGGTCGCCGTTCGCGATGGCCGCGCAAGCGCTGTACAACGCGATCGAGGCCGGACCCAACGACTCGCCATCACGTCTCTATGCGGCCCTCGAGCGACGGCTTGCGACGATCGGGCTGCGAGAGCACGCGAGCAAGGTGGTGGCCTACCTCGGCGCGCTCCTCGGCTTGCCCCCGGCTCAGCACGCTGCCGAGCTCGCGTGGGCGCTCCGCGACGCTGCCCTGATGGCCGACGGCATTCGCTGGGCGTTCTCGGAGTGGCTCCGCCACGAGGCGTCGGGCCAGCAGCTCTTGGTGCTCGTGATCGAAGATCTGCACTGGGGTGACTACCCCACCGTGCGCCTGGTGTTGGGGGCGCTGAACACCCTGACCGACGTGCCCCTCATGGTGTTCGCGCTGGGCCGCCCCGAGGTGGAGGAACGCTTCGGTGAGCTCGCGCGGGCCTCGGAGCGCATCGAGCTCGGGGGCCTCGCGCCCGAGCAGGCCCAAGAGCTCGCCGGCGACCTGCTCGGGACGCGGGCCACTCCCGCGCTGGTACAGCGCCTCGTGCAGCGGGGCGGGGGCAACCCGCTCTACATGCGCGAGCTCGCCGCCTTGCCCCACCATCGCGACGAGAGCCTGCCCGAGACGGTGCTGTCGACGGCGGAGGCCAACATCGAGCGCCTCGCTCCCCCCGCGCGCCGCTTGCTGCGTGCCGCCAGTGTGTTCGGGGAGGTGTTCTGGCCTTCGGGCATCGTGGTGCTGCTCGGGCAGTGGCACGCCGAAGAGGTGTCGACGTGGCTCCCGTGGCTGGAGGGAGAAGGGATCATCGAGCGGCGGGCCGGCGCGGAGCTCGAGGGGGAGCCGGGCTACGCCTTCCACGCGCAGCTCCTTCGCGACGTCGCCTACGCCATGTTGTCCGACGCGGATCGCGCGGCATCGCACCGGCTCGCCGCCGAGTGGCTCGAGCAACATCGCGAAGCCGATGCGCTCATCCTCGCCGAGCAGTGGATGCGCGGCGGGGCCCCGTCCCGAGCGGTGGAGCACTTTCGTCGCGCGGCGGAGAAGGCGATGGCGGGCCACGACTTTCGCGGCACCATCGACTACGCCGAGCGTGCGGTGCGCTGCGGCCCGCGAGGTGAGCTGCTCGGTGGCCTCCACCTGCTCATCGCGACCGCTCACGACTGGGACACCGACAACGCGGCCTGCGCCGCCGCCGCCGAGGCCGCTCTCGCGCACCTCAAGCACGGCTCGGGGAGCTGGTTCACCGCGTTCGTGCTGGCCATCATCTCCCGCCTGCGCCTCGCCGGTGCCGAAGGCGTCACCGACCTGTGTGACCAGCTCGAGGCGGTCGCCGGCGCGATGATCGCCACCGAGGAAGAGGTGATCGCCCTCGCGCGAACCTCGGGCTACCTCACGATGTATGGCGATCTCGATCAGGGGTGGTCGTTCTTTCGGCGGGCGGAGCATCGCGCTCAGCAGTTTGAGCGGCAGAGCCCGCTGCTCCGAGGCTGGCTCTCCTGGGCGCGGGCGTGGCAAGCCCAGGCGGCGGGGGATCTAGCGCTCACGCTCGGCCACGACACGGCCTCGATGCTGGCCTTCGACGAGGCAGGCGATCTCCGGAACCTCTGCTATGCGCGCAGCAACGTTGGCTACGCCCAGATGCGCCTCGGCTTGTTCGAGGAGGCCGAATCGTCGCTGTCGCTCGCGCTCGACACCGCGCAGCGCCTCGGTCTCCGCACCATCGCGTCGGGCGCCGCCCACAACCTGGGTTTGGTGCAGGGCCTCCTCCACCACCACGCTGTCGCGGTGGAGACCGAGCTCGCCGCCATCGCCCTGTTCTCGAGCCTGCGGTCGGGCCGCGGTGAGACGATGGCGACCGAGTATCTGGCGCGGATTCACCTCATGCGGGGCGACCTCGCGGCGGCGGAGGATGCCGCCCGCCGCGCGCGCAGCATGGCCGGCGACTGGCCGAGCTTGGTGGCCATCTGCTCGGCGTCGCTCGCCCGGGTGCTGGTGGCTCGTGGTGCCTTCGAGGAGGCGCAGCGAGCGGCGGAGCACGGCGTCGAGCTGTTCGAGGTGCACGGGAGCGCCGATGGCGAGGAGCACTTCATCATGTCTGCGATGGCCGAGACGCTCCTTCGACTCGGGCGCGTGGAGGAGGCGCGGGCGGTGTTGCGCGACGCCTGCGACACCTTGCACGCAGCGGCCGCACGCATCGCCGACGACCGGCTGCGCTGGGCGTTCCTCCACAACGTGCCCGAGCATCGAAGCTTGCTCGAGCTCTCGCGCACCCTCGTGCCCGACGAGCGTTCGTCGTGATGTCTTGAGTGGAGCAGGTGAGGGCAAAGAGCTTGGGCGAGGTGCTCAGGGCACGCGGCTCACGAGGCGAAGGGCGTCGGGTGGTGGCACCAGGCGCTTCCACTCCACGGGGGTCTCGGGCTCGTAGCCGAGGACGGTCTTGGCGCGGCGTCCACACAACACCCCGCTCCAGTGAAAGCGCCTCTGGTTGAGCGCGTAGCGAAACTCGCTCCCGTTCACCAGCGCGCGCAGTGAATAGAGCGGCGACAAAAAGGCGCCGAGGGTGGGCACGGCCACGCGTCCACTCAGGCGGATCGCCTCCGAGAGCGAGAGGGTGTCGGCGCCGGGGATGTTGAAGATGCCTTCGGCTTCGTTGTGCACGGCCGCGATGAACGCGCGCACCATGTCGTCGAGGGCGATGACGTTGAGGATCGGATCGAACCCCCACGGCGTGAAGCACACCGGCGCGCTCAGGTAGTCGTGGAGCTGGCTCCCCATCCGTGGGGCCACGCACTCGGCGAATCGGAGCACCGCGATGTTCATGCGCGACAGGCCGGTGTGCGTGCACACCGTGAGATCCGCCTCGACTCGGTCGCGAACCCACTGCGGAGCTCCTGGTGAGAGCTGGAGCGGCTCGAACTCGTCGATGATCGAGGGCTGCTGACCATCGATGCGATACACGTCGAACGAGCTCCGGAAGACGAAGCGGCGAATGGATGGGTGCTCCTCCGAGAGCGCGAGGAGCAGGCGTGTGGCCTCCACGTTGAGGCGGTGCGCGCGCGGACCTTCCGCCCGTGGGCTCCGGTGGGACGCGGTGTGGATCACCGTGGTGACGCCCCGCGCCGCGCCGTAGAGGAGATCGCGCAGGTTGCGCGCCCGCGTCAGATCGGTCGCCACGTAGCGATACCGCCGATCGGGGGTGCCTACCGGCGACGGCTCGTCGGGGCGCGCCACCGCGACCACCTCGTCGATCTGTGGATCGGCGAGCAAGCCCTTCACCAGCGCCACGCCGAGGGGAGTGGTCGCGCCCGTGACGAGCACCGCCGTCAACGGAACACCCCTCTCCTCGCGGCCAACCCGTGATCGATCAGCTCGCGCACGCAGCCGGCCACCATCGCCGCCCCGCGGCCGAGCACGTCGGGGTGCGTGGCGAGCTCGGCGTCGAGCACCTCGTGGAGGTAGAGAGGAGCGCCATAGTAGATGTGGTAGTGCACCGGGAGGGGAAACGGGGTGAGCGTGACCGGCAGGTAGGGCGCCCCGAACAGCTTGGAGCCCACCGCGATGCGACCGATCTGCGGCATCTGCTCCTCGGCGCCGATGATGGCCACCGGCACCACCGGGACGCGGTGCTTGAGCGCGAGCTCGATGTGACCCACCCGCCAGCTCTTGAGCTGGTAGCGCTCGCGAAAGTGCTTGCCGATCCCGGGGGTGCCCTCGGGGAACACACCGACGAGCTCGCCGCGCTCGAGCAGGCGCGCCACGTTCGAGCGGCTCCCGCCCACCGCGCCGGTCCGCGCGAACATCGTGCTCACGAACGGCAGGTTGGGCACGAAATGATCGGCGATGACGCGGGCGAGGCGCGGAGGTGTCGAGCGTCGGGCGATGTCGGTCCACAACATCATGGCGTCGAAGGGGAGCGTGCCGCTGTGGTTGGCCGCGATGATCGCCGCGCCCTCCGCCGGGATGTGCTGGTGCCCCTCCGAGTGCACGCGAAACCACACGTCGTAGAGCCCGCGCATCAAGCCCATGCCAAACGCGACCCAGGCTCGGGCCACGCCGAACTCGTCCACCCCGTGGCCCAGATCGCGGATGGGCATCTGCGCGCAGCGACTCCGCTGCGCTTCGGGGGTGAGCACGGCGCTCAACACGTCGATGGTGTGGTGTTGGGTCGACGGCATGGGGGTCACGGGGAGGCGAGGGCGCGATCGAGCACCGCGGCCTCTTCGGCTTCGTGTCGAGCGATGGCGTCGGCGAGCTCGTCGGCGCCGGGCGCGAGCGTCGAGCGACCCTCTTCGGCGCGCCGCCGGTTCTCCTCGAGGAGCCGCTGCGCGAGGCCAAGGATCTCGGTGTGCCCTCTGCGGAGCATGGCGATGGCGACGCCTCGCTCGGGCTGCTCCTCCACGAGCTGATCGAAGATGCCGCCGATCTGCTCCTCTCGCGCGAAGTGCTGCACGAGGAACGTCTCGAGCTCGGCGGTGGCGACCGCCGCGGCGGCCGGGTGCTGGGCCGCTTTGAGCCGGGTCACGCGGGTCGCGAGCAGCTCCTCCTCGATCTGCCGAGGGTGGCTCCGCCCCGGTCGCTCGGCGGCCTTGGCGAGCGTGTCGTAGGCGAGGATCATCACGTCGGTGGTGGTGATGATCCCGGCGAGCGCGCCGTCGTCGTCGACCACCGGCAGCCCGTTGAACCGGTGCTGGAGCATCAGCGCGACCGCCTCGTAGGCCGGGGCCTTGAGGGACACGGTGACCGGGTCGCGGCTCATCACTTGGGCGACCCTGGCGTCGGGCGCCGCGAGCTTCATGTCCTTGTCGGAGAGCATGGCACAGAGCGCTCCGGCGTCGTCGACCACCGCGAGGTGTCGCACGTCGGCTTGTCGCATCGTGGCCTCGGCGACCTCGATGCTGTGCTCGGGTGAGACCACGAACACCACGCGGGTCATCAGTCGCTCGACGGTGAGCGCGACCTCCTCGGGCTGGGCGCTGCCAGGGGGTCTGTGGCTCGCCCGCCCCTCGTTCATCGCGCCGTCGTTCGTCGTACCCTTGTCTGCCGCACCTCCGCTCGAGCCTTCGTTCGTCGTCATCGCGTCTTCCCTCATGGCTCCCTCCGTCATGGCTCCGTCCCTGGTCTTGTCCCTGGTCACGCCTTCAAGGGGACGTGCTCGCCCCGCGCCGGTGGGCGCCAGCGTTCGACGCGCCCGATCAAAGCAAGGGGTGTGCCCCGCCACGGTGTCCGAGCGTGGACCACGCTCCAGGGTGCTGGTATGCGGCTTGCGAGGTTCGGACACGTGAGCAAGACGACGAGTCGCGAGGGATTGGTCCTGGTGGGTGATGATCTCGGTGCCGGTGGCGCCGAGGCGCTGCGTCAGGGGCACGCGCTGGCACGGAGTCGGGGGGTGCCGCTGGCGGTCGTCCACGCGGTCCCCGATCCGGGGCCGATCGAGGCGCTCCTCGGGTCGCTCGATGGAACGAGCGGTCACGAGCTCGCGCACCTCACCGCGCAGGCTCGGGCCACCTTGACGGCGCGGGTGGAGCGACTCACCCACGAGCACGGGATCACCGTGCACGTGGTGACCGGTTCGCCGCACCGTGTGGTGCTGCACGAGGCCGAGCGCCTCGGCGCCGCCTGCGTGGTGGTGGGCGCTAGCTCGCGCGAACCGACCGAAGCGTTCTTTCTCGGCTCGAGCGCGGCCCAGATCGTCCGGCACGCGGAGGTGTCGGTGCTCGTCGTCCGCTCCGGCGAAGAGGGAGGGCCCGTGCTCGTGGCCACCGACCTGTCGGATCCCGCGCTCCCGGCCGTGCAGCAGGGGATCGCAGAGGCCAAGCGGCGCGACGCGAGGCTGGTGCTCCTGCACATGCTCGATCTCGCGCACCCGATGCTCTCGGCGCTCGAGCCGGCGGTCGTGATCGACGACGAGAGCGCCAAGCAGCTCAAGGCCTCGTGTCACCAGACGCTGGCCGGCGCCCTGGCCCGCTTCGGCGCCGAGGGCACCACCGAGGTGGCGGAGGGCTCCCCCACCCGCGGCATCGTCGAGGTGGCGGCCCGGCTCGAGGCGTCGCTGGTGGTCGTCGGCACCCACGGACGGACGGGGCTCGCCCGAGTGGCGCTCGGCTCGGTTGCGGAGGCCGTCGTGAGACGCTCGCCGTGTTCGGTGTGGGTCGCGCGCAATCCCTGACGCGCCAGCAGCCCCTGCGCATTAAGCGCAATTGTTGCGTGAGGAGGATGTCGTGGCCGCAAGCTCTCTCTTGTCCAAGCTCGTCGCCGTAGCGGCCATCGTGGTCGGCTGCACACCGCCGACCATGGACCCGAGCGCCTCGGCGCCGCCGTGGTCGCACCTCGCCGTGCAGCACGACGAGCTCGCGGTCCTGCTCGAGCGCTACGTCGGCATCGACGGCGCCGTCGACTACGCGCGCTGGAAGGCGAACGCCGCCGACGTCGCGACCCTCAACGCGTACGTGAAGGATCTTGCCGCCCATCCACCGTCGGTGTTTCCCGAGCTCTTCCCCGACGAGGCGAGCGAGCTCGCCTTTTGGCTCAACCTCTACAACGCGCTGGTGATCCGCGAGATCGTGGCCCGATGGCCTCTCACCTCGATGAACGAGCTCCCCGCGTCGGGGGTGGCAGGGGCGGGACGCGGTCTGTTGCACGATCTCCGCTTCGAGGTGGGGAGCCGCTCGATGCGCCTTTACGACATCGAGGCCACGATCATCCGCCTCCGGTTCAAAGATCCGCGCGCGCTCCTCGCCATCAGCTGCGGCACGCGCTCGTGTCCGGTGCTCCCGTCGAGCCCGCTCGATGGCGTCTCGCTCGACAGGAGGCTCGAACAGGCGGCCCGCTCGTTCATCAACCACGCGAACAACGTCACGGTCGACGACGCAGAGCGGCGCGTCTTCCTCTCACCGATCCTCGGCTGGTATCGGTCCGACTTCGTGGCCCTCGTCGCCCGGCGGAGCGTGCATCCCGCGCCTTCCATCCTCGATTTTGCGCGCATGTACGCCCAAGGCGAGCTCGCGGCAGCCTTGAGCCGCGCCGAGGCCGGCCGCTACCGCGTCGAGTACAAGCCGTTCGACTGGCGCATCCATCGCGTCGGTCCACCGCCGCCGCCGCTCACCACCCCAGCGGAGAGGAGCTACGTCGCGTCGGGGGAGCCGCTCCCCCCCCTGAGGCTCCGCACGGTGGACGGCGCCCCCATCGATCTCGCGGCGGCGCGTGGCAGCGTGGTGCTGCTCGACTTCTGGGCCACGTGGTGCAAGCCGTGCCTGTGGTCGTTTCCGCGCTACGCGGAGCTCGCGCTCGCGCACGAGAAGCGAGGTCTATCCATCGTCGCGGTGGCCACCGACGAGGCGCCGGAGCCGGTGGCGGCCTTCGCCAAGGACAACAACGTCGGCATCACGATCGCGTTCGACGTGGGCAAGGTGGCCGGCGCGCCGCCGCTGTCGGTGATCACCCTGCCGACCGTGCTGCTCATCGATCGCGCCGGCGTCATCCGCTTTCGGCACGAGGGGTACGAGCCCGCCGGGTTCGAGGCCCTCGAGCGAGAGATCGAGCTGTTGCTCGACGAGCCCCCGCCCCAGTGACCGCGACCACCCGGGCGAGGGTCGGACGGCTGCGCCGACCCCCGTCGAGGGTCGTCCCGAGCGCTCTCGTCGCGCGCCGCCACCGAGCTGGGCGCGCCGCGTCAGGGGACGAGCACGCGAGCCTTGGGTGACGGTTTGGGCTTGGGCTTGGGCTTGGGATCGGGCTTGGGAT
>CAYOAL010000026.1:43721-80223 GCA_964401935.1 uncultured Polyangiaceae bacterium
CGGGCTTGGGCTTGGGATCGGGCTTGGGCTTGGGATCGGGCTTGGGCTTGGGATCGGGCTTGGGCTTGGGATCCGGCTTCGGATCGGGTTTGGGAGGAGGCTTGGGCTTCGGCGGTGACGGCTTCGTCGGCGCGGGACGCGGCGGCTGCTGGGTGGGCAAGGGGGGCAGGGGCGGCGGCGATGGCTGCAACGCGGCCCGTTCGGCGGCCCCCGGGGCGTTTCGGTCGGATCGGGCGGCGCCGCTGTCCACCGTGACGGTGGCGCCAACCGCGGCGAGCACGAGCCCGTGGGCGAGTTTCAGCGTCATGGGTGCTCCTTGTGGCGCGGCGCAAACCGCGAAGCGTTGGCTCAGAGGATTCGGTAGTCGATGGTCTGCGTTTTCCCGTTGCGTTCGAACGACAGCGAGAGCCGGTTGGCGGTCTTCAGGCGGCCGTAGGCCTCGAGCGCCTTCTGGGGATTGGTGAGATCGAAGCCATTGATCGATTTGACGACGTCGCCGCTCCGGATCCCGATCGCGTGGAGCAACGTGCCGGGGCGCGCGACGACCCTCAGGCCCACGACCTCGCCGTTCTCTCTGACGGGGCGCACGCGGGTCTGGCGCATCAGCTCGGCCTGCCGCTCGAGCACCTCCTCGAACGCCGATCGCTCGATGGTGTACTCGTCCGCGCTCACGCGGGAGATCTTGTTGGCGATCTCGGCGGGGACCGTGTTGGCTCGCGAGCGGCGCGAGCGCCGGGCGGGCCGCTTGGGGCGGGGCTTGGCGTTGGGGCGCGCCGTCGTGTCGCCGAGCTTCATGTGGCACGAGCCGGCGCCGCCTTCGAGCCACACGCGATCCCAGCCGATCGATCCCAACGTCCGATCGTCGACCGCATCGCCCACGCCGTAGATTCGACCCTTCCCACTGCGGGTGGTGATGGACGCGAACGCGTAGTCGGGCGCCCCGGCCACGATCGTCGTGACCACGCCGAAGTCGCACGCCTCCGAAGCCATGGTCGGCGTCGGCTCGGAGGGCGGGAGCGCGGGTGGGGGGACGGGGGCCGGCTCCCCGGTGAGGGGCCCGGTGGTGGAGTCGAACACGTTGCGCTTCAGGATCGGCGTGGCATCGGGCGGGGACGTCGGCGTGGCGGGGGCGCGGGCGGCGGGCCGAGGCGAGGCGACGTCGGTGGTCAGCTCGGCGGCCACGATTTGGGACAACCCGCGGGCCTGCGCGAAGGCCATGAGGGCCATCAGTGCCACGAGCACGAGCGGCCAGCCGCGCTCGAGGGTGAGGGGGAGGTCGGGGAAGCGCACGTCTCAGCCTCGTTGGCCACGCCCAGGGAGGCGCGCCGGTTGTTGGCTCCCGCGGATCCGTGGCCACGCGGTTCGTTCGCGGGCGGTGCGCGGGTGGAGACGCCCCGGCGGGGTGCTTCGTTCGTTGGGGGCTTCGGGATCGTGGAGCATGGGTGGGGTGATTCCGTCGCGGACGACACTTCACGACCCGTGCCGTCCCGCTCGCGAGCAAACCTCTGCGATCACGACCCTTTGGACGTGGGCTGAGCTGGGTTGGGCGTGGCAATCCGCCTCGTTCGTGACATGCCGCCACGCCGACCGAGCGACCCCGCGCCGCCTTGTCGGAGCGCGCGCGGCGCGCGGTTCGCCGCCACGAGGCGCCCCGGAGCGCGGCAAAGTCGATGACAACACGAGGGAAAAGTCACCCCATGCGGACGCCCTTGACTGCCGTTGGCGGCTGCCTAGGAATCAGCTTGTTGACTCGCGGTGGCCAGGACGTCGTGGTGCTCGACGAGCTCTCTCGAGTCGAGGGGGCGCGGCTCGAGCGACGCGTTGCAGGGGATCGCTTCGAGCTCGACGATGGCGGCCACGGGGTGTTCTGCATCGCGTCGGGGTGTGTGATGGCGAGCATCCTCGACGCGGACGGGGATGTGGTGCTCGCCACGCTCTCCACGAGCGGTGAGTTCATCGGCCTCGAGCGCTTGGTGGGGGTCTCCCCGCCCTATGAGCTCTTGGCGGTCGTCCCTACCGAGGTGTGCGTGCTCCCCTCGAAGGCGCTGCGTGCCTGGGCCAACGCCACTCAAGCGCGCCAGGCGGCGCTCATGGATCGGGCGCTCGCGGCGATGCATCACGGGATCGAGCAGCGGGTGCAGAACCACGGCACCGCGCTCGTGCGTACTGCTCGGTTCCTCGCGTCGATCGTCAAGAAGGGGTGCCTCGATCCCGCGGTGCTGCCGAAGCACGTGATCGCCAACCTGCTCGACATGCGGCCCGAGACCCTCTCGCGGGCGCTGCGTGAGCTCGAGCGGCGGGGCGCCATCGAGGTGAGCCCGCGCCTCACCGTGGTTCACGCTGGGACGTTGTTCGCGATCGGCACGTAGATCGTCACCGTGGTCCCGCGGCCGGGCTCGCTCTCGATCGTGAGCTTGCCGCCAACGGCCTGGAGCACACGCTTGACGATGGCGAGGCCCAAGCCGCTCCCGGAGCGGTCGCCCTCCTTGGTCGAAAAGAAGGGCTCGGTCACCCGCTCGAGTGCGTGGGCACCAATCCCCCTCCCGTCGTCGGCCACCGAGATCGTTACGTAACGCGGCCCCGAGTCTGCGGTGTCTTCGGCGGCTCCGGTGGAGATGACGAGCCTGCCTCGAGCCGCGATCGCGTCCCCGGCGTTGGCGACCAGGTTCAGGAGCACCCGCTCGAACGAGGTGCGATCGATCTGCACCGGCGACAAGAGCGGGGTGAGCTCCAGCTCGACGCTGATGTCGGGGCCCACGAGGGCGGTCAACAACGGGAGGAGCTCGTGCACCACCGCGTTCGCGTCCACCTCTCTCGGGTTCCCACCGCGCGTTCGCACCGTGTTTGCGAGCCTCTCCGTGAGACGAATGGCCGAGTCGGTGGCGGCGCGCATGCTCGCGAGCGCGTCCTCGCGGCCCGCGGCCGCGCCGCTCTCGAGCTGGGCGAGGTTGTTGGTGAGCACGAACAACAGGTTGTTCATGTCGTGCGCGACGCCGGCGACGAACAGCTCGAGCGCGGCGTCGGCGAGGCCCTCGCCCCGTCTCCGTCCCTCATCCGTCATGCGCGATCCTCAGCCCCGGAGCATAGTGACGGGACGGATCGAGGCGCCTTGATCGCCGTCAAGTTGACGGCGGTCAAGGACATGGAAGGGGCGCTCACACTAAAGCTCGTGAGCGAGTGAGTCGAAGACCGGCAAGTGAGCTTCTGGGGGCGATCGGAGGCGCGCGTCGTGACCGGCTCCCGCCCGATCACCTCGTCGAGGTCGACCCCGCCGACCGCCTCGTCGTCTATTTGGAGTCGGGGGAGGTGCTCGTCACGCTCACCGACAGCAGCGGTCGCGAGACGCTCTGCATGCACCGTGTGGCGGGTACCTTCGTCGGCATCGAGGCCCTGCAAGACGCACGTTGGCCGTACCAGATCTGGACCCTCACCGCGGTGGAGCTGTGGTTCGTCTCGAGCGACCGCTTCGACGCCTGGCTCGCCTCCCATCCGCATCCCACTCGAGATCTGGTGGCGGCCACGGTGGGCACCTTGCGGCTCAGCATCGCGGAGCGGGTGGCGCTCGCCGGCAACGCCACCGCGCGCGTCGCGCGCTACCTCGCCGCGGCCTCCGTGAGCACACGCGCGAACGCGTTGTGGCCGCGCCGCAAGAACGTGCTCGCGCGGATCCTGCAGATGCGCCCCGAGACGTTCTCACGCGTGCTGCGTCGCCTCGAGGAGGCGGGGGCGGTGCGCACCGAGCCACGCCTCGAGGTCGTGGATGCCGCGGTGCTCGAGCGGTTCATGGCCGAGTGAGGCGCTCCTCACGGGCCGTCGACGATCGCCACGGCCCCTTTGGCGGTGCAAGGCGAGGCGCAGGCGCCGTCGCTCTTCACGACTCGCTCGCGGTAGGCGTAGTCGAGCTCACCGTCACCGACGCGCCCCGTGAGCGACTGCGTGGTGCGCCACACGCAGCCATCTTCGAAGGTGAACTCCGAGCTCGCGGTGGCCTCGAACCGGCCCTTGGCCACGGTCCCCTTGAAGTTGAAGCCGCCGAGATCCACCTTGGTCTCGCCGCCGCGACAGCGAAAGCGAGCCTTCCCGGTCGCGCCGCGTCGGGGCGTGTCGACGAAGCAGCCGGCCTGGGTGCCGAGCGTCGCCACCTTCAGGGCGAGGACGCAGGTGGCTTCGCCTTCGAGGAGCGGCCACGCCGACCCGTGCGGTCCGCCTTCGCTGGTCGGCAGCGCCGCCGAGCTCGGCGCTGCGAGGAACGCGAGCACCGCGAGCACCGCGCCACGTCTCCCGAGCCCCACACCGCCCATGCGTTCACCTCATCACCGGCGCCCGCGAGCAGCAAGCTCCGAGCAAGGCTGCGTCGCGAGACGCGGCTACCCGCTCCCGCGACGATCTCCGTGGGTCTCCCAGCCACGCTCTGCTGGGTCGGCCAAGTCACCCCCTGCTAGCGTGGGAGGCGTTGCACCACCTCGGTGAGCGCGGCGATCACGTCGTCGGCGCTTTGAAACCGCGCGTCCGGATGCTTCTCGAGGCAGCGGAGCACCACCGCCTCGAGCTCTTGGGGGCAGCGCCGCCCCACCACGTCGGTGGGGCGCTTGGGGGCGTCGGTGCGATGCTTTGCGAGGACCAACGCGAGGCTCTCGTCTTCGAAGGGAGGGTGCCTCGTGAGCATCTCGTAGAGTACGGTGCCGAGCGCGTAGATGTCGGTGCGCGCGTCCACCTTGCCACCCACCTGCTCGGGCGCCATGTAATGGGGGGTCCCGACGATCGTGTCCACCAGGGTGAGTCCCTCGCCGTCGGAGGTGGGGATCTTGGCGATGCCGAAGTCGAGGATCTTCACCAGCACGCCTTCGCCAAAGGGGAGCAGGAGCACGTTGGCCGGCTTGAGATCGCGGTGCACGATGCCGAGCTGATGCGCGGCGCTCAGACCCTGCGCCATCTGGATCCCCACGCTCAAGAGCTCGGGAAGCGGCATGACCCCGCCATCGAGCGCCTGCTCGAGCGACATGCCGTCGAGATATTCCATCACGAAGTAGCTCGTTCCATCGGGGAGCTCGCCAAAATCGAGGATCGCGACCACGTGATCGCTCTTGATCCGCGCCGCCGCCTTGGCTTCCCGCACAAAGCGCTTCACGAGGGTTGGGTTCGTGGCGAGCTCGGGGTGGATCACCTTCACCGCGTACTCGCGATCGAGGATCTTGTGCGTGGCGTGATACACGCGCCCCATGCCACCTTCGGCGATCACCCCTTGGATGAGGTAGCGCTCGCCAATCGTGGCGCCGATCAAGGCCTCGGCGTCGAGGGTGGACGACGACGGGGGCGACGACGTCGACGGTCGGTCGCTGCTGCGCGCCGGGAGGCTGTGGCTGCCGTCACGGGCCTCGAGCGGGGTGCGCGTCTCCCGCGTGGGAGGGCGCCGTCGTCGTTGTGAGGAGCTCGGGTGCGACTCTGGCTCGAGGGTGAGGGGATCGTGGCCGGAGGTCGTGGGCACGCGTGGGGTTGGGGCGGCGGCGCGCTTGGGCACCTGCTCTGCCTCCAGCGTAGGCTCGTCGTCGATCACGTCGCTTGGGACGGGCGTCTCCAGCTGGGACAGCCGCGACGCGATTTCGGCCCACGCGTCGGGGGAGAGTCCGGCGGAGGAGCGGGCCTCTATGGGCACCGCGCGGCCCGAGCCGCTGGCCGTGGCCTCCACCGAGAGCCGCCCGCAGACATCCACCTTGAAGCGGACGTAGTGTCGTTGCGACGGCGCGGCGTGGAGCATGAAGCGGCCGAGGTAGAGGTTGTCGCGGGCGAGCGCGGCGTCGCCTTGGTACACCTCGAACGGGAGCAGCTGCTGGTGGGTGGGTGCGGCCGCAAACATCCGCCCTGCCGACACCGGGAGCAGCGTGTTTCGCGCCGACACCCGACTCGCGCGGCCGTCCCTCACCTTCACGCTGAGCGCGTGGGGGAAGCAGCTCCTCACCGCGTCCAATCCTCCGCCCACCTGCGTCGCGAGGGTGGCCGCCCCGCGGGCCGCGAGGAGATCGGCTCCTCTCGGACGCAACGGTGTCCGTCGAAAAGTCTCTTCGAACAACGACACGATCGGCGGCAAGCGCGAGGCCCCGCCGATGAGGTAGAGCGCGTCGACGTCGTCGGTCCCCAGCCCGACGCTGTCGAACAGACCTGCGCATGCCGGCCAGAAGCCGCCGAGCTCTTCGTCCCAGAGCTCCTCGAGCTCGCTCGCCGAAAATCCCGGATGGTGGAGATCGACGTCCGCTCCGTCGACGTGGGCGATGCTCGGGATATGTACCGGCTCGCGCTTCTCCTTCGTAGCGGCGCGGTGGCGGAGGTCGCGCGCGAACGCACGGAGGCGGTAGAGCGCGGTGGGGCTGTGGGTGAGGTCGGCCCCGTGAGCGTCGTAGAAGGTGCCGATGAGCGCGTCGACGGTGCGGCGGTCGAGATCGTCGCCGCCGAGGAGCGGATCGCCATCGGCGCCGAGCACCGACCACCCCGTCTGGCGGCGCCGCAGGGTGCACACGTCGAACGAGCCGCCGCCGAAGTCGGCCACCACCACCGTCTGGATATGGGGCGGTGGGCTCGTGGCGTAGAGGGCCGCGGCGGCCGACTCCACCACCCGCAAGACGGGGAGTCCCAAGAGCTCGGCCGCGTGGAGGAGGGCGTGGCGCTGCGGCAGATCGAGCATCGCAGGGGCGGCGATCACCACCCGATCGATCGTCCGCCCGGCCTCGCGCTCGGCGAGGCTCACCACCCGCCGGAGCACGGTGGCCATGAGCTCTTCGGGGCTCACGCGCCGCTCGCCGAGGCGCACCCACGCGTCGCCGTTGTCACTGGGCACGAGCTCCACCGGGCTCGCGCCGGCGAGCCAAGTCGCCTCGGGGCCGTAGAGCTTGCGGCCCAGCAGGCGGAACGCGAAGGGGATGGCCCGGTGGGGGCTGCGGCCCGCGATCGCCAGCGCCTCCGGGCCCGCCACGAGCACATCTCGAGGATCGAGCGCCACCACGGTGGGCACCGCGAGCTCGCGCATCGCCCCGCCGGCGAGCCAACACGCACGGCACCAGGTGGTGCCCACATCGATGCCGAGGGAGACGCTCATCGCAATTGCCCCAGGCTCCCTATAGTGGGGATCGGGTGCGATCGCACCTCCGTAAAACCACCCGCGCGTGACCGAGGCAACGCTCGGGAGGGAGGTGCGGGCGCAGCCCTCAACCAGCGCGCCGCTCGGCGCCGCTCGCCCTTGGGGTCAGGGACAGGGGAACAACGCGTCGAGCGCGGCGGTAGCGGTGGCCACGTCGACCTCGGCGCTCGAGCTCGCCGAGAGCTCGTCGCGGAGGATCGCCGCTTGTCCCGGGTCACGAGCGGTCGCCGCCCGATCGAGGGCCGGGCCCAGGATCTTCAGCGACTCCCAGGCGGTGTCGCAGGGGAGGGTGGAGAGGCGCTGGCGCACGATGAGGGCGAGGCCGCGATCGAGCGCCCGATCGAGCTGAGCGAGCGCCCTCCCATGCAGCGCGTCGTCCATGGCGGTGCCGCCTGGGTTGTCGAGATCGCGCCAGCAGCGCACGGCGAGGATCGCGTCCCAGGTGGCCGCGTGGGCCTGCGGGCTCCGGGCCTCGACGTAGCGGGCGAAGCCGAAGGCCGGAGAGCGGGCCTGGGTGCCTGCGTAATAGGCGGACGACGAGTCGCAGTCTTTCGCGGTGTCCTTGCAGGTGACGGCCTCCTTGTAGGCAGACACGTAGAAGAACCACAGGAGCGCCGCCTCCACCCTCGCCGCGTTGAGCGCAGGCTCCTCGCCTTGGGCGCCGGCGGCGAGGGCCTCGTTGAGGAGGGGCTGCATCCGCGCCGGTCCGACGCAGCGTTCGGGGTGGCTCGCGAGCTCGTCGGCGGACAGATCGCGACAGCTCGCAGGCGCCGGCGGGTAGTGCTCGTCCTCGCGGCGCGACACGCGCGAGTCGAGCCCTTCGGGCTCGGTGTAGGCGACGCGTGCGTCGATGAAGGCTTGGGGCGCGGGCGCAGCCCCGGTCCCGAAGCCGAGGCGTGTGGCCATTTGCTCGAAGGCGGCGACGCGGGCGTTGGTGGAGATGTTCGACTCGATCGGGTGATAGACGCCGTCGTCGGAGATGCACGCCGGCCACGTGTCGTTCGCGGAGCCGTCGTCCCGCGGTTGGTAGTCGTCGGCGTCGGGCGCGCAGCCCTCGCCATCCGTCACCTCGATGGATTCGTCGGCGGGGCAGCCAGGGACGCCGTCGCCGCCGCCGGCGCCGGGCTTCGGATCCGGATCCCCTTTGCAACCGGGCGCGCCGAGCAGCGTGGCGAGGACGAGGAAGGGAGCGAGGCTCGGGCGGGACGCGGCGCTCGGGGGCGGCCGACGAGGGGGGGTCTCCGTCAGCATGGCGAAGACAGCATAGCGCACGGTCTCCGCGACGACAGCCAACGCGTCAGAAGCCCCCTTGGAGCTGGGCACGGAGGCCGCGACCGGCGCCGTTGAGGCTCGAGCCGTGCTGGCGGTAGGCGCTGTCGCCGACGTTCTCGACGACGAGCGCGACGAGGAGCTTGTCGCTCAGGCGGTAGCCGGCGCGCAGATCGACCACCGCGAAGCCCGGCGTGCCGCCGGCGGGGATCCGTGCGTCGCCGAGATCGCTCGGCGCGAGCCGATCCTGGAGGGTCGCCCAGCGGAGCGCGGCCCCGAGGTACAGGCCGAGGTCTCCGTGCCAGCGGGCTGCGACGCTGCCGTTGAGCGGCGGGATGCGCGACAAGGGCACGTCTTGTTCGTAGGGCGTCGCCGCGTTGGGGGGGCGCGGCTCGGGGTTGGGTCCCTCGCCGTGGGTGAGCGCGACGGTGGCCCGCAGGGAGAAGCCGAACGGCAGGCGCGCGCGCGCGGAGCCCTCCAACCCTTGGATGATGGCCACGCCGGGGAGGTTCACCAGTTGCAGGCGAGTCCACGACGCGAGGCACTGCGAGAGGCCGGCCGGGCAGTCGCCTTCGTCGCGGAGGGCTCGGGCGATGGCCCCCTGCACGTGGGAGCGGAAGGCCCACACGTCGGCCTCCACGTGGGGCGTGGTCACGCGCGCGCCGAGCTCCAGGCTCAACGCGCGCTCGGGCTCGAGGCCCGCGTTCTCGAACTGGAAGCCGGGGCCCGTCTGTTGGCGCGCGGTGAGATCGTCGAGGTTGGGGGCACGAAACGAGCGATCGACGTGGCCGAGGAACGACAGCTCGGGGATGGGGCGAACCTCGACGCCGGCGCGGCCGACCAGCGCCGGCCACGACCGACCTACGGCGACGGAGTCGGTCTCCGGATCGCGAGGCGCGTCGGCGCGTACGCCGCCTACGCGGCTGCCGGCGCGGAGGAACACGTGCTCCCCGAGGCCCACCTCACCGTCGACGAACAGGCCGCCGTGCACGTAGGTGGAGCTCGCTAGGTACTGTCCACGCGACTGGAAGGTGAGCACGTCGATGTCGGTGAACTCGGTCCACGCGGTGGAGTCGACGTGATCGACGTAGACGTCGCCGCCGTAGGTGAGGGTGACGGGCACCTTGGGGCCGAGGTGGATGGGCGCGAGCGTCGAGGTGGCGGCGAGCCCGAAGGTGTCCACGTCGTCGCGCCCGCCGTTCACGACGAAGGCGGCCGGCCGATCGTAGCGGCGCCGCTCGTGCTGACGCTGGTAGGAGAGGGTGATCCGCGCCCGTCGCCCGGCGGCGCCGAGATCGCCCTGATAGGCGAGATAGGCGAGGGTACGAAACTGCTCTTCGTAGGTGAGGCACTCGGAGATGGGGGCGAACGGCGGCGGACACTTGTCGGTGCGCGGCGCGTCGAACTGGCGATAGAGATAGGTGGCCGCCACCAGGCGTCGACCAGGACCGAGGCCGTAGACGACGCGGCCATCGCCGGTCATCTCGCGGAAGCCGGTGCCGAGCTGCGTGCGCCCGTCGTCGTCGAACGCTGGCACCTCGGCGGGCCGGCCGTCGCCGGGGCCGAGCACCGGGCCGCCGCTCTCGAGGCGTCCCACGTTGCGAGCGCCGGCACCCACGCGAAAGCGGAGCGCGTCATCGATCTGCGTGTCGAGCTGGCTGTAGAAGCCGAGCTCCTCGTCGGCCGAGCCGAAGCGCAAGAGCGCCCGCGGTCGGACGCGAAACCCGCGGCCGAGCTCGGTGCGAGGCTCCATGGGGTGGGCCTCGATCACGCCACCGATGGCGTCGGTGCCGTAGCGGGTCGAGGCGCCGCCGCGTGTCACCTCGAGCGAGTGCACGGTCTGGGCGTCGACGGTAAAGAAATATTGGTTGGGACCTTGGCGAAAGGTGGAGTTGTTGAGACGCACGCCGTCGAACAAGAGGAGCGTCTGCTGTCCGGTGCGCCCCCGAATGTAGGGTGACGCCTGGCCGTGCGCGGTCTGTTGCACGAACACTCCGGGCTCGTAGCGGAGCGCATCGGGCGCCGAGCGCGGTAGCTCCTCATCGAGCTCCATGCGGTCGACCTTCGAGCTCGCTCGCCCCGGCGTGCCCCCACGGTCGGAGCGCGGCGCGTGCACATCTACCACCGCCGCGTCTTCGCCTTCCCCTTCGTCGTCGCTCGCGCTGCGGGTGGGCTCTGGCTCGCTCGGCCTCGGTTCGGCGGCGACGGGCGCGGCGCCGAGCAACCACGCGGCGAGGGTCGCCACCACCCCCCACCGGCGCTCGCCGGTCGTGCGCGCGCACGCGTTGGAGATCGGCTGGGGCGAGGCCCTCATCGGCGGGCATGCTACATGACCCGCCTCGGCGCAGCCCGGTCAACCTGTCTGGACGTGCCGCTCCGCCTGGGCACCCCGCCTCCTCCCCCTATCGCGAGGTCGCGCGTGCGACCTCACTGCGTTATCGTCGGCTCGGAGGTTCTGTTGAACGCAACCAACGGAGTGTGGCTCGTGGTGGCGGCGCTCGGCGCGTGCGCCTGCGACGCAGGGGGAGCCGAGGCGCCGAGCGACGCGGGCCCGGCGGTGGCCGCGGGCTCGGCGGAGCCCGCCCCGAGCGCGAGCGTGGCCCCCGAGCCGCCGCCCGCCGCCGAGCCAAGGGCGGAGAACGCGATCACCTTCGCCAGCAAGCGGGTCGGGAGCGACGGGTTCGCGCTCGCCCACGTCGAGGCGGCGCAGCACTCGCTGTCCACGGGCGCGAAGGACTACGTGGCGCTCATCGTGCACCTCGCCAACTACGATCGACAGCGAGGCGACTACTTGCCCGATCCGAGCAAAGACGGTCACCGCCGCATCACGCTCAACTTCGCGTCGAAGGGGCCGCTCGCGGTGGGCACCTATCCCGTCGGCGGGGTGCTCGGCGTGAGCAACAAACTCTCGGTGGGGATCCACGCCCGCGACGAGCACATCGGCCTCATCAACGGCCGCGGCGAGGGCGAGATCACCTACCTCGAGGACGGCAAGGTGCGGGGCAAGGTGCGGGTCGAGGACGATCACGGCACCCGCGTCGAGGCGAGCTTCGACACCGCGTACACCGTCGCGCCCAAGCGCTGAGCTCGGGGACGTGGGAGCGCGTCACTCCCGTCCCGCGTTCGCAGCGGGCTCGTCGACGCGCGCCGGATCGCTGAACGGATCGAACGAGAACTGCATGTTGAGGTTCGCGAAGCCGAGCGCCTGCTGGTAGGTGCCGCCAGCGTCGGGGCCGAGCGACTTCGGGTCGGGGGGCGCGGCGGTCTTCGAGGTGCTCGTGGTGTCCCGCGGCACGTAGAAGATCTGCGTGTAGGAGATCGCCAGGGCCCACCAGTCGGTCGCGCGAAGGCGGGCGCCGAGGGCTACGCTCACGTCGTCGAAGTCGGTGAGCGCTGGCTCCAAGGTCTCGTCGGGCACCGCGTTCGAGTCGTAGCCTACGCCGAGGAAGAGCTCGACGTCGTCGTGCACCCAGTAGCTCGCCCCCGCGCGCACGCTCACGCCCACGTCCCAGTCCCGCGGGATGTTCAGGATCACCTCGGGAGCGAGGTTGCCGTCGCCATCGCGGCACGCCTCCGCGCCCACCGCGGTGATGCACTGGTCCTCGAACAAGCTCCAGCGCGTCACGTCGCCAAACAGGCGCAGCTCCAGCTCGGTCAGCGGCTTGTAGGCCGCGCCGAGTCGAAACACGTCGGGCCACACGTGGTGCAGCTCCACCTCGCTCTCGGACACGCCGCCCGGCGTGCCGTCGTGGATCGACAGCGTGCCCTCCATCGTGATGCCGCCGAAGCCCACCGGCATCTGGTAGCTCAGGCCGAGCCGGAGCTCGTCGTTCTTGAACGGGGTGACCACGATGCCCAGCCCGAGGTGCGCGTTCACGTCCGACGCGTCCACCCACGCCCGCCCCTCGCGCGCGAGGTTGTTCGAGTTGTCGAGCACCTTGGCGCGCACGGTGTTCACCTCCGAGAAGGCCACGCCGCCCGAGAGCCCGAGATGCACCAGCTCGTGGATCGAGAACGAGAGGGCCCCCGACAGAAACATCGAGCGGAGCGTGCCGTCGATCGACCACCAGCGGTTCACCCCGTCCCGCGCTCCCGGGAACCGCGGGTGGTCGTCGAACGCCTCGTTCCGATCCCAGCTCGAGGTGCCGCCGAACGGCACGAAGAAGCCGGCGCCGAAGCCGAGGCGGTAGTCGCTCCCGAGCGGGATGTTGGCGGTGGCCCCAACCATCGGCGCGGCTACCACGTTGGTGAGCGCGGCCTTGCCGTAGTTGGCGCCGATGGCGTCGGACGCCTCGCCGTATTCGTTGTTGGAGGGGGTCGCGTCGCAGGCGCTGGGCTCGGTGGTGGGGGGGCACACCGCGGGGCGCTCGTAGGTCGCGATGCGCCACGCGAGGTTTCCATCGACGAACACGTTGATCCCCTCGCTGAGCCCGATGCCGGCCGGGTTGTAATAGATGGCGGTCGGGTTGTCGGTGGTGGGGTGGCCGTGCTCGCCGCCGAAGCGGGCGGTGCTGAGCCCCGACGCCGCCGCGTCGAGGGAGCCGCCGAGCGCGGCGGCGGCGGTGGTGGCGACGATGAGCTTCTGCATGGCGCGCTTGCACGCTCAGAGGGGGTCGGCCAGATCGCCCGCGCAGTTCACCTTCGGGGGCTCGGTGAACGTGTCGAGGCTCTCCATCGTCCAGCTCGAGCCGTCGATGGACAACATCACGGGCATGAGGATGGTGCCATTGGCCACGCCGCAGAAGTAGGCGCCAGGGCAGAGCGTGCCGAGGAGCTGCACCTCGGCCGTGAGCTCGCTGTCCGAGATCGGGTTGGTCTCGCGTGGCACGGTGATCGTGCCCCAGTCGGCTTCGAAGGTGCCATCGCTGCCCACGTCGAACGGGCCGAGGCCGAACGGCGCGCCTACCGCGGTGACCCGGTCGTCCGCGCTCAGCGGCGAGAGCTCGAGCGCAAACTGGAGACCGCTCGTTCCAGCGCTGGTGGTGAGGGTGGCGCGGAGAGGCGCGGGTTTGCCCGGGCTCTGTTTGGCCACGAGCGAGAACAGGTACTGCCCGTCGAGCTCGCCAGCCAGCGGCACGGCGCAGCCGCCGCCGACGCCCACCTGCCCGCCGGTGCCCATGCCGTAGATGTCGCCGTGGCGCTGCACAAAGTCGGCGAACTTCGCGTCGGGATCCGGGCAGCCGGTGAGCAGCGCGAGCGTCACGGCCGCGCCGCCGACGAACAGCCGGCCCCTCACGCGCTCGCTCCCCACGTCGAGATCCTCACCGGAGCACTGTAACCCGTTCGTCGACGGGATGGCTGGAGCGTGACCACCGAGCCCCCCAGCATGGGGCCTGCGCTGCTCGATTGGATCGCCAGGAGTCCATGCCGAGTGCTCCAAGTTTTTAAAATCACTCGTCGTCGTCGATGAGGGTTGCCTGTGATGAACGGTATGTGCGTTGCATACATTAGGTCAGGGCGTCGCACTTCGCGCCGCCTCGCGACCTCGCGGGAACGGGAACACCATGAAACCTTGGATGATGTACGCGGCGCTCCTCATCGGCGCTGGCTGTGTCGGCTGCACGGATCCCAGCGGGGCGGGGGGAACCACGGTGGGGAGCACCACCGGCGTCGGCGGCGGCGCGAGCGCCGGCGTGGGTGGGGCGACGACGGCGACCTCGAGCGCGACCACGTCGTCCTCGGGCCAAGGTGGCGCTACCGGCAGCACCTCCTCCGCGGGGGGTGGGGGCGGGGAAGACACCTGCGCCGATCAGGGCGTGGCCGAGGGGAACGAGACCATGGAGACGGCCACCCAGATCGCGGGCGGCAGCGACTGTGACGATCTCAGCACCCAGGGGACCATCGATGGTCCCGACGACGTCGACTGGTACCTCTACGTCCAGACCGCCGACGAGCTGGGATGCAACGTGAACCCGGCCCGCGACTGGGCCGTGTCGGCGGGGCACACCCTGCGCGTGTGCAAGTACGTCGAGTGCCAGGTCGACGGGATGTCGCCCGACACGGTCAGCTGCAACGACGGCTCCACCGCCGACACCCAAGGCGGACTCAAAGGGTGCTGTCACACCGCGCCGTTCGACGTCGGGGTGGGCCTCTTCGGCTGCGATGGCTCCGACGACCTGTTGAACGTGTACACGCGCATCGACGAGCCCGACGCCGAGCCCGACACGTGCGCCCACTACAACTTCAACTACACCTTCTAACCAACGCACGCTCCACCCTCGCCGCCACGAGTCCCATGCAGAGAACCGTCGCCCACGTCGTCGCGAGCTTGGGCATGTTTGCCCTCCTCATCGGTGCCTGCGCCGATCCCGGCAAGAAGGTCGTCGTCGAAGGCGATCCGAACCAGGAACAAACGCCGGCCGTCGACGAGGAGGAGCCGTCCGAGGAGGAGGAGGCGGTCTGTCCTCACGTGGGCGAGCCGCTCGTGGATCCGACGGGCTTCCCCTCCTGCCCGAGCTGCAGCGCGGGCGGCGCGGCGTGCATCCCGAAGGTGCTCTTGCCCGCCGACAAGCTCGCGAGCTTCGCCGACTGCGACGCCGACAACGCCTGCGTGCCCAACATCATCATCGAGACCCGCGGCAACTTCATCCCCGACACCTGTGCGTCGGTGTTCGGCGCGGAGGGTCGCTGTCTGTCCAAGTGCCTCCCGAGCGTGGCCGCGAAGGCCGACTCCTTGCCCCAGAGCACCTGCGCGGCGAGCGACGCCTGCGTCCCGTGCTTCGACCCGTTCACCCAGGCGCCGACGGGCGCGTGCGAGCAGTCGTGCGACCCGGGGCCCGTGGAGGAGCCGGTGGAGATCGCGAGCTGCTGCAGCGGTGACGGCGTGTGCCTGCCGAGCGAGCTGGTGGGCGACAAGGCGGATCAGCTGAGCCAGGACAACTGCGCACAGAACGAGGGCGAGCGGCTCTGCGTGCCGAACGTGTTCCTCGATCCCAACCAGAGCCCGCTGAGCTGCGTGGACGGCAACATCCTCGGCGACGGCCCGGGCGTGTGCCTGCCCCAGTGCCTCCCCGCGGTGCAAGGCCTCCTCGAGAGCTTCGTCCTCGATCAGGAGGGGTGCCCATCCAATCACCTGTGCGCACCCTGCGATCACCCCATCACCGGCAATCCCACCGGCGCCTGCGATCTCTGACACCTCGCGCCGGCGGAGGGCGAGAGGCGCTGGCGGAGGGCGAAAGCGACCCGTGGCGCGGGGCTGCGCGGCGAGTTTCCGTGCTGCCCGCCTGCGCCGCTCATCTGCGCGCTTGCCGAGAAGCCGATAACCGCGGTAGCCATGGGCGGATCACATGACAGCGCAGCGCTCTTTGGGTTGGGTCTTGGCCGCGGTTGTTGGGCTCGGGAGCGTGGGCTGCTCCGATGAGCCGCCGGTGGCCCCCGTCGTCGTGCCACCGGTGATGGATGATCCCATCAACCTCGTCGATCTCGCCTTCTTCCGGAAGTCGGCGGAAGACGTGATGCGCGAGCTCGTGGCTGCGCTCCCGGATCACGAGCGCACCCTCATGGAGACGGTCCCGCTGGTTACCGAAGACGAGCCCGGCTTCGTGAACGCCTTCGCCTCTTGCAAGGGCGGCAACGCCAAGATGGCCATCTCCGACGAGATGCTCCGCATTCAGGCGTTCCTCGCGCGCGCCCGCGCGACCGACGAGCTCTTCGGGACGCAGAAGTTCGACGAGTACCTGCGCTTCCTCACCGAGAACATGAAGCCCGAACAGGCCGTGCCCCACCCGCCGCAGACCTTCTTCGACGCCACCCAGGACACCGAGGCGCGCAAGGTGGCCCGCCAACACGAGCTCTTCGCGGAAGAGCTCGCGTTCGTGATGGGCCACGAGATCGCTCACCACTACCTGGGCCACACCGGCTGCGTGGGCACCCCCCACCCGCTGGTTCAGATTGGGAACCTGTTGTCCGGTCGGGTGCCCATCTTCAACCAGCCCTTCGAGCTCGCCGCCGACACCCACGGCACCCAGAACCTGCTCAACGCAGGCGCGCGTCACAGCGGCTACAAGTGGACCGAGGGGGGGGCCACGATGACCCTCACGTTCTTTGCGTCGTTCGAGCAGCAGAGCGGCGGCGATCTGCTCTTCGCGTTCATCATGAGCCACCCCCCGGCCAACGTGCGCATGCCGGTCGTCACCCAGGCCGCCAACAACTGGCGCGCCGCCCAGCCGCGGCCACCCATGCCCACGCCACAGTGAGACCCGCCGCGCGGGAGCACCCAGTGGGCGCCACGAGATCCCACTTCGAGCTTGCGGCGCGAGGCGTTACCATCCTCTGGTGAGCTCTCTTCGATCGCTGCTCGCGCTGGCCTGTTGCTTGGCGGGCTGTGCGTCCATCCTGGGCATCGAGGAGGGGGAGCCGCGCGCGAGCGCGGGGGCCGAAGGTGGCGAAGGCGGCAGAGGGGGCACCGGGGACGCGGCCGCGACGACGGGACCCGGCGGGGGTACGACCTGCGAGTGCGCTCCACCCCCCGACGACGGCTGGGAGGGGCCGTCGTGTGTGGATCTCGACGCGCAGCCCGGCGCCAGCTGCGGCGCAGCGTGGCCGACGGAGCTCGCGGCGGGCCACCACGGCGCGGTGGGCGGACCAGCCGTGTGCGGCGACTGCTCCTGCACGATCGCGACGCCGGGCAGCTGCACCGCGTCGATCGCGACTCCCACCTCTTGCGCAGCGATGGACAGCGGCACGGTGACGCTCTCGGGTTGTACGACCATCGGCCTCGCCCAGGCCGCCCGCCCGCGCGTGACCTACACGCCGGCAGCCTGTGCGGAGGGGGTGGGCGAGGTCACGTCGCGGCCGCCGGCGTTCCCGTCGTTCGCGAGGATCTGCGCGCCGGGAGAGTCGCTGGCCGCGTGCGACGACGGTCCGTGTCTGCCGCAGGTGCCGTCCTGTCGCGCCTGCATCTGGCGAGCGGGCGACGTCGGCTGCCCATTCGGCCCCTACGCCGAGCGCACGGTGCTCGCCGCCTCGTTCGACGACGAGCGCGGGTGCTCCTGCAGCTGCGAGACCGCCACCGGGAGCTGCGTGGGCTACGCCTTCGAGGTGTGCTCGACGAACTGCACCGGCTGTCAGGCGCTCGCGGTGGACACCTGCAAGCCAGCCGACGGCTCGCCGTGGGCGACGGCACAGCTCACCGCGACCGGCACGGTGTCGGGGGAGACGTGTGGCGCCGAGCCGCCCGTGGCGATGGGCTCGGTGGAGAACACCGCGCCCATCACCGTGTGCTGCGTGGCCGAATAGTGTTCACGTCGCTGTTCGGTTCGGTCGTACTCATCGACGATGCGGTCGACTTCGCGTGGGAGCGCCGTACGAACGCCACCCCTCTTCGCGGGGTCTTCGCGCGCCGCGCCTCGCTCAGTGCGGTGGCTCGCGGAGTGAAAGCGCTCGGTGCTTGGCGAGGCGGAGCGACAGGTAAGCGCCCAGGCCGACGGGGCCGAAGAACCAGGTGCCGAGGAGACACGGCACGATGAGGCCATGGGGAATGCTGCGCTTGCCCGCGTCGCGAGCGACCCACGCGCCGACGAAGAGGTCGAAGACCAGGTAGTGGATCCAAGCGGCGATGACGGTCTGTGGCTTGTCGAAGATCGCCATCACGCCCGCCAGGCTGAAGAAGCTCGCGTCGCCGCCGTCGCCCATGTCGGTGAAGAGCAAGAGGGCGTAGGCGACGCCGAGGAGGAGCGGCATGAGCACTGAGTGGGCCAGGCGCTCCGTCCCTCGCCAGCGGGGCGCGAACAGCAGCGAGAGCCAGGCCGGCGTGGTGCTGAAGTTGGCGATCGTGAACACGACCTCGAGGTCCATACGGTGCATGTTCGCACGGTGTGACCGCCATGAGGCGCGCGCCAAGGCGGATGGGGAGCTAGTCGAGCAGACGACGGGCCCACCCCACGCTATCATCGCCGGATGCCCCGCGCCGCGCTGCTCGCGCTGACACTGATCGCTTGCCAGGCCGCTGACGAGCAGGCTGCGGCGCCGAAGCCCGCGAAGACCGACTGGCGGACGACAGGCCCCTTCGCCGCGAAGCGCGCGGCGCTCAAGACCGCGGTGGAGACTTTTCCGGCGGACCCCTCGCCGGTGGCGCGCTGCCGGCCGGACCAGAAGGGCGTGTTGGTGCTCGCCTACAACACGGCTCGGCGGCTCTATGCTCCCACCGCACCGGACGCACCGCTGGTGGGGACCGGGCTCGGGCTCGACGTCGGCGGGAAGGAGTTCTTCCTCCAGTCGATCGAGCGCGCCGCGTGGGAGACGGCTCCTCCCGAGGACCAGAAGCGGTGGGAGAAGCCGCCCTACGAGTGGGTGACAGCGGTCGCCTTGTTCAAGCCGACAGCCGTGAAGGCGCCAGAGATGGCACACTGCCGCGAGACCCCTGCTGGCCGGTCGTGCCAGATGGTGCCCGGTGTGGTCGACGCCGAGCTCGTCGTGTTCGACGACAGCGGCAAGCCCACCTGTGCCAACAAGCTGCGTATCGAGGGGCCCATGGCGGCTCTCATCAAATCCACGGGCAAGCTCGAGGAGTACCAACGTCACGGGCTCGAGGGGATCCTCGATGCCTTCTTCTACTACGCGACCGAGAGCCCAGAGAAGGATGCTCCTTGGCGGTTCCTCTCCGTCCATCAATTCGGGACGTCGCCGACGAAGCGTTACACCGTCACCATCGATGGTGCGGTGATTCAGACCGGCACCGAGAGCTGAGGGCCTGAGCAGCAATCTGTGCGGCGGGGTGGAGTGAGGCGGGGCGCGGAGGCGCTGCCCCGGCGGTGGCGCATGGAGCGCTGACGAGACCGATTCTCTCGCTCGACGGCGCACTGCGCGACGCGCTGAGACACCACGCGAACCAGCGTCCTACGGACGCCGTGTCCGTGGGCTCTTCGTGGCTGGATAGTGACTCACTAAAGAGTTACGTGTAGGCTTCGGGGATGGCGCGGTTCGCGAGCTGGCTCGTCGGGTGTCTGCTCGTCGCACCCGGCTGTGGTGACGTCGGCCCACAGCCTGGGGCGCCGCTGCCTCCCTGCCCGGGGTGCGGGGCGGGTGGCGGTAGCGGCGGAGGTGGCGGTCAAGGCCCCACGGAGCCCATCGTGTGTCCGGACGGCTCCGTGTTCGACGCACCGTACGATGGGGTCGAGGAGCAAGGGCGCACGGCGCTCGTAGCTTGCGACGGCGTCGAGCTTCGGGTGAGCGCGGTGGCGCCCGAGATCGTGCGCCTCCGCTACGTGATCGAGGGCGAGGAGCCCTCCGTCCGACCCTCGTACGCGGTCACCGCCCAAGCCAGTGCCGTGGACGCTGCGATCGGCATCCGCGACGACGTGGTCGGGCTCTGCACGGCCGCGCTCACCGTGCGGGTGAGCCTGAGCCGCTGCGGCGTGACGGTGATCACCGCCGACGGCACCGTCCTCAGCGAGGACCCGCCCGAGGGCGGGCTTGTCCGTGGCGGGCCGCTCGGCGAGCAGGCGCGCGGTCTCATCCGGCGGGTCGTCCCGGACGAGCGCTTCTACGGGTTCGGAGAGCGCACCGGACCCCTCGACAAACGCGGCCGCTCGATGACCTTCTGGAACACCGACGCCTACGAGGCCGAGCACGGCGGCTTCGCGCCCGACGCCGATCCCCTCTACCAGAGTATCCCGTTCTTCGTGGGGCTGCGCGGCGCGACCGCCTACGGGGTGCTGCTCGACAACACGCACCGCCTCGAGATGGACATGGGCGCGAGCGCGAGCGACGCGTATGTGCTCGCCGCCGAGGCCGGCGAGCTCGACCAGTACATCTTTGCAGGGCCGGACATGCGCGACGTGATCGCCCGCTACGCGGGCCTCACCGGGAAGCCGCCGTTGCCGCCGCGGTGGTCGCTCGGATATCACCAATCCCGCTGGGGATACTTCCCCGACACGACGATCGCCGCGGTGGCCGCCGAGCTCCGCGCCCGAGAGCTCCCCGCCGACGGCCTCTGGCTCGACATCCAGCACCTCGACGGATTTCGGTCGTTCACGTGGGACCCGGTGGGCTTCGCCGATCCGAGCGGGCTGGTCTCCGAGCTGGCGGGGCAAGGCTTCAAGACCGTCGTCATCGTCGACCCGGCGATCAAGGTCGACGCCGCCTGGGAGATCTACACGAGCGGTCTCGCCGGTGGTCACTTCCTCGGCACCAGCGAGGGGCCCTACGTGGGCGAGGTGTGGCCAGGGCCCGCGGTCTTCCCCGACTTCTCGAGCCCCGAGGCGCGACAGTGGTGGGCGGGCTTGGTGCCGCGGGCGCTCGATCACGGCGTGCGCGGCCTCTGGATCGACATGAACGAGCCGTCCGACTTCATCGGACCCGGCGGGACCGTGCCCAACGATCTCGTCGCCGCAGGGGACGGCGTGGCGACGACGATGCGCGAGCTGCACAACGTGTATGGGCTGAACGAGGCGCTCGCGACCTACGAGGGGATGCGCGCGGCGGCGCCGGATCGCCGGCCCTTCGTCCTCAGCCGCGCGGGCTACGCGGGGATTCAGCGCTACGCGGCGGTGTGGACGGGTGACGCGCCGAGCACGTTCCCGGTGCTCGCTGGCACCCTCCCCATGCTGCTCGGGATGGGTCTGTCGGGCGTACCCTTCGTGGGCAGCGACGTGGGCGGATACTCGGGGGGCGCCACCCCCGAGCTGTTCGCTCGGTGGCTCGAGCTCGGCTCGCTCTCACCCTTCTTTCGCGGCCACGTGACGAGCGGCGTCCCCTCGCAGGAGCCGTGGCAGTTCGGAACCGAGGTCGAAGACATCAGCCGCCAGTACATCGGCCTCCGCTACGAGCTGCTCCCCACGTGGTACAGCCTCATGGAGGAGGCGACGCGGACGGGACTGCCCCTCTTGCGACCCCTCGTCCTCGAGTTCCAAGGCGACCCCGCCACGCACGCGCTCGACGACCAAGCGATGATCGGCCCCTGGCTCATGGCCGCCCCGGTGCTCGGCGAGGGCGCGACGAGCCGGCCGGTCTATCTCCCCGCCGGGCGCTGGTTCGAGCTGCGCTCGGGCGCCATCTACGAGGGGCCCGCGACCATCGAGGTGGGGCTCACGCTCGGAGCCCTGCCGATGTTCGTGCGTGAGGGTGGCATCGTCGCCCGCGGGCCGCGGGGACAGTGGAGCGATCAGCTCCCGCTCGATCCGCTCTTCCTCGACCTCTACCCCGCCGAGGTGGCGTCGACCTTCTCGCTGTACGAGGACGCCGGCGACGGTTTCGCCTACGAGGGGGGCGCCTTCGCCCGCACGACGTACCAGCTCGAGCGAACCGCGAGCGGCGCCGTGCTGCGAGCCGCGCGGGAGGGGGCGCATCAGCCGCCGTCCCGGCCGGTGGTGATGAGGGTGCGGCGCGTGGATCACGGAGCGAGCGGCGTCACGCTCGACGGTGAGCCCCTCTCCGCGTTCGCGAGCGAAGAGGCCCTCTTGGGCGCGGGCGAGGGCTTCTTCTACGACGCCGCGGATCGGTCGCTCGTCGTCGTCATCGCGGATCGGCCGAGCTTCGAGCTCGCGTTTGGCTTCGACCCGACCATCTCGGAGCCCCGGCCGCCGGTCCCGATGCGGTTCGTGGTGACGGTCCCACCGGGGACGCCCACGACCACGCCCATCCACCTCGCCTCGTCGGCGAACGGGTGGGCCCACGTGCCGATGACCTGGGGACCCGGCGCGGATCGGGCCAGTGTGACCGTCGACGTCCCCCGCGGCGAGCAGCTCTTCTACAAGTACACGCGAGGAGACTGGGGGACGGTCGAGAAATGGCCGGGCTGCGAGGAGGCGTCGAACCGCTACGAGCTCGGGGCCGCCCACCCGGTGAAGGTCGACACCGTCTGGGCGTGGGCCGACGCCTGCTTCTGACGGCCAGCGTGCGGGGTGAAGGTCTCGGTTCGGGTGGAGCTCGCCGAGGGGTGGCGCCGGCCACGGGCCACAACAGCGGCCGAACGAGCGTTCGAGCCTCGTGCGCACGAGCCACGGCGCAGAGGAGTGGATGCGTCCGACCGGTTGAAGGTGATAAGAGTCGCGGATGATCCAAGAGCTGGTGTCCGCGCGACGTTACTCGGCCGGTGGCATCCAGACCGCGCTCGCCAGTCCTCTCGGCACCGAAGACCGGCCGCGCGCGGTCGGACCCTTCGTGGTGGTGGCCCACGTCTTACCCTTCGAGGTGGCGCCCGGGGCGCTGCCTCCCGATTTCGACGTTCGCCCGCACCCTCACAACGGGCTGGCGGCGATCTCGTATGTGCTGGCTGGGCACGTCACGCACCGCGATTCGCTCGGTTCGCGCCAGGAGGTCGGGCCCGGGGGCTTCAACTTCATGATCGCGGGGAGCGGGGTCGTTCACTCCGAGCGCTTCGAGCGCCTACGCGTCCTCGGGGGGAAGTTCGAGATGTTCCAAATGCTGCTCGCGCTCCCCGAGGAGGAGCAGGAAGCGGACCCAGGGTTTCAGCACGTCGAGGCGGCTCGGGTAGAAAAGAGGGTCGCCGAGGGGGCGGTGATCCGCGTGTTGGCAGACACGGAGGCTGCCGAGACCGCCGTCTCTTTCCCCGCCCCGATGTTCCTCCACGACGTGCACCTCGAGCCGACCGGCCGCTATGTCCCGTCCCACCAGAGCCGGGAGCGCGCGGTGTACGTGCTGGAGGGCGCGGTCGAGGTGGGTGGAACGCGGGTCGAGGCGCAGCAGACGGCGTTGCTCGCGTCGGGCCCGACGGTGGTCGTGAGCGCTGGGCCGGCTCGACTCCTCGCTTTCGGCGGCGAGCCCGTCGGACCGCGCTACATGTGGTGGAACTTCATGCACTCTTCGCTGGAGCGCATCGAAGCGGCCAAGACCGCGTGGCGCGAGGGGCGGATGACGCTGCCTCCCGGCGACACCGAGTCCTTCACGCCGGCGCCTCCCGACGAGGGACGGCCGCTGAGGCGCATCAACGCATGAGCCGTCCGCGCCGGACGGCTCGTGCCTACGGTCGGGCGGGGCGATGCAGCGGATAGCTCACCATCACCGGGCCACCGTCCGGGATCGGAAAGCGGAGGCCGTGGAGCGTGCGCTCGATGCAGGCGCGGGTGAGCGGGTCCGCCCCGGCCCGGATGTGGCCGGCGCTCCCGTCGGTGCCGATGATGAAGCGTACCGAGATCTTGGCCTCGTCACCGTCGGGCCAGCACGTCTCGAGGTCGGCGCGGCCGTCATCCATCACCTGCTTCACCCCCAGGTAAGAGACTCTGCCAAATCTTGGTCCGCAGCCCATTCTCACCCCGGAGCGACGCGGACCCTCGCCGTAGACGTCCGTGACGACGCGGCCGTCACAGCCGACGGGCAGGTACCGCAGATCGACCGTGGGCTTGGCCACGAGAACAGAGGGAGGGGCCTGATGGGCCCCGACCCGCACCATCACCGCCGGCGGGGGCAGCCAGCTCGTGGTCAGACCGTACCGCACGCCCGCGACGAGGGCGGTCGTGGCCACGGCGACCAGGAGGATGCGGCGCATGGGGGAGAGACAACCCCGCGCGCAGGTTGGTTCCTGCCCTGGTCCACGCCACGCAACCAGCCGCGCTGGCTTCGGGGCTTGCTGGCCGGGCTCTTAGGGTTCGGTGGCCATGAACGAACCGAACACGACCCCCTCCGAGGAGCTGGGGGGCATCTGGCAGCGCTCGGCGATGTCGGCCACGAACGCGCGAAATGCGGGGAGCGTGACGAGGGGATTGGAGCCGTCCGAGGTGGACAGGGCGGCGATATGGACGAAGCTCAGCCCGTCGTCGAGCGCGAGGGCGGTGTACGAGAGCCCGGCCAGCGGCTCACGGGCGAGCGCATCGAACACCGCCCGGAGCTTGTCCCGATGCTCGGTGAGGCGCTCGGGTTTCACCTGGTAGCGAACGACGACGTGTCTCATGGGGCTCCGGGTTGGTCGGGTTGCTCGCGCCCCGCGCCCGTCGACGGGCCGCCGGGGATGCGGCTCATGCGCTCTCCGCGCGTGTCTTGAGACACGCCGCGAACTCTTCGAACGCGGGCTGGAGATCGGGGATCGACTTGGTGATCAGCCCCGCGAAGAGGCCGTCGAAGACCTCTTCCATCGAGAACTCCACGTCGTCTCCTCTTGGCTCGAGCAGGAACGTGCGCTCGCCCTTGAAGAGGAAGCCGATGGGGGCCCCGCCGGTCCACACCATCTTGCGTGGGGCCTCGAGCGCCGTGACCTTCACGGGGAACGCCTGGTCGGGCGCGATCTTCGCGTGCACCGTGATCTTCGCGCCGAGCGCGACGGCTCCGTCCACCTGGGTCACCGTCGTGTTCCAGCTGGGATAACGCGCGACGTCGGTGAGGATCGACCACACGGCCTCGGGCGTGGCGCGGATGAGGGTCCGGGTGGCGAAGCGCTTCATAGGGTAACTGGTAACCTTAATGTTACCAACTGTCAACCCGCTGGAGCGCTCGTCGATGGGTCACTCCTCGGCTGCGGCACGCCACGCTTCGAACACCCGCAGCCAGCTGCGCTCGAAGGCGGGCGCCTTGTCGGCGTAGGCGTCGCGGCTCGAGGGGCCCTCGCGATGGGTGAGGGAGACGCGCGTTCGTTGCCCCTCGGTCGCGAGGACGATCTCTACGTGGGTGGGCTGCGCGGGGCCGGTGCCTGGATACCAGTCGAGCACCAGACGCGTGGGAGGCTCGAACACCCGCACCACCCCGAGCTCCACTTCGGTGCCGTCGGACGCGCGCTCGTAGAACCGTCCGCTGGGCTCCATGACGATGGCGCTCGCCGGGTCGCCGGTGTGGCGGCGATCCGTGGGCCACCAGGCTCCCGCGTGCTCCGTGAGGAGCGAGAACGCGCGCTCCCGGGAGCAAGCGAGGAGGAGCGTCTTCTCGATCCGACCGATCACCGCGCGCGCTCTCCGAGCTCGGTGGCGGTCTCGGCGTTGGCGAGCTCTTCGAGCCGATCGAGCGCCACGTCCCAGAAGCTGTCGAGGAAGTCTTGGACCGAACGAAAACCCTGGACGCGCACCGCATAGACGTTGCGCGTTCCCTCTTGTCGCTGCGCGACGAGTCCCGCCTCCTCGAGCACCTTGAGGTGGCGCGAGATGGCGGGCCGACTCACGGGGAACCGCGCCGCGAGCGCGCCCACCGACAGCGGCGTGCGCCGCAGCGCGATCAGGATGTCGCGCCGCAGCGGGCTGCCGAGAGCGTCCATCGCATGCATGGTAACTCCAACGTTACACATGTGGAGTCGGGAGACCACCGCTCCGCGTCCGTTGGACCTCGTGCGGAGCGGTCGCGTGGCGAGCGACGACCTCGGCGCGTCAGTCGGAGATCTCGACGTCGGAGGAGAACACCGGCGCGTTGCTGGGCGCGCTGACCTGTGCGTTGGGCTCGGGGGTCACGGTGAGGGCGAAGGCTCGGTGGGCGGTGACCGTCTCGAGGGTGCCCTCGAGGTTGTCGTTGACGGCGAGCTGGCCGACGCTCTGACGGACGCCGTTGACCGGCTTGATCCACACGACGTAGACGGTGGCACCGGGGGACACCTTGCTCGGGGTGGCCAGGTGTTTGACTCTCACCGTGAGGTTGGTGTTGCCGTTGGCGCCTTCGGTTGCCTTCACGGTGCCTTCGCTCGCGGGCACGCCTTCGCCCGAGTGCATGGGCTGAGGACTCGTGGAGCAGCCAGGGGTGAGCGTAAACACCGCGGCGGCCACCGGGAAGAGCAGCGAGAGGGAGATTCGGCGGAAGTTCGGAATGCGTGGATTCATCATGGGGTGCTCCTCGTCGGAGGCCGACGGCCGGCCTCCGGATGGTGTTCCCTCTCGAGCATGTTTCGTGCCGTCGGCCTGAGCGACGGTCACGGGTGCGGAGGGAGCGAGTTGTAAGCGTGTAAGGAAGGGAAGCATCCGCGCGCTTCGGCTCGGGGAGCGCGCGGGCTGGGAGCGCTAGGCCTTGCCGCGCGGTGGCGGCTTGATGGCGGGGCTGTCGAGCTTCGTGTACCAGCTCTCGATCTGCTTCTCTGCGTCTTCCTTGGCGATTCCGTAGCGCTCCTGGAGCTTGCCCACGAGCTGCTCACGGTGGCCCGCGACGACCTTGATGTCGTCGTCGGTGAGCTTGCCCCACTTCGTCTTCACGGTCCCTGCGAGCTGGTGCCACTGGCCTTGTACTTGTTCCCAATTCATCGCTGATTCTCCTGTTGTCTGTGTCGCTCCGTGCGACCGGATGCGCGTTCAGCAGCTTCCGTGCCGCTCGTGGGAGGGCGCGAGCTCCGCGTGAACACGCGCGTTCCCGCCCGCTTGCCGAGCTCGTGAATCCGCCGGAGGTGCGCGCCGGCGGCACATTGTTCGGAATTGGAGCACGATGTGCGGGCAGTCGCACCGCCACGCTGTTCATTCGGAAGCGCGTGGTTTCGCAAGGAGTCGAGCCCACACCAGCGCCGTGGAGAGAGGGGCATCCTTGTCGTGTGGGCGATGAGTGGCCGACGAATTGCAATCGTTGCCGTCGTTGCCACCGTGGCAGTCGGTGTGGAGGCGTCTCGCTGCCGTCTGATCGACCGTCGGGTCGACGTCCGACGGACGTCCGGCCGATGTCTCTTCGCCAACGACTCACCTCGAAAGGGAGAAGCTATGACCTTCATGGGAATTCTGATCTTCATGCTGTTCGGCCTCGTGGTCGGCCTGCTTGCGCGCGCCATCATGCCTGGTCGACAGGATCTGAGCCTGCTCATGACCTCCGTCCTCGGGATGGCGGGTGCGGTCATCGGCGGCTACGTGGTCGGCCTGTTCGCCCACGAACCAGGGCGCTTTCAACCGCTCGGACTCCTCGGGAGCCTCCTCGGCGCGCTCGCGCTGCTCGCGGTGTACTCGGTGGTGACGCGGCGGCACGTCGCGCAATGATCTCTCGAGCGCGGAGGCGCGAGTCCCCCGAGTGGACGCGCGCAACTTCCGCTCGAGCACGGACAGCTCGAGGCGGCGTCGTGGAGCTCACCCTCGCATGTGAGCTCCACCGCGCGGTCCAGCCCTCGCGAGCCGCCACGCCGCGACAAATAATATTTACTCGGATACAAATATAGTCTTAGATACAGGCGTGATGACGCCCAGCTCGAGCGCCCTCGCGAGCCCCCCGGTGGCCGTCCGTCCCGGGTTGCGTGAGCGCAAGGCGGCCGAGACGCGGCTCGCGATCGTGGCCTCGCTCGAGCGTCGGCTCGCTGCCACCGACTTGCGCGACATCACCGCGGACGAGCTCGCCGGCGACGCCAACGTGTCGCGCATGACGTTCTTCAACTACTTCCCGAGCAAGCGCGACGCGGTCGATCTCGTGATGGTGGCGCTCATGTTCCGCCTCGAGGCCGGTATCGAGGAGAAGCGCCTGCGGGGGGTGGCCGCCATCGAGTACCTGTTCGGAGTGTTTGGCGACGAGGTGGCGGCGGCGCCTCACCGCATGCGGCGCATGCTCGCACACTTCGCCTCGCGCGCGGTCGACCGGCCGCTGTCCGAGCTGACGCTCGCGGAGCGTATGGTGCTCGCTCCCGAGCTTGGCGACCGTGTGGCCGCGCTCACCCCCGCCCCCACGCTCGGGGCATTGTTGATGCGCCTGGTGGAGGAGGCGCAGGACGACGGCGCGCTCCTCTCCGGCTCGAGCTACGAGCTGGCGCACTACCTCGGCGGGCTCCTCAATGGGGCGGCGCTCGTAGGGCACTCCACCGACGACACCGACTGGCGAAGGCTCTTCCGGCGACACGCGCGGCGGGCGCTCGGGCTCCTCGGGGTGGACGGCCTCGCCGATCCGCGGCCCCCGCGGGTTCCGCGCCGCTACCGAAAGGAGAAGCGAGCACGATGACGATGGCGACCGTGATTTCCCCGAAGACCCCGCCGCTTGCGACGCCCGAAGCGGTCGCTCCGCTCGCGCGCGCGTTCGACCCGCTCCGCTTCGGCGGCAAGGCGGCGCCCCTCGCCAAGGCCATCGCGGCCGGCTTCGTGGTCCCCGAGGGCTTCGTCGTGGCGGCAGACCTCTCGGCGGGTGAGCGTGGCGCGCTCGCGGGCGCCATCCGCGACCAGCTCGCCGAGCTCGCTGGAGACCGCTTCGCGGTGCGCTCGAGCGCGGTGGGGGAAGACGGTCGCGAGCGCTCGTTTGCCGGTCAGCTCGAGACGGTGCTCTCCGTGCATCGCGATGACGTGCTGGCTGCCGTCGAGCGCTGCGCGGGCTCGGCGTCGGCGCTCCGGGCGTTGCGCTACGGCGGGGCGCGGCTCGGCGGGGTGGGGGTGATCGTGCAGCGCATGGTGAGCCCGAAGAGCGCCGGCGTCGCGTTCAGCGCCGATCCCCAGCGCGGAGAGCGCGGAACGTGTCACATCGAGGCCGTGCCTGGGTTGGGGGAGGGCCTCGTGTCGGGGGCGTCGGATCCGGAGGCGTGGCGCGTGACCGCTCACGCCGCCGAGCGCGCCCGAGCGCTCGAGGCGCCAGTGCTGTCCACAGAAGAGGTGCGCCGCGTCGCGGAGCTCGCGCGGGCGATGGAGACGCTCTTCGGCGCGCCACAAGACGTGGAGTGGGCGTTCGCCGACGACACGCTCTACCTCTTGCAGTCGCGGCCGATCACCGCGCTCCCCGCGGCGCCGGTGCCGATCGCCGTCGAGATCCCAGCGGGCGGGTGGGATCGCGACGATCACCACGGGGTGCTCTCGCCGCTCGGTTGGGCGTGGTTTCAGCCCTACCCGAAGGCGATGGCGGAGGGGATGCGCGAGGCGGGCGTTCCCATCGAGAGGATCGAGGTGACGCGCATCGGGGGACACCTCTATCAGCGGATGGTGATGGGGGGGGGCGACTCCGCCAAGCTCCCGCCGCGCTGGGTGCTGTGGCTCGCCACGCGGCTCGTGCCCTCCCTGCGCCGCGCCAACCGCGCGGCGAGCGCGCTCTGCGACGAGGAGGGCTTCGTGGAGCAGCTCGAGGCTTGGGAGAGAGGGGGGCGCGACGCGATGCTACGCGCCGTCGACGACGTGTTCGTGGCGGAGCCGGAGAGACTGAGCGACGACGCGCTGCTCGAGCACATCGAGCGCGCGCTGGCGGTGACCGCACGCGGCCTCGAGAACCACGCGGCCATCGGTGGGCCGAGCATGTTCGGCGTCGGCAAGCTCTTCCTCTTCCTCGAAGACGAGCTTGGCTGGGACGGGCACGTCGTGTTCGAGCTCATGGCGGGCAGCTCGGTCGCCACCACGGCGCTGCATCGACAGCTCGAGGAGATCATCACGCGCCACCGGGGCGAGCTCGAGGCGGCTGGGGGAACGTTGCCGAGCTGGTCGGCGCTTCTCGGCCGCTGCCCAGCGCTCGGTCGCGAGCTCGTGGCGTGGCTCGGTGACAACCGGCTGCGCATGCTCCACTACGATCCCAAGCACCCCATGCTCGGCGAGCGACCCGACTACGTGTTGTCGATCGTGGAGGGCATCGCAGCGAACCTCCGCGCCGCACAGCCGCGCACCCCGCAGGCCGAGAACGAGGAGCGCCTGGCCGAGGCCCGAGCGCGTCTGTCGCCCGAGCGGTACGACGAGCTCGAACGTCTGCTCGCCCTCGCGCGTCGTTGCTACGCGCTGCGCGACGACAACGGCGTGGTGGCGGTGTCCCGACCGGCGGGGCTGCTCCGACACTTCGTGCTCGAGCTCGGTCGACGTCTCGAGCCCGCGCTCGGCGCGCGCGAGCACGCGGTGTACCTCTACCCGGAGGAGCACCGGAGCGCTCTCCGAGGGGAGCTCGAGGAGCTCTCCGAGCTCGTGGAGCGCCGTCGCGGGGAGGAGAGCTGGGCGCTGTTTCATCGCGGTCCGAAGCATCACGGGCCGCCGGCTCCGCCGATGCCGCCTCCCAGCGTGTTCCCCGGCCCGATGTCGCGGCTGATGCGCATCTTTGCCTGGATGGAGAGCGCAGAGCGCACGCCGGAGCCGAGCGAGGGGGACGTACTCCACGGCGTCGGCATCGGGACCGAGGTGGTCACCGGACGCGCCCGCGTCATCCACCGCATCGAGGAGATGGCGAAGCTCCAGCATGGCGAGATCGTGGTGTGCCGGATCACCTCGCCGGAGTGCGCGGTGGCCCTCGGACGCGTGGCGGCCATCGTGACGAACGAGGGGGGCGCGCTCTCGCACCCGGCCATCATCGCGCGCGAGTTCGGCGTCTCGGCCGTGGTAGGGGCTGCCGACGCCACCCACCGCATCCACACTGGGGATCGGCTCTCGGTCGATCCGGTGGCCGGCACGGTCACGCTGCTGCCGAGGGTGGCGACCGCAGCGCCGCGCGGCGACGTTTAGCTCGCAGTGGCCCCCCGCCGGTCGCGGGTGACGGGGTCGGCCTTCGTCGAGGACGTCAACGTTTGCGGGGGCGGCGGGCGAGGACGGGGAGGCTCGCGTCGATGTGGAGCGCGCCCACCTTGCCGCGGAGCTCTACGGTCTCCAGCCAATAGGTGCCCCGCGGCGTGCCGGTGTCGCTGCCGGCGGGGCCCGCCTCCATCGCGGTGGAGAGCGAGAGGCGCTGCTTGCCCCCTGGCGGCATCGAGACGGTCAGAGGCTCGTAACGCGACATGGGCTTGCCGGGGCCGCCCTCGTAGTGGGCGGTGGCCTCGAGGCCGTCGAGCGGCGCGGCAAAGGGGTTCTGGAGCTCGATCACGACGGTGGTGTCGTCGCGCGAGGTCACGCCTCCGAGGCTCAGCGGGGTGATGGCGTGGGCGCGCAGGAAGGGCAGCGCGGCCAGCTTGTCACGGGTGGCGCGAAAGCCGCCCTCGGGGCTCACCCAGTCCGAGCGCATCTGGGCGTGCTCTTCGGCGCTCTCCTCGGCGGGGCAGGGCCCCTTGGGCGTGAGCGCGGAGAGGAGCGAGGGCTGTTCGGCGCCACGGACGAGCACGAGCTGGCCGATCAGCGGCTCCACCTCGACGGTGGCGAACACGTTCAGGGCGCCGAGGCGAGCGGTCGCTCCGGTGTAGAGCATACCGTCGTCGAGGCAATACTCCGAGGGCGCGCTGGGGCTCCGTGGACTGTTGCCGCGCAGCGTGCCCACGAAGCCCGGCTCCGCCACCGAGAGCTCCCTCGGCCCGGCCGTCGTCGCCAACGAGGAGGACGTCGAGGGCACCGCGATGGTGGGTGCGCTCGAGCCGTCGGCGTCGTGATGGGGCCGGGCCGGCGTGCAACTCATCGCGAGCGGAACGATGGCGAGGAGGGAGCGAGGGGGCATCGTCGATGATCTACGCCGGGGCGGAGCAGAAGTCCCCCGTGGGTCGGTCGACGCGCGTCGTTCAGAGGAACACCCCGACCAGCATCGCCACGAGGCCGATCATCGCGATCTGCCAGCACACCGTGCGGGCGTAGGGGATGCCTGACGCGTAGGCCGGGAGGTACAGCGCGCGACCAGCCACCCACGCGTAGGCGCCGTAGGCACAGGCCGGATGCCGTGCTCCCGAGGCCTCGACGAGCACCACCGCGGCCACGAACAGCGCGAGGTTCTCGGTGTAGTTGCGCGCCGCGCGGTGGAGACGCCCGGCGAGGCCCTCCCGCTCCTTGTCCTGGTCGCGCGGACCGACGGTGTAGGCGTTCCCCACTTGGGCCTTGAACGAGAAGCTGTCGGCCGACACGTGCACGATGCCGAGCCCGATGGCGCCGACGAGACTCATCAACACGGGACTCATGGAGCGCTGGCCGAGTCGTTGGCGGGTGGGGGGGTGCCGGTCGAGCGCTCACGCATGCGCGTCGAGCCTCGCGCAAGAGTTCGGAGACGGTTCCTCGATGGCGCTCATCGCACGTCGATAGTTGGGCGCACGGATCGCGTCAACGGACGCCCCGAGGCGTCGTGTCATGGCGCCCCGTCGTGGGGGCGGACCGGCGCGGAGCCCCCACGCCGCCGAGCCGCTGATCCAGCTCGGAGCAGGGTGCACCGAACGAGCGCAGTGGTCCGCGCCACCTTGGTGCAGGGGGAGGCTCGAGCCGTCGCCGCGTCGACGTGCGCGCGGCGACTTGAGCGCTTCGCGGGCTGCGGCACGGTTGTCGCTAGGCGGAGGTCATGACGGTTCTGTTGACGAACAACCCGCTCCCGCGTGAGGCGGCGGGGTGGCGGGCGGGGCGACCCGAGGAAGATCCGG
The DNA here is from genome assembly GCA_964401935.1 of uncultured Polyangiaceae bacterium. Lineage (GTDB taxonomy): Bacteria > Myxococcota_A > Polyangia > Polyangiales > Polyangiaceae > JAPYTK01. The sequence continues at coordinate 76,145 of CAYOAL010000026.1, forward strand.
AGAAGATGAAGCGCTGGGGCTTCGTGACCGCGAAGCCCTCCGAGTACCTGATCCACGTGCGTCGGGGCGAGGTGACGGCGCGTTCGGGGCAGGGGGCGACGTGCTTCAAGTGGCCGTGGGACGCGGTGGCGATCGTGCCCACGTCGCTGCAGCGACTCTCCTTCAGCGCGGATCAGGTGACGGCGGAGAAGGTGGGGGTGGAGGTGGTGGGCCTCGCGGTGTACCGCATCGCGGATCCGCTGCTCGCCTACCGCGTGCTCAACTTCAGCTACCCCGAGCGGGCCCAGGAGAAGCTCGAGAGCACGCTGACGGCGATGTTCGTGGGCGCCACGAGGCGCATCGTGGCAACCCTCGGGGTGGAAGACTGCCTCCGGAAGCGCAAGGCGGCGCTGGCCCAAGAGCTGCTCCGGGAGATCGCGCCGGTGGTGGGAGGCGAGGGCCACCCCGACGACTTCACCTCGCGCGGTTGGGGCGTCGTGATCGACACGATCGAGATCCAGGAGGTGCGCGTGCTCTCGGAGGCGGTGTTCGCGGCGATGCAGGCCCCTTATCGAGCCGAGCTCGATCGCCAGGCGCGCGAGGCGACGGCGTTGGCGGAGCAGGCGATCGCGGCCCGCGAGGCGGCCTGTCGTCGCGACGCGGAGCTCGCGCGCCTGCACGCCGAGGGGGAGCTCGCGGTCCAGCGCTCGGCGGCCGAGCAGAAGGCTGCCGAACGGAAGGCGGCCATCGCGCGCCTGTGTCTCGACGAGGAGCGGGCGACGGAGCAGCGGCGCGCCGAGCACAGCGCCTCGCTCGCGGCCTTCGAGCGCGGCGTGGCCGACGAGCAGCGGGAGGCGGAGGCCCAAGCGCGGCGCAGGGCGGCGGAGCTGGCCGCCCTCGAGGCGATCGCCGAGCAACAGTCGCTGCCGGCGCGGCACGCCCTCGCCGAGCAACGCGCCGAGCTCGATCGGTTGCTCACGATGGTCGACGCCGAGCTGCGCCGACGTCAGGCGGAGCTCGCTCGCGAGGAGGGCCTCGTGCGCGCGGAGGTCGCGCTCCGTGACGCCGACGTGCATTGCCAGCGCAGCGAGGCCGACGCTCAGCTCGAGCTCGCGCGCAGGCTTCCGGAGCTCGCCCGCGCCATCGGCGAGCGCATGGGTCAGGTGAACGTCACGCAGCTCGGAGGTGTCGATATGAGCCCGCTGGCGCATGTGGCTGCGACGATCTCCAGCCTGCTCGATATCGCGCGCTCCGCCCATGGCGCGCGCTCCACCCATGGCGCGCGAGCCACAAGGGCGCGCGGGCGACACGAAGGGGACGAGCACGCGGAGCCCTGAAGAGGGCCGTGACGCCTCTCGTGCCGCGTCGAGCGAGCTGGCGCTCGCTGCGAGGCCGAAGGGATCGGCAGAGCGATGCGGGCCCGTGGCAGGCGGGCGGCCCGGCCGACGCACCCCGCGGGGAGTGGAGGCCGGGCACCGCCGCTGGATGGGGCGCTCTCCGAAGGGCACGATGACTGCGTGCTCTCCTTCTGAACCTGGCCCCCCGAGCCTGCCGCTTCGCAGGCTGCTGCTCAGCGTGGCGTCTCCACCCTCCCGGCGCGATGGAGCCTGGTGCCCATGACACGCGCCCGCTGGTCGTGACGACAACGGCCGCAGGCGCGAACGATAGGGTGCGTCGCCGCTCGGCACCCCACCCTCACGGAGGGCGCGTGACCGCGCCGAACGCGACGGTGGAGGTGGCCAGGCGCCGGCGCCGCTCAACGGGCGGGGGGCGTGAAGCGCGGGCGCGGCATGGGCGGGGTGCCCGCGGGCCGAGTCTCCTCGGAGGTGCTGCCGCACCCTCCCCCCACGCTCCGCACGCTCCGCACGGCCCCCCCCTCCCACCGTGTTGCGCTTGGGGCCCCAGCGCGCAAGCGCGCTTCGCGAGAACCTCTGTCCTCTCCCGTCAGGTCTTGAGTCTCCGGTGACTGGGACTCGTGGCGAACGGACGCGGGGAGTCGGGCGTCGGAGAAGCCGGCCTCGGAGCCGCCGGGCTCGGAGCCGCCGGGCTCGGAGAAGCCGGGCTCGGAGCCGCCGGGCTCGGGCCACTGGCGGTCGGCGAGTCTCGGGACCCGCTGGGTGGGGAGCGGCGCTTGGGCCCATGGGGCGCTCGTCGCGGGCAGCTGCATCACACGCGCAAAGGAGCGGGCGCGGTGGGGGCGCGGGGTGGGGAAGCGCACTGGGGTGGGAGGGACGAGCCGCACCGACGGCGTGGGTAACATCGCGTTGAGCGCGCGCGCCAGCCGCCTCTGGGCGTCGAGCTCGGCGTGCGTGGCGTGCACCGTCGCGAGAGCTTGCTCGAACACCTCGGAGCCGGGAGCCTCCGCGGCGAGGCGCCGCGCGGCGCGGATAGCGGCGTCGAGCGCGTCATGGAGCGCGGTGATGCGCCGGATCGTAGCGCGGTGATGCTGCTGTACGCGATCGTCCATGAAGCCGATCGTGTCAGCGTAGCCACCGAGAACGTGGTTGTCGTCGCCGCGCACGAAACCGCCGCAAATTCACACCCGAGCGCGCGGCGAGCGCGAGCGAACTCGCAGGCGCGCGGGGCGAACCCCCATCCAACCGCGAGCGCAAGCGAAGCCCGGAGCGCGAGCGACCGCCAAGGCGCGAGCAACCGCCAAGGCGCGTGCGAACGCGCAGGCGACCGACGACCGTGGCGTCAGCAACCGCGCAGGCGCGTGCCAGCACGAAGCGCGAGCCGGTGAGACGACCTGCTTTGGACTCTTGTCCCGGTAGGCCGGGAGTTCGCGATGGCGAGCACCTCGCGCCGGTGGGTCGCGGCGAGCTCGTTCTTGGCTCGTGTCTTGGGCCATGGCGCCCGTCGTCGCCGCTGTCCTGCGACCGCCAGCGCTGGATCGTCCGCGGATCGAGGACGAGCTCGCGGCACGCCGACTTGGGGCGCGCGCCGTTCATCGGCGCCTCGTCGAGCCATCCGAGGATCCATTGTCGTCGGTCTCGTTGGGGTCGCCTTCCCCGTCCCCGGCGAGGAAGGCTTGCACTTTCCCCCGCAACACCAGGAGCGCGGCCGCCACCGCGAGTGCCTTCTCTTTACGCGCGAGCTCCTTCTTCGCCGCACGCAACTCCCGCTCCTCGGGGCTGAGACCGCGTTTCGGACGCCCGGTCTCGAGGCCCTTCGCCGCCGCCTGCAGCACCTCGTCTCGAAAGCGATGTCGATCGGCCTCGTGCAATCCTTCACGCCGCAGCAGCTCTCCAAGGCCAGCTTCGGCCGCCGCCGCCGCCTCCCTCACCACGCGGAGCTTCTCCGACGGGGTCCACCGCCGACGGCCTCCGCCTCCGTTCTTGCTCATGGGCGCCACCGTGGCCTGCCGCAGCCACCGGGACAACGTGTCCTGCGCGACGCCCACCTCCGACGACAACGGGTTGGCCGATCGCGCACCGGGTCCCGTCATCTTCGAGATCGTCTTCTGCTTGAAGTTATCCGAGTACGCATGGCGCTTCGCGCCCTTCTCGCCCCCTGATTCCTCGATCAGGTCAGGCGGCAACTACCCTGGCACCGGGGGGGGAGCCCACGACCGTGGTCGCAAGCGCGACCCTGCGACCGTGGCGCACGCACGGGCCGGCAAAGCGCGAGCGAGCCTATGACCGCAGCGCGCGCACGGTGCGGCCAAAGCGCGCGCCTGCGACCATGCGACCGTGGCGCACGCACGAGCTGACGAGCTGGCAAGCGCGAGCGAGCCTGCGACCGTAGCGCGCGCACGAGCGGCCAAAGCGCGATCCTGCGACCGTAGCGCGCGCACGAGCTGGCAGCGCGAGCCTGCGACCATGGCGCGCGCACGGTGCGGCCAAAGCGCGAGCCTGCGACCGAAGCGCGCACGGTGTGGCCAAAGCGCGAGCCTATGACCGTGGCGCGCGCACGGTGTGGCCAAAGCGCGAGCCTGCGACCATGCGACCGTGGCGCACGCACGAGCTGACGAGCTGGCAAGCGCGAGCGAGCCTGCGACCGTAGCGCGCACGGTGTGGCCAAAGCGCGCGCCTGCGACCGTAGCGCGCGCACGGTGTGGCCAAAGCGCGCGCCTGCGACCGTAGCGCGCGCACGGTGTG
>CAYOAL010000027.1:0-80270 GCA_964401935.1 uncultured Polyangiaceae bacterium
CGCCCTCGCCCTCGCCCTCGCCCTCGCCCTCTCCCTCTCCCTCTCCCTCTCCCTCGCCCTCGCCCTCGCCCTCGCCCGGCCCCAGGGTGACCGCGTCGGGCAGCTCGTTGCCCGCGGTGTCGATCCCTGGCACGTGCTCTCGCAAGAGCACGCCGATGCGGTGGAGCGCGTCGCGAAGGCCCCGCATCGGCTCGCCGCGCGCGTAGCCGTCGGCCACCGCGTCGATCACGCCCTGCCAGAAGCCCGGGCCCCCTGCGCCGTGAATGCCGGGGCCGGCGTACACCGCGGCCTTGCGGTCGTTCGGCGCCACGTAGAGCAGCACCGCCGTTCCATCCCGCGTGCGCTCCATCTCGAGCGCGGCGAACACCGTCCGCGCGCGCTCGAGCGCGTCGCCGCGGCACCGCTGCTCCACGTGCACACGCACCTCGCCCCGACTCCCTCGCTCTGCCTCCGCGATCGCCGCCACCAGCGCCTCCGGATCGATCGCCGGCGGCGCGCCCTCGTGCTCACGCCGAGGTGCCCCACCGCTCCGCCCGGTTCCCTCCTCGTCGGCGCTCATCGGCGGCTCATGCTAATCGAGTCGGAACGCGCCGCAACGGATCGCCGGCGCGCGTGCCCCGGGGCGACGTGTCCTCCACCCGAGGCCCGGGCTGCCGAGGCGGCGGCGAGCGGCTACAAGCCGCTCTTGGCGAGCGCGGCGAGGCGCGCGCTCGCCTCTTCGCGAGCGGCCGCGTAGGCCTCGCTCGCGAGGACGCTCTCGGAGAAGCGGCCGAGCTCACCCACGGGGCGACCGCCAACGTACATGCCCCAAATAGCGCGCGTCGCGTCGGCCATGGCGACGGCCGCGAGGGGGTCGTGCGCTGGCCAGAGCGCGGGGTGATCCAGGTCGAAGATGAGGAGGTTGGCGAGGGCCCCTTCGGCGATCACGCCGGCGGTCACCTTGGGATGGATGCGCCCGGGGATGCTCCACACCCGCTCGAGGAGGATGCGCGGCGTGGCGAGGGCGGCGTGCTCGTCGAACCCCGCGGTGCGGTGGGCCCACACCGCCGCGGCGGCCGCGTCGGCGGGCACGGCCCCCGCGAGGAGCTGCTCGTAGGCGCCCGACCAGCTCGTGCCCAGGGTGCGCTGCCCGGCCACCATGCGGAGCTCTTGCTGCACGTTCATGGTGTCGTTGTTGGACGCGCAGTCGGTCGCCACCGCCCACGGGAGCTCGAGCGCCGACCACCAGCCGGGCCGCGCCGGGAAGCCAAACACGAGCGCGGAGTAGGGGCACCAGATGGGGTGGTGCCTCCCGCCGTTGAGCTTCCGCAGCTCGGGCGCGGCGAGGTAGATGCAGTGGGCCAGCGCCGTCGCGGGCGCCTCCGCCAAGAGACCGGTGCGCTCGAGCAGGCCCACCGGCGTGGTGTCGTGGCGGGCCCGCACCCGCTGCACCTCTTCGATCGACTGCGCGACGTGCAGGTGCACCGGGAGGTTCTCGGTCGCGGCCAGCGCCGCCACCCGCTCGAAGAGCTCGGCGCTCACGGTGTCGGTCGCGTGGGGTCCGAAGGCGGCGAACACCCCGCGGGCGGCGAGGCGGCTGTCACGGTCGATACGCAGCGTGGCGTCGAGCTGCGCCTCGAGCGCGTCGACTCCCGGACCGGACAGATCCTGCAGCGTGGGCGCGACCACGCCCGCGAGCCCGACGTCGGTGAGCGCGGCCGCGATCTGATCGGCGTGGTAATAGTGATCCCACACGAGACCCACCCCCGCGAGCAGGCTCTCGTACGCGCCCATGCGGGCGAAGGCGCGTACGTCGGCCGCGCTCATCCGCTTCTCGACGCGAAAGAAGAAGCTCTCCACCATGTTGCCGCGGGTGGCCTCGGCCAGATCGAGCCCGCGCAGGAAGCCGAGCGCGAGGTGGGTGTGGGCGTTGACGAAGGCCGGCGCGAGGAGGCGGTCGCCGAGATCGACGGTCGGGCCGAGGCCCGCGCCGTCGTGCCCGCGGCGCACCGCGGTGATGAACGGGGGGCGCACCGCCACCACCGCCGGCGCGATCTCGCCCGCGAGGACCACCCGGCGCGACACCAGCGCGAAGCCGTCCTCGCCTGCCCCGCGGCCCTGTGCGGTCACCGCGCCGTCGTTCTCAGTCGCCACAGCCGTTGCATCCGATCTTGCAAGTCGCCGTAGAGGCCCAGGTACACCTCACGATAGAGGCGATCGTAGAACGCGCGGTCGTCTCCGGGCACGAATGCGACGCCCCCGCCGCCCGTCATCGCCGCACATGAGGCCTCGAGGCTCTCGTGGAGGCCGCCACGCGCCGCCGCGAGCACCCCGGCCCCGAGCGCGGTCGCCTCGGGGCTCGTGGCCCGCACGATGCGCTTGCCGAGCACGTCGGCCAAGATCTGACACCAGAGCTCGCTCTGGCTCCCTCCGCCCATCACCACGAGCTCCTCGATGGGCCCCGTCACCGCCTCCACCCCCTCGGTGTGCCAGCGCTGCTCGAGCGCGATGCCCTCGAGGATCGCGCGGTAGAGGTGCGGAGGGCGGTGGTCGCCGCGCCACCCCACCACGACGCCCGACGCCATGTCGTCCCACAGGGGGTTCATCGCTCCTGCCCAGTAGGGCACCACCACGAGACCGTCTGCCCCCGGCCCGAGCGACGCGGCCTCGCGCGCGAGCACCGCCAGCTCTTGGCCCACGAAGCGCTCGGCGAGCCAGCTCACGACGAAGGTGCCCCCGTGCAGATCCGTCTCCATGAAGTAGGTGCCGGGCACCGCGCCGTAGAGGGTGCGAAAGGCGCGATCGGTGCGGTAGCTCGACGACAAAACGCCGGACACGATGGCGGTGCCCAGGTTGAGGTAGGCGCGGCCGGGGGCGGTGATCCCCGCGCCGAGGCCTGCGCACTGGCCGTCGCCGGCGCCCGCCACCACCGTGAGGCCCGCCGGCAAGCCGGTGGCGAGGGCGGCCGCCGTGCTCACCCAGCCGATCACGTCCCCGGGCGGCACCAGCTCGGGCACCTGATGCGCCTCCAGCCCGGCGAGGGCGAGCAGCGACGGGGCCCAGCTCCCCGCGGCCATGTCGAGCAGGCCCATCGGATCCGCCGACGCGTGGCTGGTGACGAACCTCCCGGTGAGGCGCCCTACGAGGAAGGCGTGCACGTCGAGCACCCGCGTCGACGGCGACCGCAGCCGGGGCTCTCGGGAGAGGAGGAACAGGAGCTTGTAGAGCGAAGGCGTGGTGCACGGGGGCTTGCCGCTGGTCTCGTGCAGGTAGTCTGCGCCGAGGGCGGCCACCGCCTCCTGCACCTCGGCCCCAGCGCGGTGGTCCATCCACACGAGCGCCGGGTGGAGGGGCTCGCCGGCGGGGTCGGTCAACACGAAGGTCTCGCGCTGGTGGGTGATGCACAGCGCGCCGAGCCGCGTGGGCTCGAGCTCGCGGGTCACCGCGCGGCAGGCGGTCACGAGCGCGTCCCACCACGCTCGGGCGTCTTGCTGCCACGCGTCGGGGCTCGGGTTGTCGAGCGCGATCGGCGCGCGCCCCTCGGCCACCACGCGCCCGCTCGCGTCCCAGGCGATGGCCTTGCACGCGGTGGTCGAGCTGTCGATGGCGAGTACGAGATCGCCCACTCAACCTCCGAAGAACCGCGAGAAGGGCACGTCGACCGGCGCGTCGTCGAGCACCACCTCCGCCATGTGCTCGAGGAGCGGGACGGGTCCGAGCTTGCCCGCTCCCTGCCACGCCGCGACCGCGGCGCGCATCACCGCGATGATCTCGAGACACTCGAGCGTCGCGCCCTCCATCTTCTCCACCGCCTGGGCGCGCGAGAGGCCGAGGCCCAGCCAGCGCCCGAACCGACCGGTGCGCCCGCCGTTGTTGGTCACGTCGAGATCACCCACCCCGGCCAGACCCAGCACCGACCCCTGCTCGCCCCCCATCGCCGCCACGATCTGCCCCATCTCCCAGCTCGCCTGCGCGAACACCGCCGACTCGTAGTTGTGCATGGCCACGCTCCCCGGCGCGCCCCCTCGTCGCTCATGCATCCCGGCCCCGAACGCCACCGCCATCGCGTAGGCGTTCTTGAGCGCCGCGCACGCCTCCACGCCCACCACGTCGGTGCTGAGCCACACGTGGTAATACGCGTCGAGGGCGATGGCCTCGCGAATGCGCTCGAGCGCGGGGCGATCGCGCCCGGTGAGCACCACGCAGGTGGGCACCCTCCGCGCGAGCTCTCCTGCGATGCACGGCCCGGCCACCGCGGCCGGCCACACCGTCCCCCGCACCGACGCGGGCAGCTGCGCCTCGAGCACGTCGGGGAACACCGCGAGCTCTCCGTCGCGAAAGCGGAGCCCCTTGGTGATCATGAACACCGGGAGCCCCGGGCGCACGTGGGGCGCGATCGCCTCCGCCGCCCAGTCGACCCCCGCCGAGCTCACGCCGAGGGCCAACATGTCGCAGCCCTCCATGGCTGCCGCGAGCTCGCTCACCGCAAACGGACGGATGGCGTCGGGCAGCGGGTGACGGAGCGTGGGATGCACGTGATCGCGCTTCAGCGCCGCGATGATGTCCCCGTCGAGGTGGGTGCCCACGAGCCGCACGTCGTGGCCGCGGTCGACGAGGGGCAAGCAGAGCGCGCTCCCCATCATCCCTGCCCCCAACACCGTGATGTTCGCCATCGACGGCGGTTTGTACCGCGCTCCCGCACCGACGGAAACCCATTCCCACGACGGGCGACTGGCGGTCGTCGCCCGCGAACGCGAGCCATTTCCCGACGAGCCGGTCCGCCACCCTCCACGCCGTGACGCACGCTGGCAGTTTTGGTCTGCGCGCCCTCGGGGTAGGGTGCGGGGGTGAAGCCGTTTCGCCTGTTCAACACGCTCACCCGTCAGACCGAGGCGTTCGAGCCGCTCGAGCCGGGCAAGGTGCGCCTCTACGTCTGCGGCATGACCGTGTACGACGACTGCCACGTGGGTCACGCCCGCGCGATGGTGGTGTTCGACACGTTCGTCCGCTACCTCCGGCACCGCGGATGGGACGTCACCTTCGTGCGGAACTTCACCGACGTCGACGACAAGATCATCGCCCGCGCACAGGAGCGGGGCATGACCCCGACCGAGCTCGCGGAGCATTTCATCGCGCGGTTCCACGAGGATCTCGACAGCCTGAAGGCGGCGCGGCCAGACCACGAACCCCGGGTGTCCACGAGCATCGAGGCCATCAAGTCGATGATTCAAACCCTCATCGAGCATGGCAACGCCTACGTGGCCGAAGGCAACGTGTGGTTCGACGTGCACACCGACGAAGACTACGGGAAGCTCTCCAACCAGAAGGTGGACGAGCTGAGGAACCCCGACGAGTGGGCCGGCAAGCGCGACCCCTCCGACTTCGCGCTGTGGAAAGCGGCCAAGCCCGGCGAGCCGAGCTGGGAGAGCCCGTGGGGCCCCGGGCGTCCCGGCTGGCACATCGAGTGCTCGGCGATGGTGCGGGCCACCCTCGGCGACTCGATCGACATCCACGGCGGCGGCCTCGATCTGGTGTTCCCTCACCACGAGAACGAGATCGCGCAGAGCGAGTGCGCGACCCACAAGCCCTACGCGCGCTACTGGATGCACAACGGCATGCTCACCATGGCCACCGGGCGCAAGATGAAGGGCGACGGGCCGAAGAAGATGAGCAAGAGCCTCGGCAACGTGTTCAACGTGCGCGAGGCCCTCGCGCAGTATCCGGCCGAGGCGCTCCGTCTCTACTATCTGCAGAACCACTACCGCTCGCCGCTGCCTTGGACCGACGACTCCATGAACGACGCGCTCGGCATGTTGAGCCGCCTCTACGAGGCGCGCGAGAAGGCGGAGGCGATGGGAGGGAGCGACGACGCCGAGCGCGTGGCCAAGGAGCTCGGCGAGGACGCGCAGAAGGTGCTCGAGCTCGGCCGCGCCTTCCCCGAGCGGTTCTACGCGGCGACCGATCTCGATTTCAACACCGCCCAGGCGCTCGGCTTCGCCTTCGAGCTCGCGCGGGCGGTGAACCGCTTCGCGGGCCACAAGAAGGCGAACAAGCGCGGCGGGCCGGTGGTGAAGGCGGCGCTCGACGCGTTCGCGCTCCTCCCCGCAGCGCTCGGCGTGCTCGGTCAGAGCTCGAGCGCGTTTCACGCCGAGGTGAAAGACAAACGCAGCGCCGCCCTCGGCATCGAAGCGAGCGCGGTCGACGCCCTCCTCGAGGAGCGCCGGGCCGCGCGCGACGCGAAGGACTGGGCGCGCGCCGACGCCATCCGCGCCGAGCTCACCGACAAGGGCATCGAGGTGCTCGATCTGGCCGACCGCGTGGAGTGGCGGGTGCGCCTCACCAGCCCCGACTGAGCCTCACCGACCGCCGCGGCCGAACAAGCCCAGCCGATGGCCGCGCGACAGCCTCCCGCGCACGCCTTCGGTGGGTGACCCACCCCGGTGTTCGTGGCAGGGTGCGCGCGATGTCGGGGGTGTTCTACGTGATCGGGGCCATGGTGGGCCTCTTGGGTCTCGCCTTCGTGATCGGGAACCAAGGGGTCACGATGCGTATCGTGGTGGGCCTGGTGCTGCTCGGCGCGGCCGGAGCGCTCGTGGTGGCGGCGCGCCTCCGGCCCAAAGTAGAGCAACGCAACATCGTGCAGCGGGTGGACGTGTCGGGCAACCTGAAGGCCTCCGAGCTCACCTGCAAGCAGTGCGGCGCCACCCTCGGCAACGACGACGTGAAGGTCGCGGGCGGCGTCGCCGTGGTGTCTTGCGGCTACTGCAAAGCGAGCTACCAGCTCGAGGAGGAGCCCCAATGGTGATGCAGAGCCTGGCGCGGATGAAGCGCGCCATCGTGGAGGACGTCACCGCGTTCCTGGCCAGCCCTCGGCCCCCCGCAGGGCCGCCAGCAGGCCTGCTCACCTACGCGTTCGAGCCCCCCGGCGGAAAGATCCGCATCCACCTCCGCACCCAGCCCGACGGCACCGGCCTGCTCTTTCGCGACGTGACCGACGTGCTCCACCTCTCGCCCACCGCGGCCGAGATGGCCTGGCTCGCGCTCGATGGCGTCTCCGAGGCCGCCGCCACCGCGAGGCTCGCGCGACGGTGGGACGCACCGCGCGCGCAGCTCGCCGCCGATTTTCGCCAGCTCGCCCGGGTGGTGCACACGCTCTCCCAGAGCTCCGCGAGCTGCCCCACCTGCACCCTCGACCTGCCCCGCACGCCCCTCTTCTCGGTGCGGGCGCAGGCGCCGCACAAGGTCGATCTCGCCCTCACCTACGCGTGCAACAACGCCTGCCCGCACTGCTACAACGATCCCTCGCGCTTCGATCTCGGCTCGATGACCACCGCCGAGTGGCAGCGTGTGATCGACTTGCTCGCCGACGTGGGCGTGCCTCACCTCATCCTCACCGGCGGCGAGGCCACCCTCCACCCCGGCCTCGAGGCCATCATCGCGCACGCGAACGCCCGCGGACAGATCGTCGGCCTCAACAGCAACGGGCGCCGCCTCGGCCGCGGCGACTTCATGCGACGGCTCGCCGGCGCCGGCCTCGATCACGTGCAGATCACGCTCGAGAGCCACGTGGCCGCGGTGCACGACGCGATGGTGGGCGCACGCGCCTTCGAGCAGACCGTGGCCGGTGTGCACGCCGCGCTCGAGAGCGGCGTGCACGTCATCACCAACAGCACCATCACGCGCCTCAACGCCGAGCACATCGAGGACACCGTGGCTTTCCTCCACGGGCTCGGGCTCCGCACCTTCGCGATGAACGGGATGATCTACTCCGGCGGCGGCGACGCGAACCCCGACGCCCTCCGCCAGGACGAGCTGCCCCCCATCCTGGTGAAGGTGCGCGACACCGCCGCCGAGCTCGGCATGCGCTTCCTCTGGTACACCGTCACCGAGTACTGCGAGATGTCGCCCCTCGAGCTCGAGATCGGGGCCAAGCGCTGCAACGCCGGTGAGTACTCGATGTGCGTCGAGCCCGATGGGAGCGTCCTCCCTTGTCAGAGCTTCTACGTGTCGGCCGGCAACATCCTGCGCGACCCGTGGGAGCGCATCTGGAGAGGCGAGCTCTTCCGGTCCTTCCGCGAGCGCGAGGACGATCCGGCCTGGGCCGGGCTCCCCGAAAAGTGCCACGACTGCCTCGATCTTCCGGTGTGCGGCGGCGGCTGCCGCATCGAGCGCGAGGCCCGCGAAGGCAAGGCCCCGGCCGGCTGCCCGTCGTGCCAGAGCGGTGGGGTGCGGGCCGGCACCCCGTTCCCGCGCCGCGAGCTCCGCTCGAGCGGGACGTCGGCGACGAGCCGCTGCACCTGCAAGGCGCCGGCCCAGGGGCCGCTCGTCACGCTGCGGGTGCCAACGCGCGACAGCGCGGGAGGTGCGTCGTGCTCGAGCGCTTGAAGCGTGCCTTCGCGGCGCCCCGAGCGGCGGGGCGCGAGATCGCCACCGCACCCGGACTCACCCACTTTGCGCGCGAGCACGACGGCCGGCAGGTGCGCTATCACCTGCGGGTCGAGCCAGACGGCTCGGGCCTGCTGCTCGCCAACGCGTCGGCGGCGGTGCGCCTCGCGCCCACCGGCGTGCTCATCGCCGAGGGCCTGCTCAACGGCGACACCGAGGAGGCGATTCGTCGCCACCTCCACGAGCGCTTCCGGGGCGGCGAGCGACGCGCGGCCGACGACGTGCGCACGCTCCGCGGCGTGCTCGACGACCTCGCGGAGCCGCGCGGGCGCTACCCGGTGCAGAGCCTCGCGCCCGACGACACCGTCTTTGCCCGTGCCCTCGGCGCGCCGCTGTCGGCGGATCTGACGGCCGGCGGCGACGTCGACGACGCCCTCGCCCTCCTCGGCAAGCTCTGGGACGCCACCATCCCTCAGGTGGTGCTGTCGCTGCCCGACGGCGCCGATCCGGCGGCGCTGCCCCGCCTGGTGGAGCGCGCCGAGGATCTCGGGCTCATCGCCGGCGTGCGGGGCCGGGCCCTCGATCTCGCCGCCGACGGCCTGCTCGCAGAGCTCGCCCAAGCCGGCGTCGATCACCTCGACGTGTTCTTCGGCGGCGCAGCGCACCACGACGCGCTCTTCGGCGAGGGCGACTTCGCGGCCGCGGAGGCGCTCATCGGCCGCGCCCTCGAGCTCGAGGTGTGTCCGGTCGCGGTGATCCCCGTCGTGCCCACCACGTTCGAGGCGCTCGACGACATCGCCGAGACCACCGCCCGCCTCCACGTCCCCGCCGCCCTCCTCTACGCGATCGTGAGCGAGACCGACGAGACCGCCCTCGCGCCCGCCGAGGCGCGCCAGGCGGCGGCCACCGCCGAAGAGCTCGCCGATCACTTCGGGCAGAACGTGGTGTGGGCGCCTCCCATCGAGCGCGACCCGGCCGTAGAGCTCGCGCACGAGGTGCGCCGCGGACCGCGCACGAGCGGCGAGGACGGCGTGCGCGTCACCGCCGACGGCGCCGTACTCCCGCCCGTCGGGCCCGGAGAGCCGGTGGGCGATCTCTTGTCGGAGCCATGGCGCGCGCTGTGGGCGCACCGCGCGTTCGTACATCTGCGCGAGGTCGTCGCCGCCCCCGAGCGCTGCGGGGCGTGCCCCGGCCTCGCCCTCTGCGCCAGCGGCTGCCCCGCGGCGCCCGCGTCCTGGGCCCGCGCCACAGGAGGCGCGCGATGACCCGCCGCGGGTGGTGTTTCCTCCTCACGCTGCTCGGGCTGTGGCTCGGCCAGGCCGCGCCGGCGAGCGCCCAGACCTACTCCTTCCGCGTCCCCCAGATGAAGCTGGAGGTGACGGTGCGGCCCGACGCCTCGGCGACGCTTCGGTACGAGATCGTGTTCGCCAACGAGGGTTCCCCCATCGACGTGGTCGACATTGGCTTGCCCCACGACAACTACGACCTCGCGACGATGAAGGCCTCGATCGACGGCGAGCCGCTCATCAGCATCAGGAAGTCGACCTACGTGGAGACCGGCGTGGAGGTGCAACTCGGCAGCGACGCGATCCCGACCGGCAAGAGCGGCACGTTCGTGTTCGAGTGTGTGGTGCCCGACATCGTCTTCAACGACACCACCGACGACAGCCAAGCGTCGTTCCGCATCACGCCCACCTGGTTCGATCCCAACCTGGTGGTCGGCAACACCGAGCTCACCATCGGCGTGTACCTCCCGCGGGGCCTCGACGCGCAGCGAGTGCGCCACCACAACCTCCACAAGAGCGCCGCGTACCGAGTGGCCGTTCACGACGGCCAAGCCCTCGTCGCGTGGAGGTTCCCCGCCACAAGGGTCACCCAGGCCCACCTGGTAGGCGTGTCGTTCCCGCGCGAGGTGATGACGCGGGTGGTGGTGGTCACCAAGTTCGAGCTGCTCCTGCGTTGGTGGGAGGCCGCGGGCGCGGTAAGGCTCGGCGCGTTCATCGTGCTCTTCATCGTGATGGGGATCGCGTTCTTTCGCTTCTCGGGGGGCACCGGCTGGTCGGTGTTCTTCCTCACCGCAGCCGCCACCGGCTGGCTGTTCTACGCCTTCCCCCGGATCCACTTCTTTTCGCTGCCGCTGTGGCTCCTGCTCCCGCTGTGGATGGAGCGCACCCTCCGGCGCGCGCGCACCCAATACCTGCCGCCCATCGCCAGCGTCGAAGGGGGCGGCGTCAAGCGCGGGCTCACCGCCCCCGAGGCCGCGGTCGTGCTCGAGCGGCCCCTTGGCCATGTGCTCACGCTCGTCATCTTCGGGCTCCTCAAGAAGGGCCTGCTGGAGCAGGCCCAAGGACCTGGACCGCTCCGCGTGAAGGTCCCCAAAGACCTCGACACCAAGCTCGAGTCGGCCATGCGACGCGCGGCCGCCAAGCGCAACGTCGTGCTCCACCGCTACGAGCCCGCGTTCCTCCTCGCCATCCGTCGGGCCAAGGGCGAATACGTCGATCCACGCCTGGTGAAGCTCGAGCCGGCGATGAAGGCCCTCATCAAGCACGTGGCCGAGCGCTTGGAGGGGTTCGACCTCGAAGCGACGCGCGACTACTACCGCCGCACCGTCGACCGCGCGTGGCAGAGCGCGAGCGCCGTGGGCGAGCTCACCCTCCGCACCCAAGAGGTGGACAAGCAGCTCGAGTGGCTGCTGCTCGACGACGGCTACACCCGCCGATTCGGCGCCTGGGAGACCGCCGGCTTCCACTATCACCCACGGTGGACCCGCGCTCAGGGCCCGAGCGCCGGAGCGTGGGGCGGCTCCGCAGGCAAGAGCGGCGGGAGCGGCACCACCGGCGCGCCGACCGCTGGCGACGTGGGCGCTTCGTTCGCGGGCTGGGCGGAGAACGTGTCGAGCCGGTTCGTCGACTCGCTCTCGCCCACCGCCCTCAAGCCACAGAGCGGCGTCATCAACCTCTCCGGCGCAGACAAGACCACCGGCGACATCCTCTCCGCGCTGATGTCCAACAGCGGCGGCGGTGGCGGGGGCGGCTCGAGCTGCGCCTGCGCGGG
Organism: uncultured Polyangiaceae bacterium; assembly: GCA_964401935.1. Taxonomy (GTDB): domain Bacteria; phylum Myxococcota_A; class Polyangia; order Polyangiales; family Polyangiaceae; genus JAPYTK01. The sequence continues at coordinate 11,422 of CAYOAL010000027.1, forward strand.
CTGCGCGTGCGCCTGCGCGTGCGCCGGTGGCGGGCGGTGAGCGGCGCTCCGGAGCAGCCCCCCTCCGACTTCCCACCGACCGCGCTCCTCACCGCGGCCTCCGCCGAGCTCGCCGGCCTGCGCGCGCGCCTCTTGCGGCGCGCCGACATCGCGCGGCGGGGGCCGGTGCTCGAGCTCGGCGCGGGGGGCGGCGTCGTCACCGCGGAGCTGCGACGCCGGAGCCTTGGCCCCGTCATCGCCCTCGATCGCCGCCCCGAGGCGCTGGCGGGGCTCGCCCCTCCCTGCCTCCTCGCCGACGCGGAGGCCATCCCTCTCGAGACGGCCAGCGTGGACCTCGTGTTCGCGCAGCACTTCTTCCTCTGGGCCCACCGGGACCAGGCGTTCGACGAGGCGGCGCGGGTGCTCGCGCCCGGAGGGGCCCTCGTCGCCCTCGAGCCCGACTTCGGGGGCGCGCTCGAGCACCCTCCCTCCATCGCCCTCGCCCCGCTCTTCATCGCGGCCCTCGAGCGCGCTGGCGCCGATCCCTTCGCCGGTCGCCGGCTCGCCAGCCGCGTCGCCGCGCGTGGGCTGCGCGTGGAGACCCACCTCTGCCCGCGCCCGGGCGCCGCCGATCCGGGCCGCTTCGAGCGCCTCGCCGGCCTCCCGCTCACCCCCGACGAGGAGCGCCGGCTCGCGCCGGCCCGCGCCGCCGCTCTGTCCCTCCCGGCCGAACAACAGCTCGCCTTCGTGCCCTACGTCGCCGTCCTCGCCCACGCCCCAGCCCGCTGATGCGCCGGACCGGCGCTCTCGCTGACGAATGCGCCACCTGGGCGCTTCCGCTGACGAGGGCACAGCGAGCGCAGCACGCGCTCGAGCCGCTTGCCCCACGGGCGGCGAGGCCATGAGCCCCAACGTCGGCTCACAGCCTCGCGTGCGGGCTGGTCCGTCACTGGTACCAGCTGCAGGTGCCGTCGACGCAGCCGCATCCGTAGGAGGGGGCGGTGCAGTCGCAAGTGCTGGCCCCTTCGCTGACCGCGGGGTTGTAGCAGAGCTCGCCGCCGCAGCCGCCGCTCTGGCAGTCGGCGTCCGTCTCGCAAGCGTCGTCGTTGTCGCGGACGCAAGCCTCTTCGACGGGCGTGCGCTCCTCCTGCTTCTCGGCGATGCAGTCGAGCAGCGCTTGCGACTGGACCCAGCCGCACGCGCCCTCGGTGTCGGCCTCGCACACCCCGAACAGCTGGTAGCAAAGGTATTCGTCCAGCCACTCGCAGGTGCTCGCGGCGTCGGGGACGTCCGAGCAGAGCTGCCCGCTGCAACCCCCGATGTAGCACGCGGTGCCGCCGCCGCTGCCCGCCGTGTTGCCACCGCCGCTGGTCGTGCTGACGTCGCCGCCGTCGCCGCCGTCGCCGCCGTCGTCGCCGATGATCACCTCGTCTTTGCCGCAGCCTTTGTCTTGTGCGGCGGGGAGGAGGAGCGCGAACGCGATCGCTGCGGTGAGGAGTTGGGTCGAGTTCTTGATGAAGCTAGTCATGTGGAGATCACCTGTCTGGTTTTCGAAGCAGCTCGGTTGCGATCGGTAGGTGTCCGGTGCCAGCTGTCATCGTGAAGAAAAATCGTGGGCGCGGCGACGTCGCTCACTCGCCGGCGCAGGCCGACGTCACGCGAGCGCGATGCGGAGAGCGGGGAAACTCGGCTGCGAACCGCCGAGCCTCGACGCGGGCCTCGTCACCGCGACCGGCGCGGCACAGCGCGATCACGCGCGCGGCCTGGCGCTCTTCGCGCAGCGCGCCGGTCGCGTGCTCACTCTGGTGTTGGTCGAGCAGCTCGAGGGCCTTGTCCGCGTCGCCTGCGGCGAGCTCGGTCTGCGCCCGCTGGAGCAGCTCGGTCTCGGCGGCGATGGAGCTCGCTGCGGGCCGCGCCGCTCGCACGCTGGGCGCGACCGCTGGCGGCGCCGTGTCCGCAGACGCCGGCGGCGCGGGAGCCGCTTCGCGCTCCACGGGCTCGGCTCGCTCCGAGAGCGCCGCCGGCGGCGCGGGGGCGGGGCTCGTGGGAGAGACGGACACGCTGGCCGTCGTCGCGGGACGCGCGTCCTCCAGCATCAGCTGCCGAGCGCCAACGCCGATGCCCCCGACCAGCAGAAGCGCGGCGCCGAGCTTCGTGAGCATGCCCACGCCGCTCACCATGGGGATCGCGGCCTGGGTCAGGTGCACCGCGGCCGCGGCCTTGGTCACCGTCGTCGCCCCCGCCGCCACGCCGGTCGCGATCATCAGCTTGCGCCGCATGCGATCGCGCGCCTCGGTCGGAAGATCCTCCCCGGGGCGAGCAGCGTCGATGATGGCGCGTGATTCGGGGTTCAAGCTCATGAGGATCTCCCTTCCGCGAAGGTCGCCCGGGCGCGATGCCGTGCGACCGCCTGTTCGAACTGCGTGCGGGCGCTCTTGAGCCTCGCGTAGACGGTGTTGAGGTTCAGGCCGGTGAGCGCGGCGATCTCCGTGCCTCGCATCTGCTCGAGCTCGGCCATCACGAACACCTCGCGCTTGTCGTCGTCGAGCTGATCGAGGAGCGCGTAGAGGAGCCTGACCGCGCGCGCACGGTCGGTGCGTTCGTCCGGTTGCTCGGACGCGTCGTCCTTCACCGCCTCGAGCGCGTGGTCGGCTCGCTCGTGGGTGTCGATGCGTTTGCGCTGCTGGCTCCGCCTGAGGTTGCGCACCACGCCGATGGCGATGCCGAAGAGCCACGTCTTGAGCGACGAGCGCCCCTCGAACGCGTCGAGCCGCCGGTGCACCACCACGAACACCTCCTGAAAGGCGTCCTCGGCCGCCGCCTCGTCGAGGCCGAGGCGCCTCAGGCTGCGCCACACGAAGTCGGCGTAGCGGTCGTAGATCGCCTCGAAGCCGAGCACCTCCCCGCTGTCGGGGGCTGGCTCGCACGCGGCAGGCTGAGGCAGGCCCATGTCCTTGAGTGTCCGCTCCCTCCCATTCTTGGGTATCAAAATTCCGCTGCGATTTCGAGGCCCAGGCGGCCGACCACGGGGCTCGCGGTGTGAACGACGCCCACCTCGCGGAGCACGAACTCGGGTCGCAAGACGGGCACGCCGACGCCCACCAGGGCCCTCGCGGTGAGGGGCTCGGCCAGCGTGAGCGCCCCCCAGAGCTGGGCCTGGGGACACACCCAGGGCGTGGCGCCGGAGCCCGGGTTCCTCACCCCGAAGCCTTCGCCCCGCATCTCGCCCACCTCGAGCTCGACGCAGCCATCGAGCGCGAAGTCGAGCGGGCGGCGACGCCCGAGGGTCGCGGTGTGGAAGGGCGTGCCACACATCCCCGCCGCGACGACCCAGAGATCGAGCTCGCCGCCCTTGTCGCCAGCGAGCGTCTCGCTCTGAGGCAGGAAATAGCCGGCGCGGATGCGCGCGAGGATCGGATACCACCGCACGGCGAGGCTCCCGCCCACGCCGAGGCTCACCCCGGGGAGGGTCCCGGCGTCGAAGTCGATGCGCGGCGCGACCGAGAACCACACGCGCTGGGTCTCAGCGATCGGGCCCGGAGGCGCGACCGGCGGGGGCGTGAGCGTCGTGGGCGTGGCCGGCGGCGGGGGGCGAAGCGGCGCGGGCTCGGGCGCCGGGGGAGCGGCCGGCGCCGGCGGCTCAGGCGTCGGCATGGCGGCCGGCGCGGGCGGCGTCGTCTCCCGCCGCCGGGTCTCCGCCACCGCGGCCGGGTCGAAGGCCAGCGCGACGATCAGGGCCGCAGCGTCGGCGAGCTCTCCGCACGTGGTCGCCGAGATCTCGCGCTCTCCCTCCCCCGCGTCGTCGTGGATGACCATCTGCAGCGACCAGTGCTGCGCCGAGCCGCTCACCTGCGCGTCGACGACCATGCGCTTGTCCCCGGTGGGGGTGGCGCCGAGCAGGCGGTCCACCTCCGCGAGCACGGCGCTCGCGCTCGGACAACCGTGCGGAGCCTGCCACGACAGGGCGATGGGATGCGCCTCTGCAGACACTTCGACGGCGAGCAGGACGCTCGTCAGCACCACCGCGGGCCGCAGCAGCCGATGGAGGCGGCAAGACACCCTCGCCTTTTAGCACTCTCCGAGCGCGGCTGGCTCGAGGGCCGCACCGCTGAGCCGTGGCGCCGATCGGCGCGGCCGTCGCGGTCGGGTCTGGTGCCCTGACGAACCGTACGAAGAAGCGGCGAGAGTGTACGTGTGGCGTACACCCCGGCACGTGATTCCGATATCGTCCACGGCTCGCGCGGCGGGCACGTCTCTTGCGAAACGGCCGGCGATGAAAGGTCGCTTCGCACTCCTCACGCTCGCCGGTCTCACCACCTCGCTGCCAGCCCTCGCCATCGTCAACGGCCACCCGCCCGAACCCACCGACCTTCGCTTCGACGCCATCGGCGCCTTCAGCAAAGCGGAGTGGCTGGGGCTCGCGAGCGCCGCTTCGGCCAACCCGCAGCCGCACAACTGGTGGTGCAACGCGACACTCATCGCGCCCGACGTGGTGCTCACCGCGGCCCACTGCGTGGCCATGCCCTGGACCCCGGGCGTCCACCTGCCAGCGAACCCCGACAAGCAGTTCGTGGTGCGCTTTCGGCGCCACCTCAGCGGGACGCTGGGAGACAAGGCGGCGGGACCACAGTCGTATCACCAGGTGCGAATCGCCGAGCTCCACCTGGCGAGCCAAGACGTCGCCGTCGGTTACCTCGAGGAGCCCGTCACCCACATCGAGCCGCTGAAGCTGCTCCTCGAAGGCACCGTCGGGATCGAGCAAGGCGCGTCCATCTTGCACGCGGGTTGGGGGAAAGAGGGGCCCGCGTTCGACGAAGGGCCCAGAAATCAGCTCTTGCTCGCCGCTGGCCGCGTGAGCGCCCAGAGCACCACCGAGTCGTCCATCTACTTCTACAGTGCGTGGTCGGGGCTGGGCACCGGAGCGGGTGTGAACATGTTCGACTCCGGCAGCCCAGTGCTGGCCGAACATCCACGAAGCGGCGAGCTTCGCATCCTCGGCACAGTGAGCAGCACGGGCGGGGGCCCCAGCCTTCGTTCGGTGGTGTCGACCTTCGGCGCGGTGCTGCAGAGCACGCCGTTTTCGTCGCCCGAGCTGGCCGTAGCGCGCTCGTTCACGACCACCCAAGCGATCGCGCTCCCGGGCTGGAGCTTGCCGGTGGAGGTGGCCAACCATGGCGCGGTCGCCACCACGAGCGGCGACAACCTGTCGCTGTCGCTCGAGCTGTTGGTGGAGCAGACCTCCACGCACACCCTGAACACCACCGTCGCCGATGGCGTGCCGGCGGGCGGATCGACCACCGTCGAGGTCGCACTCGATGACGCGCTCCCGTTCGGTACCTACAAGCTGCGCGCAAAAGCCGACGCCGACGACGCGTTCATCGAAGGCATCGAGGGCAACAACGCCGTGGCCAGCGACGGCTATGCGCTGATGGTGACCCCCGAAGAGCCGCCCTACGAGGCGTTCTACACTGGCTACACGCAGCTGCCCGGCGTGAGCTACGCCGGGCTGTTCAACCTCGAGATCCACGTCGACGGCACCGCCACCCTCATCGGCTTCTGGCACCACGAGCTGCGCCGCGGCGAGGGCACGGTGACCGGCGATACGGTCAGCATCCCGGCGCTCGGCGCGACGCTCGATCTGTCGGTCGCGGGCGCGGTGAGCGGCACGCTGGCCACCGGCGCGCTCGAGGGCGAGGCGATCTCCCCGTGGAACGCCGTCGGACACATGGCCGGCGCCTACTACTCCCTGCCGAACCCGCACGAGCTCGAGGCGCTGACGCTGCTCGGTCCCACCGGAACGGCGTACACCTACGTCACCGACGCGTTCGGCGACACGAGCCTGGCGCTCACCAACGTGCGCCCAGACGGTTCGACGGGCACCTCCACCGTCATCGTTGGCGAGCCTGTCCTCGGGTCGTTCGGCTGGGACGAGGGCTACGCCGCCTATCGCTTCGTGGCCGAGCTCACCTGGGAGGGGCAAGCGGTGAGCATCGAGCTGTTGCGCGAGCACGGCGCGTCGCTCGTGCCGCCGCTCGGGCCGGTCCCCCCCGCCGGCCGCGCCGGAGGCGGAGACATCTCCGGGCACGGCGAGCCGGTCGAGCCCGGTTCGCCCAACGAGCCGGAGGCGCCGAGCGTAGGTGCCCCGGCTGCGAACGCGGAGGGCTGCGCGTGCTCGGCGGCGCCGAGCCCCGTGTCGTGGCACGCGGCGCTCGGCGGGCTCGCCCTCGCGGCGCTCTTGAAACGGCGCCGAGACGGCCGGGAGCCACGCGAGCGCGCGACGCGGTGAGAGGGTCGTCACACCGGCCACCGGCTGGAACGTCCGGGCGGCATGAGCCACGTGTTTCGACTCAAGCTCGCCGTCGCGTGGGAAGAACACCGGGTCGCGGTGCTCCTCTTGAGCGTCGGCCTGGTGATGACGGGGAGCTACATCGCGCCGGTCGCCCGTGTGGAGGCGCTGTTGGCGGTTTTTCTCGCCGCGCCGCTGGCTGCCGGGCTCGCCGTCCGATCGCTGTGGCTGGAGCGTGGGCGCCTGCGGGCGGCCGCGTTCGGGATCGCGCTCCTGGCCGCGGTCGCGGCGGAGCTCGCGGTTGCCGGCGCGATCTACGGCTCCCCGGTGCCCCCAAACGGGGTGCAGGCCGCGCTGCTCGCCGCCCTCGCGAGCGCAGCGATCCTACAGCACCAGTGCGCGCGTGAAGGCGTGCACACGTTCTTCGCGTTGGGCGTCGGCTTCGCGGTGGCGCTCGGGCTGTATGCACCGGGTCACGTGCGGGCCGCGAGCTTCGGCGCGTCGGTGATGGGCGCGCTCGCCGTCGCCGCGCTCGCCGGCGGCGGCTTGGGCCTCGGCGTGGTGGCGCTCACCGATCGGATCGCTTCACGCCTGCGCTCGCAACGCGCGAGCTGAAGCGCCTCGGCATCGCGCCCATGGTCAAGCCGGGCGACCTTCGATACCCTGGAGGCGCTGCGGTCCTGGGCCCCCGCGGTGTCGAGGAGATCGATGGAACTGTCGCTGGGTCGTCTGGGAACGTTCGCCGCCGTCCTCGTGGTCGGCGTCGCCACCACCATCGCCGCTTGCAGCAGCAGCGGGGAGACGAACGCGCTCACCAGTGGCGCGGGCACCGAGAGCGGCGCCGGCGGGCAGGGGGTGGGGGGCAGCATCTTCAGCGGCGCCGGCGGCAACGGCGGCAGCGGCGGCCTCGAGGAGTGCGCCGGTGACGAGCACGTCGGCAACCTCACGCCGGTGGACGTCGTCATCATGCTCGATCAGTCGGGCTCGATGGCCTCCCCGGTGGGCGGCAGCACCATTTGGGAGCTGGTCACCGGCGCCATCGACACGTTCGTCGCTGCCCCCGAGAGCGACGGCCTCGGAGTCGGTCTGCAGTACTTCCCGCTGCCCGATGGCCCGTGCAACAGCTGTACCGGCTGCAACACCCCCAACCTTCAGCTCACCGACACCGGCACCGGCACCTGCTGCTGCTCCTATCCCACCGGGCAAGGCTGCTCGCTCCCGAACGGCACCGCCTGTCCGTCGGGGGGCGTGTGCTTCGGCGGCACCTGCTACAGCGGCGGCAACAACGGCACCTGCAGCGCCGCCGACTACGCGGCGCTAGAGGTGCCGATCGCCCTCCTCCCCGGCAACGGCGGCGACATCACCACCTCACTCGGCAACCACGGGCCGCGCGGCCTCACCCCCACCGGGCCCGCGCTCCAGGGCGCGATCGACGCCGCCGCCGCCCACGCCGCCGCCAACCCCGAGCACGCGGTGGCGGTGGTGCTCGCCACCGACGGTGTCCCCACCGAGTGCGATCCGCAGGCGATCGATCAGATCGCGGCCCTCGCCGCCGCCGCCGCGAACGCCACTCCGCCGGTGCGCACGTTCGTGATCGGCATCGGCAACGTGGCCGGCATGAACGAGATCGCCCTCGCAGGCGGCACCGATGGGGCCTTCGTCATCAACGTCGGCAACGCCGGCGACGAGTTCCTCGACGCGCTCAACGAGATCCGCGGCAGCCTCCTCGCCTGCGACTTCGCGATGCCGGTGCCCGACATGGGCGAGGCGGATCCGAACCTCGTCAACGTGGAGCTCACGCCCGACGGCGGCACCCCGACCACGATCCCTCGGGTGCCGAGCGCGGCCGACTGCACCGCGGCCGGCGGTTGGTACTACGACGACCCGGCCAACCCCAGCCGCATCATCCTGTGCCCCGCGAGCTGCGACGAGGTGAAGAGCCTCAACATGGCGACGATCAAGATCGTGCTCGGCTGCAAGACGATCGTGTTCTGACGCGGTCGCGCGCGGAGACGGTCGCGCGCGGAGACGGTCGCGCGCGGAGACGGTCGTCACCTCGGCGGAGACCCGCGAGCGCGGGCCTCCGCGATTGGCGCTCGGCCTCCTCGCGCCCTTGGTCTACGCTCTGCCGATGCGTAGCTGGTTGTTCCCGGTGATGGTCCTCGTGGGCTGCGGCCCGCCCCAAGCTCCAGTCGAGCCTCCCCCGACGGCACCCGCCGAACCCGCCCCCACCGCTCCGTCCGAGTCACCTCCGGACGGCAGCGACGGCCGCTTCCAGGATCCGATCACCGGTTTTCGCTTCTCGATCGACCTCGCCAACACGTGCGTCGTGCGCCCGAAGCTCTCCGGCGCGTGCAGCGGCCTCGAGGAGGTCGCGAAGGAGATCGCAGACACCACGCGCCAACAAGCGTGGGCCATCGCGCTCAGCGATGGCCTCGTCGTCGTCGCCCAGACCGACACCCTCGAGGGCGATCCACCCGACAAACACACCCTCTCCGCGCTGGTGAGCGGCATCGTCAAGAGCACCGTCGAGGCCGATCCCAACACCGACGTGCGCCTCGCGCGCGCCACCTCCCCAGCCTTCGTGCAGTGGGTCGACTTCCTGCAGCCGGCCCACGGCAGCGGCCCCCAGCAGTCGCGCTACTACGTGATGCTCAACGACGGACACACCGTCATCCTCTCGGTGTCTGGCCCCCTCGGCGAGAGCACGCTCGCGACCACCGCCGCCATCGCCAAGACCATCGAGTGGCCGAGGGCGGTCGTCGTCGAGTCGGCGCTCCCCGCGCTGAGCGTGGACGAGCTCGGGCTCCCCCCGCGCACGCAATAGGCCCATGACCGCGCGCGCCCATCCCGCGACCGCTCGCTTCGCCGAGCACATCAACCCCGCGTTCGTTCGCCTGCTCGGCGCGTTCGGCTACGGGCGGGTGTTCAGCGAGGCGCGCGGCATGGAGCTCATCGACACCGAGGGTCGGCACTACCTCGACTTCCTCGGCGGCTCCGGGACGAACGCGCTCGGCCACAACCCTCCCGCCCTCATCGAGCACCTGGTGCGGGCGCTCGAGCAAGGGCTCCCCAACGTGCTCCAGGTGGGGCCGCAGCCGTGGGCCGGTGAGCTCGGGGCCGCCCTCGCCAAGCGGGTCCCCTCCCTCCCGCGCTGTCTGTTGTCGCTCAGCGGCAGCGAGGCCGTGGAGGCGGCCATCAAGCTCGCTCGCGCCGCCACCGGGCGCCCGGGCATCGTGTACTGCGCCGGGGGGTTCCACGGCTCCGGCCTCGGCGCCCTGTCGGTGATGGGGCACGCGCGCTGGCAGCGGCCCTTTCAGCCCCTGCTCCCCGAGTGCTACGCGGTGCCCTTCGGCGATCTCGCCGCGCTCGAGCGCGTGCTGGAGAAGAAGTCGGTCGCCGGCTTCCTCGTCGAGCCCATCCTCGCCGAGGCGGGGGTGCTCTTCCCCCCCGACGGCTACCTCCGGGAGGCGGGTCGGCTCTGCGCGCAGCACGGTGCCCTGTTCATGCTCGACGAGGTGCAGACCGGCCTCGGCCGCACCGGCAGCTGGTTCGCGTTCGAAGCGGTGAGTGGCGTCGATCCCGACGTCTTGATCGTCGGGACCGCGCTCGGCGCGGGCCTCCTGCCGCTCGCCGCCACGCTCACGCGCCGCCACCTCCAGGACAAAGCCTACGGCGATCTGTGGCGGTTCGATCTGCACGGCTCCACCTTCGCCGGCTATGCGCTCGGCTGCATCGTCGCCCTCGAGACCCTCCGCGAGCTCGAGGCAGGGAACCTCGCCGAGCGGAGCCGAACCCAAGGGGAGTACCTCGCCGAACGACTGCGCGCGCGGATCGGCGGCCACCCGCTGGTGAAGGACGTCCGCGGGGCGGGCTTGCTCTTGGGGCTCGAGCTCGGCGGCGCGGGAGGCGGCCTCCTCGCCGGCCTCCGCCAGGCGCTCGTCCCCAAGCACATCCTCTGCCAGTGGCTCAGCGTGCGCCTCCTCGAGGAGGGCTTCGTGTGTCAACCCGCGTCGCAAGAGTGGAACGTGCTCAAGCTCACGCCGCCCCTCACGGTCGAGAGCGCACACATCGATCGGTTGGTGGAGGCGATCGGGCGCATCCTCGACGAGTACAAATCGCTCGCGAAGCTCACCCGCGACGTCACGCGGCGGCTCGGCGCCCAGTTCCTCAGCGGCTGGCAGTTCGGCTGAGCCGCGCGCGCGAGGCCGCTGCGGTCCGGCCCGAGCGCGGTCTCGCCGTCGCGCCAGCACACACAGCGACGCACCGATCGTCGAGGTTCGTTCCGGTATCGTTGACAACCTCCACCTCGCCCGAAATCATGGATCGGGAGGATGTGCTTGGAGCTACTTCGATGAACGAACGACGAACTGGACGCACGGGACTCTACATCGCTGGGACGCTGTGTCTGACGCTGGCCGCTTATGGCGGTTGCAGCAGCGACAGCGACGCCACCACGAGCGGGACCAACACCGGCGGAGCGAGCTCCGGCACCAACTCGGGTGGACAAGGCGGCGACATCTTCACCGGCGGCACCAACTCGGGGGGCCAGGGTGGCGACGACAGCTGCGCGTCGGTCTCCGAAGAGGCCACCCTCGCGAGCCGGCCGGTCGACATCATCGTGGCCATCGACAACTCGGGCAGCATGGGAGGAGAGATCTCGGAGGTCGAGGTGCAGATGACCAAGAACTTCGCGGCCATCCTCGACGCGGCGGTTCCCCCCATCGACTACCGCGTCATCCTCGTGGCCCGACACGGCCAGAACGGCGCGGAGAGCGTGTGTATCGCGGAGCCGCTCGGCACGGTGCCCGACGCCAACGACGACGGCCACTGCGACACCGTCCCTCAGCAGCCCACCGACAACCCCCCCAAGTTCTTCCACCACAGCGTGGAGATCTCGAGCCACAACGCGCTCTGTCGGCTGCGACAGCAGTTCGACGTGGCCGACGAGTGGAACCTGCACCCCAACGGCTACAAGGAGCTGCTCCGCGACGACTCCTACAAGTTCTTCCTCGTGATCACCGACGATCGTCCGAGCAGCAGTCAGCAGGACGGCTGCACGATGATCTACGACGACGGCAACGACGCGGGCACCGCGGTCACGATGGCGGCCCAGTGGGACGCCGACATGCAGGCCCTCTCGCCCGAGCACTTCGGCGCCGACGCCGAGAGCCGCAACTACACCTTCTGGAGCGTCGTCTCGCTCGCGCCGTACATGGGCTCGGCCGCCGACAAGTACGGCGAGCCTCACCCACCCGACGTCGCCCTCGCCCCCATCACGACCGCAGAGTGCAGCCCGGGCGCGCAAAATCCCGGCGTCGGCTATCAGGCGCTCAGCGTCCTCACCGGCGGCTACCGCTACCCCACCTGCGCCGCCGACGACACTCCCCCCGGCGACTACGAGAAGCTCTTCACGCTCATGGCCCAGGGCGTGATCGAGGGCGCCCAGGTCGGCTGCGAGTTCTTGATCCCGGAGCCGCCCGCAGGCCAGACCCCCGATCTCAACACGCTCGAGGTCGACTACGAGTCGGACGGCATGCTCGTCTCGACCTTCACCCAGGTGCCCGGCCTCGCCGAGTGCGACGACACCTCGTTCTACATCGAGGACGACACCATCATCCTGTGCCCCGGCGCCTGCGCCACCGTCCAGAGCGACGAAAACGCCAAGCTCACGGTGAGCTACGACTGCGGCGCACCCCCCACCTGACCTCGGGCGATCGGTGACGTGCCGCGCGCGCCGTGGCCGAGCGCGCCGTGGCTCACGAGTCCTCGTCGTCCTCTCGCTTGGGAGCACGGACGATGAGGACGAGGATGGTCACCGCGACCGACAGGACGATGGCGAGCAGGAGGAGCTCGAAGCGCTCGAACGTCACGGGGCGCCCTCGGCGGCGAGCTCGGTGGCTTCGCGGGCGACCAGCGCGTCGACGAGGGGCGCCATGAGGCGGCGGCCGCGGAGCGCGTCGCGCCACGCGTCGGGGATGCCTGCGCGACCCCCGAGGCCCCACCGCACCCCCGCGATGCCACCCGCCACCGCCGCCGTAGTGTCGGTGTCGTGACCGAGGGCCACCGCGCGGCGCACGACCTCTTCGTAGCAGGTGGCGTCCACGAGCACGGCGCGCACCGAGTGGAGGCAGTCGACGACGTAGCCGCTCCCGCCCCCCGTGGGCGGAGCGTCGGGCCGCACCTCCACCTCGAGCTCGCGCGAGCGCACCGCGTCGTCGCGGTACAGCTCCCGCAGCGCACGCACCGCGTCGAGATAGCCATCTCGCTGCCCCCGGAGCTCGCGGCGGGCCCACAGGCAATACAGCGCCGAACACACCTCTGCCCGCGGGTGCCCATGCGTCACGAGCGTCTGGAGGTGGGCGTCCGCGACGAGCTCGGCGTCGGAGCCACGGTGCCAGAGCGCGAGCGGGAGCACGCGCATCAGCGCGCCGTTGCCGTTGTTGTTCTCGTCGCTGCGCGCCGCCGAGAGCGCGGGCACACCGCGCGCGAGGGCGTCGAGGGCCATCCGCGTGCCGATGCCCACATCGAAGACGTCCGCGTCGACGGCGAGATAGCCCTCCGCGTACCACCGCAACAAGCGGCGCCCGAGGTCGTCCACGTCGAGGCGGCCCGCACACAACAGCGAGTCGAGCAGACAGAGCGCCTGAGCGCCGTCGTCCGACCAGGTACCGGGTGGCACGGCGGCGTGGGCGCGAGCGAAGTCGACCGGCGGCTCGAACGCGAGGGTGTCGAGCGGCGGGAGCTCGTGGGGAGGGTGAAACTCGTAGGGGACTCCGAACGCATCCCCGAGCAACAGCCCCTCGATGCCGCCGCGGAGACGGCCCTCGAGCGCGCCCCCCGTGGCCCCACCGACCGCCGCATCGCGCGCTCGTGCTGGATCGGACCGCGCTCGCTCGCCATGGGTCGGAGCGTTAGGTGCGGCGTCGTCTCGTCTCGTCGTCATCACTTCATGTCTCTCGTACGCGCTGAGAGCTTCCATGCGGTCCTCGGCCCGGCGGCCTCCCGCCCGCTGACGCTCGCCGCGCCGCTCAACACGGCTTGTCCTTCTTCTTCCCCTTGAGCTTCGTGTGGCTCGGGCACACCTCGCGGATCGTCTGGCTCGCGGCCCGGTAGCGCTCGAGCATCTGCTCGAGGAGCTTCGGCTCGCTGGCCGCCAGATCGCGCTGTTCGCGCGGATCGGCCTCGAGATCGAAGAGCTTGAAGTACTCGTCGTCGGCGTGCGCGATGAGCTTGTGGCGATCCCACACGAGGGCGCGCCGTCGATCGTTGTCGCTCGTGCGCGGCAGATCGATGATCACCGCTCGCAGCTCGGGCTCCACATCGCCCCGCATCTCCGCCACGAGCGACACCCCTTGCATGTCTCTCGGCCGCTCCACCGCGAGCAGCTCGAAGAGGGTCGGCGGCAGATCGATGCCACTCCGAGGCACGTCGACGCGCTTGGGTGCCACGCCCGGGATGCGCACCAAGAGCGGCACCCACACGAGCTCCTGCCAGAGCTCGAAGCCATGGCGATACATCTCGTGCTCTCCAAACGTCTCGCCGTGATCGGACGAGATCATCACCGCCGTCCGGTCGGCCCAGGGCTGCGCATCGACGAACTCCAACAGGGTCTTCAGGTGACGGTCGGTGAAGTGGAGCTCGCCGTCGTACATCGCGCCGGCGCCGCGCCCGAAGCTCGGCGTCCCCTCGTGCCCCATGTACATGTCGTGCGGGTCCATGAGGTGATACCAGGCGAAGAAGGGCTTGTCGGTGAGCGCCGGCTCGCTCAGCTGCCGGATCGCGAGCGCCACGTGCTCGGGGCTCGTGATGTTGTTGTCGGTGGTGTTGCTCTTCTTCAGCCCCGGGACGAGCTCCCACCGCGAAAACCCCTGATCGAGGCCCACGCCCTCCTTGCCGAAGTACCAGTGGCCGTGGGCCGCCGCGGTGTGCACGCCGTGCGCGGACAGCACCTCGGGAAAGGTGACCACCTCCTCGGGGGTGCTCGAAAAGAAGTAGCCGCTCCTCTTCACCTCGCTCGGGTAGCGCCCGGCGACGAACCCGCCGAACGTCATCGAGGTGTAGCTCGAGAGCGCGTAGAACCGGGTGAAGTTCACCGCCTCGGCCGCGAAGGCAGCGACCGTCGGCATCACCGCGTGGCGGTAGCCGTGCCACGGCATCCGATCCGCACGGAGGCTGTCGATGGTGACGAGGATCACGTTGGTCGGCACCGACTCGGGAGCGTCGCTTCGCTGTCCCGACGCGGACGCGGCCGGTGCTCCGGAGGACGACGCCGCGGCCCCCGTCGTCGGACCGACGGGGGTGGCGGCGGAGCCGGGGCCCGAGGACGTCGGCGCCGCGTCGTCGCAGGCGATGAGCGCGAGCGACACAGCGAGCGCTTGAGCTAGCACGACACTGCGCATGGTCTCTGTTGGATCGCCACCCGCCGCCAGTCAACAAGTTACGCCCGCGACGGCCCTCACGCGTCGACGGGCAGCGCGAGCTCGATCGACGTCCCCGCCCCGAGCCGGCTCGAGAGCCGCGCCGTGCCCCCGTGCGCCTCGAGCACCTTCGCCGCGAACGCGAGCCCGAGCCCGGTACCTGCCGCCTTGGTGGTGAAGAACGCGTCGAAAGCGCGCTCCGCCACGCGCGGGTCCATCCCCGGCCCGTCGTCGGTGATGGTCACCGCCACGCGGCGCGCGTCGGCCGTCGCCTTGGTCTGGACGCCGATCGTGCCGCTCCCCTCGAGCGCCTCCACCGCGTTGCGGAGCACGTTCTCGAGCGCGTGCACGAACAGGTCCCGGTCGAGCCGACAGCGCGGCAGGCCCTCGGAGAGCTCCACCGCGAAGCTCACCGAAGCGGGCAGCGCGGCCCGATGGCTCGCGACCGCTTCGCCCACCAGCGCGTTGACGTCGTGCTCAGAGAGCGCTGGATCGACCCGCCCGAGGCGTTGGTAGTCGGCGACCACGCGCTCGATGCGCTCGGCGCGATCCAGGACCAGCGCGACGAACTCTACGTGGGGCTCGAGGGGACGGCCCTGGCGGTGCTCCTCCAGCAAGAACTGCGCGGCCCCCGAGATCGCGGCGAGCGGGTTCCGCAGATCGTGCGCCATCTGACCAGCGAACCGGCCGAGCGTGGCCGACTCCTCGAGCCTGGCGCGCTCTTCCCCCAGCGTGGCGTAGAGCGGTCGCATGGCGGCGATGAGCGTCATCACGACCACCGCCGTCCCCACCGCGAGCAAGGCCACCGACCGCCCCAGCCACGTCACCACCGCGAGCTGGGCGATCACCGCGAGCGTCGCCGCGAGGACCGCGCTCGCGAAGCGGACCACGCGCACCTGTTCGAACACCCGCGCCCGCAGCATGAGCGCCGCCACCAGCCCGCTCGCCACCACGAGGCCGAGCGCCGACAGCCGCGGCGCCACACCTCCGGCGATCGACACCAGATCCGTCGTGACTCCCCCCACCCCGAGCAACAGCGCTCCACCGAGGAGCACGACACGCGCGCGCTCCTCCCGATGCGATCGGTGGGCATAACGCCACAAGAGGAACCCGGCCCACCCGAAGCTCGGCGCCATGCCGGCGAGCATGAGCAACGCCCAGGCGGTGCCGCCGGGGAAGCCCGCCCACGCGGGCACCGCGAAGGGTAACAGACAGGTCACCGCGACCGCCGCGAAGTACACCGTGGCTGCGCCGAGCAGACGCCGGTGACGCCGCCGCTGCCCCACATAGCCGATGAACAGGCGCAGCGTGGGGATCGCGCAGCTCGAGGCCGCCGCATACTCGAGGAACGCCCAGCTCGGGTCTCCGCTGAGCGAGTAGGCCACCTCCAAGATGTTGTACGCCGACATGGTGACGCACATCACGCCGAGGTCGAACGCCAGCGGGTGGCTGCCTCGCCGCACGCTGGTGGCGAGCGCGAGCGCCAAGAACGCGACCGCCGAAAGGCCCGCGAGATACAGGACGGGCGACGACGGCGACAGCGGCGCCTGGGCGGCCTGCATCCCCGGAGCATACCCCAGCGCTCGGCGCGTGCAGGCGGCCACGGCACGCGTATCGACGTCTTCGCCGGGGGACGAGCCCATGGCATGATCGCCGGATGCCGAGTGGGAGGGTGTTGGTGGTGGACGACGACGCGACCGTGGCGATGGTGCTCGCCGGGCTCGCGCGGCAAGCAGGCTACACCACCGACATCGCGAGCTCGGGCGGCGGGGCGCTCGAGCGGGTGCGCACCGGCGCCGTCGACGTGGTGCTCACCGATCTGCGCATGCCGGGGATGGATGGCATGGAGCTGCTCCGTGCCATCAAGCAGGCAGCGCCCGACATCCCCGTGATCATGCTCACCGCCCACGCGAGCGTGGAGGGCGCGGTGGAGGCGATGCGCGCCGGCGCCAGCGACTTTCTCCTCAAGCCCTTCAAGCGCGACGAGGTGCTGTTCAGCTTGCGAAAAGCCCTCCAGCCCTCGGAGCGCCTGGCCGAGGAGCCTCCGCGGCTCGGCCACGGGAAATCGCTCGTCGGCAGCTCGCCGGCGATGTGCGAGTTGCTCGCGGTGCTGGAGCGCGCGGCCCGCTCGAGCGCGAACGTGCTCATCCGCGGCGAGAGCGGCACCGGCAAGGAGCTCGCCGCCCGATCCATTCACGACCGCGGCGCGCGGGCCGAAGCCCCCTTCATCGCCGTCAACTGTGGCGCCCTCCCGGATCAGCTGCTCGAGAGCGAGCTGTTCGGCTACGAGAAGGGCGCGTTCACCGGCGCGGTCCAGCACAAGCCGGGTCGGGTGGCGCTCGCCGAAGGCGGCACGCTCCTTCTCGACGAGATCGGCGACGTGAGCCCCACCGTCCAGGTGAAGCTCCTCCGATTGCTGCAAGAGAAGCAGTACGAGCCGCTCGGCGCCACCGCCACTCGCGCCGCCAACGTTCGGTTCATCGCCGCCACCCACCAGGATCTCGAGCAGCTGGTCGAGCGCGGCGACTTCCGCGAAGACCTCTACTACCGGCTCAACGTCGTACCGATTTGGATGCCGCCGCTGCGCGAGCACCCGAGCGACATCCCCCCGCTCGCGGCCGCCTTCGCGGAGCGGCTGGCCCACGAGAACGGTCGCCCCGCGCTCACCCTCGGCGAAGACGCCCTCGGTGCGCTCGTCGCCCACGACTGGCCGGGCAACGTTCGCGAGCTCCAGAACTTCGTCGAGCGCCTCGTGGTGTTCTGCGACCACGGCACGGTCACGGCCGCCGACGTCCGGCGCGAGCTCGAGCGCTCCCCCCGGCCCCGCCTCGCCGGCCCCGTCTCGTCGCGGCCGACACCCGTCTCGCCCGCCGAGCCGACCGACACCCGAGGTCTCGCCGATCGCCGGCTCGACGCCGAGCGTGCGGCCATCCTCGAGGCGCTCGAGAGAGCGCGAGGCAACCGCACCCAGGCCGCCCGTCTCCTCGGGATCAGCCGCCGCACGCTCTACAAGCGCCTCGACGCGCTCGGGCTCGAGGGCGTCTAGCTGCGCGATGGATGGAGGCAGAACGGGTGTCCTCTCCGCTGTCCAACGTCATCGGCTTCGACGACGCGCCGTTCACCCGTGAGCACCGGGGCGACGTCATGCTCATCGGCGCCGTCTGCTCACGCACACGCCTCGACGGTGTGCTCCGCGGGCGCTGCCGGCGCGACGGCAAGAACTCGACCGAGCGCATGGCGCAGATGTTGGTCGACTCGCCCTTTCGCGCACACGTGCAAGCGGTGCTCCTGCAAGGCATCGCGGTCGCCGGCTTCAACGTCGTCGACATCCGCCGCCTCCACGAGGCGCTCGACATCCCGGTGATCGCGGTCGCTCGCAAGCGCCCCGATCTCGCCGCGATCCGGCGCGCGCTGACGCGTTCGGGGCGGGGGTGGGAGCGCAAGTGGCGGCTCATCGAGGCCGCCGGCGCGATGGAGCCCGCGGGGCGGGTGTTGATCCAGCGAGCCGGCATCAGCCTCGCACAGGCTCGCCACGTCCTCGCCGTCACGACGCTCCATGGCCACCTCCCCGAGCCGCTGCGGCTCGCGCACCTCATCGCTGGCGGCGTCAGCACCGGCGTCAGCCGAGGACGCGCCTGACCGCCGCCCCCCGCAGCGCGCCCGAGGACCACGCCATGGCCGCGGCGCGACTTGGCAGCGGCCGGGCATTGTTGCGATGATAACGAGGTGGGTGCCCCCCTCGAGCGGCTCGCGTTTGCGGCCAACCTGCGCACGAGCGACGCCGCGACCGTCGGGGCCATGACCGAGCTCTGCGCCCTGCTCAGCGAAGACATCGGCCGTCCCGTCGAGCCCCTCGTGGCCCGCGCTCCATCGGCGCTCGCGGAGGCCGTCGCCCACGGACACGCAGCGTTCGCTTGGGTGTCCCCCACCCTGCTCCTCATGGCCTCGGGCCTCTCGACGGTGGTCCCGCTCCTCGCGTGTGTGCGCGACGGCAAGGCGTCATTTCATTCCATCGTGTTTGCACGGGGCGACGCCCCCTTCGAGCGCCTCGCCGACCTCCGCGAGGCGCGCGCGGCCTGGGTGGCCCCCACGAGCGCGTCTGGTTACCTGGTCGCGCGCCTCACGCTCGCCCGTCGCGGCGTGTCGCTCGACGACGTGCTCGCCGACGAGCTGTTCTTCGACTCGCACGGTGCGGTCACTCGCGCGGTGCTCGATGGCGAGGCGGACATCGGCGCGACCTTCGCCCACTACGCCGACGTCGACGGCACCCTCGAGCTCACGAGCGCAGGCTTCAGCGAAGACGCCGACGCCACGGAGCTCCGCATCCTCGCGGTGAGCGGACCCATCCCCGCCGACATGGTCGTCGCCCATCCCCGCGTGCCGATTCGCGAGCGCATCGCCTTCGCCGCCGCCCTCAGCCGGCTCGCCAACTGTCCGATCGGCAGCGTGCCCATTCGCCGCGTCATGGGGGCCGAGGCCTTCCACGCCGTGGGCCATGCCGCGCTGCTCGAGCTCGAGGCGCTCATGCAAGAGAGCCACGCGCTGTGAGGCCCTCAACTGGCGGTTGGGGTTTCGCTTCCGAAGTGTTACATCACCCCTCACGGCCCCTTAGCTCAGCTGGACAGAGCAGCAGCCTTCTAAGCTGACGGTCACTGGTTCGAATCCAGTAGGGGCTGCTCGTTGCCCCCGCTCGACGGAGCCGAGCGCCGCACGCGACGCGTCCCGCTTCGGGCAGGGCGACGCTGCTCAACTTTTCTTCAGCGAGCCGAGCAGCGTGTTGCCTTCTTGGTACGACAGGTGAAGCGACGCGCCGCTCGCGAACTCGAGCTTGAAGGTGAAGTCGGGTTGCTGGCGAAGGGTCACGGGCTCGTCGGCGCGGTGCGCGTCGCGGGCGCGCTCGCGTGTGTCCGGCGACACCTGCGCGGCGACCAGCAGCTGCACCAGCGTTTCGGTGGCGAGGGGCGCGGTCTTCATGACCCGATGGTTCTACAATGTGTAGGCCCCTTCGTCCCCTCCTCTCGCCGATAACCGTGTGGTCTCGCGGGCTTCACGTGCCCCGAGGCGCGGCTCCGAGCGACGAGCGGTGCTCAGCGTTCGAACCGATCGCCGCAGGCGTCGATGCGGCCGTTGCCAGCATCCGATTGACACACGCCCGCGACCGGATCGGGCGGACAGGCCTCGCACTGGACGTTGGCGTCGCACTCGAGCGCGGCCCAAGAAGCCCAGATCTCGAGCAGCTTGGGGTAGGCCTCCCGACTCGGGTTGATGAAGGTGTTGCAGCCGCAGGGCAACCCGCCAGGCACCTTCTCGGTGCACTGCTCCACGGCGAGCGCCGCGTTGCACTGCTTGCTCGCGTCGAGCAGCTGACGATACTCCGCCGCGAGCTCGTCGCAACGCTCGCACGGACACGCGCCGTCGCACACGACCGCCACCGGCACGCAGTCGTCACCGCAGCCAGCGTCGTAGGTGCTCCCGTCCGCGCCGCACACCGGCCAGGGCGGCGCGTCGCAGGCGCAGCTCGGATCGACGCCGCCGCCCACGCCCGAGCTGCCGGGTCCAGGGCCGACGCTGGAGGAGCCCGCGCCGCTCCCCGCGCCAGCGCTCGCGCGGTCGTCCTCGAAGTCGATCACGGCTGTGCCAGAACATGCCAAAAGGACGCCCGCGATCAGGGCCGCGCTCCCCCGAAGCATCTTGAATCCTTCACTTCGCGCGTGCTGGTGCGACATGCGCGGGCGGCGAAGCACCAAGTGTGCCCAAGGCCGGTGAGCGGCCCTCACTTTGTCGTCGTTGACTCCTTGACAGCAGGAACGAACGGTCGTACTTTTTCTCGGTCGTGAGCAAAGGTGACGCAACCCGCAAGGCCATCCTCGATCACGCGCTCGCCGTGGCCGGGACGCTCGGCCTCGAGAGCATCACGATCGGCTCGCTCGCGGCCGCGCTCGGAATGAGCAAGAGCGGCCTCTTCGCGCACTTCCGCTCCAAAGAGCAGCTCCAGCTCCAGGTCCTCACCGAGGCCGTCGAGCGCTTCGTGAGCCAGGTGGTGGTCCCCGCGCTGAAGCTCCCCCGCGGTGAGCCGCGGGTTCGAGCGCTCTTCGAGAGCTGGCTCGAGTGGTCGCGGGCGCAGCCCGGCGGCTGCGTGATCTACAACGCGTCGAGTGAGCTCGATGATCGGCCGGGACCGCTCCGCGACTTTCTCCAGGAGGCGCACCGCGATTGGTCCAACACCATCCAGCGGGCGGCCGGTCTCAGCGTCGAGGTGGGACACTTCCGCGAGGACCTCGAGCTGGAGCAGTTCGCGTTCGAGCTGTCCGCGCTGGCCCTGGGCTACCACCACGCCGCGCGCCTGTTGAACGACCCCAAGGCTCACCAGCGCGCGCTGGCGGGCTTCGAGCGGTTGCTGCTGCGTGCCCGACGCGGCGCCGAGTCCCCAACCCCCTGACCCGACTTCGATGAGCTGGAGGAACCGTATGCGTGAAGAACCAGGTAAAAGCACGAACGTTCGAGCACTTAATGGCGCTACGCTTCGCCGAAAGATACGCACGAACGTTCGTGTGTTGTCGCTTCAGGCCGTGGGAGCGTCCATCGGCTCGCTGGCGCGGCTGGCCCCCGACGCGGCGCTCGAGGTGGCCACCTACCTCTTCTTCAGGCCCCAGCGCACTCAGGCCCGCGCCCCGGAGATCGCGGCCATCGAGGGCGCGCAGCCGCTCCGCGTCGAGCTCGGAGGCCGCACCCTCCACGGGTATCGCTGGGGCGACCGCTCCCACCCGCCGGTGCTCTTGGTGCACGGCTGGAGCGGCCGCGCGGGGCAGCTCTGGGCCTTCGTCGAGCCGCTCGTGCAGCGGGGACGACAGGTGATCGCGTTCGATCTCACCGGCCACGGGAGCACTCCCGGACGACAGGCGAGCATCGTCGCGCTCGCGGACGACGTGTTGCAGCTCGGCGCCCAGTTCGGCCCCTTCGAGGCGGTGATCGCGCACTCGTTCGGAGGACCGGTCACCACCCTGGCGATGGTGGCGGGCCTCGCCGTGGAGCGCGCCGTGTTCATCGCGCCGCCGTTCGACGCCACCGACTGGGTGGCCGCCTTCGCCCGCTGGATGCGCTTCGACGGGCCGCTGCTCGAAGCGCTCCGCCAGCGCCTCGAGGACCGAGTCGGGCTCGCGTTCTCCGAGGTCAGCGCCGCGCAGCTCGTGCCCGAGCTGAAGACACCGCTGTTGGTCGTGCACGACACCGACGATCGCGAGGTGGGCTTCGCCAACGGTGAACGCCTCGCGGCCACGTGGCCGGGAGCGATTCTCCACCCCACCGAGGGGCTCGGGCACCAGCGGATCCTCGGCGATCGCGCGGTCGTCGAGCGGGCCGTCGGCTTCGCGACCGGAGCCCCCGACGCCGCGCGCGCCGCCTGACCGAGCGCTCCCGACCGAGCCCTCTGCACCGAGAGCGCGGCGCTCCCCCGCGGAGCGATCGCGCGCGTCTCCCCTCATCTCGTCCCGTCCATCCACCCGAGGAGCCATCCCATGCAGAACAGCCACCGCGACGAACACTTCGACCTCCACATCACCGCGCTCGAGCGGGCGCTCGAGAGCCGCCGGCAGCAGCCGAGCGTGGTCATCGCTGCGGTGAGGCAACTCCGCGCGCGGCTCGCGCCGCCCAGCGGCCATGCCCCGCCCCCGGCACGCTGACCCAACGCTATCTACCCAATAGAATCCACTCAGCATACACAACCCAGTGGAATATACTTAGTGTATTCCACTGGGTGGATCCTGGATTCGTCGATCTCATCCTCACGCCCTGGCGTCGCGGGGGTGCCGTCTCCCCACCGCCTCGACGAGCGACGAGCGACGTCAGTCTTCGGCGAGCCCGTCGAGCACACCGTCGCTCGACGCCACCACGTCGCAGGCGATGTTGGCGTCGCCCGGCGTGTAGACGAGAGCGATCTGGCACATTTCGTCGGTGGACAAGAAGCCCCAGCTCACCGGCTCCGACGTGTTGTTCTGGAAGTCGCAGGTGAACTCGAAGCCCGTCCCCTTCTCGATGGTGAGCGCTCGTTGGGTGAAGTCTTCGAGCTTCGGGCTCTCCCAGTTGGTGTTTTCGTACAGCGGCTCCCCAACCTCCACGCCGTCGAAGCGGCGCACCTTCACCGCCTGTCCGAGGCGGTGGGTGTGCGACGCCATGAACAGGAGCTGCACGTCGGCGTTCATCACGCACCGCGTCCACTCCTGGTGCGACGCCATCGGCGGGATGTTGAGGTGGGTGTCGCGAACCACCGTCCCCCAGATCGACTCCTTCACCTGGTCTTTCGGGATCGTGTAGGTGTTGATGTCCGAGAACACCAGCTCATCCTCGCTGCTGGTGTTCACGTAGTGGATCTCCTGCATCACCGAGATGCCCCCGGGAATGGTGGCGACGACCCCCTCGGGGAGCACCACGTTCTGCTCGGCCGCCTGCGCGCCGTAGATGATCATCCCCTCCTCCATCAGCTGCGTGTGCTCCTCGTAGAGCGCGGCGCAGTCGTAGGTGCCGGGCTCGATCGCGAGATCCGTGAACGCGAGCGCCATCACGTCCATGTGATGCATCGCGTTGCTCTGGAGCGACTCGACCCGGTTGACGTACTGCATCCCCTCCCCGGGGAACGCCTTCACCTCGCACAGCCAGATCTCGGAGAACGCGGGCGCGGTCGCCTCCATGCGCAGCTGTTGCCCTGCGCCCGCGGGAGGCGGCGCGAGGCGTTGGGGGCCTGCTGGCGTGCTCGGCGGAGGCTCCGACGTACAGGCCACCAACACCAGCGAGAGCGCGACGAGCGAGTGAGTATACTTCATGATTCCAGGCTTCTCGCGTCGCCGGGAATGCACGGATTAGGCCAGCCGGCCGGTCGATTCATCTCGACCAGATGGGCGTCCTCGAGGGCGTCGGTTGGTCAAAAATGTAGCCAGTCTACCTACACCGAACGATCCACCACCCGTGCCTCACGGCAGGAGCGACACCCCCACGTGCACGTCCACCGCGCGCTCGCCCGCGCCGCGCGGTTGCAGCACATGGGTCCCGTTCCACGCGTCGAACGTGATCAGGCGGTCGTCGTAGCCGTAGTCGTCGTTGCCGCTGAGCTCCCCGGCCTGCTCGTCGTTCTCGTAGATGTGGGTGCCGATGCAGAGCTGCTGGTCGGGGCCCATCGCGACGTCGTCGAGGACGACGCTCACCGGGCTCGATGGGGTCCAGCTCGAGAAGTCGGGGAACGACACCCACTGGCCGGTCTCGAGGAGCCACACCGCGAGGACCTCGCCGCCCTCGGTGCAGCTCTGCACGCCGTCGCCCGCCACCGGCGCTCGCACCGCCACGTAACCGTAAAACTCCACGTTGCCGCCGAGGCCGTCGCCACCGCCGATGTGATCGAGCTGCTCGAGCGACACCTCGATGCGGCCACGGTTCTTCGTGCAGTCGCGCTCGGTGTAGTCGCTGGTGAAGGCGAACTCTGTCACCGCGTTGTCGAGGTAGGCGAGCTTGTACGCGATGGGTGCGCCCGGCGAGTCCTTCGTGTAGTCGCTGCCGCGGCGGATGTACGCCTCGAGGCCTTCGTAGCCGTCGATCACCGCGGTCGCGTCGGAGCCCGAGCCGCCGAAGACGAAGGCGCGAATGCGCGCTTGCTCGAGCACCTGCTTGTGCTCGACCTCCACGTCGATGCCCGCCTTGCCCACGCCGTTGTAGGTGGCGGAGAGGGCCGCCTCGATCGACGTGAGCGACTCGCTGGTCTCGATGGTGAAGATGACGCGCCGCCCATAGGTGATCGACTGCACGTACAGCGGCGGGTTGCCCGCGCCGACGTGCTCGGCGAGCGCCTCGACGTCGACGCCCTGCGCGAAGAAGTCGGCCGGTCGCAGCGGCGTGTCGACGTCGATCGTGTAGTAGGCCTGGGTGAAGTTCACGAGGATCTTGGTGCGGCGCTCCTTCGACTCGAAGTCGAAGCTCGCGGCGATGTCGCCGTAGCCCGGCCAGGAGGCCGACGCGCCGAGAGCCACCGACAGCTGCGAGGCCTCGTGGATGCGCTCCAGCTCGAAGTCGAGCTTCGCCGGCGTGGCTCCCGTCACGTCGGCGGAGAGGATGCGGTTGCGCTCGGCGCGAAACGCCGACAGCGAAGGCGAGTCCATCTGGCCGACGGGGCTCCCGTCGATGTTCTCGAGCGACACGCTGAAGGTGATCGGCGCGAGCTCCACCCCCACCGGGGTGAGCAGGCCTGCCTCGGCGTCGCGCCCGCGCACGACGGCCCCGGGCCACAAAGTGGCCGAGTTGGGCTGGAACGCGACGAAGCGGTCGAACCGTTGGGTCTCCCCGTATCGCCGGTAGCTGCAGAACGCGTCGTCTTCTTGCCCATCGGCCGGGCAACCGTCGCAGGGCTGCTCGGTCTTCGGCGTGGCCTCCGCCACCGAGAGGTGCCCGAGCGACGCGATGAAGCCGTCGATGTCAGCGACGGGCTCGGCCGCCTCGACCTCCGGGGCGCCCGAGCCGACCGGCGCGTCCCCCCCGCATGCCGCCACGCTCACCACGAACACCCCGCTCAGAACGCGCATGCAGAGCTTCATGGGATGACTGCGTAACCGAATCGCACAACGTGTGACAAGATGGTTATTTGTGTGACCACGTCACGAAATGTGGAGATGGCGCGATCCAGGGGTCCCTCGCGGCCCGGTCGCGCCTTGGTTCGGCCCCCTGCCAGGAGGCCGGGTAGGATGGCGGGCGTGAGCTCGCTCGACGTCGTCTTGAGCCAACGGGGGATCGATCTCGATCGCCTCGAGCTCGACGAGAGCGGCACCGTCGTCCCTCCCCAGGCGAGCTTGCCCGAGGGCGCGAGCACCTTCGTCGACGAGCTCCCGGTGTTGTGTCGTGGGACCCGCCCCGACGAGCGCCAGATCGTGATCGGTGAGGTGCTCGGAGAGGGCGGCATGGGCGAGGTCCGGCTCGGAGAGCAGGTGGCGCTCCGCCGCCCCGTCGCCGTGAAGCTCCTGCACCCCGACGCCACGAGCCTCAGCGCCACCGTGCAGCTCTTGCGCGAGGCGCGCGTCACCGGCCTCCTCGAGCACCCCAACGTCGTGCCCATCCACGCCCTCGGCCGCGATCCCGCGGGACGCCCGCACATCGTGATGAAGCGCATCGAGGGGCACGCGTGGAGCCGCTCCCTCGGCGAGCGTCCAGCGAGCGCGAGCGACGAGAACCTCGTGCACCACCTCGAGGTGCTGCTGCAGGTGATCCGGGCCGCCGACTTCGCCCACTCGCGCGGGATCCTCCACCTCGACATCAAGCCCGACAACGTGATGATCGGCTCGTTCGGGGAGGTGTACCTGGTGGACTGGGGCGTGGCGGTGCGGCTCCATCCCGACGCGGGCCACCCCGACGTCCCGCTCGCGCGCGACGTCGAGCACATCATCGGCACCCCGCACTACATGGCGCCGGAGCTGGTGGCCGCCGAGGGCGAACAGCTCTCCGAGCGCACCGACGTGTACCTGCTCGGCGCCTGCCTGCACCAGATCCTCACCGGAGAGCCTCCCCACGAAGGGGTGAACCTCCGCGCGGTGCTCAACCACGCCTTCGCGTCCCAGCCCGCGGCCTACGACGAGCGCTGGCCGCGCGAGCTCGTTTCCATCGCTCACCGCGCCATGCACGCCCTTCCCCGCGAGCGCTATCCAAACGGCGCCGCCCTCGGCGACGCGCTGCAGACGTTCCTCCAGCACCGCATCGGACGCCGCCTCGCCGAGCAGGCGCGGGAGCGGCTGCGCCACCTCGAGGCGGCCATCGACGCGGTCCCCGCCGAGGGACCGGATGCCGACGCCCGGCGCGCGATCTCCGACACGTTCGCCGCCTGCCGCTTCGGCTACGACCTCGCGCTCCGCGAGTGGCGAGAGAACCACCGGGCGCTGCGAGGGATGCAGCGCTGCCTCGAGCGGATGATCGACTTCGAGCTGCGGCACGGCAGCGCGAGCGTGGCGGCCACCTACGCGAGCGAGCTCCCCAAGGCCAACGAGGGCCTGGTCGCGCGGGTACGCGCCGGCATGTTGCGCGACGAGGCCAAGGGGGTCGCCCTCGAGCGGCTGCGGCGAGACGCCGACGTGACGGTGGGGGACCGCCTGCGCGGGGTGGTGGCGCTCGCGAGCGGCCTTTTGTGGGGGGCCACGCATTTCGTCCTCGGGGGGCTCGCGCGCGCGGCGCCGCTCCGGCCCTCCGTCCTCGTCGGGGTGGGGGCCGCGTTCGTCGCGGGGGCCACGCTGGTCACCGTGCTCGGACGACGCGTGTTCCTCGACACCGCCGCCAACACCCGCGCCGCGGTGGCCTTCATCACCGGCTTCGCCGCCTATGTCGCGGTGTGGCTCATCGCCTGGCGGCTCGCGCTGCCCGCTCCCGCGGCGCTCTCGCTCCACCTCGTGTGCGCCGCCACCCTGTGGACCTCCCTCGCGCTCGGCTCCGACCGGCGCCTGCTGCCGCTCCCCGCCGCCCAAGCCAGCACCGCTTTCGCCATCATGTTCCTGCCCGAGTACGCGTTCGAGCTCATCGGCGCCGGGGCGCTCATCGGGCCGATGGCGGTGGCGCTCATGTGGCTCGGCTCGCGGCGGCCCTGACCGCTCGCCCGCGAGGGAGCGGCGCGCCCGACCGCGCACAGCAGCCGTCACGCGAGCGAGCGCGAGCGCGAGCGCCGGCGCCTCCCACGAAGAGGCGCCGCGTCGGGGTGGCGAGCGCCTGCCCGCCAATCGTGAGAACGGGATCGTTTCCACCAAGCGACCTCGGGGTGAGCGATCCGACCGACCCGCCAAGGGAGGGGACCGAGCCCCATCGTGAGGTCCATCGCGAGCCCCATCGTGAGGTCCATCGCGAGGTCCATCGCGAGGTCCATCGCGAGGTCCATCGTGAGGTCCATCGTGAGGTCCATCGTGAGGTCCATCGTGAGCCCCTGCAGGCGCGCGAGCGCGGTGGCGCCCTCGATGTGGTCTGCGCACGCGCTGCCCTCCGCGACCGGCGGGGGGAGGAGCGCGCGCCGTCGCGGCGGCGAGCGCTCAGCTCTCGGGCCGAGCGTCGGCGCAGCAGCGAAAGCCGGTGGTGTAGTCGTGGTAGCGGCGATCGTGAGCGACGGTCACGAAGTGACACCCTGGCCCGTGCTCGGCCCGGGTCGCGTAGAAGCCGCCAGCGAACACCGCGTTGCCCGGCTTCCAGGGCTGCTTGCGCCGGTAGTGCCCGTCGCCGAAGACCTCCTCCACGAACGCGGTGGTGACCGTGTCCGCCACCCACTCGTGCACGTTCCCCACCAAGTCGAACACGCCCTCTTCGGTGCGGCAGGCCGCGCGCTCCCCCGTCTTCTCGAGGAACCCAGGCTCTTGGTTGAGGGACGGGCTGTTGAACTCCGCGAGGCGCCAGTGGCTCGGGTTGTTGCCGAACACCTTGCCGAACAGGTGCTCCTTGCCGTTGTTGCACGCGCCGGCTCGCTCGTCCTCGCCGTAAGGGAAGCGCCGCGTGCTCTCCCCTTGGCAGGCGCGGCGCCACTCCCGATGCGTGCACAGGCGCTTCCCCGCCGAGCGGCAGGCCTGCTCGGCCTCGTTGCGGCTCACGTAGGCCTGAGGGAACACCCCCGCCGACGAGCGCGCCTCGTAGCGGGCGGCCGGGGAGGGCCGCTCGAAGTGCGGATGCACCCGCTCTTCCCCATCGGGACCCACGACCACCAGGTGGGCCTCGAAGCGATCGACGCACGAGGCCCCGATCTGCGCCATCTCGGGAGGACACGGCGGCGGCGGCGGCGGTGGCGCATGCAACGGGAGCGCGCCCATCGCGGCGAAGGCCACCGGCACGGTGCGGAGGCGACACTGCGCGCTGGCCTCGAGCACACTCGCCGGACGAGGTTCCGGCTCGATGGCGCTGAGCACCAGCGCTCCGAAGAGCGCTCCGCAAGCGAGCTCGGAGGGCACGGTCATGGCGAGTTTTTCCGTCGTCCTCTAGTTTTAGCGCCAAATTCCTCACATGATGAATTAATCCGACGTCATGGCGCGCGCCTCGCACCGCATCATCGCTCTCGTGGCGCGCTACCGCTGGCCCCTCGGGCTCCTCGCGGCGGCGCTCGCGGTGCGCGTGGTCTGGGCCCTCGCCGTGCATCCGCCCCACGCCTTCGTGTACTCGGACATGCTGTCGTACTACGCGCGGGCGCTGCGCTTCTCGGCAGACCCGTGGGGTGGACCGTGGCCCGACGAGCCCTTCTACCCGTGGGGCACCCACTATCTGCTCGGCACCCTCATCCTCGTCGTCGGCAAGTCGTCGGTGACGCTCGGCGCCGCCTGGGCCGCCCTCAACGCCCCCATCGCTCCCCTCGCCTACCTGCTCGCAGGGCGCCTCCACGGCGGGCCCACCTGGAGCGCGAGCGAACATCGCACCGGCGGCCCCGTCGACGATCCGAACGATCCCGACGAGCGCGTCGCCATGAGTCGCGCCGTGGCCCGCGTGGCCGGCCTCTTCATGGTCGTCTATTATCCCGCCCTCTCCTACGCGGGTTACTTCCTCAGCGAGTCGCCGTTCATGGTGCTCGTCACCGCCTCCGCGTTCTTCGCGCTCCGTCTCGCCGATGGCGGGCGCACGAGCGACGCGCTCTGGCTCGGCGTGACCACCGCCCTCGGCTTCGCGGTGAGGCCCCAGCTCCTGGCCGCAGCGGTGATGCTCTTCGGCTTCTTCGTGTGGCGCCGGCGCGCGTTCCCCGCCCTCCGCCCGCGCCACGCCGCCGCCGCGCTCGCCCCGCTCTTGGTGATGTTGGCGTTCTCCTCGAGCCTGTCGCTGCGTCACACCGGCCGCCTCACCCCCTTGCCCCACAACGGCGCCGTCAACCGCGTGTTCGGGCGCTGCCACAACCTGGAGATCCGCTCGAGCGACGCGATGTTTGGCCCCCCCTCGTTCGGGGCGCTGCAGCGCTACGAGGATCAGTTCCCCGACGCGTGGTTCAAGCTCGAGCCAGCGCTCGGCCCGAAGCTGAGCGTGCCGGGACGGATCATCGACGAAGGGCCGCTCCACGACCTCGCGGATCGGTGCATCGAGGCGAGCGGTACGCGGCGGCAGCTCTACTACGCGGCGACCCACGTGGTGCTCCTGTGGGGCTACCACGTGGCCTGGCCCGACATGGCGCAGGTGCCGTTCCGCTTCCACATGCGCGGCTGGACCCGCGCCCACCTCATCGTCTTCGCGATCCCGGCCCTCATCGCGATGGCGATGGGGGGGAGCTCGCGCTGGCCACGGCACGGGGTGGTCGCCATCTACCTGTGGAGCCTGTTCGCCGTGACGATGCTCTTCATGGGAGCGGCGCGGTTCCGCGTGCCCTACGATGTGCTCTCCGTGGTGCTTGGCCTCGACGTCTACGGCAGGGCGGCGGTGCTCGTCACCCGCTGGTGGCGCCGCCACCTCGGAGGCGGAGACGACGCCACGAGCTCGTGACCGGAGCGCCCCGCCGAGCGGGTTGGGCGCAGCTTCGAGCCGCCCTCGCCGCTACTCGCTCGACGCCGGCGCGGGGCCCGGCGCGACCGCGTCGTCACCGGAGCCGGTGGGGCGTGGCCCAGGCTTGGCGGCCTCGTGGGCGGCGCAAGCGGCGGCGTCCCCCGCGGTGCAGAGCTTCCCGAGCTCTTCGCACGCGCTCACGGTGCCCGCCTTGCACTTGGCCTGGTTGAGCTCGTGGGGGTTGGCGGGCGCCTCGCGACCCGCGTCTCGGTCGCAGGCGCCGAGCGCGACCACGCCCGCGACGGCGAGCCAGGCCACGAGCTGCGAACCGGTGCGCGCGCGCAGCATGGGGTGCCTCAACGCTCGCCGCGGTTGATCTGCTCGAGCGCGGCGGTGGCCGCGGCCGCGCCGTAGTCGATCTGCGCCTCGGAGCCGGCCATGATCAGCCGGCCGGTGGCGCCGAAGACGCGGATGTCGATGAGGCGGATGTCGGCCGCCTTGAGAGCCTCGTTGCAGGCGATCGAGAGGTAGGCCGCGGGCTCGGCCTCCATGATGAGCACCGAGTCGCCTGCGAGCACCATGTTGCCCCAGGCGAGGCCGGTGAAGGCGATCGCGTGATCCTGCTCGACGGAGCGGATGATCTTGTTCTGGAGGATCTGGCACTTCGCCCGGTCGGACTCCTTGAGCCCCGACGCCGACAACACCGCCTCCCCTGCCGCGCGCACCTCGCCTTGATCTTCGTGATGCACCTGCATCATCCCGAACACGCGCTCGGTCACCATCGAGCCGAGACGCACGCGGGTGGCCTTGAGCGCCTGATCGATCTTCGCGTGGATCTCCATGGCGGGAGCGATCTCGAGAAACAGCGCCGCGTCGAACTCACGAGGGTCGTACACGCGGTTGGTCTTGGCCATGAACTGCGCCAGCTGAGGCTGGAGCGAGTCGAGGAACACGTAGGCCCGCAGCTGGAATCCGGTCGGTTCGGACATGCGCCCGACGGTGCCAGCACGGGCGCCTCGATGCAACGGGCTTGCAGTGCAAATTCCACCACCTGCACCCCATCCAACGGTGGGCCTCCGGGGTGCCGTCGGGCCTCGAGGGGGGCCGCGCGGGAGCCGCCACGGTGGCAGCGGCGACCTCCGCGCACACGTCTCCCGACATTGGCGCACTGGTCAAGACGTAGCTCGCTGGGAACCAAACGATCCTTGTAGTCTTCTGTGCGCCAAGAGCCCCGAGGGTCGCTAACCACTCGTGAACACGTTTGCCAACCTTTCACCCCGGAGATGGACGATTTCCTGCATTCTAAGGGCTGGGGTCTTGGTTTCCGAGAACGGGTGGATCAGCCAGATGAACACGACGATGCGCTACACGATGAGCGCGGTGACCGTCACCGCGTTGGCCTTCGCAGCTTGTACCGGCGGCATTGGGTCGCAGCTCGACGCGGGGGCGGGCGCCGGCGCCGGCAGCGGCACCGACTCGACGGGGGTGGGCTTCGATCCGAACGGGTCGGGCTCCAGCAGCGGCGGAAACGAGAACTCGTGCGGCGACCTCCTGTTCGAGCCGACGCTGGTCGGCGTCGACATGATCGTGAGCGTCGACAAATCGGGGTCGATGGACAACAACAACAAGTGGAACAACGCCGAGGCGGCGTTCACCACGTTCTTCACCTCCCCCGAGGCCGACAACCTCTCGGTCGCGTTGAAGTTCTGGCCCGACAACACCTGCTACGGGCCGCTCTGCGACTTCGACGGCTGCGCCACCCCACAGGTGCCGCTGGGGCCGCTGTCGGACTCGACCCAAGAGGCCGCGCTCGTGAGCGCGTTCAACGCGGCCGGCCCGGGCGGGGCCACACCGATGGAGGCCGCCCTCGCCGGCGCCACCCAGTGGGCGCTCGCTCAGCAACAGAACGCTGAGCTCGGTCGGAGGGTCGTGGTCGTGTTCCTCACCGACGGCGAGCCGAACGGCTGCAACGAGGACATCAACGTGATCAAGTCGTACGCGGCGAACGCCTACGCCCAGGAGGAGATCCTCACCTTCGCGGTCGGTCTCGAGGGCTCCAACGAAAACGACATGAACCAGATCGCCCAAGCGGGTGGCACGGGCATGGGCTACTTCATCGGCAACAACAACGCCGAGCAGGAGCTGCTCGACGCGCTGAAGGCGATCCAGGAGGTGGCGGTGGCCTGCACCTTCGCCCTCCCCGAGAGCCCCGATCCCACCAAGCAGCTCGATCCCAAACAGGTCGACGTCGACTACGATCCGGGCGACGGCGGCACCCCCACCGACATCCCCCAGGTGGTCGACGAGGCGGCGTGCGACCCCAGCACCGGTGGCTGGTACTACGACGACAACGACGATCCGTCGGTCATCTTCCTGTGCGAGGCGAGCTGCGACCTCATCAACGACGTCAACAAGCCCGACGGCAAGCTGAAGCTCTCGGCCGGCTGTCTCCTCATCGCTCAGTGATGCACACGCGGCGGGCTCAGTGATGCACACGCGGCGGCGAGCCACCGAGTCGGCGAGCCTCGCGCAGGTGGGCTGGCTCGCGCTCGCCCTGGCGCTCTCGGCGACGTCGTTCGCCGCCTGTGGCGAAGACGGCGACGAGGGCGCGGGCGGCGCCGGCACCGACAGCACCAGCGCGAGCGGCGGCCTCGGCGGCGGCTTCTCGAGCTCGAGCGCCACTGGAGGCTTCGACGCCTGCGCGCAGGCCACGGTGCGAGGCGAGCGCGTCCCCGTGCAGCTCTACATCATGTTCGATAAGTCGCAGTCGATGCTGCTCGATCAGAAGTGGGCGGGGGCGAGCGCGGCCCTCACCGCCTTCTTCCAAGACGAAGACAGCGCCGGGCTGGCGATCGCCCTCCGCTTTTTCCCCGACGACGACCCGGTGGCCGGCTGCGACGAGCCCTCGTGCAGCGTGGACGCCTGTGCCGCCCCGCTCGTACCGCTCGGCATGCTCAACGCGCTCCCCGCCCACAGCGATCCGCAGCAAGCGGCGCTGGTGATGGCGGTGCAGAGCCGCACCCCTTCGGGGCAGACCCCCACCTACGCGGCGCTCGCCGGGGCCGAGCAGTGGGCGATCGCCAACGCGACCGAAGGCCTCAAGACGGCCGTCATCCTGGTGACCGACGGCGAGCCCAACGGTTGCCCTCCGGAAGACACCGCCTCCATCGCGGCGCTCGCGGCGGACGCTCGCACGAGCGCCGACGTGTACACGTACACCATCGGCATGGAGGGCGCCGACGTCGCCCAGCTCGATCAGATCGCGGTGGCCGGCGGTACGGAGGCGGCCTTCGTGGTCGGCGGCAGCTCGATCCACAACGATCTGGTGGCGGCGTTCCGCGCCATCGGGACGGCCCCCATCCAGTGCAGCTTCCCGGTGCCCGACGCGGAGACCGCCGGGCAGCCGGTCGATCCCGCCCTGGTGAACCTCACCTACACCACGAGCGACGGCGCGGAGCCAGAGACGATCGAGCAGGTGGGGAGCGCCGCCGACTGCGGCGCGGACGACGGCTGGTACTACGACGACGCCGAGAACCCCACGACGATCCATCTCTGCCCGGCCACCTGCGACCGGGTGCAGGACGGTCCCGCCGGCGGGTCGCTCGACGTGGTGCTCGGCTGCGCGACGATCGTCAAGTGACGCGAAGGCGTGACGCGAAGGCGTGACGCGAAGGCGTGACGCGTGGGCGCGACGCGAAGGCGTGACGCGATGGCGCGACGCGATGGCGTGACGCGTGGGCGCGACGCGATGGCGTGACGCGTGGGCGCGACGCGTGGGCGCGACGCGTGACGTGGCGGGGGGCGCGTGCTCACGGCGCAGAGCCGCGCGCCTCCGCGCCCAGCAGGCGGTGCAGCGTCGCGACGAAGGCGGCGCGGCCGCTCTGCTCGAGCCACGGGAAGTGACCGGCCGCGGGCACCACCGCCGCGCGGACCAAGGCGTTCGGCAGGGCCGCTCGGTTCGCCTCCGCCACCGCGACGCCGAGCGGATCGCTCTGTCCCCAGACGAGGTGGGCTCGCCCGCGGAACGCGCCGGCCCACCGCGGCCAGGAGCGCATGTCGTTCGTCTCGGCGAGCACCCGCGCGTGCACGTCGGGGTGCGCGGTGGTGGCGGAGAGCGCGGGCGGGAGCGGCTCGCTCGGATCGTGGAAGTACGCCCGCGCCTGGGTGTGGAAACGCGCGGTGGGCTCGGTGGGGGGCGTGAGCGCTCCGAGCGCTGCGATGCGGCGCCGGAGCGCCCGATCCCCAGCCGCGTTCGCCTCCATCCGTGGGGAGCAGGCGGCGAGCAGGGTGAGCGAAGCGACGCGCTCGGGATCCTCGAGGCACGCCCACGCCACGTAACCTCCGAACGAGTGGGCGACGAGGTGGACGCGCGGCGCGGACGGGTCGCCGTGAGCCGCCACCACCGCCCACACGTCGCGCGCGAGCTCCTCGAGCGAGAACCCGGGCGGGTCGGGCCACGCCGAGCCGCCCACCCCTCGGTAGTGAAAGCAGACCACCCGGAACCCCACGTCGATCAGCAGCTCACCGAGCGGCAGCACGTAGTCGCAGCTGAGCCCTGGCCCTCCCGCGAGCACCACCGCGAGCTCCCCGCGCCCGGCCGCGGCGGCCAGCAGCGGGCCGGCCGGACCCGGCACCGTCGCCCAGCGCCACGCGCCGCTCATCGCGCAGCCGCTCTCCGCACCGCCCGACACGAAATATCGCTGGGGCCAACTTTTTGGGTTCCACAGTAGGCACATGTGGTGTAATGTGGGAACGAACGGGGTGCGACGCGCCTCGAAAGAACCTCCCGGACGCAATCGAGGACGAGTCCTCGAGCTCGCGCGTCGAGCGAGCCCCCCAAGGGCCGCACTGTGCCTTCTGAGCGTGTGCCTGCAGCGCGTGTCTCTCCCGAGCGTGTGCCTGCAGCGCGTGGTGTGTTGGCTGGGCGCCGACCGTGTCGGTCGCCTTTGGAGGTGTTGGTGATGAGGCGCGTGTCGTTCGGTTGGATTCTTGGGGGTGTAGGTCTGGCGGCCCTCGCGGCCGGTGCGTGCACCGTCGGCGGTGGCTCGCAGTTCAAGAGCGGTGAGGGCAAGGGCGCCTCGGGGGGCTCGGGCGGCAGCGCGTCCAGCGGGTTCGAGCCCGGCGGCGGCGGCGACGACGGCGCGACGCTGTGCAACGCGGGCCCCGATGAAGACCAGGACGGCGACGGCTTCACGATCAACGATGGCGACTGCAACGACTGCGACGCCAACGTAAACCCGGCCGCGATCGAGGTGCAAACCGATCCCTCCGACACCGAGGCCGCGCCGGCCGACGAGAACTGCAACGACGAGATCGACGAGGTGCTCGCGCACTGCGACGACGGCCTCGTGCTCACCGACACCAACCCACTGAACGCGGCGGCGGCCATCGATCTGTGTCACGACGCCAACACCGGCCCCTTCGGCGTGAAGGCCGCGCGGTGGGTGCGCGCCAACGGCACCCCCGCCACCAACATCGAGAACGCGATCGGCCTCAAGCCGCAGTTCGGGGTGAACTCGGCGCGGAACGGCGCGAGCATGCTGGTCATCTCGTCGGGCTACGCACGCGACGCGAACGACCCCACCCCCTGCGCGGCGCAGAGCTGCGAGACCACCGGGGCCGGGACCGCGCCCCCCGGCTTTCCCCAAGACGTCCCGGGGTGCAGCGGCAGCAGCAGCATCAACGACGACGTCGCCCTCGAGGTGGAGCTCGTGGCGCCGAGCAACGCCACCGGCTACTCGTTCGAGTTCGCGTTCATGTCGTTCGAGTTCCCCGAGTGGGTGTGCACCTCGTATAACGATCAGTTCATCGCGCTCGTGACCCCCCCGCCCCAGGGCTCGATCAACGGCAACATCTCGTTCGACGCCCAGACCAACCCGGTGTCGGTCAACGTGGCGTACTTCGACAACTGCGATCCGTCGGGGGTCTCGGGCTACGCGAGCTTGTGCTTCGGCGGCAGCTGTCCGGCGCCCCCCAACCCGTACTGCCCGCTCGGTGCGGGCTTCATGGATGGCACCGGCTACAACGAGTGGGGCGACGCGGGCTCCACGGGGTGGCTCGTCACCACCGCGCCCGTCACCGGCGGCGACACCTTCACCATCCGCTTCGCGATCTGGGACACCGGCGACGACAACCTCGACTCGACGGTGATGCTCGACAACTTCCGGTGGATCGCAGAGGGCGGCACCGTGGCCGTCGGCACCATCCCCGCGCCGCTCTAGCCGCTGAGCCGCGATCGCTGGTAGAACCGTCGGGCGTGCAACCCTTCGGCGATCCTCACCACAACCCCTACCGACCGCCCGACGACCGCTTCCCCGGTCAGGGGGCGTCGGTGGGGTACGCGCAGACCACGGACCGCCCCAAGTGGTTCATGTTCGTGACGATCTGCACCATCGTGCTCGGCGCGATGGGGGTGCTCGCGGGGATCTGGGCGCCGGTCAACCTGCTCATCTCCGACTCGATGCAGGACCTGTGGTCCACACCGGGAGCGCCGGCCGAGATGCGCGAGCTCCAGGCAGAGATCCTCGCCGCGTCGATGCCGGAGGTCATGGCCGTGCTCGGCCTCGCCAACCTCGCGACGGGGGCCTGGGCGCTCTACGCCGCCATCCAGCTCTTGCGCCTCACGCCGGCCGCGCGCCAGCCCTTCCGCAAGGCGCTCTTGGCGCTCGGCCTCTACGAGGTGCTCGCGTTGGTCCTCACCGCGGTGGTCCAGGTGCGGGTCTTCGGCGCGATGAACAAGCTCACGAGCAAGCTCATGCAGGGCGGGCCCGCGCCTCCGCCCGAGGCCGAGCGCATGATGGAGGCGGTGATGGGCACCGCGATGATCGTGTCCGCGATCTTCGCCGTCCTCTGGGGCGGCTCCAAGATCGCCTTCGCCTTCCTGTCGCGGAGCTACGCCAACAAGCCCGACGTCGTCGCCTACGCCGGCGATTAGGGCGCGCGCAAGGCGACGAGGCGCGCGCGGGGCCCGACGCTCGCCGACCCGCGCCCTCCGAACCATGACAAGCGGATCGCGGGCGGAGCGCCCTGCCGTGCTCGGCAGCAGCGACGACGCGTTGGGTTTCCAACACTTGAGAGTGGCACGTTGCTTGTTTATGACGTCTCCACATCCCGCACGACCGGAGGACTCATGCACCGTACCCCCCTCATGGCGCGCCGCGCGCTCCTGCACCCGCTCTGGCTCGTCAGCCTCGCTCTGCTCGTCGTCAACGACCACGTCCTCAAAGGCGCGGGCCTCGTGCCCGCCGCGGTCACCGGCAAGCTGAGCGACGTCGTCGGGATGATCGTGGCCCCCGCCGTCCTCGCCGCGCTCCTCGGCGTGACCTCGCGCCGCGGCTGGGCCAGCGCCCACGTCGCGGTCGCGGTGGTGTTCGCCGCCATCAACCTGTCCCCCGCCTGCGCGCGTGCGTTCGAGCAGCTCACCGCCCTCACCCCGCTGCCCTGGGCCATCACCGTCGATCCCAGCGACTTGGTCGTGCTCCCCTTCCTCCTGGTGTCCTTCGTCGTCCTCGGCCGCGCGATGGCCGCCGACGAGCGCGCGCTCCGCACCCGCGCCCGCAACGTTCTGCAAGGCGCGGCCCTCACCGCCGGCGCCATCGCCTGCATGGGCACGAGCCCCCCCACCTGCGACGAGCCGGAGTGCCGGCCCCAACAGCTCCCGCCCACCGAGGACGCGGCCCTCACCATCGGCAACGACACCCCACAGCAGCGCCTCATCCGCGTCCGTCCGCTGAAGCCCTCCATCATCGCAAACTGCGCGGTGCTGATGGCGGATCCGACGGCCGCGCTCGCCCGCGACATGTTCCTCCCCGCCGAGGCGTGGCTGCTCGAGCCGGGTCGCGCGCTTCCCCTCGTGCCGCGCACCCAGAACGGCTGTGAGGCGTTCCTCGTCGACGCGCAGGGCCTGCCCATGACCCTCGTGGCCTGGAACACCGCCGAGTATCCGGTGGCGGTGCTCCCCACCGCGACCGCCGACGCCGCCAACGTCCCCGGGCGCATGATCATGATGCGGCCTGGTGCGACAACGCTCGAGCTCGACGCCCACCCCGCGGTGTTCGACGCCCCCGCGGACGAGCCTCCCCACCCGGAGCCGGCGTGCAGCGTGCCCGACGAGACGGTAGGCATCGCCTGGTCGGACCCCCCCGTGGGCCCGAACGTCATCGAGAGCATCGCGAGCGCGCCCGACGGCTGCCATCAGATCGAGCTCGCCACCGAGAGCTTCTTCGTGTGCCTGCCGCTCGCCGCGCTGCCCTTCGCCGCCGGGGAGAGCCTCGCGATCCACCCCACGAGCGTCACCGGCACCGACGACTTCGGCGCCGCCACCTCGTTCGGCATCGAGCTCGTGGGCGAGACCCACACCATCGTCGCGGTGGGGGGCCGCGCGCTCCTGCCCCCGAGCCTCGATCCGGAGCAGAGCTGGAGCGTGAGCCACGAGACCCAGGACGGCTGCGCGCCGCACCACGACGCCTGCGGCAACCTGGTCACGCCGCTGACGGTGACCTTCCTCGGCGACGGCGGCGCCGCCCGCTTGAAGGCGGGGCAGAGCCACGAGTCCCCAGACGGCAGCGTGCTCCACCTCGTGCGCGCCCAGAGCATGCCCATCCGCGACACCACCTGCGACACCGCGGCGAGCGGTGAAGACACCTACTTCGAGTCGGTGCTGGTGGCGCCGATCGTCATCGAGTGAGCCTCCCGTTCACGAGCGAACACCCGCCCGAGCCATCCCGGAGAACACGATGAACACGAGAATCGACACGCTGGCCCTCCTCCTCGGTGCCACCCTCGCCATCAGTGGCTGCAGCGACGCCGGCGAGGCCGGGCTCGGCACCGTCAACGCGCCCCCTGGCGCCACCGGCGTCACCCAAGGGGGCACGCAAGACTTCGGCCTGTTTCGCCAGATCCTCGAGGATGGCGGCATCCCCGGCCCCGACACCCTCAGCGACGTGGGCTTCTTCGCCGAGCACAAGCTCGACTATCCCACGCCGAGCTGCGGCGACGACCTCTGTCTCCACGGCATGGTCGGGGCGATGGGCAACATGATCAATGGGGCGAGCTGCACACTGATCCAAATTGGCATGAATACTCCCATCGACGTGGCGGAGCTCCAGCGCCCCCCGATGCACCTCACGATCGCGGTGGACGTGAGCGGCTCGATGCAAGGGGAGCCCATTCAATATCTTCGCGCCGGGCTGATCGAGATGGCGAGCGAGCTCGATCCGAGCGACCACGTCTCCCTCGTCAAGTACTCCACCCACGCCGAGGTCGTCCTCGAGCACGTGCCGGCCACCGACACCGCCACGCTCGTGAGCGCGTTCCAGGCCCTCCAGGCGAGCGGCTCGACCAACCTCTACGATGGCCTCTTCACCGCCTTCCAGCTCGCGTCGGCGCACCAGAGCCCCCTCACCCAGAACCGGGTCATCTTCCTCTCCGACGGCGTCGCCACCGCGGGCTTGCAGAGCCCAGGCAAGCTCCGGTCGCTCGCGGAGAGCTACTCCAGAGAGGGCATCGCCCTCAGCAGCATCGGGGTGGGCACCGAGTTCGATCTCGACGTGATGCAACAGCTCGGCGAGGTGGGCGCGGGCAACTTCTACTTCCTGGAAGACCCGGCGGCGGTGGTCGAGGTGTTCACCGACGAGGTGAAGACCTTCCTCCACCCCATCGCCCTCGACGCGCGGCTCGAGGTGTCGGTCGCCTCCGCCTACCAGCTGCGCGCCGCCTACGGCACGACCGGCTGGCAGAGCTACGGCGCCGGCGGCGCGGTGCGGATCCCGAGCCTCTTCGTAGCCGGTCGCACCTCCTCGGAGGAGCCCATCGAGAGCGGTCGCCGCGGGGGCGGGGGGGGCATCCTCCTCGAGCTCGTGCCGAGGAGCGACCTCGGAAACGACGAGCCGCTCGATGTCGGCGCGATTTCGCTCACCTTCACCGATCCGGGCTCGGGTGAGACGCGCCAGCAGAGCGTGGACATCGCCACCCCCCACCAGCCCGGCGAGGCCCCCACCAAGGGTTGGTTCAGCGACAAGACGGTGGAGAAGGGCTTCGTGATGCTCAACCTGTACGCTGGCTTCAAGCTCGCCGCCGGCCTCGCCCGCGACTCGGATCCGCGCACGGCGCGCCGCACGCTCGAGGCGCTCCGGCCAAACGTCGCCTCGTGGCTCGAGACCTTCCCCGATCCCGACATCGCGGACGACCTGCGCTACGTGGACATGTTCATCGCCAACCTGGGCCCCGTGATCGACGCCACCGAGGTGTACGAACCCGCCGATCCACCCAACCCCTGGCCCGCCGACTGAACCGCACCTACAATGGGGCCTCCTCAGGAGGCAGATCTGGCCGACTCGGCAACCAACCAAGAGAGCAGCGTCCCCCCCGACGCGGATCCCGAAGGGCTCGAGCCCGAGGCGCTCGAGCCCGAGGCGCTCGAGTCGATCACGGACGACGAGGACGATCCATCGGGCGAGGCCTACGACGGCACGACCACCGTCGACCGCTCTCTCGACGGGGAGGCCGCCGACGCAGCCGGCTCCACCTCGGCGCGGGCGTCCAACCCGTCGCTCTCGTCGAGCCCGGCGCTCTCGTCGAGCCCGGCGCTCTCG
Source organism: uncultured Polyangiaceae bacterium (assembly GCA_964401935.1). Taxonomy (GTDB): domain Bacteria; phylum Myxococcota_A; class Polyangia; order Polyangiales; family Polyangiaceae; genus JAPYTK01. The sequence goes on from CAYOAL010000027.1 coordinate 52,137, forward strand.
TCGAGCCCGGCGCTCTCGTCGAGCTCGTCGAGCCCGGCGCTGTCGTCGAGCTCGGCGCACGTGTCGAGCCCGGCGCTCTCATCGGACGCGGTGCTCGCGCCCAGCCCGGCGTCGGCGCCGGCGCCATCGAGCGGTGGCTCGCTCGCCAGCTTCGATCCCGCCGAGGGTGGCGGGACGCTCGACGGCGAGACCTCCCTCGCGGAGCTCGACGCGACCGCGCCGGACAGCGAGCTCGAGCCTCCCTCCACGAGCGCGCCGGCGTCGAGCGCGCCCCCCATCTCGGGCGCTCGCGAGCCCTCGGCGCTCAAGACCACGCTGGCCAAGGGGCCCCCACGGCCCACGGCGACCACCAAGGCGCCTCGCCCGCGCAACGACCGACCGGCTCCCAGTGAGGATCCCCTCCGCGGCTCCCACGACGAGGCGGACACGGCGCGGGTGGCGGCCAAGAAGACCGCCAAGCTCGACAAGCCGCGCCGCGAGACGGACACCGCGGTCAAGTCGCCCAGGGTGCTCGCGCCGGGGGGCCGGCCCGAAGCCAAGGGCCCGCGGATCCCGGCCACGACGGTCACCACCGCCGAGGCAGGGGCAGCGATGGGGGACGTCGCCCCCTTCGACCCCGACGCGCCCCCACTCCCCGAGGACCTGCCCGACGACCTCCCCGACAAGACCGCAGCCCTGCCGTCGCTCGCGGACACCACCGCGACCAACGCCGCCTTCGAGAGTGACGACGGCGCCAAGGCGGTGCTCTCCACCTCCCCCCCGTTGCGCGCCGGCGTCGCGCCGCCGCGGCGCTTCATCTCGCCTCACGGCGCCACCGCCGACGCGCTTCACGAAGAGGACGAGGACGGACCCACGATGGTGGCCCCGATCCCCGAGGTGACGAGCGGTCGGCCGCCCCGACCTGGCCCCCCGCCCCACGACGACGAGGCGACCCAGGTGCACCCCGGTCGCCTCCCGCTGCAGCCCATCACCGAGCCGCCACCGCCGATGTCGGTCCCGCCGGTGTCGGTGCCCCCGCTCTCGACGCCCTCCCTGTCGACGCCAGCGCTGCGCGACCCGATCCCCACCGCCCCGCCCCCCGTCGTGGCGGCCGCGCCGCCTCGGAGCTCGGCGGTGCAAGCGGCGCTCGACGCCGCCGCGATGATGTCGGTGGAGGCGAGGTTGCTCGACGAGCGCAAAGCACGCCTCTACGACACCGTGGCCGCCTGCGCGCTCGGCGTTGGCATGATGACCGCCACGCTCGCGAGCTACCTCGCGGCTGGCGTAGCGGAGAAGACCGCGAGCTACCTCGGCGTGGGCACGCTCACGGCGATCGCGATGTTCCTCGTGGGCATGAGCCCCCTCCAGAGCCGGAACGAGGCCAAGATGTCGTTCCTCGCGCTCGGCGGCATCATGCTCGGGGTCACGCTGCTCCGCCTCTTGTCGATCGCCCTCGGCTGAGGTTGCTCGCGCCTCGGCGATCAGGAGGTTGCCAGAGCGGGCCCGGGAGCGGGGGTCCCACCGGGACGCTGGCCTCCTCTCGCCTAACGCGTCAGCACCACGACGAGGAGCGCGAGCACCGTCACCACCACCCCGAGCACGAGCAGCTTGCGGAGGCGGGCGGCGCCGCGGTCCTCGCGATGGAGCGGGGCGGCCGCCTCGGGCACGGGCGCGTCTTGCAGCAGCGCGAAGGGATAGGGCAAGAGGCGCTCGGACGGCTGGCTCTCCGCCGGTGGGGACGGAGCGGCCGGGCGCGCGCCGGGGCGGGACAACGGGGGACCGAGCAGCGACTCCTCGTCATCGTCGGGCCCCGCCGCCGGGGTCGGCGGAGGCGGCCGCTCGGTGTCGCCGAGGGCGTCCCCATCCCGGGCCGCGTCCCGTAGGCGAGCCCGCGCGCCGCGCTCGTCGGCCACCCCCGGAGGGAGCTCGAGCACGAGCCGCTTGAGCGACTGGCCGAGCTCGCGCGCGGTACGAAACCGCTCTTGTGGCTCCATCGCCAGCGCCTTGGCCACCCACGCGTCCACCTCCGGCGGGAGGTGAGGCGCGCGCTCGCTCGGCTTGGGGAAGGTGCCGGTGGTGATGTTGGCGAACAAGCCCGCGAGCGTCTCCCCGTCGAAGGGCAGCTTGCGGGTGAGCGCGTGATACACCACCACCCCGAGCGCCCAGAGATCGGTGCGCGCGTCCACCTTCTTGGGCGTGAGGAGCTGCTCGGGGCTCATGAAGTGCGGTGTGCCGAGGAGGGTACCCGTCCGCGTCACCGACGAGATCGCGTTCACCTCGAGCTCTTTGGCGATCCCGAAATCGATGAGCTTGGCTGCGAGCCGACCGTCGCGCCCGAACAGGAAGATGTTCTGGGGCTTCACGTCGCGGTGGATGATGCCGCGCCCGTGGGCCGCGGCGAGCGCGTCCGCCACCTGCTCCACGATGGCCGCGACCTCGGTGAGGCTGAGCGGGCCGTGTCGCTTCACCAGACGCCACAACGTCACCCCGTCGAGGAGCTCCATCACGATGTAGGGGGTGCCGTTGGCGGTGGTGCCGTGCTCGTAGATCGACACGATGTGGGGATTGGCCAGCCGACTCAGCGCGGCCGCCTCGAGGTCGAGTCGCTCCACGAGGCTCGGCTGCTTCTCGAGCACCGCGAGAGACACGAGCTTCACCGCCACCCGCGTCCCCAGCCGCGCGTGGTCGGCCACCCACACGCTCCCCATCCCACCGTCGGCCACGAGCTCGACGAGCGTGACCCCGGTGGTGACCTCCATCCCCGGCTCCCAGCCTCCGGCCTGCGCCGCCTTTTGTCCCCGGGGAACGGTCGTGCCGCCCATCGACTCGACGGTCTCGGCCAGATCGGGGGTGAGGAGCGACGTCGTCTCCGTTTCGCTCGTGCCGCCGAGCTTCTGGAGCAGGCGCTCCGACATCGCGCCATCCTACCGTGGATTGAAGACGGAGGAATCCTTCGGCAACATCGATCCATGGCTCATCTGGTGGCTGCCACCTGTCCCAACTGCGGCGCCGCGCTCAAAGTCGACCCCGACCGCGACCAGGTGGACTGCGGTTTCTGTGGGACCACGTCGTTCGTCCAGCAGAAGCCGCTCTGGGGAACGCCGCCCCCGCTCCCCCCGTCGGCGCAGCCCGGCTTCGGCGCGGCGGTGCCGGTCGGTCCCGTGGTGCAGGTGCGCACCGCGAAGACGGCGGCCATCATCGTGCTCGCGGTGGCCTTCGGCTTGCCGCTCCTGTGCATCGTGCCCGCGGCGCTGCTCGTCTTCACCAGCGACAAGCCCGCCTCGCGGCCGCCTCCGCCCCCGCCCCCCACCACCTTCGAGGAGGCCTGCGCCCGCGGCGACGGCCGCCAGTGCTACCAGGCGGGCTACGCCTTCGAGCACGGCCAGGGTCGCCCCAAGGACGCGGAGCGGGCCGTGGAGCTCTACCGCAAGGCCTGCGACCGCGAATATCCCGAGGGCTGCGCGAACCTCGGCTGGGCCTACGACCAGGGCAACGGGGTGGAGCGCGACTACGAGGAGGCCAACCGCCTGCACGAGAAGGCATGCAAGCTCAAGAGCTCGACGGGCTGCAACAACCTCGGGTGGGCCTACCAGCGAGGCGCGGGGGTGAAGGCCGACATGCAGCGCGCGGTGAAGCTCTACGAGGAGGCGTGCGACATGGGGAGCGCGCTCGCGTGCACCAACGCGGCCCTCACCGCGGCCGACAACCCGCGCCTCAGAGACGACCCCAAGCGCGTGACCGACCTGTTCGAGCTCGCCTGCAACCGCGGCCACGGCGACGGCTGCAACAACCTCGCCGACCGCTTCGCGACCGGCGATGGGGTGGCACGGGATGCAGCCGCGGCCGAGGCGCTGTACAAGAAGGCGTGCTCTCTCGGCGTCACCACCGCTTGCCGCTGACTCCGCGCGCCACGCTCACGGCCCTCGCGCTCGCGGCCTTCGGCCTCGGCTGCCCCGAAAAGACCCAGGAGGCCCCGCGGGAGCCGGAGCCGAGCGCCCGCCCCTCGTCGTCGACCCCAGCCAAGGCCCAGAACCCCCAGAAGTCGCTCGAGCTCGCCTGTCAGGCGGGCAACCTCGAGCGCTGCGTCGCCCTCGGTCGCCTGCACGATCGCGGCGAAGGCGGCGCCGAGAAACGAGACACCGCCACGCAGCTGTTCGAGAAGGCCTGCACGGGGGGGCATCTGCCCGGCTGCGTCGCGCTCGGTCAACGCCTCGAGAGCGGCCGCGGGGTGGCCCCCGACGAGGCCCGCGCCTTCACCCTCTACGAGAGAGCCTGCGTCGGAGGCGAGGCCGACGGCTGCGCCGCCCTCGGGGAGATGCACCGCCTCGCCCGCGGCACCCCCTACGATCCGGCCCGAGCGTGGCAGCTCTTCGAGCAGGCCTGCAAGGCGCAGTCGTCGACGGGCTGCGCGAGCCTCGCCGCCGCCGAGCTCGACGGCGAGGGCGGCGAGCGCAACGTCGAGGCCGCGGTCGCCCGTTTCAGCGCCACCTGCGAGGCCAAGGGCGGCAGGGCCTGCGATCGCCTCGGGCACCTGTACGAGCTCGGCAAGGGCGGGGTGCCCATCGACATGTCGAAGGCGGTGGGCCTCTACGTGAAGGCCTGTGCCCTCGACCACGGCGATGGCTGCACGAACCTGGCGTGGGCCTACCAGCGTGGCTTTCGGCTGCCCCGGGATCTCGGCAAGGCGCACGAGCTCCACGTGAAGGCCTGCAAGCTCGGCTCCGGCTACGGCTGCGCCGACGTCGGGCGCGACCACCACCGCGGCAACGGCGTCGCGAAGGAGCCCACGCTCGCGATCCCCTACTACGTCACCGCTTGCCAAGATCGGATCGGGCGGGGGTGCGAGTGGCTCGGAGAGCTCGAGCACGAGGGCCTCGCGGTGGTCGAGCAGGTGCGACAAGTGATCGAGCACCACAACGCGGCGTGCGGCCGCGGCGTGAAGGAGGCCTGCCGCATGCCCGCCCTCATCCAGAACGCGGGCGCCGGACTCGACCGCGACAGCCAGCGGCTCGAGGCGTGGGGCAAGCAGTGCCAAGCCGGACAAGCCCCCGGTTGCCACGACCTCGGCACCGCGTTCGAGCACGGGACCGGGGTCACCCCCGACGCCGAGGGAGCGGCCAAGCTCTACGAGAAGGCGTGCGGGATGGGATATGCCGACGCGTGCGCGAGCTACGGCTTCGCGGTGTCGCGCGGATTTGGCGTCGAGCCCGACCCCAAGGCGGCAGCGGCGCTGTATGAGAAGTCGTGCAACGAAGGCAGCCCCACCGGCTGCAACAACCTCGGCTGGACCCTCGAGCGTGGCCTCGCCGGGGCCCCCGACAAGGCCCGCGCGCTCGAGACGTATCGGAAGGCCTGCGACAAGCGCCACACCCTCGCCTGTTACAACCTCGGCACCCTGCAACAGAACAGCGACGCGAACGAGGCCATCACCGTGTTCGAGCGGGCCTGCGATCGCAAACACGCCCTCTCGTGCTTCGCCCGCGCCACGCTGGGCGCGGGACCGGACAGCGACACCTCGAGCGCCGCCTCATGGCTCGAGCGGGCGTGCGACGCCGGCATGAGCCGGGCGTGCCGGATGGTGCAGAAGGCCGACTCCGGCGCCGACCCCGCGCCCCGTGGGACGGAGCTCTGGGACGACACCTTCTGACGCCGGCGGCCCTCAGCACACGATCTCGCCGAACGCACAGCACGGGTCACCGAGCGCGTCGCTGCACACTGGGGCGGGCTCCGGAGCGGGCCTCGCTGGCGCAGCGGGCACCGCCGCCACCGCAGCCGGCCGTGACGCGCGCTGTGGACCGCGGGCGGCCGGAGCCGCGGCCGCGGTGACGAGCTCGGGAGCTTCCGACTGCACGGTCGCGGTCGGCGTCTCGAGCGGTGGCTCGGCCGCGGCGCGCGCCACCGTCGGGGTCGCCACGTGCGCCGCCTGCACCCGCACCGCCGTCTCCTCCGAGCTCACGAGGCCGAGCACGGTGATCGTCCACACCGCCGCCACCGTCAGACCGAACCAGCGTAGACGCTTGCCCCGCAGCTCAGCCTCGGCCTCGATGCGCGCGCGCTCGAGCTCGTTGCGCTGGCGCAGCTCCGCGAGACGTGCCTCGTGGGCGGCTTCGATGCGAGCGCGGGCGGCCTCGGCGTCGCGGCGCCCGCGGAGCCGGGCCGCGAGCTCGAGGCGTTCGCGGCGACGGGCGGCGCGACGCTCCTCCTCCTCACGGGCCCGTGCCCGCTCGGCGCGGCCCCGTTGGTTCTCGGCGACCAGCGCCTCGACGCGACGCCGACGCTCGGCGAGGGCACGGCGGGTCGCGTCCTCGCGCACGCGGTCTCGGCCGAGCGCCACGAGGACGCCGAGCGAGGTGTTGAGGGAAGACTCGGACTGGGGGGACGAAGGTTGGTTCATGGGCTGACTCCAGCACCGGGCAGGCCGGTGGACGTTCGGTGACGGAAACCCTCGCTCGTGTCGCTCCCCGTCCCCGGACGGAGCGCCGACCGGAGACAGTCCTTGGACGGGCTCCTCGCTCGTATCATTCACGCCGCTCCGTAGGCGCAGGTTCCTCGTGCGAAACACCCGAAAATCTGTCATGCATGCGCCATGCTTTTTTCACGCGCTCGGGGGCGCTCGCTGTGGGTCGTGCTCAGTCTGGTGGCGTTCGTCTTCGCCCTCGCCGACGGCTGCGTACCGGGCGGAGGCAGCGAGTTCGGTGACGACGACGATGGCTCGTCCTCGTCGCAGGGAGGCGCGGGGGGCGGCGTCGACTTCACCGGCACGGGCGGCAACGACAACTTCGTCGGTGACCCGAAGACCTGCGAGGAGGCCGAGGCCTCGAAGAGCTACATCGGCTGCGATTTCTGGCCCACCGTCACCCCCAACAACGTGTGGTCGGTGTTCGACTACGCGGTGGTGGTGGCCAACACCGGCGACAACGTGGTGGACGTGACGGTGACCCGTGGGACCAACACCGTGGCCACCGCGCAGATCCAGCCCGACTCGCTGCAGACCATCTATCTGCCGTGGGTCACCGAGCTGAAGGGCCCGGACGCGGACGAGTTCGGCGGCGCGATGCCCCTCGCCGCGAGCGTTCGGGTGGCCAACGGCGCGTATCACCTCACCTCGACCTATCCGGTGACCGTGTACCAGTTCAACGCGCTCGAGTACGCCCCGCAGGGCGGCCCGCCAGGCAAGAACTGGAGCGCCTGTCCGGCCGACGGCATCTTCATGCAGTGCTTCTCGTACTCCAACGACGCGTCGCTGCTCCTGCCGTCGACGGCGATGACCGGCAACTACCGCATCACCTCCATCGTGGGATGGCCCTCCGCTTCGATCGGCGCCTACATCACGGTCACCGGCACCGCAGACAACACGGACGTGACGCTCGCGCTCTCGGGGAGCGCGGGGATCGTGGCTGGCGGCGGCCTCCCCGCGACGAGCGCGGGGGGCACCGCGAGCTTCACCGTCAACCGCGGAGAGGTGGTGCTCGTGCTCGCGCCACCGACCGCCGATCTCAGCGGCTCGCTGCTCACGGCCTCCGCGCCCGTGCAGGTGCTCACCGGCATCCCCTGCCAACAGGTCCCCAACGGCATCCAGGCCTGCGACCACATGGAAGAGTCGGTGTTCCCCGCCGAGACGCTCGGGCAGCGGTACGTGGTCACGCGACCGACGGGCCCCAACGGCAACGCCCCCGGCCACGTCGTGCGCCTCTACGGCAACTTCGACGGCACCAACCTCACGTACACCGGTGACACGCCGCCCGGCGCCCCCAGCACGCTCAACGCGGGACAGGTGGTCGATCTCGGGCAGGTCAACGGCGACTTCGAGGTGTCGGGCGACCAGGCCTTCGCGGTCGCGTCCCTCGAGCTCGGCGCCCAGATCGTCGATCCCAACGCCACCCTCGAGGCCAAGGGCGACCCGGCGATGTCTCTCATCACCGCCGTCGAGCAGTATCGCGACAAATACGTGTTCCTCGCGCCCACCGACTACGACGTGAACTACGTCGACGTCATCCACCCCGCGGGGGCCTCCATCACCCTCGACGGTGCGCCCATCAACGGGATCCAGGCGCCCGCCGGCAACGAACACATGATCACCCGCGTAGTGCTCAGCAACACCGCCGGCGGCGCGCACGTGCTCCAGGCCGACGTGCCGGTTGGCATCCAGGTGACGGGCTACGGCGCCTACACGAGCTTCTATTACCCGGGTGGGCTCAACCTGAAGAGCATCGCGCCGCCTCCGGTCCAGTAGGGCACCGGCGCGCGGGCCCGCCCTCGACGACGTGTGCGCTCCCGGCGCAGGCGCGGTCGGGGCTGCGCCGCTCGCTCCCGTCGGGCCGTCGGCCCCAGCTCAGCGGCGCTGCTGCAAGCGCTGGCTGATGCGCTCGAGCTCTTCGTCGCGCCCGGCGAGGGGCTCGTCGAAATGGACCCCGATCTCCCAGCGCCACAGATCGGAGCGACCGGGGTCGAGCGCCACCCGACGCACGACGGTGCCGCTCGTGTGAATCTTGGCTGCGCTCGGATCGCTCGAGGTGTGGATCAACAGCTCCACGCGGGCGTCCACCTCGAGATCTCGCGCCGCGAACAGGAGCGCCCCCGAGGTGCTCACGTTGCGGATCAGCGCGAGCGCAGACTTGTCCGCGGTCTCCACCTCGGCCACCACACACACCAGCCGCCGTACGTGCTCCCGCCGGTCATCCGCCGACTCCCCCTTCGCCCCTTCGTGCTCCGTCATCGTCGTCCTCCGCCTGCGTCGTCACCGTCTCTCGGAACCTCTCAAAACCACACGACGGCGCACGTTGGCGCCATCCACCCGTCGCCCCCCGGCGTCCAGCGCGTTCACCATTTCTGGAGCCAGCTCCACCCGATGATGCGCCGCGGGGCCCCCGTGATGGCACGCGCGGCCCCCATGCCGCTCATGACCGCCCCCTCCACGCACGACGCGTTCACGCCGGTGCGAGTCCAGGTGCCTGCGAGGTACAGGTTGTCGAAGCCCGAGTCGCCCGGCGCCAGTCGATATTGGCACGTATTCGTCATCGACTGCACGCAGCAGTCGGTCGGATCGACGTTCGCCTTCACGAACTGCGCGTCGAAGCGGGCAGCCCCCTCCCGCCCCTCGTCGTCGTGGAGCGTCGACCAGTCGACCTCCCAGCTCCCGGGGCGAGCGGCCCCGGGCCACAAATAGCCGGTGTACGCCTCGAGCCACGCGATCCCCAGGGCACGCACCTCCGCCGCCGCGCGCCGCCCGGTGTCCGTCCTCGACGCCGGCTCCTTGTAGAGCTGCGTGTCGTACACCCCGCAGAAGTAGTGCACGCTCCGAGGCCGATTCCCGCGCCACTGCTCCACCTCGAGCACCTGCGTCATGTCGGCCCAGATGTCGAGCGGGGGAGGGCCGTTCACCAGCGCCGGTAGCTCGCCCGCGAGGCCCGCCCGCCGATAGTCGAAGCGGAGCCGTGCGAGATCGCGGTCCATCCACAGCTGCACCGCCTGAGACGGCACGAGCCCGAGGTTCTGGCACATCGCGTCGAACTTCGGCGCGTGCGCGGTGAGCTCGTCGACGATGGTGTCGTCTTCGTCGTTGAGCTTCTTGAACGCACCGAGCGCGATCGCGAGCACCACGGCGTCGAAGTGTGTCCCCCGCTCGAGCACGCGCTCGCCCGCCGGAGGCCAGGCCTCCCACTTCGACTCGAAATCGACCCCCGCCGCCTTCATCGCCTCGCCGCCTTCGAGCTGCTCCCAGAGCGGGTGCGAGGGCCACACCGGGCCGTAGTCCACCACGAACGTCGGCCGATAGGGCCCGTTCTCGGCCTTGGTCTCCGCTTGCACCCGGATCCGCACGCGCTCGACGTTCTTCTTGTCGTCCGAGAGCTCGAGGCGCTCGACGCGCTGAAAGAACTCGAAGCGCACGCCGCGCGCCGTGAGCGCCTCGTAGAGCGGCGCGATGAGGAGATCCCCCATCCCTCCTTGCACCTCGTACATCACCGCGCCCTTGTAGGTGAAGATGAGGCGGAGGATGAGGCGGAGGGCGGTCCCCGCCTCCATGTCCGGACGGCGGCGATCCCCGTCGGTGTACTGGAAGATCGCCTCGTAGAGCACGCGCATGAAGGTGGAGTCGAGCACCACCTCTGCGCAGCCGTTCTCCCGCATCCAGGCGGTGAACTCGAGGTGGTTGATGCGGTTCAGGTCGCCGTCCTCGAGGATGTCGTAAGCGGGGTTGAGCAAGCCGTTCAGCATCGCGATCGCGTACTCGGCGAACATCCAGTACATGCGCTCCGAGCCCGTCGACTCTGCGATCTCCTCCTCCACCTCGTCGCTGATCTTGCGCAGCAGCCAGCGCAGCGCGTTGAAGTGCCTCACCGTGAAGCGAGCCACGTCGCGCTCGATGTCGCGGATAAAGCGGCACAGCGCACGGAAGAGGCTACCGAGGGGGCCTCGCTCAGCGAGCGCGCGCACCTCGGCCTCCTCGTCGGCGAGCACGTCGATCACCTCGCGAAACACCGCGAGGACGTGTTCGGGCGGCGCAAACGCCGACCGCTTCCGGGCCACCCCCGCCTCGGGGTGGAAGAACCAGTTCTCGATGGCGCTGAGCAAGCCCGAGATCACATCCCACAGCGAGGGGTTGACGTCCTCCCCGCCGGGCGCCTCGTCGGTGGAGGCCCAGAGCTGGGGGAAATACTGCCAGCGCTCCTCTTCGTCCTGATAGCCGATGGGCGTGTAGCTCCGCGGCTTCATCACGTCCTCCCAGCGCTGGAACGGGTTCCGCGGATCCTTGTCCCAGCTGTCGTAGAGCTCGAACAGGAGGTTGAACGCGTTGTCGTAGAACCCGAACCACACGTGCAGGCCGTGCTCCACGTTGCGCACCTCGGGCCCCTCTCTGCCGCTGGCGAGCTTCCCTCCGAGGCGCCAGCCAAGCTGATACACGGTCACCTCGTACCGACTCCGCAGCGCCTCGGTTCGCGTGAGCTCCCACGCCGTGGTGAGCCCCGCGATCCCCCCACCCAACACCGCAACCCGCTCTCTCGTCACATCCCCCCCTTCCCACGGTCGCCCGCGATTCGCTCCAGCCAAGCGACATCGCCCTGCCAGCTCGCGGCGCCAAGCGCCTCGAGTCGCGCGGTCGCCGCGTCCAGCCCCCGTCGATCGCCGCTGCCCGCCGCCAGCCACCGCGCGGCGCGCGCCGCCTCGAGCGGCATCCCCAGCGCATCCCCCGCTTGCGCCGCCGCGCGCCAGTGGGCCAGGGCACGGCGTGTCTTGCCGCGCTGCCACGCGAGCCGACCGCGCATCAGCCCCGCCGCTGGCCGCGCGGTGGGCAACATCCACGCGTAGGTGCGGAGCACGTCGCAGATCCGCGCCGCGTCGCGCCGCGCCGTCGCGTCGCTCGCGTCTTGGTTTGCGCTGAGCAGCACGTCGGCCGCCGCCGCGATGCCCCAAACCATCCAGTAGGTCACGGGGAACCCATCCTCGAGCGTCGCGAGCACGCGCCGCGCTGCCCGCCGTGCGCGCGCGGGCTCACCGGCCCTCCCGTAGGCAGCGGCGAGCAACCCACGGCAGAGGATGGCCTCCGACGAGCTCGTCTGGGCGTTGTCCTCGAGCAGCGCCTCGAGGTCCTGCAAGAACGGCAGGTCGAGCCCCCGCGGTAGCCGCGCCGCGAGCCGGCCCCCGTGGCCCCAGAGGCGGATCTGGGGCGCGCCGCCGGGACCGGCCGACGCGATCGCGCGCGAGAGGACCGCGTCCGCGCGCTCGAAATCGCCGGTAAAGAGCCAGCGGAACCCCACCGTGATGAGACACGTCTGCATGCGGAAGCGGTCGCCGAGGCGCTCGTTGATGGCCGCCGCTTCCCCCCCCACCGCCTCCGCGACCGCCCAGTCCCCCACGCTGAGCGCGTGAACACACGCCAGCTGGAACGTGAGCGCGGCCTCGGCCGGCCCGAGCCGCTCCCGCGCGAGCTCGATCCCGCGGTCTCGATAGCGTCGCGACGTCTCGTGCATCCCCGAGAGCACGAGCATGATCGCGGTGCCGGTGTAGCCCTGGGCCGTCTCGCGTGCCGCCCCCGCCACCTCCGCCGCGTTGAGCGAGCGCAAGCAGTTGTGCACCAGCTCGAGCGGTCGATTCTGAAAGTAGGCGATCTCGGAGAGGCGCCCGTAGCCGTTCGCCTCGACCAACATGCGGCTCGTCTCCGGCGCTCGGCGCGGCGGCCTCAGCCGATGCCACACCTGGCGGACCACCTCGACCCCCACCCGCAGCGCGAGGCCGGCGCGGGTCTCCGGAACCTGCAGCTGCCGCATGCGGAGCGACTCGGTGAAGAGCTCGCCGGCGGTGTCGAGCTCGGTGAGCATGAGGTTGGCGATCGCGAGCATCTCGAGCCAGCGCGCACGGCGCTCCTCGTCCACCTTCAGGCCGTGATCGGTCGCGAGCGCGAGCGCGCGCTCCACGAGCCCACGCGCCTCCAGGTTGGAGAACGCGTCGAGCGCCTGCTTCCCCGCCTCTTCGAGGAACTCGATCGCCCGCTGCATCTCCCCCGCCCGCTCCCAGTGGTACGCGAGGAGCACCAGCACCGCACCCAAATCGGCCCCCTGGCGCTCCTCGATGAAGGCGGCGGCGCGGCGATGGAGCTCGCGGCGCTGCCCGTGCAGCAGGCCCTCGTACACCACGTCTTGCATCGTCACGTGGCGAAACGAGAGGGCATGGTCCGGCTCTTCGACGAAGATCCCCTCGCGGGAGAGGTCGTCGATCGCGCGCTCGAGCTCCCCCCGATCGTGGTGGTTCACCGGGAAGAGCGCGGCGAGCATGGAGCGCGTGAAGCTCTGTCCGATGACGGCCGCGGTTCGGATGGCGAGCTGGGCGGTGACCGAGACGCGGTCGAAGTGGGACGTGATGGCCCCCTCCAGACTGTCGGGGACGGTCGCCGCCTCGAGCTCGCGCCCCTCCACGAGGCGGCAGGTGTCTCCCGCGATGGCGACGATCCCCTGCCCCACCAAGGCCAGCGCGAGCTCCTCGGAGTGGAGCGGATGTCCCTCGGCCCGCTCCCACACGAAGGCCTCCACGGCGTCGGGAACCGCCCGGACGCCGAGCCGCCGCTCGATCAGGCGCCGCGCCACGTCCCGCGGGAGCCGGTCGAGCACGATCCGCTCGGCGCCCGGGACGTTGGCGAGCTCCGTGAGCGGGCCCGCCCCCGCCCCGTCCGTGGGTCGGGTGCCGACGAGCACCATCACCCCCTTCGCCTTGCGGACCACGTCGAGCAAGAGGCGCAGCGACACCGAGTCGAACCAGTGCGCGTCGTCGAGCACGAGCGCGACACGCTCCTCGGCGGCGGCGCGCTCGAGGAGGTGCACCACGAGGGCCCCGATGGAGTCTGCCCGCGCCGCGGCGGACATCTCTTCGGTCACCTCGGTCTCCGCCATCCCGAGGGGGAGCAGCGCCCCCAGCGCCGGAGCCCACGTCTCGAGCTGGGGCTCCCCCGCGACCGCGCGCTCGAGGGCGTGCCGGCGTCCGGCGGCGTCGAGCTCGCCGCCGAGCAGCTCGGTGAGGATCGCGCGCCACGGGTAGAAGGCGGTGGCCCGCTCGATGGCGTGTCCCGCGCCCCGCAGCACTCGCAACCCCCGCGCGCGGGCCGCCTGCACCAGATCGGCGAGCAGGTGCGACTTTCCCACCCCTGCCTCTCCTTCCACCACGATCGGCGGGTGGCGATCACCAGGCTCGGCGACGAGCCGGGCGAGCACCCGGTCCCGCGGCCCCTCGCGCCCCAAGAGCGGCTGGAAGGTGCGCTTGGGTGCGCCGACCGCCACCGGTCGAAACGCCTCGAGCGGCAGACGCAAGCCGCGCACCGCGAGCGCTCCGAGCGCCTCGCAGCGGACGTGCTCACCGGCCGCGGTGGCCGTCTCCTCGTCGCACAAGATGCGGTGCTCACCGTGCTGCATGAGCCGCGCCGCGACGTTCATCGGGTGCCCGACCATCGCGTAGGCGCGGCGCCGCTCGTTGCCACACACGCCGCAGAAGAGACGACCGCTCGCCACCCCGATGGCGCTGGGGATGGACACGGACGCGAGGCGCTTCTCGATGGCGAGCGAGGCGGCGAGGGCCCGCCCATGGCGCCGCTCGAGCGAGGTGCCGGGGAGCCCGAACGCCAGCACCGCGGAGATCCCGTTGTCGTCCATCAAGAACTGGTAGGTAGTGCCCTCGTGGTGTTGCACCACCTCGTCGATGATCTCGAAGGCGGTCTGCAGAGTGTCGAGCGCGTCGATCGGATCGATGTCGAGCTCGGTGAGATTCACGAACGCCACCGAGACGCTCCGGAACGCCGCCGACCACTGCGCCGACGGCGCCTCACGATCGCCCACGATCGCGTTGAGCACCGGGGGAAGGAACCGCCGGAGCACGTGGTCGCTCACCGGAGGAGGGGGTGGAATGGGAAAGCCGAGCGAGGCCGGTGGCCCCTCCCAAGCGTCCGACAAACGCATCAGGGAAGCCGCGATGGGTGCGGCCCGGAGCGCGCCCTGGGCTGCGCCGAACGCCGCCTCCGAGAGCACCACCTCTCCCGGCTCACCAGCGCGGATGGCGCTCGCGAGCTGTCCCATGCAGGGCCCGGCGAAGAGCGTGGTCCAGTGCTCGGCGCCGCCGAGCTCGTAGGTGCGGAGCTCGCCGAACCCCACCGCGGAGCGCACCCCGAGGCCCGACGAGCCAAAGGTCCTTCGCGCGATCTCGCTCGCGCAGCGCGTGGCCCGACACACCGTGTCGCGCTCGTCGTCGATCACCGGCCACATCGAGACCATGCCGTCACCGGCGAAGGCCACCACGTCTCCCCCCGCGTCGAACACCGCGTCCGCCACCTCGCCGTAGAAGGTGTCGAGGAGCTCGGACATCTTCTCGGCCCCCAAGGGACCGAGCGCCGACAAGCGCTCGCTCACCTGCGTGAACCGCGCCAGATCGACCATCATCACCGCGGCCAGGCCCTCCTCGCAGCTCGGTGCGCGGGGTTCGTGGGCGGTGGCGACGATCGCGTGGAGCCGCGAGCGCGGGATGTAACTCGAGAGGGCCATCCCGTCAGTCGTCGAAATGAGGGTACACCCACTCCTCGAAGAGCCGCGTGAGGCGCGAGGAGTGGTCGATGCGAGGTCCGAAGTCTTCTCGCGACGGCACTCGGTAGTCGGCGTCGCGCGGCGCGAGGTGAGGCAGCCACGCCGCGTGGATGGTGGTGCCATACACGAGCTCGTCGTTGCCGAGCTTGCACACCACCCGCTCGAGATCGCTCGCGTCGATCACCCAGACCTCCCGACGCCCGTCGACGATGGCCGCGCACACGAGGTATCCCGCCCCCGGCGCCTCGCCCGGAGCGGGGGGCTGGCTGGGCACGTGCTGCACTGCGCCCGCGATCGAGCGCTCCGGCATCTCGAGCACGTCCTTGATCTGACCGCTGTGGCTCTCCACCCGGCAGATCGTGGAGCGGCGTCCCTCCACCCCGAGGCGCTCGATCTCCTCGAGCGGGGCCCGCCGGTTGGGGTAGTCGGCGTAGAGGTCGTACACCCACTCGGTGAGGAGCTGGGGGGCAAAACCAGGCGAGGTGTGGAACAAGTCCGGGACGTGGTCGGGGGGCGGCGAGGGCGTGTTCTGGTGCTCTCCGGCGAAGATGGCCAGGCCCCACGTGCAACGAGGATCGTCTACCAGCGTCTCGGAGATCACCATGCCCGCCGCCGCGTCGATCACATACCGCCCGATGCGGTTGACGTCCATCGCGGCCACGTTGGGGATCCCGAGCACCTGGCGGTCGGGGGCGCGCCCCGTGAAGTAGTTGAGGTCGAAGTCGCGATTCCACTCCGCGATGTCGAGCGCACAGTCGTGCTGCACGAAGAGGGTGAGTCGATCGCCATCGTCGCGGTAGTCGGCGGCGAAGTGCACCGCCTCGAGGCCGAGACGCACACGCTTGGCGCGCACCCGATCCCGTGACGGGTGGAGGTCGGCGCGCCGCACGAGCCAGAGGTTGCAGTAGGGGAGCTGCGGCGAGCTCGACGCGGCACGAAACGCCCGCTCGAGCCACGAGGTGCCCGGCAAGATGTCGTTGAACGCCTGATCGCCGGTGATCTTCATGCTCGTGTCCATGAGCACCACCCAGCTCGCGGTGAGGCCCACTTGGTGCATCGTCTGCTCCACCACGACCGGGTCGCCAGTCGCCTCGTCGAACACGCGCCAGCGCGAGAGGGCGCCGTCCCCGTCCCACCGCACCACGTAGAGGAAGTCTTCCGGGATCTCTTGCCCGCCCGACCCGAGCGCGCGCTCGAGGCGCCGGACCCCGCGTTCCATGCCGCGGCTGACGCTGCGCGCGGTGGCCAGCGTGCGGCTCCGCAGGTGAAAGCGCCGGGCGGTCGGCGCGAGCGCCTCGGTGGCCAGGTGCGGGAGCGCCATCACGCAGCGCACCACCGCCGAGCGGCTGAGGATGCTCCCCACCGAGCGCCCGAAGTTGACGAAGAACATCTCGCCGGTGCGGCCGTCGCAGGCGGGATGAGCAGTGGTGAGCACGGGCGGAAAAGGTCGGCTGCCGAGCGCTTCGGCGCGCCACTCGTCGTTCCCTCCCACCGGGGTGAGCACGCGCAACGAGGCCGCGTCGATCTCGAGCGGGCGGCCGCCGTCGAAGGTGACCAACATGCGCGGGTTCTGCCCGCGAAACTGAAACGGCAAGAGGGCCGTGTTGCCGAAGTCGCGCGCGCCGAGCGTGAACGACAGCCGCAAGATCCCGGCGTTGAAGTATCGATCGAGGAGGTAGAGCGGATCGCGATCGGTCACCTCGTCCGCGAAGAAACACGCCGGCCTCACGAGGCGGGTGGTCACCGAGGCGGCCCCCGACGTCAGATCGACGCGATAGATCATCCCGTCCCCGTTGAGGACCGTGTCGTACTTGGGGCCGGGGAAGCCGTCGGAGTTCACGTTGCCCACCGGACCGATGAAGAACACGTGGCCCGCGAGATCGCGCGGCAGCGCACCGCTCAGCACGCGGAGGGGCAAGTCCGTGAACTCGTCACGTCGGGCGCGCGCGTATTCGGGCACCATCGCTTCGGCAGTATACGCGGGGCGCGCCCACAGCCGGGACGCCGTCTCCTCCGTCGGGTCCCAACCCCGTCCGCGGGTCGGGCACCGCGTGCGATCTCCGCACCATAGCGGCGGCACGATTCCTGCTTTTTCGTCGCTTCGGACACGAGACCATGGGCCTCGGTCGTGCTGCGACGGTGCGCGGCACGCTGGAGGGCGGAGGACCGGGGCAGCCTGCTCGCCGAAGCGGCGGTTCTTCCCTCCCCGCCGATCGTCTATGACAGCGGCATGCGTCGCGCTGTCTGCGTCGCCGCCGTCGGCTGGCTCGTCCTCGGTTGCGGTCCCGCACCGGCACCGGAGGGGCCGCCCTCCTCCACCGCCGTGAGCCCCGTCGCCGTTCGCCCTCTCCCGATTCCAGCGATGATCACCACCCACGTGGCGGCGATGGAGAGCTGGACGCTCGGAGGCCAGGCGCCTGCCCTCACCGTCGACGAGATCGCCCACGGCGTCGTCCGGATCACGCTCCATTTCGATCTCGAGCACGAGATGGCCCAGGACGACTGGCGCGTCACGATCACGCCAAGCTTCGCGCCCTCGTTCCACTGGTCCCCCCACCTCACGCCGACCGACGACCACATCGTCGATCAGCACGCGTTCCGCTCGCCGGCGCTCATCGTGGCCGACAGCCAACACGTCTTGGCCATCGTGCCCGATCTCGACCTGCTCGGCGCCGCTCCTCCCGTGCGGAGGTATCTCGATCTCGACGCCCAGAAGAACGCGCTCGTGCTCGGCATGAGCGACTACGACGTGAAGGAGCACGTGTTGTTCGTGCGCAAGGGCGGCGCACGACATCCGCGCGGCACGACAACCGTCGGCTTCTACGTGCTCACCCGTGACCGCGTCGACAATCCGTTCCGCGAGGTGCTCTCGCTGCTGTGGCAGCGCTGGGGACGCGCCCGCTTCGAGGCCGGCGCCCCGCTCCCCGGCGACCTCTCGCCCTACGTGGAGCACACCTATCGCTGGGCCTTCGACACCTACAAGGACGCGGTGTGGCAGGAGCTCACGCTCGACGGCAAGACGGTGGGAGCCCCCGTCTTCATCGTGAACCAGACGCAGAGCCCCAACTATCCGGGCCCCGTCGACGAGCGCGAGTTCCGCAGCATCTGGAACCAGGCCTGGTTCAGCTCGCTGCGCTCCGCCTCCGGCCTGTACCGCCACGCCCGCCGCACGCAGAACGAGGGCCTCGCCGAGCGCGCCCGCCTCACCAAAGAGCTCGCCCTCGCCGCCCCCCAGACCGACGGCCTGTTCCCCGCCGTGCTCGCCACCGAGATGGAGCGGGTGGTGGTGGGGGAGACGGAGGTGTCGCGCTCGAAGGGATGGAGCACCGCGTTCTGGGGCAACTCGGATCGCAACCCCCAAAACCGCCCCCCCAACAAGCCACGCAGCACCGACATTCGCGACGCGCCGTTTCACGTGCTCGACATGAGCTTCACCGCGCTCACCATGCTGCGCTGGTACGACGAGCTCGACAACGACGAGCGCCTGCTCGGCTACGCCCGCCGCTACGGCGACGCGCTGCTCGCCTTGCAGCGCGAGGACGGCTTCTTCCCGGCCTGGCTCCGCGCCGACGACAAGACGCCCCTCGGTGTGCTCGACGACTCCCCCGAGACCTCGCTGTCGGTGACGTTCCTCCTCAAGCTCGCCGAGCTGACCGGAGCGCCGCGCTACCGCGACGCCGCCCTCCGCGCCCTCCACGCGGTGCTCGAGGAGATCGTCGCGGTGGGCCGCTGGGAAGACTTCGAGACGTACTACTCCTGCGCGCCCTTCGGCAACGACGACCTCATCGGGAAGAAGGTGCCCCGCAATGGGATGTTCAAGCAGAACAACTTCTCGATGTTCTGGACGGCCGAGGCCCTCCTCGCCGCCTACGTGGCGACCGGCACCCCCGCCCTCCTCGCCGCCGGCGAGCGCGTGCTCGACGAGCTCTTGATGACCCAGGCGTCTTGGCAGCCGCCGTATCTGCACGTGGACGTGCTCGGCGGCTTTGGGGTGATGAACGCCGACGCGGAGTGGAACGACGCGCGGGCCAGCCTCTTCGCAGAGGTCATCGTCCGCTATGGGCAGCTGCTCGATCGCGACGAATACATCCAGCGCGGCCTCGCCGCCCTGCGCTCCTCGTTCGTGATGATGTATTGCCCGGAGAACCCCAAGAGCCGCGCGCTCTGGGAGAAGAAGTTCCCGTTCTTCGGCGCGAAAGACTTCGGATTCACCATGGAGAACTACGGTCACGCCGGCCACTCCGGCGCCGGGCACGACGAGGTGGCGGGGATGGGCGGGTTCACCATCTACGACTGGGGCAACGGGGCCGCCGCCGAGGCCTACAACCGCATGCTCGACCACTTCGGTGAGCCGCTGGTGAAGCGCCGCGAGTGAGCGGTGCCGAGCGGTGCCGAGCCGAACGCTCACGAACAAAGGTGGAGGCCTCCGAGCGACGCTTCGCGCCGCGGCAAGGCGCTCGGCTCCGGCCGCCTCGTGTTAAAGAGCACGGGCGATGTTGAAGCTCTCGATCAACGGCGCCGTCCACGAGATCGACGCCGATCCGAAGATGCCGCTCTTGTGGGTGCTGCGCGACAAGCTCGGCCTGAACGGCACCAAGTTCGGCTGTGGCGCGGCCCAGTGTGGGGCCTGCACGGTGCACGTGGACGGGGAGGCGGCGCGGGCCTGTGTCACCCTCTCGGGGAGCGTGCAGGGCAAAGCGATCACCACCATCGAAGGGCTCGCCGCGGCGTCGCCCGAGGGCAAGCGCCTGCAAGAGGCGTGGCTCGCCGAGCAGGTACCGCAGTGCGGTTACTGTCAGTCGGGGCAGCTCATGGCCGCGGCGGTGCTCCTGAAGAAGCGACCCCAGCCCACCGACGCGGAGATCGCCCAAGCCATGGCCGGCAACATCTGTCGCTGCGGCACCTACCATCGCATCCGGCGCGGCATCCGGCGCGCCGCCGGGAGGCGACCGTGACCGCGCTCTCCCGACGGACGTTCCTCCGCCTCTCGGCCGCAGCCTCCGGTTGTCTCGTCCTCGCCATCGACACCGACGCCGCTGGCGCCGGCCCGTTCGAACCGAGCGCCTGGCTGCGGCTCGCCCCCGACGGTGGCGTCACCGTGATCGTCGCGGAGGCCGAGATCGGCCAGGGCGTGAGCACCTCGATCCCGATGTTGGTCGCCGACGCGCTCGACGCCGACTGGTCGACGGTGCGTTTCGAGCTCGCAGAGGCCGACGACAAATATGGCCAGCAGGGGACGGGCGGGAGCACGAGCATCCGGCGCGGCGCAGAGATGCTGCGCGAGGCCGGCGCGGTGGCGCGGGAGGTCCTCATCGACGCCGCCGCCGAGCGCTGGAGCGTGGCCGCGAGCGCCTGCACCACCGACAAGGGAGTGGTCGTGCACCCGAACGGCACGACGCGGCTCGGCTACGGTGAGCTCGTCGCCGAGGCGTCCACGCGGGTCGTCCCCAAGCAGCCAGCCGTGCCCGCACCGCCCACGCGCGGCGTCGCCGGCGCGCCCCTCGCGCGCCTCGATCTGCCCGACAAGGTGAACGGCGCGGCCGTGTTCGGGATCGACGTGAAGATCCCGGGGGCGCTGGTGAGCCGCGTGGCCCGCTGCCCGGTCTTCGGCGGCAAGGTGAGGTCGTTCGACGAGCAGGCTGCACGCGCCGTTCCTGGGGTGCGCCACGTCGTGCGCATCGACGCTGGCGTGGCGGTGGTCGCCGACGACTATTGGGCCGCGTCGCGCGGGCTCCAGCAGCTCGCGGTGCGCTGGGACGAAGGGCCCGCCGCGAAGCTCGACAGCGCGCAGATCCGCGCCGCGTTGCTCGCCGCGCTCGAGCGTCCCGGCGCCGAGGCCCGCCACCACGGCGACGCCCTCGCCGCGCTCGCGACCGCGGCGAAGGTGGTGGAGGCCACCTACGAGGTGCCGTTCGTGGCCCACGCGCCGATGGAGCCGCTCAACTTCACCGCCCACGTCACCGCGAACCGAGCCGAGCTCTGGGGTCCCACCCAGGTGCTCACCAAGGCGCGGGCCGCGGCGGCGAAGGTCGCCGGTCTCCCCGTCGACAAGGTGTCCGTGCACCCCACGTTGGTGGGGGGAGGCTTCGGCCGGCGGCTCGAGGTCGACTACGTGGAGGAGGCGGTGGCGATCGCCAAGCAGGTGGGCGTGCCCGTCAAGCTCGTGTGGTCGCGGCAGGACGAGGTGCGGCACGGTCACTATCGACCGACGGCGCTGAGCCGCTTCCGCGCCGGTCTCGACGCAGAGGGCAACCTGATCGCGTGGCACAACCGCATCGCGAGCCCGTCCATCCTCGCGTCGCGGGGCGTGACGAGCGGGATCGACGGCACCTCGGTGGAGGGCGCGACGGAGCTGCCCTACGCGGTCGCGAACCACCGCGTGGAGTACCACCGCCACGACACGGCGGTGCCGGTGGGGTTCTGGCGCTCGGTGGGCTCGTCCCAGAACGCGTTCTTCACCGAGACGTTCTTCGACGAAGTGGCCAAGGCCGCCGGGCGCGACCCCCTCGCCTACCGCCTCGAGCGCGTCACCGACGCGCGCTACCGCGGAGTGCTCGAGCTCGCGGCGAAGCACGCCGGCTGGGGGAAGCCGGCCCCGAGTGGACATCACCGGGGCATCGCCGTCGCCAAGTCGTTCGGGAGCTATGTGGCCCACGTGGCCGAGGTCTCGGTCACCGGAGCGAACGTGGCGGTCCATCGCCTCGTGTGCGCCATCGACTGCGGTCGGGTGGTGAACCCCGACACGGTGCGCGCGCAGACCGAGGGTGGCGCGATCTTCGGGCTCAGCGCCGCGCTGAAGAGCCGCATCACCATCGAGCGCGGGCGCGTGAAGGAGAGCAACTTTCACGACTTCGAGGTGCTGCGGATGCACCAGACGCCGGACATCGAGGTGCACCTCGTGCCCTCCACGGCAGCCTGGGGAGGCGTGGGAGAGCCGGGTGTGCCGCCGGTGGCGCCAGCGGTGGCGAACGCGATCTTCGCCGCGACCGGCGAGCCGGTGCGCGCGCTTCCGATCACGCTCGGAGCCAAGACGCCATGACGCTTCGATCGATCGTTCGTGCAGGGGCCGCCCCCGCCATGGGAGCGGCCCTCACGCTCTTGGCCACCCTCGCTGTGGCCTGTGATCCGCCCGCCCCCGCGGCGCCGGCCAAGGCGCCGTTCGACGTGGTGGCCGAGGTGCTCATGCATCCGCGCTGCGTGAACTGCCACCCGATGGGCGAGGTGCCCCTCATCGGGGATCACGGCGCGCCCCACGGCATGCAGGTGCTCCGCGGGCCCGACGGGCGCGGCGTCACCACCACCATGTGCCAAAACTGTCACCAAGCGGAGAACCTCGACGGCGAGCACATGCCGCCGGGCGCCCCCGACTGGCACATGCCGACGCAAGCGGTCCCGATGGTGTTCGAGGGTCGCAGCGCCGGAGCGCTGTGTCGCCAGCTCACCGATCCCACCGCGAACGGCGGCAAGAGCCCGAGCGACATCCTCACCCACCTCACCGAGGACGGTCTGGTGCGCTGGGGCTTCGAGCCCGGCGAGGGGCGCACACCGGTGCCGGTGCCCTACGACACCTTCCGAGCCGCGGCGCGGGCCTGGCTCGAGGGGGGAGCACACTGTCCTCCGTCGAGCCGCTGAGCGCGCTCCCCGGTGCGTCACTCAGAGAGGGTGCGCTTGGCCTCGGGTCGCGAGAGGCTCCAGAGCGCGTAAATGCCGTAGGGGATCCCGATGCAGCTCGTGAGCGCGAACGCCCCGTAGAGCATGGTGGAGAGCCGCGCCCAGCGCCGGCGCCCTCGCAGGCCGAGCGCGTTCACGGCGGCCCAGAAGATCCCCCCGTAGAGGAAGGCGAACAGCGCGATCCCCCAGAAGAGGACGAAGATCGCGACCACGTCGAGGCCCGAGCTCCCGGACGACCCGCCGGACGAGCCACCGGTGGAGGTGCTGCGAGCAGCGGAAGGGGCGATGAAGGCCCCATAGCTGAACCACGACGCGCCCACTACGTGGCACAGGCTGAAGAGCGCCTGACACACGAGGTGGATCCGCACGTGCTGCTCACCGCCGCGCGACCGCTCGAGCTCGGCGAGCAGCGCGTCCATCGACTGTGGGCGATCGAGCGGTGAGATCGCGAGGCCCTGCTGGAGCGTGCGGATCAAGGCGCTCGGGATGCCCTGGAGGTTCGGCATGGTCTGCATGCGTCCGTGGATCATCCGCTGCCGCATGCCGTCGAGCGTGGGCGCGTCGTAGGGACGCGCTCCGAGCAGCGCCTCGTAGAGCGCCACACAGAACGAGAACACGTCGGAGCGCGCGTCGACCGGCTGACCGAAGAGCTGCTCGGGCGACATGAAGGCCGGTGTTCCCAGCACCTCCCCCAGCCTCGTGAGCGACGGCGTGGAGTCGGCCCGTGGGAGCGGCGCCGCGCCGAGCCCGGGCTCTTCGAGCGGCCGGGCGAGCCCGAAGTCGGTGACGCGCACCCGGCCATCGCGCCCGATGAGCACGTTGTGGGGCTTGAAGTCGCGGTGGAGGATCCCGGCGTGGTGGGCGGCGGCGAGGCCTCGTCCCGCCTCGAGGAAGCGCTCGAGCACCGCCTCCCAGGGGGGCGCGGTGGCCAGCCACTCGGCGAGGGTGGTCCCCTCCACGTACTCCATGGCGAGGAACACCTGACCGTCGACGAGGCCCGCGTCGAACACCGGCACCACGTTCGGGTGGGCGAGCGTGGCCATCGCACGCGCCTCTCGCACCAGCCGCTCGGTGGCCTCCCGCTGGGTGTCGCCGCCGCCCCACAGCTCCGGCCGGATGAGCTTCACGGCCACCCGACGGTGCAACACCGGATCGAGCGCGGCGAGCACCTCGCCCATCCCTCCCCGACCCACGATCCCCTCGATCTCGTAGCGACCGACACGTCGTGGGCCCGCCTCGGCGAGCACCGTGTCCTGAAGGCCCAGCTCGTTGCCGTCGGAGATCGCTCCCACCACGCGTCCGAGCTCACTCATCACCTCGCGGCAGGTGGGACAGGTGTCGAGGTGACGCTCGACCTCACGCACGTCGGAGGGGGGCAGAAGTCCCTGCAGATAACCGGCCAGGGTGTTCTCGTCGGGACACATCGGCTTCGAGGGCTTCGAGCGTGGGTCGCATTGTGCTAGCGAGGGCGCGTGTTGGCCACCGAAGTCGGCATGCTCGCGCTCCTCGTCGAGGCGCGCGCTCGGTCGGCGGGCCATGAGCCCGAGCCGATCGAGCACGAGGCGGAGACGGCCGCCTTCCTCGCTCAGCGCATCCACGAGGCGCAGGCGGCGTGGCCCGACCTTGGGCTCGACGTCGCGGCGTTCGTCGCGCACCTCGGTCGCCATCTCCCGAGCGGCGACCTGGTCGACGCGCTCGGCGCGGCGCGGGTGGCCGATCTCTGGCTCGCGTGTGGGTGCGCGGCCGGCGATCCGAGCGCCTTGCGCGCCTTCGAGGGCGCCTTCGCGGGCGAGCTCCGCATCGTGCGGTCGCGCCTGCGCAAGCCCCAGGCCGAGGCCGAGGACTTCGTGCAACGCTGCCTTCAGCGCCTGTTTGCGCCGCCACACCCCAAGATCGGTGACTACTCCGGACAAGGCGACCTCCGTAACTGGTTGCGCGTGACCTTGGTGCGCATGCTCATCGATCACCAGCGATCGACCCGGCAGCGCGACGCGCACGAACAGCTCACCCCCACCGGCGCCACCCTCGACGTGCCCACCCCGAGCGGCGATCTCGAGCTCGACTTCTTGAAGAAACAGTACGGCGCTGCCTTCCGCGACGCCTTCGAGGAGGCGGCCCTCGCGCTCGATCCGGGGGAGCGTGTGCTGCTCCGGCAGCACTACGCCGACGGCCTCACCGTCGACGAGATCGGCGCCCTCCATCACGTGCACCGAGCCACCGCCGCGCGGCGCGTGGCCAAGGCCCGCGCCCAGCTCCTCGCCGGGACCCGTGAGGTGCTGATGGCGAAGCTCGGTCTCGATCGCTCCGAGCTCGACAGCGTCATGCGCATGATCGAGAGCAACGTCCACGTGAGCGTGAAGCGGATCCTCACGCCGAGCTGAACGTCGCTCTCGCGCTCGAGGCCGCCGCTCCCGTCGTCACCCCGCCATGTGGTAGGCGGGCGGCGCGGGCTGGGGGGCGGCGACGGCGGGCTTGGGCTCGGGCTTGATGAGCGCGACGAGGCCCCCCACCGTGCAGATCACGGAGGCGACGAACATGAGCCAATAGCCCGGGGCCGCGCTCACGCTGCCCATGCCCGCCTCGGCGAGCTTCGCTCCGGCCTCGCTGATGTCGGAATACTTCACCAGGCCCATGAAGGTGGCCAACAGGCCCCCGAGCAGGGCGAGCACGCCCATCCCGCGCCCCATCCGCTTGAGCAGACCCACCGCGGCGGCGATGAGGGGCATCGCGAGCAAGAAGATGAACACGGGTCCCCCCTGGTCCATCCCTCCCGCCGGGAAGCCCCCGCCCGAGACCTCCTTGGCCAAGCCGGTGAGCTCCACCGCGGCCCAATCCATGAAACAGGCCGCGATCCCGAGCACGGCACCCGCACCTACGATGAACTTCGTTGCTTTCATTGTTCGCTTTCCTTCTCTCGTTTGGAATCTCTTCTGGAGCTCGTCTCGCTCGAGCTCTTCTCCCCACGTCGCGTGGTTCGCCCGGTAACGACGGAGGCCCGCGCCGCTCGTCGCGCCCAGCAGAAGAAAAAAAAGAGAAAGATCGGACCAAGCGTGAACCAACCCGAGCGCGCTCGGGGGACCCCGCAGCGCGCGCGCAGCTGCAGCCGGAGCATCCAGCGCTCCCAGGGCTCCTGCCGTCCGCTTCCCCCTCGGGGCGTCCCGCGCCCATTCGTTCCCGCTCGGGAGATCCGCTCAGGATCTCCCCCTCGGGGACCCTGCACACGACGTGAGCCCGCCGCCCGCGCCCTTGAGCCCGCCGCCCGCGCCCTTGAGCCCGCGGCGCGAGCGCGGTAACAGCGAGCATGCCTCTTGTCATCGTGATCGGAGATGGACCTGGTGGCCTGAGCGCCGCCTTGTTTCTGGCCAAGGCGGGCAAGTCGGTCGTCGTGTTTGGTCAGGACAAGACCGCGATGCACGCCGCGATGCTCTTCAACTACCTCGGCATCGAAGCGATCACGGGGAGCGACTTCCAGAAGGTCGCGCGTCGCCAGGTCGAGGCCCGTGGTGGAGAGATCCGGGACGCCCAGATCGCCGCCGTCCAACGCACCGACGGCGGCTTCTCGGTGACCCCCGAGGGCGGCGACGCCCTCACCGCCAAGTACCTCGTGCTCTCGGAGGGCAAGGGCGCGCGACTCGCGCGGGCCCTCGGACTCGAGCCCGACGAAGACGGCGCCATCCCCACCAACAAGAACGCCTGCACCGCCATCGACGGCGCCTATGTGGTGGGGCGCTCGGCGCGGCCAGGTCGCAGCCAAGCCATCATCAGCGCTGGCGACGGAGCGGCCGCCGCGATCGACATCCTCTCGCGCGAAGCCGGCGAGAACGTATGCGACTGGGACGTCCCCCCAAAGGACGGCTGAGCGCCCACCCAAGCTCCGACTCACGCGTGGGGGCGTCCGAAAGGCGCTCCCGAGCTCGGCCACGACGCCACGCCCTCCGCGTGACGCGACCGACCCGCCGGACTGGCGCCACAGTGAGGTCCAACGCTCCCCCTTGACCAAGTGCCCCGCACCTATCGCACGCCCACGTTGTTTGGGCACATATCTAAATCCTTGACTCCCAAAGCGCCCGCCGCTCGTGTCCCCCCCGCCGCAGCGAACACGCGCCCCCCCGCCATCTCCCCCCTCCACGAACCCCCAGCCCCACCGCCACCTGAAGACTGCCCGCGGCGCCCGCCATGGCGGATGGCGGCGACCGCCACCCTCGGTCGGCTCTCGCCCACGGCGCCCGCCATGGCGGTTGGCGGCGACCGCCACCCTCGGTCGGCTCTCGCCGCCACCACTCCCGCGGCGCCCGCCATGGCGGATGGCGGCGACCGCCACCCTCGGTCGGCTCTCGCCCACGGCGCCCGCCCAGGAAAAGGGCGCCGCCTCGGTCGCCGGGCCGCCGTCGCCGGCGGGCGGGGCGCCCCCACCTCCGCCCGCCACCGTGAGCACGTCCGCCTGCTCGCTCTCCGCGCGCCGGCGCAAGCCGTCGCCGCAGAAGAGCGTCTCGTCTTGGTGCCCGGGTCGTAGCCGTGGTGCGCGCTTAGGCGGTAGCCCCCAAGCCCCAGCAGCAGGCTGCTCCAGCTGCCCACCGTGACCAGATGCTCGGAGACGTGTATCGAGCGTGCGCTGGACGCTCGGGTGCCCCGCCTTCTCGTACTCGGGCGTGACCCGCGCCAAACCACGGGAAGGGATCATCCTGGGTCGGGACCACCCTGAGGGAAGTAACACCCAAGGTCGGGACCATCCTGAGTCGGGATTAGCTCCCGTCCCCCTCAGACCGCTGACACGCTCGCCGGGGCCGTTCCACCCCCGCGCGAAGTCTCCAGTGGGCGCGAACTCTAAAGCACAGAAATCGTCGCTTTCTCAGAAAAAGTCGCGAAGGCGCGCAATCCGCTCCAGGTGGTGCGCGTGAGGAGGCTGTCGCCATCCCCCACGCCACGCCTCAAACCAGCGCGCCCACCAAGGCATGCCCCAGCCATCCCCCACCCCACGCGCCGAAGTGATGCACCAAGCGGCAAGACCCCCCGATGGTGCAACCGGACGATCACGGTCCGCCGTCCGGGTTGGTTCTTCGACCCCGAAGGCGACATGCCCAAGGAGGTCACCCTCCGCTTCACGCCCCCGCCCGGCTTCGGCGTCGCCGTAGGTGTAGAAGATGGGGTCGCCGGGGAGGGCGCCAGAGACGATGTCGGCGACGACGCGGAGGTCGTCGTCGTAGTCGAGCTCGAGCTCGCCGTTGACGGCGCCGCTCCAGGTGGTGCGCGTGAGGAGGCTGTCGCCATCCCCCACGCCACGCCTCAAACCAGCGCGCCCACCAAGGCATGCCCCAGCCATCCCCCACCCCACGCGCCGAAGTGATGCACCAAGCGGCAAGACCCCCCGATGGTGCAACCGGACGATCACGGTCCGCCGTCCGGGTTGGTTCTTCGACCCCGAAGGCGA
>CAYOAL010000028.1:0-78903 GCA_964401935.1 uncultured Polyangiaceae bacterium
GGGGCCCGCCGCCGGCGTCGACGCTTGGGTCGCGGAGCCGCCGCTCACCCGCAGGCGACCACGCCGCGAGCGTCTTCGGAGCGTGCGACCGACGCCCCGCGGCGGTTCATGGACCTCGCGCGCGACGGGCAGCGAAGCCCGTTCTTCAACGGCGGGCGTCGCCGGCCGTTTTTCGCCCGCCTCAGAGATCCTTACACAGGAAGTCGGTGCCGTTGGCGTCGGTGCGGAACGTGATGGTCATCCCCCACTCGGGTTCGCCGGTGACGGTGTAGCCCACCGCCGGCTTTCCCGCCGCCGACAGCTGGACGTCGGCGCCCGTGTTGTACTGCGCGTCCCACGCGACGAAGGCGTAGTCGACCGCGTCGCTCGCGCCGAGGTTGGTCTCCGCCGCGTACTCCGCGATCGCGCCGGCGACGTGTGGGCCGAGCCCGTCGGCCTCGGCCACGGTCACCGAACCGCTGCCCTCGCGCGTGTGCTCCACGCGGTAGTCGCTGCTCCCGGCCACGTTCGATGCGCAGGTCTCCCCCGGATCGCTCGGGCTCGCCTCACCGCCGCAGAACCAGGCCCAGTCGGGGCTCTGGTTGTGCTGGTAGTAGAACAGGAGCTTGCCCTCGGCGTCGAACACGTAGTCCATGGCGTCTTCGTCGCCGCCGAGATCCACGCGCACGATGGTGCCGGCGCCGCTGTGATGGCTCACGTCGATCGTCGGCTCCTCGCCTCCCGACACCTCCTCCCAGCTGTAGATGTCGTTCCAGTAGTCCTTGTAGTAGGTGAGCGCTCGCTCCTCGAGGTTGTCGGCGAGGCACGCGGGGGCCCCGGGGCCGATGGGGGTGGTGAGGATGGCGTGCATCTTCTCGGCGCAGGCGGGGCCGTAGCCGGTGGCCGCGGGCATCGCGGCGTCTTCGGGGCCGCACTGCGAGCCCACCTCGGGGCAGCCCGCGCCCGAGCACGCACCGTCGAGCGTGAAGGTGCCCGTCATCAGGGCCTTCGCCGCCTTCACCTTCACCTGATAGGTGCCAGCCTTCAGCTTCTTCTTCACCCGGGAGCCCAGCCCGAGGCCTGCGGCGTCGTCGTTCTTGGCGATGTAGGAGCCCCAGCGGCCGTTGTCGCCGCGCTTGTAGAGGTACATCACCGAGTCGAGGTTCTGGGTGACGAGCTGCGTCTCGAGCGTCACGTCCGCGTCGTCGGTCAGCTCGAAGGTCCACGCGTGATAACGGTGCTCTGCCGTGAACTCTGCGGGGTTCTTCGCGCCGAACTCGAGCTCGCCGTGCTCGGTGGGGTTGGCCCAGGTGTCGGTCGCGAACTCAGCGCTCGAGCCGATGGCGTCGCCGCACGCGACGACGCCGGTCGTCGCGAGCAACCCGCAGAGGAGCGCGAACGGGCGCGCAGCGCGCGAGAGGGTGAGGGGTCGGCGCGGGGCGGAGCGGTGAGGGGCTCGTGAAGGCATCATGGGTCTCGGTCTCCCGATCGGCGTCTGAGGTCCGATCGCACCGGGCGCTACTGCATGATGTATGCCCATGTATGCAGTTGCTCAACGTGCCGAATTCCGGGGTCGTCCAGTAGTTAAATGTAGGCCCATGGATCACCTTTGGGCCACTGGGTGCGTCCCGGATCGGCGGCGGCCCCGTCGCGCGCTCGTCGCGACGTGGAGGTGACGACCGCACGCCCCACCTCCAACCATGGAGGCGTGGGCGCGCGGGTCACGCGCTCCGATCGGCCGGCGGCACCTCGAACACCACGCGGTTCTTTCCCAGGCTCTTGGCCGCGTACTTGGCGGCGTCCGCGTCACGGAGCAGCTGCGAGATGAGGTCGTCGACGGAGCGGGCGCTGCGCACCTTCTCGATCGACGCGTCGTGCAAACAGGCGCCGCCGATGCTCACCGTGGTGTCGCAGTCGCGCTCCACCGCCGCGCGGATCTTCTCGGCGGCGCGTTTGGCGCCGTCCTCGTCGGTGTCTTGCAAGAGCACCACGAACTCCGCGCCGCCGAACCGCGCGACCAGATCCGTCTCTCGGGTGGTGCCATCGATGGTGCGCGCGATGCCACGGAGCAGGGCGTCGGCCTCGATGTGGCCACGGGTCTCGTTGACGTGCTTGAAGTCGTCGGCGTCGATCACCAGACAGGCCAGACCACGCGGGGCCTGGCGCACGGTGGCCTTGACCGAGCGTCGCAGCGCCTGAAACAAGAACTGGCGCGTGAACACCCCGGTGAGCTCGTCGGTCATGGCCATCGTGCGGAGCCTCTTGTGGGCGGAGCTCAACGAGATGTGCGAGCGCAGCCGAGCGAGGAGGACTCGGGTCGAGGTGTCGTGCGCGACGCAGTCGGTAGCGCCCGCGTCGAGGCAGTCGTCGATGATCGCGTCGGTCGTGCTCCCCCGCACCAAGAGGAGGATGGGGATGAGGGCCGTCTCGTCGGAGCGCCTCAACCTGCGGCAGAGCTCCACGCAGCCCATCCCGGGGAGATCGACGGCGACGAGGATCACGTCGGGGAGATCGCCTTCGGCCTTGGCGAAACCTTCGTGACCGTGGACCGCATGCACCACCTCGAGCGCCTCGCGCTCGAGCTCTCGGGCGAGGCGTGCCTTGAGGGCGTGGTCGCTGTCTACGAGCAGCACCCGTCCGCTCGTCTGCGGCTTGCGCGGTCGCTTCGCGGAGGACGGCGGGGTGAGGGAGGTGCGGTAGCCCTGACCGAGCAGCTTTCCCGCCTCGTCGGCGGGCATCGGCGTGGCGAAGTAGTATCCCTGCGCGTAGTCGCAGCCCAAGCTGTAGGCGAAGCGCAGCTGGGCCTCGGTCTCGATTCCCTCGATGGTGACGTCGAGCGCCATGCTGTGGGCGAGCGTGGCGATCGCGCGAGCGATCTCCCCGGCCTGAGGTTTTCGGCCCACCTCCGCCACGAAGGCCTTGTCGATCTTCAGCGAGTCGAGCGGGAACTGATGGAGGTTGGAGAGGCAGGAGTAGCCGGTGCCGAAGTCGTCGAGCAGGAGGCGCACGTCGCGCTTCTTGAGGTTTCGCAACATGGCGGCCACCTCCACGTCGTCCACCATCACGCTCTCGGTCATCTCGAAGCCGATGGTGTGGGGAGCGAGGGCGCCCGCCTTGCTCAGTGCGCGGTCGATGGTGCGCAGGAGGTCTGGGTCTCTGAACTGCGTTCGGCTCAGGTTGACGTTGATGAACGGAGGGGCGCCGTTGCGTGAACGCGCCTGCCAGAGCACGGCCCGCTCGAGGATGTCGGGGAACACCTGCTCGAAGATCATCGAGAGGTGTCCGGTCTCTTCGGCGACGTCGATGAACGCGTGGGGGCTGAGCAGCCCCCGCTCGGGATGATTCCAGCGCAGCAGCGCCTCGAAGCCAGCCACCGCCCCATCCTCGAGCGACACGATCGGCTGGTAGTGCACGCAGAACTCTCCGTTGGCGGTGGCGCGCCGCAGCTCCTTCTCGAGCTGCAGGCGACGTACGGCCTCCTGATGCATCATCAGATCGAACACGGCGCGGCGGCCGCCGCCCCCGTCGGCGGCGCGGTGGAGCGCCACCACCGCTTCGTGGAGGTAGTCTTCGGGGCCGCGAGCGGCGCCCTCCGAGCTGACGATGCCGATGGACACCGTGGTGAACACCTCCTCGTCGTCCACCTGCATCGGCCGCTGCAGCTCGTCTTGGATGCGATCGGTGAGCGACAGCACGTTGCGGAGGTGAGGGGCGGCCTCGATGAGCAAACAGAGCTGGTCTTTCCGGATCCGCGCGAGGGTGTCGATGGGGCTCGCGAGCGCCGCGACGCGGTCGGCCACGCGCTTCACCACCCGCTCGCAGAGATCGTGACCGAAGCTGTCCGCGATCTTGTCGAACGCGTCGATCCCCACCGCCACCACAGCGAAGGCCTTGTCTCGCGCCGCACGCCGCGCGACGGCGCGACGGAGGCGGTCGAGCAGGAGCAGGCGGTTCGGGTAGCCCGTGGCCTCGTCGTGGTACGCGTGTCGCCGGAGCCACCCCTCCTCCTCCTTGCGCTGGGTGATGTCGGTCTGCGAGCCCGCGATGCGGTAGGCCTGGCCCTGTTCGTCGTAGAGGGCCAAGCCGCGGGTGAGCATCCAACGCACACTCCCGTTGGCGTGGCGCATGCGGTACTCCACCTCGAGCGCGCTCGTGCGCCCCTCGATGTGGGCCGCGAGCTCCCGCCTCACCTCCTCTCTGTCGTCCTCGTGGATGAGCGCGAGCCACGCTCCGGCGCTGTCGAGCTCGGCAGGGGTCAATCCGACGAGCTCGCAGCAGCGCTCCGAGAAGAACGCGCGGTCCAGCGAGAGGTGCCAGTCCCAGAGCCCGTCGCGGGCGCCGCGCACCGCGAGGTCGAGCTGCTCGAGGCGCGTGCGGTCGCGATCTGCGCGAGCGTACTCTGCCGCCACGGCGCGCAGAAACGCCTCGAGGCCTCGCGAACGGCGAGCGTCCTCGTCGGCGAGGTGCTCGTCGAGCTGTCGCTTGAGCAAGCGGTGCATGGGGGTGGGGGAGGCTCCCGTTGGGCAGAGGCCCAACGTGAAGACGGGCAACCTAAAAGAGTGTAGTGGACGGCGCCCAAGAGGTGAAGCGGTGCTAACATCGAGGTGTGGTGCTTCGTCGTCGTGGACGCATCTCGCTTCTGTCTCTTCCTGTTCGAGGTAGGCGTGTCCTTCGCGGCGGCCGTGCCCTACGAGCCAGCGTCGCGATGACCTTCGCGCTCCTCGTGGCGGCGGCTTGCGACACCGAAGAGACGTCGCTCCCCGCCGACGACACGAGCAGCTCGAGCCAGGGGAGCTCGGCCGGCGGGAGCTTCAGCGTCGCCTCGACGGTCACCAGCGGCGCGGGCGCCTCGGGGGGGAACCCCAACTTGTCGTGTTTCGGCAGCTACACCACGATCCCGACGGGCGCTTGCGACATGCTCAAGCAGGATTGCCCGGTGGGTTACGGCTGTGAGGCCGTGCCGGGTAACGGGGGCTACACCACCGACTGCGTCCTGAACACCGCGGTGAAGGGGGCCGGCGACCCGTGCGTCAGCCACAACTCGTGTCGCGCCGGGCTCTATTGTGTGTTCAACAAGTGCTCCCCGGTCTGCTGTCCGTCGAGCAACGAGCCGTGCGGGGTGGGCGGCTTGTGCAACGTGGACACACCCTTCGGGGCCTTCCGCGCGCAGACGTGCAGCTACCTCGAGAGCTGCACCCTCTTCACCGACGACTGCGGTGACAGCGCCAACTGTTACCCGCTCATGGACGACGGGAACTCGGTCTGTGCGCCGTTGAGCGGCGGGACCGTGGGAGAAGGGCAGAGCTGCGGCGCGATCAACGAGTGCGACAACTCCATGGTCTGCAGCGGGGGCACCTGTCGCTGGGCATGTTACCTGGATGGCGCGGGGCTCGCGCCGGGGGCGGGGGGCTGCCCGATGGGGCAGAGCTGCGTGATGACGGGTCTCAACCCGCCGCAGAACGTGGGCGTCTGTCAGTGAGGGGCGTGCATGACGCGGCTCTTCGCCTTCGTGCTCTCGGCCGCGGTCGTCGCGTCCGCCGCTTCGTGTGACGACCAGACCGCCGCGCCGGGGGGGGACGGGATCGGTGGCGCGGGGGGTGGGCCGAGCTCGACGTCGACGGGGGCGGGGGCCACGCCGAACGCGCTGGTCGGGGCCCAACTCGGAGATCCGCGCTTGGCTTCGGCACAACGGCTCGCGTTCGGTCCCGGTGGGGTGCTCCTGATCGGCGACGGTCGCTCGAATCGCATCGTCGCGGTGGAGACCGGAGACACCAGCACGAAGGATCGCGCAGGCCACGGCTTCGACCTCTTCGACCAGCTGACGACAGCGGCCGCCGACGCGATCGGGGGCGGGGTGAGCGCGAACGAGCTTCAGATCGAGGACATCGCGGTCAATCCTCTCAGCCATCGCACGTACGTCGCGGTGACTCGCCTCACCACGCAGGAGGCGCATGTGTTGTGGCTCGGCGCCGACGGTGAGCTGCACCGCTTCGGGCTCGATCGGGTGGTGCACGCGGTTCACGAGGTCGCGCCCGCGGAGGGGGGGATCGCCAACGTCGGCGACGTCGCCTGGACCGACGAGCACATCGTCGGCACGATCACGCCCCAGTCGTTCTCGCGCCACGAGCTCACGTTCGCGCGCGTTCCTTTCGAGCACGAGGGCGGCGTCCGGCGCGCCACCACCGAGATCTACCACCCGACGTGGCAACAGTGGCTCACACAGCTGCCGATGGATCGGTTCTTCACCTACCTTCGCGACGAGGAGCTCGTCCTGGTGGGGAGCTTCTCGAGCGTCGTGGTGGCGTTCCCTGCTGCGACGTTGTCGGTGGGCGCGCCGGACGTGCGGGGCACGACCTTGTTCGAGCTCCTCGACGGTCGCACCGTGCACGACTTCTTGGCCTACGAGCGAGGTGGCGCGCTCGCGGTGGTGGTCCTCGTGCAGAACTTCGCCTTCGACGGGCAAGCAGCGGCGGTGTGGCTCGATGGTGAGCTCTTCGCGCGCACCGAGAGCGAGGGGGCCCCCGTGCTCTTCGACTTCGCGGGCTCCTCGCTGGTGCGTGGCGCCGAGCGCGCGCCGGCGCTGGATCGGGCGCACCGCATCGACGCTCACGGTGATGAGCACGCGGTCGTGCTGCGCTCGAACACGCTCGAGCGGGTGAGACTGCCGATGCCCTGAGGGCCGCTCCGCGCAGGGGCGTGTGCCTCGGGTCGTGGTCGTGCTTCGGCGGGGCCTGGTGGGCAGGTGGTCATCCGTTCACCCGTGCGGTTGGGCTCTGTCGCGATGTCCCCCGACCGTCTCAACTAACGCGCGTTTTCCAACGGTCCACGCTATGGTGAGGACGTCATGAACGATCCAGGCGGGCACGGGGGTGGCTATCCTCCCGGGGCGCCACCCGCTGCGAACGAGCTCCCCTCACCTGGCAGGCCCCTACGTCGGCGCCAGGTGCGCACGCGTATGGGCGGCGTCGGTGAGGTGCCGGAGCATCTCGCCCGGGCAGGTGCGCGTTCGGCGGCCCCTGGGGAGCGCGGCAGCACCCATCCTCCACCCGAGATCCGCGACCGCGCGGCCACCGAGCAAGCGGGCCTGCACGGGGCCCGAGTGCCACCGCGCATCGACTCGCACCACGTGCTCGAGGCGGTGCGGGCCGACGCGGGGGGCCAGGGTCCAGGGTTGGTGATCGTGGTCACCCACGCCAGCGGTCGGGAGCGGACCGAGGTGTTTCGCAGCACCGAGGTGGCCATCGGGCGCGACCGCAACAACGATCTCGTGCTCACCGGCGATGGGATCTCACGGCGTCACGCGCTGCTGACGCTGGCCGACGACAACTCGTGCACGATCATCGATCTGGGCAGCACGAACGGCACCTTCGTCAACGAACGGCCGATCGAGAACTCTCCCACTCAGCTCACCCAGAAAGACTTCGTCACGCTCGGGGAGTACGCCCTCCGCGTGCGCCCGTTCGGCGAAGAGGCCGACGTCGATCCGAGCACGATGCAGTTCGACGTGGCGATCGAGGACGTGATCGTGACCAACGCCGAGCCGGCGGAGGCGCCTCCGCGCCCGATCGAGCCGCCCTCGGTGATCACCGCGCCGCCGGTATCGCCCCACGCGCGCCAGCGCACGCAGCAGCCCCCGCCGCTCCCCGCGTCGCCGTCGTCGGCGCCCCCCTCGGTGGGGCGGCGTCCGCGCGAGCACGGCGTGGGGATGGTGGCCACCGCGGGCACTCAACCCGCTCCCGACTCTCAGTCTCCACCGGGAGGGAGCGCGGCCGCGATGAGGGCCGGTGAGGCCAGCCCCGTCGCGCTGAGCCCCGCCGTGGCGGGGGCTCGCCCCGAGGTTCGCACCGCCGAGATCGAGCTCGACGACGAGTCCGACGAGGGCCAGGGGACGATGGCCATGGTCGACACCAGCCAGCTCGAGCAGGCGGTGGGCGCGGCCGGCGGGGACGTGTCGATGTCCCCCGCGGAGCTGGCTGCGCCCGCGCCGCAGCGTGGGCCGATCGCGCCGCCGGTCTTCGTGCCGAGCGCGTCGCCGGTGCGGCCTCCCATCGCCCCCGTCGTCCCCGAGCGCATCGCCCCGCCGATCGTCGCGGCGGCACCCATCGACGACGACGACGGTTTCTTCAACGAGATGACGGTCTCCGAGCAGCAAACGCGGGTGAAGGAGCTCTCGGACATGCCGCCACCGATGCCCTTCGTCCCAACCACCGACCGGCCCGGTGTGGTCGTGAGTCACGACTCGGCGCCGCCGCTCCCCGACGACTCCGCCGCACGTCGCCCCCGGACGTTGTCTGGCGCCACCGGGTTGCCGCAGACCGGACCTCGCTCACGCCCGTTCGGTGAGCCGATCTCCAAGACCCCGATCGGGATGCCCGCGCCACCCGCGCGGCCTCCTGCGGTGGTCGTGCCGCAGCAACAGGTCGATGCGCACGCGAGCGCGCGCAGCTCGCCGCTGAGCACCCCAGAGCCGGAGCCCATGCCGGCCCGCCCCCCACTCCCCCCGCCCCCCCGCAGCGTCCGCAGCGGGCCAGCGTCCAGCGCCGAGCCAGCGTCGGGCCCCCCGCGCTCCGTCCCGCCGCGCTCCGCCCCGTCTCGCTCGGGCTCGCCGCGCTCCGTGCCGCCGCGCTCGGGCTCGCCGCGCTCTGCGCCGCCGCGCACAGCCCCGCCGCGGTCGGTTCCGCCGGGCTCGCTCCCCTCCGAGTCGGCCCCCACCGGCTCCGCCCCCGGCTCGGGCACAGGGGCGTCCGTGCGCTCGGCTCCTGGCGTCCCCGCGGCGCTGGCCTCGGCCCCGTCAGCGCCGCGATCGGCGCCAGAGGCACCACGGAGCGCGCCCGACCACCGCGACGATCCGTCGACCGGGCCGGACAGCATCGTGGTCGCCGGGCGCGTCACCACCGACTCGAGCGCCGCGCTCGAGGCGCTCTTGAACGATCCCGACGTGTCGCGCGTCACCGTCCACGTGCGCCGCGTCGATGTGGAGCGTCGAGGGTCGCCGTCGCTTCACGATGGCTTCGACTTCGAGACGGAGGAGGGGTTGAGCCGGGCCGTGGCTCGCATCTGCGAACGTGGCGGGGTCGTCATCGATCCGGCGGCTCCGTTCGTGCGTGGCGTGCTCTCGAGCGGATGGGAGCTGTTCATGGTGCGGCCGCCCGTCGCGCCCAACGGCCACCTCGCCCAGCTGCGGCGGGTGGCCACGACCAAGCGCTCTCTCGGTGAGCTCACCGAGGAGGGGTGGTTGTCCAAGCCCATGGCCACGCTCGTGGCCAAGTGCCACGCCGCGCGCTGCAACCTGCTCATCGTGGGAGAGCGTGACGACGACGCGGAGGTGTTGGCTGCGGCCGTGGCGGCGACCGCCTCCGTCCCACCGCTGTGGGTGGTGCGCGACGAGCGCGAGGCGCCCAAAGGCTATCCCGCGATCGTCCTCGACGACGACCCGGAGGTGACCCTCGAGGCGTGTGCCGATCTCGCGATCGACGCTGTCGTGTTCCCGCGTCTGCCGCTCGCGGGCTGGCACGCGCTCCTGCGCGTGGTGCGGGGTGGGCGTGACGGGGTGGTGGCGCGGCTGCGCGGCCCGAGCCTCGAGGCGGCGCTCGACCGCACCGCGACGGGCCTCGCCGCTCACGTGGCGGAGCGTACTGGCGGGAACAGCGCCCCGCCGGAGGTGTTTCGGGCCTGGCTCGGCACCTCCTTCGTGTTGGTGATCGAGGTAGGGCGCGTGCGCGATGGCGTGCCGCGGGTGCTGCGTATCGTGG
This sequence comes from uncultured Polyangiaceae bacterium, assembly GCA_964401935.1. GTDB lineage: Bacteria > Myxococcota_A > Polyangia > Polyangiales > Polyangiaceae > JAPYTK01. The sequence continues at coordinate 9,732 of CAYOAL010000028.1, forward strand.
AGCTCGGTGGCAACGAGCCGCGGGTGTTGTTCACGTTCAACCCGGAGCCAGCGCCGCGCGGCTCGTTCGACATCGTCGTGCCTCCGGAAGCCACGCGTAAGATCCTCGCCGCCCGGGGCCTCTGGGACGACTGACGGGCGACGGCGCGCTCCCGACCCGAGGGTGCGGCAGCAGCCCCTCTTGGAGACAACTCCCGCTTTAGAAACCGAGCGCTGCCGACAGCTCTTCGAGTGCGGTCTCGGCGCTCGTCGTGCAGTTGCCGCTCGTGCAGGTGCACTCTTTGTAGAGCACCGTCATGCAGCCGGTCTCGACGATGTAGGTGCACTCGCGCGTGTCGAACGCGTTCAAGATCGTCTGGGCGTCGGAGCCGCCGGGGATGAGCGTGTTGTTGTACAGATCGTACTGCACGATCCAGTTCTCGGCCTCGCCTTGGGTCGGTGTCTGAGCCAACGTGTTGTTGTAGATCACGTGGTAGACCGAGCCCATGTGGGGATAGCCATCGTCATACGCGTCGCCCAAAGCCTGGGCGGCATTACGACAGCTGGGTCAGAACATGGCGGCCAGGTGGAGCATGACGAAGCTCTCGGGGTGGGCGGCGCGGAGCTCGTCCATCGTGAACGCCCCGAAGGGCTCGTTGTCGATGCGCTGGGTGGGGTTTTCGGTCGTCCAGCCCGACATCGCGAGCGGCTCGAACACGTCGCCTGGCTCGTTGCCGTAGGGTCCGGCGGGGTAGCTGACCGAAGGATTGGCGCACACCTCATAGGTGCCGCTCCCCGCGCCGGTGCCGGCTCCGCCCGGCCCAGCCGCGCCCTGTCCGCTCCCGCCCATCGCGCTCCCGCCTTGGGCGGCGCCGCCTTGACCGTTGCCCCCCGGGCCGCTGCTGGTCACCCCGAGCGTGCTCTCGTCGTCGCCACAGGCGACGCTCGCCGCCGCCAACGCCGTCATCACCGCCCACCACGTGGTCTTCGAAGTCACCTCGACATGTCATCGAATCCCGAGCCTCCGGTCAATGCACAACGTCGGGCGCCCGTCGCGCGCCGATCCGCGAGGTGTCGCGGCTCGGGTGCTTGGGCTACGCTCTCACGGTGCGCGTGCCCCACGTCTGTTCGCTCGTCGTGATCGCGCTGTGGGTGAGCTGCGCGCTGCCCGACGACTTCGTGAAGGTGCCTCACGCAGGGGGCGGTGAAGGCGGCGAGGGCGTCGGCGGCGGCGCTGGCGGCGCGGGCGGGGAGTCGAGCGGTGGGGCGGGGGGCGGCGGTGGCCTCGCCGAGTGTCCCAGCTTCTCCGGTGACCCTCCGTTCGACTGCGTGGACGGCCTCGCCTTCGACAGCGACGACTGCTGCGTGGCGGGGCGCGACTGCGGGTTCGATCCGGTCACGCGGCTGGCCGCGGCGTGCAGCAACGGGCGCTGTGAGGGGTATCGGATCGTGGAGGCGGGCGCGCCCAACGACAACGAGGCTCGCTCTCTGGTCGTCTACGTGGATGAGATCGCGTGGACGACGGGCGCCGCGGGGCGCGTGATGGTCGGACCTCTCGGGGGCGGTGGGGCGCCGGCCGAGCTCGTGTCGGATCCCACGCGCGAGCCCACGTTCGTGGTGGCCGCCGAGGGCAACCTCTTCTTCACGAGCTCCAACGCTCCCGAGGTGTTTCGTGTCGACTCGCTCGGCGCTCCCGAACAGGTGGCGAGCACGGCGCAGGGGACGGGGATGGGGTACGGTCGGCTCACGTATTGGGACGGGGCGCTCTACTTCGCCCATGACGCCGTCGCGGGCGGGATCTTTCGGGCGAACGCTGCCGACACGCTGCAGACCGCGGTGCGGGTCGCCGACGCGCAGAACCCGCGCGGCGTGGCGGCGGACAACAACCACGTCTACTTCACCGAACCGGGGCTCGGCGTCGTGTCGCGCATCGCGGTGCAAGATATCGGAGGGGGGACGCCAGAGGTGATCGCGACGGGGGAGGTGGGCGCCACCGCGCTCGTCCACGACGCCAACCAGCTCTACTGGGCGACCCCCGGCGCGATCCGCACGATGAACAAGAACGCCGCCGAGGTGACCGACCTGGCCACCGACGCGAACATCGCGGACGGCGCGCTGATGATCGACGATCACTTCGTGTATTGGGTGCAATACGATCCAAGCCGCTTCGAGGGGAGCGTGTGGAAAGCTTCGAAGTACGATGGCAGCGGCGCCTACGCGCTCATCGACGGTGTCGGCGACATACCTGTCGCGCTCGCCCAGGACTGCGAGCACGTCTTCGTGGCTCTCTCCGCCGGCCAGATCGCGCGGGTGACGAAGTAGCGAGGACGGCACGTCGATGAAGCTCGCGCTCTCGCTCCTTGGCGTCTGTTGGCTCGTTCTGCCCGGGGGGGCCTGTGGCGGCGCTGCGCCTCCCAACGCCGAGCCCGACCCCCCACCCGCGGCCACACCGTCGTCGCCAGTGGCAGCCGACGAGCTCTGCACCGTGCACTGCGATCGCGCCGAGGTGTGCGGGGTGCATCGTGACGCGTGTGAGCGCGACTGTCCCGCGCGGGGGCGGCCGGTCTCCAAGATGCGCCACGACTTCATCGGTCACATGTTGTTGTGTCTCGAGGGGGCGTCGTGCAGCTCTCTGCAGGAAGGAGCGGCCTGGGAGGGGTGCCACGAAGGGGTGGTGAAGACCTTGCCGGTCACCGAGTCGTTGCGCCGCTTCTGCTTCGAGAGCTCGCGGCGCGCCGCGCGTTGCGGTCGTGGTGCCGACGCCGATCAGGCAGCGTGTCTGTCCGACCTGCGCTACCAGACCGATGAGAGCCTCGACGCTGCACGTCGTTGCTTCGAGCTGCCGTGCGCGAAGGTCCCGGGCTGCATGGCCGCGGCGCTCACTCGCTGATCGAGCGCGGCGTCGGGGCCGGCTTCTTCGGCGGCTCGAAGACGTCGGCATACCACGCGGCGTAGGCGCCGACGCCGAGCACGAGGAGCACGAGGACGAGGACGCCATAGCTCCGCGCCTTTCGCCGCGCGACCGCCTCCGCGTCCAGTGGGGGCGGCTCTCCTTGCGGAGGCAGGCTCGGAGGCTCTTCGCTGGCTGGCTCGTCGTCGTCATCGGGCGACGCGTCGTCGAGCGACTCGTCGCTGGGCGGCTCGCTCGCCACGCGCTTCGAGGCCCCTCGTGGTGGCGCGTCGCTCTCTCCTCTGCGCTTCCCATCGCGCTCGTCGGATGCCGTCGTAAACTCCGCGGACCGCTCGCTCTCGCGGGGCGCCGCGTCGCGCTTCGGCGCGTCTTCGCCGGCCGTTGGGGCGCTGGGCTGCTCCTTCGCCGCGATCTCGTCCTCACCCGGGGGCCAGCGCTCGTCGGTGTCGGGGCTCTTGCTCGGGCTCGGCTCCGCGTCGGTCGCGTTCACCTCCGGCGAGTCGCCGTCGTCTCCCTCGCCCGCTCCCTCGTCGGCGTCGCGTCCGTCCGCGTCGTCTTCGTTGGCATCGGCAGGAGGCGCGAGCGGCGCTGCGCGCCCGCCGTCGTCACTCGCGAAGACCGGCATCTGCGGATCCGTCGCCGGCAGCTCACTCCCGGCTTTGTCGCTGATGAACACCGGCATCTGCGGATCGGTGGATGGCAGCGGGTGGGGGGTGGGGCGGTCGGGCTTGGTCTTGGAGGTGGGCTTCTTGTCTTGCTCTTCGTGGAGCACGTCGGGTGCTTGGCCGGCGCGCTCACAGGCGTGAGCGTAGGGTGGACGCTCGCCGCGTCGCGCTGCCCACACGTCGCCTCGCATCGTCTGCGCGTCGGGGTAGCGACGCTGCGGAAGGTAGGCGAGCGCGCGATCGACGACCAGGCACACGGGCTCGGGCGCGTCACAGACGCTCGCGAGACGTGGGGCAGGGGTGGTCAGCATCTTGGCTGCGAGCTCGGTGTCGTCCTTGGCGAGGTGGATTCGGCGGCCCGCGAGGACGGCGAACATGGTGGCCCCCACCGCGAACAGATCGGCGCGCGGATCGATCTCCTTGCCCTTGAGCTGCTCGGGGGGCATGAACGCCACCGTCCCGAGCATCGTGCCGGCGACGGTGCGCACGCCCTCGCGCACGCGCGCGATGCCGAAGTCGAGGACCTTGAGGCGACCGTTCGTCTGGAGGAACAGGTTCTCCGGTTTGATGTCGCGGTGGATGATCCCCCATTTGTGACAGGCCACGAGCACGTCGAGCAGCTGATCGACGATGTCGAGGAGGAGGTCGGTCTTGAGCTTCTTCTCCCGCTCCACCCGATCCGCGAGGGTCTCACCCTCCAAGAGCTCCATGACCAGAAAGGGGGTGCCCTCCTCGTCTTCGTCCACGTCGAGGATCTGCACCACCGCGTGGTGGCCGACGTTGTTGACCGCCGCCGCCTCCTGCTCGAAGCGCTCGCGGATGCTCTGGTGGCCGGCGATGTCCACCCGCAGCAGCTTGATGGCGGCGTGACGTCCGATCTTGTGGGTCGCGGCGTACACGCCGGCCATGCCGCCCACCGCGATCAGCCGGTCGAGCTTCCACTTGCCGCGCAACCATGTGCCGACGCGATCCTCGAACTCGGTCTCTGGCATCGCTGTCCGCAGCGTAGCGACGCGTTCGGCGGGGCGAAAGCGGCACCACGCCCCTCGCCCTTACATCAGGTGAGTTGAGATAAGTGGGTTGACTTTGAATAAGTCGGGTTTATTATGCGCACCGTGGGGACCATCTGGGGTTCACGGAAGGCAGACCGGGTCGCCGAAGATCTGCTGCGGCAGATCGTCTCGGGGACGGTCGCCGTGGGCGAGCTCCTGCCCAAGGAGGCGGAGCTCGCCTCGCACTACGCGGTCAACCGTGGCGTGGTCCGAGAGGCCATCAAGCAGCTCGAAGCGCACCGCCTGGTCGAGCCCATCAAGCGCAAGGGCACGGTGGTGCTCGATCCGTTGCAGTCCTCGTCGCCCGACGTGGCCCGCGCGATGATCGAGCCGAGCCCGGGGGTGCTCGACCGGGGCGCGCTCGAGGAGATGCTCGAGGTGCGAGCGGCCCTCGACGTGGAGATGACCGCCCTCGCCGCCGCTCGGCGTGACGACGCCGATCTGAGCGCCATGGACGCGATCGTCGCTGAGCTCCGCGGCGCGCTCGGCGATCACCTGCGCTATGCGCAGCGGATGGAGGCGCTGGCGCTCACCACCGCCCACGCCACCAAGAATCGCCTCTACGTGATGTTGGTGCACTGGCACCACCGCCTCCGCGCCAGCGAGGCCGATCCGCTGCGCATCCTGATGCGCATGGCCACCACCACCCACCTGTCTGGAGTCGAGCACATGATCGATCTCATCCGAGGCCAGCGCGTCGACGACGCGCGCGCTTTCGTGCGCGCGGTGCACGACTGGGCAACCCCTCGGCTGCTCAGCACGGTGTCGCTCGCCCACGACGCCGATCCCACGTTCCCCAGCCACCGAGAGGAAGCCAGTCGATGACCACGAGCACCCCCACGAAGACCGAGCCCCGCGCCACGACGCGCCGCGCCGCGAGACCCTACTGGCGCAGCGAGGTGGAGGGTCTGCACGTTCTGAAGCTCAGCGGCACCTACTACGAGATGGGTCGCCAGCACGGTGAGCTGTTGCAGAGCGAGGTGCGGAGCGGCCCTATTCCTTATTACCGCACCTATTTGGAGCGCATGATGGGGCGCGCCGGATGGGGCCCGCTGGCGTCGGTGGCCTGGCCCCTCACGCAGCGGCTGGTGGGGGATCGCGTCGCCCGCGCGTTTCCAACCTACGCGACCGACGCCATTCGGGGTCTCGCCGACGGTGCCGGGCTCGACTACCGCGAGCTGCTCGAGGGCTGCTCGTTCCCCGACGCGATGTTGTGGGTCGCGAGCCGGGTCATGCAGGTGAAGCGCATCGGGCCCGCCATGCATCACCGCCTCGCCCTTGGCATTGGCTGCACTTCGGCCATCGCGTGGGACGCAGCGACCTCCGACGGCAAGCTGCTCCACGCCCGCAATTTCGATTACCACGGGGTCGACTGCTGGCCGTCGCAGGCGGCGGTGATCTTCCACGAGCCCGCAGAGGGCCTCCGCTACGTGGCGGTCAGCGCCGCTGGCGTGCTCATGGGTGGGATCACGGCCATGAACGAGGCAGGCCTCTCGCTCACCGTGCACCAGCACATGTTCACGGATCGCACCCGCCTCGGGGGCACCCCCATCGGCTGTGTCGGCGATCTCATCATGCGGAAGGCCCGCTCGCTCGACGACGCCGAGGCCATCCTACGGGCCCACGATCCCATTGGCTGCTGGACTTATCTGGTCACCGACGGCCCGCGCCGTGAGGTGCTCTGTTGGGAGGAGAGTCCGGAGCGACAGGTGGTGACGCGGCGCGGCGGCGAGGGCGCAACCTTCGGCTACAGCAACATCTACCTCGATCGTGAGCTCGGCCAGACGGAGAAGAACCTCTATGGCTCGTATTGGCGCCACAATCAAGCCCGCTACGCACGGGTCAACCAGCTCCTCGACGCCCGGTTCGGGGAGCTCGATCCGAACGCCATGGCCGCTATCCTCGCCGATCAAGGCGACACGGGCGACGCCATCGGCACTGCCATCGGCATGGTGATGACGGTGGGCTCGGTGGTGTTCCGGCCCGAGGATGGCGTGTTGTGGGTTGGAGCAGGGGTCGCGCCCACCAGCCACCGCCCGTTCGTCCCTTTCGATCTCCACGCCGAGCGCCACGCTCCGGAGCACGGCGCGCTCACCGGTGGCCTCCGCCCCTCGGGACCAGCCGCTGCGGCCTACGAGCACTACCGGCGCGCCTACGTGGCCTACATGGACCGCGACGACGTGGCCGACGCTCGCCAAGAGATGGAGGAGGCGGCGCGCCTCGACGACGGGCAGCCGCTCTTTCACTGTTTGCGCGGCCTGCTCGCGCTCCGTGAGGTCGACGGCGAGGGCGCCTTCGCCGCCTTCAGCCGCGCGATCGCGCTCGGCCACGCCCACCCCGAGCGCCTCGCCGCCTTTCACTTGTGGCGGGCACGGGCCGCCGACGTCGCCGGGAAGCGGGCCGACGGCCTGCGCGACTACCACACGAGCTTCGGCTTCCACGCCGACGATCCGGTGCGCGACGCGGCCCGCCGCGGTCTCCGCGCACCGTTCGGCGCGCGGCAAGCGCGCAGCATCGACATCGACTTCACGTACGCGGACGTCGTCGCCCCCTGACCCGCAACCCCTCCACGGCCAAAAGAGCGGCCGCCGCGCGCTCGATCCCCCTCCAAGGATTCAGGATGCGGCGGCACCCCCAAGGAGGAGTCAGGGCGCGGCGAGGCGGGCCTGGATGGTGGCGATCACCGTCTTTACCTCGGGATCGCTCTGCACGATGCAGCACCCGCGCGCTTGGCACTGACGGCGCCCGCCGGTGAGGATCTGAAGCTCTCGGACCGCTCGATTGTCGCCCATCTTGGCCGCGTCACCGAGCAGCTCGCGCACCTTGGGGCAGCTGTTGGCGTTGCGTAGCGCGATGGCCATGCGGGCCGCGTCCGAGCCGCGCTCCACGACCTCCGTCTTCTGGAGGAGCTGGCTCGCGTGCCAGTTGGCGCCGGTGCCGCCTTTGGTGACCACGATCTCGAAGAGGACGTCGATGCCCCCCTGGCCAGCGCGCTCGGAGAGGATCTGCATGATGCGCTTGCAGCTCTCCGCGACCTTGTCGACGCAGGACTTCACCGCGAGCTCCTTGAGGGCCTTCTGGACGTTGTTGTCCCTCGGTCCATCCGGATCGAGCTTCATGAAGGTCTCGAGCGCGTCGAGGGCGTTCTGGGTGTGACCGATGCTCATCGCCTTGAGCACCGCTTGCCAGGCGTCGAGCGGCGCGTCGAACTTCGGCAGATCGCGCGTCGACTCCGGCGCTGGGGGCGCGGGTTGGTCGGCGGCCTGTTGCGTGGTGGAGCTCGGGTTCGGCTGCGTCTCTTTGCTGCTGCTCGCGCGACCCGAGCGCCGGGAGGCGCCGTCCTGGACCTCGGTCGCGAGCTCGACGTCGGCGCGCGCCAGGGCCCCGAGCGCGATCACGGCGAGCGCGACCGACGCACCCCCCGAGATCCAGGCGGTGGCGCTCATGCTCTTGAGGCCCACGCCGCGGCGAATCGCGACCATGACCGCCGCCGCCGCGATGCCGGCGAGAGGTACGACGATGTCCCAGCCCGGCCAGGCGATGCCCACCTGGCTGCGCAGCACGAACGTCTCCGCCGCCCGAAGCATGATCGCCACCAGCCCGGCGCCACCGAGCCCGGCGATCACGGGGTCGCGAACGAAGCGCAGCGCCTCCAGCACGCGGGCGGTGTTGCTCCACGTGGAGCGGAGCAGCTGGCGCAGCACCAGCACCGCCGGCGTCGCGAGCGCGGCGAGGAGCACCGCAGCGATGATGCCCGCTTGCAGGCCGCTCAGGGTGGGGAGCTCGTCGTCGGAGAACAGGCGCAGCGCAGCGCCCAGGATGGTGAACAGGCTCAGCAACGCGAGCCCGGCGCCGAGCACGAAGAACACCAAGAGCTGTGGGCGGGCGTCCCCGAGAGACCGCGCCTGCTCCGTCGCGTCTATCATCGACGGGTGAGGCATCCTCACCGAGCTCAGCTGCGCGCTCCGATCCGGTGCCGAGAGCAACATCTCGCGCTCATCGAACGGGGCGAGGGCCGCGTCGAGCTCGGCCATGCTCCCGTAGCGCTCCTCGGGCTCTCGGGCCATCGCGCGCTGAATCACCATCTCGAACGCCTCGGGGATGGTGGGCAGGATGGCGCGCGGGCGCTCGGGCTCCTCCGTCAGCAAGGCCGCGAGCGTCGCCGTCGCGTCAGGCCGATCGAACGGGATCTTCCCGGTGATCGCCCGATAGAGGAGCGCGCCCACGGCGTACACGTCGACGCGCTGATCCACCCGCAGCCCCTTGGCCTGCTCCGGCGCCATGTACGAGGGCGTGCCCATGATGATGCCGGTTTTGGTGAGGGTGTTGCCCGACTCACCCTCGAGCCGTGAGATGCCGAAGTCGAGCACCTTCACCACCGGGCTCTCGATGGGGCCGCAGAGGAACACGTTCTCGGGTTTCATGTCCCGGTGGATGATGTTCTTGTCGTGGGCCGCCTGGAGGGCCTTGCAGATCTGGCGGGTGATGCGCACCGCCTCGCCGATGGAGATGGGCCCACGCTCGTCGAGGTACTCTCCGAGCTCGATGCCCTCGAGCAGCTCGCTGACGAGGAACGGCTGTCCGTCCTCGGTCTGATCCACGTCGAACACGCCCACGACGTGAGGGCTCTGGATGGAGGCAGCGGCCTCCACCTCGCGCTGAAAGCGCACGAGCACCTCCTTGCGGCGCGCGTACTCGGGGTGCAGCGCCTTGATGGCGAAGCGCTTGCTCGCGATGCGCGTGTGTTGGGCCTCGTAGACCCGCCCCATGCCGCCCTCGCCGAGGATGCGTCGCACCTCGTAGGTGTTGCTCAGGATCGAGCCGACCAGTGGGTCTTCTTCGGGCTCGAAGTCCTCCCCATACCAGTTGCCCGAGTCGTGTTTGGCGCCCGACGGAGTCTGCGTGACCGCGCTCGCGATGTGTTGGTTCTCACCGGGGGTGTCCGGCATCCCACGCATTGTTGCAGTCAATCGAGCGGGAGACCAGCGACCCGGCGTCGATCGCGACGAAGGTCGCGTGGGCCGCTGTGCCACCTTTCGACACCGGGTGGTCCTTGCCCGAGGACGGCGAGCGCGGGCGCTCGAGGGCCGCCGCGACGAAGCACGACGCCGTTGAAACCGTCATGGGTTAGGATGGCTGCTCAATGCAGCCGCGGAACGGTTTTGTGTGCGTGGAGCACGACGTGGGGGAGCCGGACCGCGCCGTGTGGAAGGTGAGCGGGGTGGACGTCGGCGCGGTGGCGTTCATCCCCCCGCTCTCACGCGAGACGCTGCCTCCCTGTGGTCTCTCCGAGCTCGAGGCCGACCTCCACCGCGGCGTGGACGCGCTCCTCGCCGAAGGCACCTCGGCGCCCCCCGCTTCCTTCGAAGGGCCCGAGCACTTCATGCGGTTCTTGAGGGAGCGCCGCCATCGCGGCGCGCTCGCGTTGGTCGAGCCGACGGCCTACCTCGATCGCGACGAGCGCGTCGTGAGGGTGGAGCTGCGGCTGACGAGCGCACGGGTGGGGGCGGGCTTCGTCCACCGGAGCAGCGGCGTGACGTGGGGGATCGGGGCGGCCACCGACAAGCGCCGCGTCGAGCTCACCGTCGCCGAGCGCCACGTGCGCATCGACGCCTGGCAGCGCTTCGCTCTGCCCTTCGCCGACGAGCCCGAGGGGAGGTTTCCCGGGGCCGACATGATGCCGCTCGGGTGGCTTCGGTTCGTGTACTTCCTCCACGTGGACGGAACCTCGCAGGCGTGGTGTGCCAGCTCGTATCTGCCTTCGGCTTGGTTCTACCGCGACTACGTGCGCACCCATCGTCGCGCGCTCGAGCAGGCGAGCGCGGTCGAGGCCGAAGCGGTGCTCCGCCCCACCTCGGGGGAGCCTACCGGCACGAGCTGGGCTTGCCTCGACACCTCTACCGGCTGCATCCACTTGGTGGCGTGATGACCTCCGCGAAGCCCCCCCGTCATCCCGAGCCCTGGGTGCTCGCCCTCGTTCGGTCGTTCGAAGAGGATCCCGTCATCTCGCTCGGACGGCGCGACCCGCCCACCCACGCGCTCGTGCGCACCGTCTACGCCGGGCTCGCGGAGGAGGCCATCGTCGAGGTCGAGCTCATCGATTCGCCGCCCCCCCCGAGCAAGCCGACGTACGGTGGGTTCTTCGAGACGGTGGCGTTCGACGCGCCGAGCACTCCGGTCGAGCGTCCGTGGTTCGTGTTCGATCGGTGGCTTTCGCTGGCCCAGAACGTGGACCGACTTCGTTCGGCGGCGCGGGATCACGTGCTCTGCACCGGGCGTCGGGAGTGTCCTCCGCCGTGTGTCGATGAAGTTCAAGACCCGATCGAGGTCGCCGCGCGGCCGAGCTTCGACGACCTCGGGCACACCCAACGCCGCCCCTCCCAGTCGCCGCCGTCGCGGCCGCCGTCGGGCCGAGGCGCCCCTCTCCCGCGTTCCGGCTCGTCCCCGTCGTCGCAGCGGGCGCCTCGAACCGGGCCGTCGTCCCATCGCGCGCCTCCCCGCCGCCGCCCGGCACCGCCCGAGCCCCCGCCGCCGGCTCCGCCCTTGCCGCCCGAGCCCTTTCCAGCCTTCGGGGCGTCGTCCGCGCAGTTCGGAGCGCCGACGTCCTCGCAGCCGCAGCCGGCCGTTCGTCGTCCCTCCTCGATCCCGCCGCCACCACCGCGGCGCGCGCCTACCGGGCCGCTCCCGCCGCCCCCGCCGCTGCCGCTCGCTGCTGGCTCCAATCCGCCCCCCTCCGGGCCCGTGAGCGGGCTGCCGCCGCCCCCGCCGCCCCCTCCGCCGCCACCGTTCGGCGAGGACGAGATCTGAGCCGGCTCGTGCGGGCGCGCCAGCGGAGGGCGGCTTCGTGGCGCCGCGGTAGGCGGAGGTGTGTCGTAGTCGTGCTCTCAGCCAGCCGTCCGATGGAGGCGATTTAGGTTGGAGCACCATATGGCAGACATCGAAGTGCTGAGCCCCGAAACCGGCAACCTCGTCTACACGCTCGACAGCGGCACCACGGTGTATCGCTGGGAGCCGGAGGACGCGCCGACCCCCATGTCGCCTCACTGCTCGCCTTACGCTCCCTACGGTCCGTTCGAGTTCGGCTACGAGCACCTCTTCATGGTGGAGGCGCACGCGCTCGACGATCTCACCGCGTTGCGCGACGGTCAGGGATACTTCGCGGCGAACGTCGTCCTGCGCTCGACGACGTTGGGCGAGCTCGTCGGTCGTCACGAGGGCGCGGTGCTCCTCGAAGACGTGAAGTTCAACATGACGGTGCTCGGCGGCGATCGGAAGGGCGGCCTCATCCTCGCCGCGAAGTAGCTCACGCGGTGGTCTGGCCGCCACCCCGCGCTCGGTCGACGCCGAGACGACGAGGGGCGGTCGCGCGGAGATTGCTGCTACACTGAGGCGATGTTCTCTCGGGCTGGTTCTCTCGTCTCGCTCCTGTTGACCACCGCGCTTCTCTTCGGTTGCTCCGACTCCGACGTGAGCGACGAGGAGGCGGCCGAGCTCGCCTACCTCGGGGTCGACGGCTCCGTGGAGCGTGCGCTCCGCCTCGGCTTCGACGGCTTCAACGCCGCGAGCAGCGCCAACATCCCCGAGCAGAGCGGCGCGGGCGACGCCGCCGGCACCCTGCGCGTGGGTGGCAAGGTGGATCAAGGCGCGTCGAACAACAAAGAGATGCGGCTCGAAGTGTCGTACGAGGGCTACTCCGACGGTCCGGTGAACGAGGTGGAGCTCTTCTACGACAGCAACACTCCGGTCGCGCTCGATCTGAGCCTCAAGAAGCTGCCGAACGCCGACATGACGGGGACCATGGCGGGGACCGTGTTCCTGAGCGGCGATCTCGAGGGCCCGCTCGACTTGAATCTCTCGATCACCGGGACGACCGAGCCGGATCCCGACGACGCCGACGAGGTGCGCCGCGTGCCCGGCGCGACGCGGGTGCGCGGGACCGCCACCAGCGACTACGGCGCGTTCCCGGTCGACGTCACCCTCTGACGCGGCGCTCCGACGCGTGCGCACCCTCCGGTTGGGTGCGCGCGAGCGCGCCACGCGAGCGCCCTCGTCGCTCAGAGCCCGATGCGGACGGAGCTGGTGGCGGAGCCACCCGTCGGCCTGGGGAAGCGCACGCGCTTCACCTGCTCGAGCAGGCGGCGTCCCACGCCCTCACGCGCGCGCTCGGCGAAGCTCTCCTCATGAAGCGACGGGACGGTACGGCGCGACGACGATGTTGACGTAGCGCAGGCCGTGCGACGGCGGGATCGGGACGTCGCGCTCCACGTCGGCGGGCCGGACGAACCGGGTGCCGGCCGAGAAGCCGCAGCGCTCGAGCGCCGCGGCGGCCTCCTCGTCGCTCTGGTAGCTGAGGTGGACGCCGCCGCCGGTGAACGTGCCGAGCAGCGCGCGGAAGGTGCGGATGAGCAGCCGTCGGTGCTGCCCATCCAACAGGTGGAGATCGGTGACGTAGAGGCCGCCGGCGGACGAGCACGCGAGCAGCGCGGAGAGGTTCGTCCAGATGCGCTCCACGCTCTCGCGGGGGAAGTAGTTCACGAGACCTTCGGTGACGATCGCGGTGCCGGCGGTGGGATCGAGGTGGGGGCGCGCCGCCTCGACGAGGGAGAGCGCCCCGGAGGTGGCGAGGGCGTCCACGTCGAGCACGCGGTGACGGTGAGTAGCCCCGAGCGCAGCGAGCCGTTCGCGTTTGCGAGCGGCCATGCCTGGCAGATCGGCCTCGAGGTACGTGAGCCGCGGGTAGCGCTGGGTGAGGCGCAGCCCACGCCCCGACATGCCCGCCGCGACCTCGACGATCTGCGCGACGGCTCCCGACTCCACCGCCTCGCGGAGGACGTGATCGATGATGAGGTGGCGCTGGAGCAACAAGAGCTCGAGGGTCAGCCCTCGGTTGGCCTTGGCGGCGAGGTGCATCGGCCAGCGCAGAGCCTCGAACATGAAGCGCCCGGTCGTGGTCTCGAGCCCTGGGGGCGAGAGCCGATGGCGACACCAGACGTAGCCGGTGTAGTGGGCGGTGGGGCTGATCCGGCTGGAGTCGGTCATTCGTGACGCGGAGGGTATCTCAGAACCGGTATCCGAGCATCGAGCGGACGGTGACCACCTTGCCCCCGTCGAAGCTGGCGCCGGGGACGTCGGTCAACCCGACGAGCACCCCCACGCGAGCGAGCAGCGGAAACGCGAACGGGCCATCGAGGGGGGCGCGGTACAACAGGTAGGGCTCGAGCCCGTGGACCGAGCCATCGGACAGGCTGTTGGTCACGCCGAAGAGCGTCTGGTAGCGCAGGCCCGCTCCTGCGCCCACCGGGCTGAGCACCTCGAGCTCGCTGATTTGCTCCAACGTGCCGATCACCGGGTACTCGGAGGCGGTCGGGATGTAGAGCGTGCTGTACAAGTCCGTCCTCAGGTAGATGAGGGGGAAGAGCTGGCCCTCGATGCCGAACGCCCACCGGACCGGCACCCCGAGCGGGAAGAAGCGGTGGCCCTCCACGCCGTTGCGGGTGAGCCAGGCCGACAGGAGCGTGGCGATGTCGAGGATAGGGAGCTCGCTCGGGGGGGTGGCTCCGTCGGCGGACAGAGGGGTGTTCTCGGACGGAATCGCCACCCAGGCGCCACCCCAGAACCCCACCACCTCGGCCACGACGCCGCCGCCGTGCACGCCGAGCGTGGGGTTGCCGAGGTGGGTGAGGCCACCCATGAGCTCGCCCTCCTCGTTGGTCGCGGGGGTATCGAAGTCGTAGTACGTCCAGGGCAGATCCACGTCGAAGAACACCGGGACGTCGTCCACGCCCAGCTGGAGCACGACATCCCAGGTGAAGGTGGTGCCGACGTCGTGGGGCCACACGTCGAGCTCGGCGCGGACGTGCCGGGTCGCGAACTTGGGCGTCCACGCCTTCATCCACATGATCGACTCGGGGAGCGCCCCACCGCCGGCGTCGTCGGTGATCACCTCGGTGTCTCCTGGGGGAGCCGACTGCGGCCGCGGCGTGGGCGCGCTTGGCGGTGGCGGGGGGCGGTAGGGGCTCGCGTCGGCGGGGCGGGGCTTGGGCCCGGGAGCGGGGGGAGGCGCGTCCGGCTCCACGTCGAGCTCGCTCCAGCCCTCGGGTTTGTCGGTCGGCTTCGGAGCGGGCTGGGCTCGCGCGGTGGAGACGTCGTGCGCCGCGAGCGCGGCGAGAGCCAATGCGAGCCAAGACCAGCGCATGGGGCACCACTATGGTCCGATCCCCAGCGACGACTCAAGGGGGGGGCGATGGCGCCGCGCTCGGCGCGACGCTCAGGCCTGGTCGAGCAACCGCGCGCGCTCTCGGCGGGTGGCCACGGTGGCCCCGAAGAGCGCCCACTGCCCCCGCGCGCGCACGAGGTTGTGCTCGCCGGCGTGGGGGAAGCGCGCGCGGTCCCAGCCGAAGTAACGCTCCCGCAGCGCGTCGGCGGCAAAGCGGGCGGCGAGCTCGAGGCTGATCCACTCGGGGCCGCCGAGCAGCGCGGTGCGGGTGACGGGGGACGGCAGCTCGCCCACGCCTCGGCAGTAGCCACGCCACGACGCCTCGAAGATGTCGAGGTCGAAGGCGGCTCTGCTGAGGTCGTCCTCGAGGGCGGGGTTGCACCACGAGCGCCAGGCGTCGCCGAGCTCGTGGGCGAGGCTCATCGGGCCGAGCGTGTCGAGATCGATGAGGCAGAGGGCGCGCGGCGGGGCGTCTGCGGCGAACATCACGTTGCTGACCTTGAGGTCGCCGTGGCACACCCGCTCGGGGAGCTTGGGGAGCGGGATGAGCTCGCGCGCCGCGATCAAGAGCTCTCGCCCGAGCTCGACGACGGCGGGGTACAGCCGATGCTCGCGGTGCTCGAGCAGCGCTTGCTCGAGGCTCGCGAGGTGCTTGTCGGTGTCGTGCACTCCGAGCCGGCGCCCGACGAAGGTGTGCTCGAGCGAGTCGAGCGCGCGGTGGAAGCGGCCGACCCCTTCGCCGGCTGCCTCGGCGTGGCCGGCGTCGGGGAGCTTGTGAAACGTGACGCCCTCCACGTGGGTCAGCAGGCGCCAGACGGAGCCGTCTTCGAGTCGGGCGGAGAGCGCCCCGTCTCGGGTGGCGATGAGCCGTGGCGTGGGGAGACCGTGGCGCTCGAGATGTTCGGTGACGGCTGCGATGTTTTGATGGATGGCCGGATCGAAGATCTTGGACACCCGCTGCAGCACCCAGCGTTGCGTTCCGAAGCGGATGAGGAACGACTCGTTGATGAGGCCCCCGGAGAGCGTCTCCACCTCGGCGCCCTCGACGCCTTCGTAGTGCAAGAGCGCGCGCGCTACCTCGAGCACGTTCGCCACGTCACCGCTCCTTGGCGCTCGCCTCGACCACCACCACCGGGGCTCCACGCCCGAGCCCGAGCGACTCGGCCGCGCTCCGTTCGGCGCGGGCGAGCTCGAGCACACCGAACGAGTTCACGAGCGCGAGGTAGTCGCCGGGGGTGACGTCGCCGTAGGTGCGGCGCAGCTTGAAGGTGCGACCGGCGGCGCGGGCGACCGGCGCCGCGAAGCCGTCGAAGAGGGCGCCGTCGATGTTGGTGATGAGGTTCCCAAAGTTGTCGACGGCCACCACCACGCCGGTGATCTCGTGGCCGAGCACCCGCGGCTCGTCGATCCACGAGGGCACCACCGCGTCGGTTCGGGGCCCGAGATCGGCGGGGAGGAGGCGGCCGGCCGCTAGCTCGGCGCCGATGGGGGCGAACACGTCGCGGCCCTCGAAGGTGGCGCTCACCTCGCCGAGATCGAGCACCTCCGGGCGGCGCGCGCGGTCGAGATCGAGCCGATGGGTCACCGCGTCCTCGCGCTCCGCGATGGGAGCGAGCAGGCCGTTGTCGGGAGCGACGAACGCGTGGCCGGCGGCGGTCACCACGATGATGTCGCGGTGCGTGCCGACCCCTGGATCGACGACGGCGACGTGGGTCGTCCCCCGCGGGAAGTAGCGGAAGGCCCGCGACAGCCAGAACCCCGCCTCGGCGGGGAAGTGGACGTCGGTCTCGTGGGTGAGATCGACGATCCGTGCCGCGGGGAAGCGCGTGAGCATCATGCCCTTCATGGTGGCGACGAACGGCCCCTTGTGGCCGAAGTCGGTGGTGAGGGTGATGACGCCGGAAGGCTGAAACGGCTCTGTCACCCTCAGAGCATGCCGCCGATGGTCGTCGGCGGCTACGAGGATGCGTCGGCGCGGCGCGCGGTGGCGCCGCCGGCACGGTCGGCCGACCGAGTTCCAGGCTCAACCGGCCGGTTGCAGCCGCGCGAGGATCCCCTGCACCTCACCGTCGAGGGCGGCCTCCGCTTCCTTGCCGAGCAGGCTCCCGGCCGCGAAGAGGGCGAAGCTCACGTACTCGTGGAGCTTCACCATGAGGAAGGTGTCGTCGTCCCCTACCGCCAGCGCGTTGCCTGCCACCCGCTCCGCGTCGAGCTGACCCCGGTCGTCGGGGCCGGCGCCGCGAAACAACAGGTCGTAGATGCCGCCGCCCGACGCGAAGCCGCTCAACGTCTGGCGAAACGCGGTGCCTTTCCCGGCCGCGTCGACCTGTTGGAAGATCCTGGCCAGCGCACCATTGGCCGCGCTCACCATGGCCACTGGGCCGCCTTCCATCCGCGGGGGAAGGATGCTGACGTGTTTCGACTGGGCGAGGGCGAACAGCCCCTTGGTGGTCTCGAACTCGCCGGCCCCCGTCACGCGACCGATCTCCGCCACCGAGCGCTTGCCGTCGCTTGCGGCGAGGAAGGGGGCGAGCTCGTTGGGGACCTTGCCGCCGATGGTGGTCGGGGCCGGAACCCAATCGGAGCTGGGGATCTTGCCCTTGAAGTAGCGCATCTCGTCGAGCCGGGTGACGCCATCCATGAGCAACATGTTGGTGCTCAAGGTGTGGTGCGATCGGAGGCGGGCGGGGTCGAACCCCTCGAGGAAGAAGAAGGTGCCGTCGCTCACCTGAAGGGCGCCAAACACGATCTCTTCGACCTGTTTGCCGACGTAGTGATACACCTGCTCCTCGGTGACGAGCGAGAGGGCGACGGCCGTCTCGCCGTAGCGGGCGTCGGGCCGCCCGTCGATCGCGGCGAGGACGCTCGCGTGCTCCTCCTCGGAGAGCACGCCGAAGCGGAACAAGACCTCGCCGATGCGCTCGGCGCTCTCGGTGGTCTCCGCGCCCACGATGTTCCCGTTCTCCAGGAAGATGGAGCGCGTCGAGTCGCTCTCCATCACCATGAGCTCGCCGCGCCAGCGCGTGTGCACGAGCATCGCGAGCACGTCACACACCGCCGCCGGTGCGGTGATCTCTCCCGAGAGTCGCACGATGGCGCCGTCCTCTGCGTCACGGCGGCCGTCCTCGCCGGTGAAGCGCATGAACACCACGTGGTTTGGGGCGGGCATCACCCGGAAGGCACCTTCCCTCGCGCGCATTCGCTGGCTGGCGACCTTGCCAATGGGGTGAGCCTCACCCTTGTCGTCGATGCGAACGAGCTCCGCCGATGGTTCTCTCACCCGCCGAGGGTAACGCAGATCACGGAGGGAGGGCGACGGTTCGGCTTGCCTTCGATGGCGCCGATTTCTAGAAGGGGGCGCCGTGACGGACGTTGAGGACAGAATGCGCAGCAAGGCTCGGGCCGACCTCGAGTGGCACGAGCTCTGTGCGGAGATCGCGAGCCGTTGCGCGTCGGAGGTGGGGGCCCGGCGCATCGCGGCGATGGAGCCGGCCGACGACTTCGCCGACGCGGTCCAGCGCATGAAGGTGACCGGAGAGGCGCTCGCTGCTCTCGCCCTCGCCGAGCCGGTGCCGGCGGCGGGAGCGCTGGATCTGGAAGAGGCCATCGAGCTCATGCGACGCGGCGGCGTGCTCGACGGGGAGCGGCTCGTCGCGGTGCGCAGGGTGCTCGAGGCGGCGCGGGAGCTCAGGCGCTACCTCGCTCCCCGAAAAGAGGCCATGCCCACGCTCGTGCCCTTGCTCGACAGTGAGCCGACCCTCGACGGGCTCGCTCGGGAGCTCGGTCGCTGCCTCGACGACGCGGGGACGGTGCTGGACGGTGCTTCGTCTGCGCTGCGGGACGCGCGGAGGCGCGCCGCGAGCTTGCGGAGCGAGCTCGGCGAGCGCATCCGGGAGCTCGCGAGGCGCCACGCGGATCTCTTGCGCGAAGGGGGACCGGTGGAGCGCGATGGCCGCTACGCGCTCGCGGTGCGGGCCGACACGCACAAGCGCGTGGAGGGCATCGTGCTCGGGACGAGCGCGACCGGGGCCACCCTCTACGTGGAGCCGCCGCAGGTGACCGCGCTCACCAACCGCATGACCCTCGCCGAGGCAGAGGTGGAGCGCGAGATCGCGCGGGTGCTCGCCTCGCTGTCAGACTCGGTGCGTGCCCAGATCGACCAGGTGGCAGCAGCCCTGGAGGCCTGCATTCAGGCCGACGTCATCGCCGCGCTCTCGAGCTTTGCGCAGGACACCCGGGGGCGCACCGTGGAGCTCACCGAGGAGCCGCTCCTCGCGCTCACGGCGATGCGCCACCCGCTCTTGGTGGGCCGGGGCGTAGACGTCGTGCCCAACGACATCACGCTCGGCTCGGGACAAGCGCTGGTGATCAGCGGGCCCAACGCGGGTGGCAAGACGGTCGCCCTCAAATGTGCGGGCCTCGCGGTGTGGATGGCGCGAGCAGGCATCCCGGTCCCCGTGGGGGAGGATAGTCGCGTCGGCTGGTACGACCGTATCCTCACCGACATCGGTGATGCCCAGTCGCTCGAGCGCTCGTTGTCGACGTTCAGCGCCGAGGTGTTGGCGCTCGGCGCGATCCTCGAGACGGCGGGACGACACACGCTGGTGCTGCTCGACGAGGTGGCGGGAGGGACGGATCCGGAGGAAGGAGCCGCCCTCGCGGGGGCCGTGCTCGAAGAGCTCGTCCGTCGCGGCGCGACCACGCTGGTGACCACCCACTACGAGCGGCTCAAAGAGATGGCGGCGGAGACCACCGGCTTCGTGAACGCATCGGTTGGGTTCGACTTCGACGCCATGCTCCCGACCTTTCGGCTGACCATCGGTCAGCCGGGGGCTTCGAGCGCGCTGATGGTGGCCCAGCGCTTCGGTCTGCCCGCTCGGGTGTTGGTGCGAGCGCGCGAGCTGCTCTCGGAGGACGCGGTGCGTCGCGAGGAGCTCATCGCCGATCTCGAGCGCCAGCGGCGAGCGTTGTCCACGGCGCGCGAGGCCGCCGAACGCGACGCTCAGAGCGCGGAGGAGCTCCTCGCCGAGGCGGCCGAGGAGCGTCGCGTCGCGCGTGAGAAGGAGCGCAAGCGCTTGGCGCGCGAGACCGGAGAGCTCATCGACAAGGTGAAGAGCGCCCGCCGTCGCCTGCGCGATCTCGAAGGCGAGCTCCGCGGGCAGGTGACTGCGCTCGGCGTCAAGGAGGCGGTGCGGGTGGTGGATGGGGCCGCGAAGCTCGTGGCCGCCGATGGGGCGCTCTCGCGGGCGGCACGCGATCCGGAGCGGGCCCCTCCCGTGGCGCCCTCACAGGCCGCGATCGAGGTGGGCACCCACGTGTACGTCGACCGACTGGGCACGACGGCCGAGGTGATCGAGGCGCCCGCGCGCGGCCACGTCCGCGTGCAGGCGGGAGCCTTCGGGCTGCGGGTGCCGCTGTCGGAGGTGCGGCTCGATCCGCGCAAGCAGAAGCGCAACAAGCCCGTCGAGCGACCCCGCGAGCGGCCGGCGTCGGTGCCCGCACCGACAGAGGGGATCGTGATCCGCACGAGCGACAACACCTGCGATCTGCGCGGGCTGCGTGTCGACGAGGCCCTCACCCGGCTCGATGGCTTCATCGACGTCTGTCTGCGGGACTCGCTCCCGGTGGCGTTTGCGCTGCATGGTCACGGCACCGGAGCGCTGCGCTCGGCGGTGCGCGAGCACCTCGCTCTCCACAGCCACGTCTCGCGGGCCCGGGGAGCCGCGATCGACGAGGGGGGCGACGCCTTCACGCTCTTCTGGATGCGAGACTGACGGCGCTCACGACCGACGAAGGCGTTCGCGCGCGTGCCCTTCGCGCCAGCCTCGGCTGTTTGTCGGCGGCGGTGCAAAGACCCTTTCTAACCGAGGCTCATTGTGCGAAACCACGAGCTGATGAGCTACGACATCGAGGTCTCCTTCTCCGAGTGGCCGGACGATGCCCTCAAGGCATGGCGGGGCGAGCTGGCCAAGATGGGCGTGGCGGTGGACTTTCACCCCAACTTCGAAGTGGACGACTACGACGGCTGGCTCCCGCTGGTGATGCGGGTGACGGACGCGTCGTTGTTCGACGACGCGGACATCCTCCTCCAGGCCGGCGAGCACCTCACGGGCTTCGGCTACTACTCCGAGGCCGATCGGGCGGCGTTCACCTGCAAGCGGCTCGAGGGCAACGCGGCGGGGCTCATCTGCGCCGCCGCGCTCGCCGCGATCACGCGCGGCGAGCTCGAGGACCCTCAGCTCGGCGACTCCTTCAGCGGCAAGACCGGTCGCGCGGTCATGTCCAAGCTGTCTCAGCACCCGCGCTTCGAGCTCGAGACCCCCGAGGAGCCCGTACCCTTCGAGTCGTGGGACGACGTCGAGGTCGCAGACGACGACGAGGACGAGGACGAGGACGACGACGACTGAGGTCAGCCTCCGCCGCCGCTACCGCCGCCAGCCCCCGCGACGCCCGCGCCGCCGGCGTCTTCGCCGCCTTCGCCAGCCCCTTCGCCGCCTGCGCCTTCGCCGCCTGCGCCTGCGCTGCCTGAGCCTGCGCCTGTGCCGCCTCCGCCCGCGCCGCCCGCCCCCGCGCCGCCTGCCCCTGGGTCGACGACGGCGCAGCGGCCGTCCGTGCACACGTTGCTCTCGCAGTCGCTGTGGCGGAGACAGGCGTCCGACGGGACGCAGCTCGGCGGTGCCGCGACCAGGGCGGCGCCCGTGAGCAACGCGACCGCGGCGCCTCGGACATCAAAAGGCAACGCGACCTCCAAGGGCGAGGGTGGCTTGCCACAGGATCTGGTCGGCGGGCAGATCGGAGCCGATGAAGTACACGTGACCCATGGGGCCCGCGTTGATCTCGACGATGTCGTTGAGATCGAGGCGATAGGCGACGCCGAAGGTGACGCCCACCATCTGCTCGGGGGCGAGGACACCGAGCACTCCGGCGTGGAAGACGAAGTCGTCGGCGACGCGCCGTTGATACCGCAGATCCGCGCCGAAGCTAGCGACCGGCTCGAGCTCGACGAGCGCGCCGAGGCCGAGGCTGTTGTTGGGCCACTCGTCGAGCCAGAGATCGGCGCCGAGCCGCAGCGTGGTGCGTGTGCGTCGCACGCCCGCCGCGTAGCCCGAGCCGCCGCCCTCGAGCCCAGCGATGACGTCGGCGGCGATCGCGGCGCCGAGCTGCGCGTGCGCCGCGGAGCTCAGCCCACCGAGGCAGCTCAACACGGCGAACGACGAGGCGAGCGCGTGGGGACGCATGAGGCCCCAAGAGCATGGCAGATCCGCCGCTGGCCGGGGTGCGTTTCGAGCCTCTCGGGTCTTCAGTCGTCGTCGTGGTCGGGGCCATCGTCGTCGTCGTGACCGTCGTCGTCGGGGCCGTCGTCGTCGTCGTGGCAGTCGTCGTCGTCGTGGCCACTGTCGTCGTCGTGGCCACTGTCGTCGTCGTGGCCACTGTCGTCGTCGTGGCCACTGTCGTCGTCGTCGTGGCCACTGTCGTCGTCGTCGTGGCCGCCGTCGTCGTCGTCGTCGCAGCGGCTCTTGCAGCTGAGGGTCTCGGGCAGCCCGAGCTCGGGGATGGCGACCGGGCCGGCGACGGGGACGGTGGGGGCGGCGCTCGCCGCGGCGCTCGTGTCTCCCTCGCCGAGCGCGGGGGGCCGGTCTCGATCGCGTCCTTGGCGGCCGCGGTCGCAGGAGATCGTCGCCAGGCCGCCGATGCACGGCTCGAGGCTGCCCTCGAAGAAGCCGTTCGCGCACAGGTCGCTCTCGCCGTGGGGAGTGGCGCCGGGGTCGAAGAACCGCACGACGCCGATGTCGGCGTGGGCGCCGCCGCGCACGTGCAGCGCGAGAGCGTAGTGACCATGAGCGCCACCGAGCACCAGCGGCACCGGGCCGAGATCGGTGTCGACGGTGAACGTGTAGCGCTGCTTACCGTCGAGCCTGACGACGAAGGTGCCGTCGGAGGCCACCGGGGTCACCGTCCGCGTGCCGTCGTCGGCGGCGGTGATGATGCGTGTGACCGGGAGCGCGAAGCTGTCCTGGGCGATGGCGCCCGAGAGGGTCGACGACCGGTCGCGGTCCTCGTCACACGCGGCCAGGGCGCCAGCGACGGCTGCGGTGACGAAAGGGAGGAGCCAGAGGCGGCGAATGAGGAGGCTGTACATGGGCTGCCACAGTCATGGCAAACGGAGCGGGCGCGAGCAAGCGCGAGCTCTGCGCATGGGGGATGTCACCGTTGCACGGTCTGGAGTTGGCGCGAGAGGGTGAACGTGGGGTCAGCCCTCGAGGGGTGGGCGACGCCTTCCTGGGGGCGTGAGCGCGCCTGAAATGGCTGGAAGATGATGCAAATCATTGACAAAAGGTGGCTGTGTGACATTTGTATGACGTTACCGTGGCAGCCGAGTGTCTCATCGCCGACTCCTCGAAGAGTCTCCCGCCGCCGGCGTCGATCGCCATGGTGGGCCGAGCGCCGTGGGCGGCGACCGCTCCGCGGGGCGGTCCGTTCGACTGGAGGATGCACGACCGCACCCACCTCGAGCTCCCCGTGTTGGCACCGCGCGCCGAGGGCAACAAAGACGCTCGCTTCGTGTGGGAGGCCTACTTCTTCGCGCCGGAGAGCTTCCGCCTCGATCTCATCAGCTACGGCAAGGAGGCCCTCGACGCCGACTTCAAGTCGTACGTCCGCTTCGCGCTCCCCGAGCTGTGTGTCGGCGACCTCGGCGACGCCCAGGACCGGCTCGAGCGGGCGCTCGGTGACGACGAGGCCGCGGCGGTACGGGCGACGCGGCTGTTCGGCTGTCGCGTGCACCGCGCCCTCGACGTCGAGCTCGACCGACTCGGTCGGCAGGCCCCCATCGAGCGCGAGGTGGCGCGCGACGTGGCGTTCGGGATGCAAGAGGTGCTCGGGCGCTTTCGACGCCTGGTGAGCCGCTGCGACGACGGCGGCGAGGGGGAGCTCGCGGTGGCGATGCGCTGGGTGGACGAGGACCTGTCGCTGAAGCTCGAAGCGACGCTCGTCCGTCTGGGGCAGCTCACCGCCGACCCAGGGGTGGGGGCGCTCGTGCCCCTGGCGGTGGAGGAGGCGCGTTATCGTCAGGACGCCGGCTATCCGACCGTGGTGGATGGGTCGGACACGCCGCGCGACAGCCGCGAGATGGAGCGGCTCGAGTTTCGCCGGCACACGCTCAAGCGCTTCATCGCCTCCGTCTTGTGGTTGAGCTCGGAGGCCGAGGATCCTGCCAAGTGGGCCAAGCACGTCCTCTACGGGCTCGCGGCGTCGTTCGCGATGACGTTCGCGGTCGCGGCCACGCTCCTCAACGGACCGGTCGCCAACCCCGGGGAGCTCGGCGTGTGGCTCTTGGTGGCGGTGGCGGCCTACGCGGTCAAGGACCGGATGAAGGCGTCGCTCCAGGACGTGTTCCAAGGCATGCTCTCGAAGCGCTTCCCAGATCGCCGCTGGCGTATTCGTCGACGAGACGGTCAGATCGTGGGCCTCGTCGACGAGCGCTCCGGCTTCGCGCGCTTCGATCGCCTCCCGGAAGACGTGCTCGCGGCGCGGCGCATCACCCGACAGCACCCCATCGAGGAGGAGGCCCGCCCCGAGACCGTGCTGTGGCATCAGAAGACCATCAGCGTCGAGGCGGGCGCGGTGCCCGATGGCTTCGCGGGGCTCCTCGAGATCTTTCGGGTCGACCTACGTCGCTGGCTGGTTCACGCCGACGACGCCAAGAACCGCATGCTCGTCGCCGATCCCAACCGTGGGGTGATCGACGCGGTGGTGGCCCCCCGGGTGTACAACATCGCGATCGTGTATCGGATCCAGAACGGGGGCTCGGTGGACGAAGGCTGGCGGCGCGCTCGCGTGGTGGTCACCCGCAAGGGCATCCGCCGCATCGAGCACATTCGCTGACGCGCCTCGAGCGTGCGTTGCTGCCTCGGTCGCGCCGAGGTACCGCGGGGCATGTCCCTCGCTGAGCAACAGAAGGAGCTCGCGCTGCTCGAGAGCCTGGAGCGCGCGCTGAGAGCAGAGCTTGCCGCCGACGACGTGCCGCAGGCTTCGAAGGATCGCGCGCGGAGCCACCTCGAGCTGGTCGTGGAGCAGCAAGCGGCGTTGCGGGCGGTGGTCCACGGCGCGACGCCGTTCTGATGGCGTGCCCCCACCCGCTCGGAGACGACGCTCGAGCGGCGTCCCAACGGACGGTGAGCTGCGCATCGAGCGGCGTCACCAACGGACGGTGAGCTGCGCATCGAGCGGCGCGACCGAGAGCGACGCCTGAAGCGGCTCGTCGTCATCCATCGTCAACCCGACGATGATGAAGCTCACGCCCAGCGCCCCGAGCACCGCGCCGCCGATGAACACGCCGGTGCCGACGTCGCCGAGGGTGAGGGCATCGGCGCGGATGTCGAGGCCCTCTTGTCGGCACGCGTCGCCATTGCAGAACGGGGCCGAGTCTTCGTGCTGGGCCTTGGCGGCGAAGCCGAGGCCCACGCCGACCCCCATGCCCACGAGGCCAAGGCTCCCGAGCACGACGCCTGCGATCGTGATGGGCTCGAGCTCGCTCGCTGGGGGGCCTACGACCACCACCTCGGTCTTGGGGGCAGGGACGGGCAGGATCTGCGCCTTCTCGAGCGGTGGGATCCGGATCGTGATCCGCGCGCCGTTCTCGGTGACGGTCACGTCGGTCGTGAACGGCTCGTGGCCGGGGGCGGCGGCGATGACGCGATGCGTCCCGGTGTCGAGTGGAACACTGCCCCAGCTCGCAGGGGCGATCAGACCTCCGTCGACGGTGACCGTGAGGTCGGGGAGCAGCGCCACGTCGGCGGGAACCTGGATCGACGCGCGCGCGACCTCTGGCACGAGGGCGTCGGCGCGGCTCTGGGAGTAGGTCTCTCGCTGCTCGAGGTTGCGGCCCTCGGTGACGTCCGACGTGCGCAGCCGCGCCGCCCGGGCTGCCGCTGCGACCGCGACGTAGTTCTTCCAGGCGCTCGCCACCCGCCCCACCTTCTCGTAGCACTGCGCGAGGCGAAACTGGGTGCCCATCCCGGCCTCGATCTTCTGGCTCTCTTCCAGCTTGAGGCAGGCGGCCTCGAACCGACCTGCCTTCATCAAGGCCATCCCCTCGTCGAAGGCACGCTGGGCCGCGTCGGTGCTCGATTGCCCGTGGGCGGGGAGCGCGAAAGAGAGCATCGAGAGGGCACCGGTGACAACCGTCGCGCCGAACGCCCGCGCGAACGACACGGTCTTCGAGGGCGACGCGGTGCTCGAGGGCGACACGGTCCTCAACGGTGACACGGTCCTGTTCGCGCCCACGTCACTTCCGGCTGTCTCCGAACGGATCGTCCTCGGCGCTCGGTGGTGCGACCGGGCGTTTCGGCGCGGGCCGCGCGGTCGGGCTCCGCTTGACGGGCCTCGGCGCATCGGCCTCTGCGCTCTCCGCGCTCGCGCTGGGCGGTGGCGGCACGAGTGGTTCGTCCGCTGATGCGTCCCCCGGCGTGGAGGGCGGTCGGGCTTGCTCCCTCGGCGTCGTGGCCGTGGTGGGCGGCTCCAGGCTGGTGGCGTTTGGGGGGGTGGGCTGCGTGGGGGCGGCGCCAGGGCTCTCGTTGGCCGGCGTCGGCTCGTAGAACGCCACCACCGCGCCTCCCATCCCCACCCCGATCGCGAGCAGGGCGGCGAAGGCGACACCGATCCGCCGGGCTCGGGGCCGCGGCGCGTCGATGGCCTGCCACGAGGCCTTGGTCGACTGGGACATCGCTTCGGCGGGGCTCGCCTCACCGGAGAGCAGCGCTGGCAGCGGGGCGGCGCGCTCGGGCGCGTGGGCGAGCACGCGTCGGTCGCTCTTCGAGGTGGGGTCGTCGTCATCCGCCACCGAGGTGCTGGCGAGGGCGAGGTTGGGTGGGGGGACGCCGTCGCCGCTCAAGCGCGACACCCGTTGGATCCGCGAGAGCGCGGCAGCGCCGCCGTTTGCCGCGAACGGCGCGAGCGCTGCGGCCGCAGCGGCGGCGCTCTCGTGACGCTCCTTCGGGTCACGCCGCAAGAAGCCGAGGATCGCCTCGTCGAGCCCGCGCGGGAGCGGCGCGTCGAGGCAGGACGACGGCGCGGGCGCGTCGTTCTGCAAGAGCAGCGCGCACTGGGTCGCGATGTTCTTGCCCCGGAACGGCACGCGGCCGGTGAGCATCTGGAAGAGCACCACGCCGATCGACCAGATGTCGGTGCGGGCGTCGACATCCCGTGCCGACATCATCTGCTCAGGCGACATGTAGTAGGGCGAGCCCATCAACGTGTTGGTGGTGGTCATCTCCATCTGCTCGTCGTCACCGTCCAGGAGCTTGGAGATCCCGAAGTCGAGCACCTTCACCGAGAGCGAGCCGTCGACGTCGTGGGTGAGGAAGATGTTGGCGGGCTTGAGGTCGCGGTGCACCACGTTCGTCGCGTGGGCCTCCGCCATCGCCTCCAAGGTCTGGAGCGTGATGTCGAGGCTGTCCGGCAACGACAGCCGCCGCTCGGCTCTCAAGCGCTGCCTCAAATCGACACCCTCGAGGTATTCCATCACGAGATAGGGCTCCCCTCCGGCGAGTCGCCCGATGTCGTGCACCCTCACGACGTGGGGGTTCTTGAGCTTCACCACCGCTCGCGCCTCGCGCATGAACCGCTCGACCGCGTCGTGATCGCGCTTGGCCTGGGGCAGCAAGAACTTCACCGCCCGCAGCTCGTTGAGATCGAGGTGCCGCGCAGCGACCACGACGCCCATGCCCCCGGCGCCGAGCAGGCGCTCGACACGGTACTTTCCCGCGAGGACGTCGCCGACCTCGACGGGAAGCTCTGGGCGTGTGCTGGGGGCGACCGACACCGGGACCGAACAACGAATGTAGCACGTCGCGGGAGCGGCTCGGGACGCGGTTGACCTGTGGGCGGGGTCGAGCGACGCTCGACGCGCACTCGATGAAGAGCGACGAAGAGCTGATGGCCGCCTATGTGCAAGGCGAGGCAAGGGCCTTCGGCGAGCTCTTCGAGCGCTACGCGCCGATGTTGCTGCGCATCATGCGCCGCCAGATCCGCAGCGAGGACGACGCCCAAGAGATCGTACAGCAGACGTTCTTGCAGCTGCACCGAGCGCGCCGCGACTTCGACGCGGATCGGCGTCTGAGGCCCTGGCTCATGACCATCGCCTACAACCTGCGGCGTGAGTACTTCCGGCGGCGCAGCCGCAAGCCGGAGGCACCGCTCGAGCACGAGCCGCCAGCCAGCAGTCGTGGCGGCGACGTGTTGGAGCGAAAACAGGAGGCCCGCAGGGTGCAGAGTGCGCTCGCCACCCTCCCCGACGGCCAGCGGGAGGTCATCGTGATGCACTGGTTCGAGGAGATGAGCTTCCCCGAGGTGGCCGAGGTGCTCGGGCTCAGCGTGAGCGCGGTGAAGGTGCGGGCCCACCGTGGTTACAAGGCGCTGCGGCTCGCGCTCGAAGCGGCTGTAACCGACGGGGAAGCCCGTCGTACCGACGAAGAGGGCTTGGTGTGAGTTTGGGTGAAACAGCCGACGACGTCGACGACCGCGAGCTCGAGGGTGACATCGAGGCCTGTCGCCTCCTCACGAGGAGGGCGGGCCTGTCCGGCGATGTCCCGGCCATCGAGCTCGTTCCGCTGCGCGCTCGGGTGGAGGGACAGCTCGCGAGCGAGACGGGCTGGCTCGCCCGCCTTCGCGCCCTGCGCACCGGGCAGCGCCTCGCGCTGGTGCTCGCCCTGGTGTTGCTGCTCGCCCTCCTGGTGGCGGCCACGACGCCGCGCGCCGATCTCGGACAGCTCGCGCTGACGCCCATGATGGCCACGTTGGGGGTGCTCACCGCGGCCACCGCGCTCGCCGCGTGGCGGCTGCTGCGTCCGCTCCACGCCCCTCCCCCCCATCCCTGGGCGAGCCGTGCGCTCCTCGTGGTGGGGGTGTTGACGCCGTGTGTGCTGGCCTTCGTCCCAGGTCATCAAGGCGCTGGAGCGGCCGTGGGGGAGGGGGCGGCGTTCATGGCCAGCTGTGGCAAGTGTCTGGGATTCGGTGGTGTGCTCGGGCTGCCGGTGTTGCTCCTCGCGCTGTGGGCTCGGCGCGCGCAGACCGACGGAGCGGCGGTGGCCGCCCTCGGTGGGGTCGCCGCTGGCCTCGCGGGGAACGTCACCCTACAGCTCCACTGTCCGATCACGGAGCCGCTGCACGTCCTCGTCGGGCACGCCACGCTGCTCGTGCTGCTCGGCGCAGTGGCCGTCGTGTGGCAACGGTAGCCGCTCCCCGGCCGCGCGTGGCATCATCGGTCTGTGACCACCGGGCCTTATCGAAGCCGCCAGCTGGCGCTCACGTCACAACGCGACGTGCTCGTCGCCGAGCTCGAGGAGACGCAGCGGCTCCTCTGTTGCGCGCGCAGCCCGCGCGAGCGGCTGCGGTTGACGCAACGCCTTCGTCGCCTCGGCGTCGCGCTGGCGGTGGTGGATGTGACGCTCGGGAACGTGGCCGCGCCCCCCGCCCCCAGCTCCCCGCGGGCTGGTCTCTCGTTCTTGCTCACGCTCGGGGCGATCGCGCTGGCGGGGATCTTGTTGTGGTCGGCGGCCGCGGAGCGCCGCTCCACGCCGCCGGCGCCCACGTTCGATCCGAACGCGATCGACGGGGCCGACACCGTGCCCCGCATCGAGCTCGACGGGTAGTCGCGCGGCAGCGTGCCGCCTCACAGCGCGCGGCTGAAGGTCCGACCGCCATTGCCTCGCGGGGCCCCTCACCCACCGTGTCTCGCTTGGGCAGCTCCGTTCTCTCCGGTGAGGCCGTGAGACCCTGCGAGCTCAGCCCTTGCGAACGAGGAGCCCGTGGCGGACCGCGTCGCCTTCGCCGACCTCCGCGAGCGACAAGAGCGAGCCGGCCCAGCGGACGGTGTCGCGGCTCCTCAACAGCTGCGCATAGAGCTCGCTCGCGCGCGTGAGCGGGCAGCCGAGCGCCTCCCGAAGGAACGTGAGCGTGGCCGCCGTGGCGAGGTTCTGCGGGACATGTCGTCCGTCGGTGGAGACCACCGTCACCTCGAGCGCAGCGTCGCGTGTCTGCGCCGCGCGCTCCGGATCCGTCAGCACCAGCATCAGCGACTCGATGCGACCGTCGTCGTCGGTGCTCGCAAAGAGCTCGATGAGCTCGCCGCCGAAGCGCACCTCGCGCACGGTGGCGGTTTTCTTGTGCTCGAGCCGAGCGCGCTCGACGAGGGTGGAGCGCTCGAGCGCCTCCACCGGTTGACCCATGAGGCGGGTGGCCTCGAGCTCGCTCAGGCCCTTCTTGAGCACCTCGAGGTTGTGGGCGATCTGAGCGTTCGTGCGGTCGCGCGCCTGGGCCGCCGCCAGCGCCTCCACGGCGCCGTTCATCTCGCCCATGGCTGCCAACGCATCGGCGAGCGTGCGCCGCGCCTCGACGAGATCGGGATCGAGGCGCACCGCCTCGCGATAGGCGGCGATGGCGTCCGCCATCTCGGCGCGAGCCTCGTGGGCCAGCCCGATCGCGAACCGGATGCGCGCGTCGCTCGGGGCGAGCTCGGAGGCTCGAGCGAGCTCGCGCAGCGCCTTGTCGAAGAGGCGCTTGTCGTAGAAGGCCACCCCGAGCTCGTGCGCGACCCTCGCGTCGCCAGGGGCGAGCCGCTTGGCCTGGACGAGCTGGAAGGCGGCCTCGTCGTAGCGTCGGAGCTGTGACAGGGCGCGGGCGAAGAGGCGGCGCGCCTCGACCACGGAGCCGTCGAGCGACACCGCGCGTTCGAGCGCCGCGGCGGCCTCACCGACGTGCGCGATGTGGGAGAAGGCGACCCCGAGCTGAAGCCAGGCGACCGCGTCCTCGGGGTCGTTCATGACCCGCTCTTCGAGATCGGCGATCACGCCGGCGCTGTCGCCGGCGAGCAGGCGCGCGAGGGGATCGTCGCCTCCTCCCACGACGGGCAGCTTCTTTCCGGTGCTCATCCGCCCTCGGTTGTAGCGCATCGCGAGGTCGTGCGGGAGCGAATGGCAGCCCGCCTCCCGGAGCCTTGCGACGGCCCCCGCCGGGCCGCTGCTCCGCTGGGACTTGGAGCGCCGCTCCTCCGGCGGACGTGAGTGCAAACTCCCCGCGGTTGCGCTAGACCCCCCCCATGGAGAAGCAGGCCTCCGGTCGAAAGAAGCAGGTGTTCGTGCTCGCCGCGATGCTCGCGGTCGGTGGGGGCGCCGCCGGCTGGCTCGCCGTCACCCCGTGGAACCCGCTCGACCGAGCGATCGACAAGGTCGCCGCGGGGGAGGTCACCGAGGGCTGCCTGCTGCTCGAGAAGAACCTCGAAGGAGCCCCGGAGGCGGAGCTCGGGCGAGCGGAGCTCGACGCGGCGAAGACCGTCTGTGTCGATTCCTACATCGACGGCGCCCTCGGAGCGGACGAGCCGACGCAGCGTGAGCTCGAGCTCCTGGCCCTGGCCGCTCCGGGCCGCGCGTTGACCCCCACCGCCGCGCAGCTCGAGCGCATCGAGACCGAGGTCGCGAAGCTCCCTGGTGCGCTGCAGAACGGCAAGGGGCGCATCACGCCCGTGTCCTACGAGGTCCACGGTCCGATCTCCACCAAGCCCGTGCGCGCAGCGTTCTTGCAGCGCTTGCCGCAGCTGCGCGCATGCCACGCGGCGGCCGCCCTCGGAGAGCGTGAGCTCGAGGGTTCCTACACGCTTCGCATGCGGATCGAGCGCGACGGCAAGGTGAGCGGCGTGACCACCGTGGCGGGGAGGAGCTCGGTGCCTTCGCGCGAGCACGTGAAGAACGAAACCCTCGACGCCTGCGTGCGCGAGGTGTTGACCGGTGCGGAGCTCGCGACCGTCGAGGAGGCCGCGAGCATGGTGCTCGTTGAGCTCTTCGTGCGCCCGATGCGCGAGAGCTGATCTTTCGCGTTTACCAGAGCGCGGTGCGCTTCAGTGCGCGTGCTCGCGGGTGAGGCCGGGGTGGCCGGCGTCCCCGGGCTCGTGGCGCGGGTTCGCGGTCTTGCGGGAGCCGTCACGGCCGGTGAGCTCGGTGAGGAGGCCTCGGTCGTAGATGAACTGCTCTCGCGAATCGTAGGCCACCGGGTGGGTGCCGGTGTCCATGCGGATGGCGTCGCACGGGCAGGCCTCGACGCAATAGCCGCAGAAGATGCAGCGGAGCTCGTCGATCACGAAGGCGGAGGGGAAGCGCTCGTAGCCGCGGCGCGGGTCGCCTTCGGGATATTCGGCAGGCACGATGTGGATGCATTGGGCCGGGCAGGCGGTCGAGCAGCAGAGGCAGGCCACGCAGCGCGGCGACCCGTCGTCGCGGAGGGTGAGCCGGTGCAGGCCACGAAACCGCTCGGGGTAGGGGCGCTGCTCTTCGGGGTACTCGATGGTGGTGATGCCGCCGTCGAAGTTCTCGAGCACGGGGTCGCGCTTGTCGTTGAGGACCCGGTCGCGCGTGTTGGTGAAGAAGTGCTTCATCGTCAGCGCAGTGCCCTTGAGCCACTCTGGGATGTACGACTGCACCTGCGGCGTGCGCTGGGGGCGCGCGATCGGCTTTCCGCCGTCGAAGCGCACCGCTCGCTTGGTCCACGGCTCATTCATCACGCTTGCATCTCCGTTGGTTTCACGCCGCCTGCCGCGTCGGCGTAGCGGGCGGCCGTCGACACGACCAGCCGGCGCGTCTTGCGCGGCTCGAGGAGCCAGGTCACGAAGCCGACGCCGGCGACCAGGCCGCCCACCGCCACCACCGCCTGGCTGATGTCGCACAAGAGGTCGACGATCCCGCCGAGCACGGGACCGCCCGCGTCGATGGCGAGGAGCACGAGCCCGGTGAGCATGATGTTCGCGAGCGAGAGGGGGAGCAGCTTCGTCCAGCCCAGCTTCATGAGCTGGTCGTAGCGGAAGCGGGGCAGCGTCCAGCGCACGAACACGTGGAGCCAGAGGAAGAAGACGGTCTTGCCGAAGAACGCGAGCACCTGCAGCGTGGTCACCGCCATGTGCGACATCTTCAGCTCGTAGAGCACGTTCTGACCGAACGCCACGTGGATGCCGTCGGCGTGGAGGAACGGCAGGTGGTAGCCCCCGAAGAACAGCGTCACCATGAGGGCGCTCGAGAAGATGAACTCGATGTACTCGCCCATGAAGAAGAGTCCGAATTTCATCCCCGAGTACTCGAGGAAGTAGCCGGCCACGATCTCGCTCTCGCCCTCTGGTTGGTCGAAGGGGACGCGCTTGGTCTCCGCCACCACCGCCGCGAAGAACAGGAAGAAGGCGAGCGGCTGGGCGAAGATGCCCCAGGTGTTCTCCCCCTGCCAGTCTACGATCTTGGTCATGTGCACGCTGCTCGTCACCATCAGCATGCCGGTGATGGCGAGGCCCATCGCGACCTCGTAGCTCACCATCTGGCTCGCGGCGCGGAGGCCACCGAGGAGGGCGAACTTGTTGTCGCTGGCCCAGCCGGCGAGGGCAGCACCGATGATGCCGGTGCCCGCGATGGCGAAGACGTAGAGCAGGCCCACGTTGAGGTCGGCCACCTGAAGCTGCACTGCGAGCTCACCGGCCGCGCACTGGCCGCTCCTCCCCACCAGCTCGGTGACGTGGGTGAGGTCGCCGAAGCCGAGGGCGCCGTCCTTGTCCATGTCGCGGAAACACACCGTGCCCCCGAAGGGGATCACCGCGCAGGTGACCATCGCCGGGAACACCGCGATGAGGGGGGCGATCTCGAACAGGAGGCGGTCGGCCTTCTTGGGGCGAAGATCCTCTTTCCAGATGAGCTTGAGCACGTCGGCCACCGAGTGCAGCGTGCCCGCGAGGCGCACCGCGGTCGTGCCGTCGGGCAGCTTGGCCGCCCAGTAGAAGCCGGCCGACATGATGGCGACCGCGGCGAGCTCGCCGGCGAGGCCGGGGCCCCACTGGATGCCCTGCGACCGGTAGAACGACTCCGGGATCGACCGAACCAACGGCAGCGCGAGCAGGTGGAGGGCGAGGCCGCCATAGAAATACGTCTTCGGTTCCACCCCCGCCACGAGCTCGTCGATGGCGTTCTCGGCGCCGTTGCGACGGACGTGGGCGCTGAGCAGCATGAGCGTGAACCAGCTCACGAGGATGGCGATCTCCACCCCGGTGGTGATGCGTGCCAGCTCCACCCCGGGCGCTGGATGCCAGAAGAAGTAGCCGAACGGCGCAGCCACGAGCACCGATACGATGAAGATCACCGCGCGCAGCGCGTGGGAGGGCACGTGCGCCACCGCCCGATTGGGGCCGACGCGGTCCTGGACCATCGCGCTCTGCCGACGGTCGAGCCAGATGGTGATCGCCGCCATGTTCAGCAGAAAGCCGAAGATGACGACGATCTTGAGGATGATGACGACGACTTCAGCAAACGTCATGCTCGTGCCTCCGCGTCGGAGCTCGCCTCGTCGGCGTCACCAGCCCGCGCTGCGGGCTGCGTGCGTTCGAGCATGGCCTGCTCCAGGTCGGCCCGGCTCTTGATGTCGATCGCGTAGCCGAGCTCACGGCCGAGGGCGATGGCGAGCTGCCAGGCGGGGTAGGCGTCGCCGAGGGGCTCGAGCACCGCGTCGGTGGTTTGGGCGATACCGTCTTCGTTCACGTAGGTGCCGCGCGCCTCCGCCCAGCTGCACGCGGGGAGCGCGATGTGGGCTGCGTGCGAGAGGGCGCCTTCGTGGCTCACGATCGCCACGTAGCCTTTCACCCGCGACAGCTCGTCCTTGGCGCGGGCGGGATCGGCGTCGATGTCCGAGCCGAGGCTGATCACCCAGCGGAAGCGGTCGGCGGCGAGGCCATCGAGCAGCTCCACGAAGGGGCGCGGAGCGTCGAGCGCGAGCATCTGCGTGACGCGCTCCACCCCGCGCGTGTTGCTGTTCTTGTCTGCCCGCATGAGCACGTCGTCCCCCACGCCGTCTGCTCGACGGGCGAGGAAGAAGTGCGTCGCGCCGAGGTACAGCTTGGCGAGCAGAGCGAGCGCGAAGTTGTCTTCTACCGAGTGGCGCGCGGACAGCACGATGGCCAGCGCGCCCGGGTCTTTCGCGTGTCCCGCGAGCTGCTTGGCCGCGGCCGCGAGCGCCTCGGTGACGTTTGCGTCTTCGTGGCCGACGTGGGCGGTGGCGAGCCGCCCCTCGTAGGCCTCCGGATACGAGAGCATGCCGTCGTCACACATCCAGTAGCCGTTCACCTGCTCGTTGTCTCGGGGCCGGTAGCGATACGGCTTGTTGTCGCGCGGATCGTAGTCGAGAAACGCGCTGCAACCCTTGGCGCATCCCTGACAGACGCTGCGGCCCGCGCGGAGGAACCACACCCGCGCCTTGAACCGAAAGTGGCTGGAGGTGAGGGCGCCCACCGGACACACGTGCTCGGTCATCAGCGAGTAGTTGTGGTCGAGCTCCCGGCCATGGGCGAGCGTGATCTCGTTGCGGTTGCCGCGCTCCCGCATGTCGAGCACCGGATCCTTGGCCACCTCTTCGCACACGCGGATGCAGCGCGTGCACATGATGCAGCGCTCCGCGTCGTAGACGATGGTCTCGCCGAAGACGACCCCCTTGGGCTTGTGCACCGGCTCCTCGAGCATCCGCTTCTTCTTTCGCTGGTGCTCGAGCCAGTAGTCCTGCAGATCGCACTCGCCGGCTTGGTCGCAGATCGGACAGTCGACGGGGTGGTTGAGCAACAAGAGCTCCTGCACCGCCGACCGCGCCTCTTTGACGTCTTCGCTGGTCTCGCTCATCACGACCAGCCCGTCGGCGCACTGCATCTGGCACGCGGGAAACAGCTTCGGTTTCCGTGCCACCACGTAGTCGCCCTTTTCGGCGTCCCAGGCGAGGATGTCGAGCATCATGGCTGGTCGCCCGGGAGGAGGTGCCACCTCGACCAAGCACATCCGGCAGTTGGCGGGGGCGCTCAGGCCCGGGTGCCAGCAGTAGTGCGGGATGTCGATGCCTGCCTTGTAGGCGGCCTTGATGATCGTATCCCCCTTGTGGAAGGGGATCTTTCGGTCATCGATCGTGATCGTGCCGTCTGCCATGTCGTCGTTCCTCGTCGCCGCTCGTCCGCGCGTCCGCCGTCCGACCGTCGGGGCATCGCCGCCGCGGCCAGCTCGTCGGGGCGTCAGCTCGTCAGTGGTCGCACTCTCCGCCAATCATGTTCATCGAGCCGAAGGTGGGCACCACGTCTGGGAGCATCGCCCCCGTGATCAGCTGGCCGAGGCCGGCGGTGCCAGCGAAACAGGGCGGGCGGATGCGCACCCGGTAGGGCGTGCCGCTGCCGTCGGACACCAGATAGAAGCCGAGCTCGCCGTTGCCTGCCTCGGTGTAGGAATAACACTCGCCGGCGGGCACCTTGATGCCCTCCATGATGATCTTGAAGTGCTGAATGGTGCCCTCGATGGTGTTGTACACCTCGTCCTTCGGGGGCAAGACGATGCGCGGATCGTCTACGTTGATCGGGCCGTGGTCGGCCATCATGTCGAGGGCCTGGTAGATGATCCGGGCGCTCTCGCGCATCTCGGCCTGGCGGCACATGAACCGGTCGTAGTTGTCGCCGGTGGTGCCCACCGGAACGTCGAACTCGTACTGGTCGTAGGTGAGGTAGGGGTGCACCTTGCGGACGTCGTAAGGGACGCCCGTGGAGCGCAGGGTGGGGCCGGTCCAGCCGAGCGCGATCGCGTCCTCGCGCCCCATCACCCCGATCCCCTCGAGCCGGTCGAGGAAGATGCGATTCTTGACGAGGAGCTTCTCCCCGTCTTCGATGAGGGCGAGGGCGGCGGGGAGGGCGTCGCGCACCATCTCCTTGAACGCGTCGGTGGGGGGGTGCGCCATGCCGCCCACGCGGCCGAAGCTGTGGGTGACGCGGGCGCCGGTCTCCTCTTCGAAGATGTCCCAGATGATCTCGCGCGCCTTCGTGAAATAGAGGAACGGGGTGAACGCGCCGAGCTCCATGGCCATCGCGCCCGAGCACACGATGTGGTCGCAGATGCGAGCGAGCTCGCCGAGGGCCACGCGATAGTGCTGGCAGCGCTCCGGCACCGTCACGCCGAGCATCTTCTCCACCGCGAGCGCGAAGGCTACGTTGTTGAGGAGGGGCGAGGCGTAGTTCAGGCGATCGACGTAGGGGAAGCACTGCGTCCAGTTGCCCCGCTCACACATCTTCTCGAAGCCACGGTGCAAGAAGCCGATCTGCACGTCGGCCTTGGTGATGGTCTCGCCGGACAGCTCCACCACGATGCGCACGGTGCCGTGCATGGCCGGGTGGGAAGGGCCCAGGTTGAGCAGCATCGGATCGGTGGGGAGCTCCAGCTCCCCCTCGCCCAGCTCGAGGTCCAACGGTTCCATCAGCCGTCCTCCTCGAAGCCGAGCAGGTTGCGCTCGTCGTGCCGATGGTCGTGGGTCTGGCGCCCCCAGGGCATGCCCATGTGCTCCCCGAACGGCGGGAGCTTCTCGTTGTTCAGGCCCTCTCGATAGGGGATGAGGGGCTGCGCCTTCTGCGCCGGGTAGTCTTTGCGCAGCGGGTACCCGACGAACTCCTCGTACATGAGGATTCGGCGCAGATCGGGGTGCCCCTCGAACTCGACGCCGAACATGTCGTAGCACTCGCGCTCGAACCAGTTGGCGCCCCGCCACACGCTCACGAGCGAGTCGATCTTGGGGTTCGCTTCGCCCTCTGCGTCGATGCGCGCCTTGAGCCGGACGCGATGGAGCTTCTCCGTGGAACGCAAGTGCAGCACCACCTCGTAGCGGGGGGTCCTCCGGTTCAGGTAGTCGACGGCGGTCAGATCGATGAAGTGATCCATCGCGCAGCGCTCGTCGTCGCGCAGGAAGGTGGCGACCTCCAGCCACCGGTCCGGGGCCACGACGGCGGTGTCGTCTCCGAACTGGCTGTGGGTCTCGAGGATGGCGTCGCCGAAGCGGCGCGCGAGGCGTTCAAGTAGCTTCTGACTCAAGGAGCAAGTCTCCCGCTCGTGTGCGTTCAGCTCTGCGAGGCGTCGCCGCGGACGCTCGACCGCCGGAGGGCGACCAAGCGGTTGGCCTTCTCCACCGGATCCATCCGCGGCTTCACCACCGCGGGGGTGCGATCCCCCCGCGCGATCTTGTCCTGTAAGAGGAGGAGGCCGTCGATCACCCCCTCGGGACGCGGGGGGCAGCCAGGCACGTAGACGTCGCAGGGGATGATTTTATCGATGCCGGGGAGGGTGGTGTAGTTGTCGTAGAAGCCCCCGCACGAGGCGCAGGTGCCAAACGCGAGCACGTACTTGGGCTCGGCCATCTGCTCGTACACGTGCTTGAGGATCGGGGCCTGGCGCTGGCTGATGGTGCCAACCACCCACAACAAGTCGCTCTGGCGCGGCGAGAAGCGCGGCGCCTCCGCGCCGAAGCGAGCCATGTCGAACCGTGGGCTCGCGAGCGCCATGAACTCCATCGCGCAGCACGCGGTGACGAAGGGATACTGGAACAGCGAGTACTTCTTCGCCCAGTTGAGGAGGTCGTCGAAGCGCGTCGTCGCGAACCCCGTCTCCGAGCCCTCGAAGGTGTAGGTTCTGGTGCTCTTGCTCATTTCTCCCACTCCAGGGCGCCCTTGCGCCAGACGTAGATCAACACCACGGCCAGCAAGAGGATGAACGAGCCCATGGTCGCGAGGCCTGTCCATCCCAGCGAGCGGAACTCGACCGCCCACGGGTAGATCATGACAGCCTCGATGTCGAAGACGACGAAGAGCAGTGCCGTAAGGTAAAATTTCACGCTGGGGCGCAAGTTACGCGCACCATCCGACGGATTTCCGCACTCGAAGGGTGCGTCCTTGACGGCACTCGGCGCCTTGGGGCCGAGAAAGGTCGCTGCGGCATACATGCCGCCGCCGACCAACGCGCCCACACCCATCAGGATCAAGACGGGGAGGTAGTCAGCCATGTTCGCCGGGGGTGTCACACGGGGTCTCGGGCGTGTCAAACCCCCCGAGCCGCGCCCGCGAGCTTCAGGCTGAACGAACGTTCATGGGCTCGCCGCGGGCGCCGCGATCGTGAAGGTGGCGTGGGGCGCGTGGGCGGCGAAGCCGGCTGGTGGCTCGAGGTCCCAGAGGGCGATCGTCACGCAGGCGGGGGCGCCTCCGCCGGTGACGCTCACGTCGACGATTTCGTCGCGCGTCGTCTCCACCACCACCTCGACCGGGGGCGCGCCACCACACTGCGCGACGGCGTCGTTCAGCTGCTCTTCGAGCCACAGCTGCGAATGTTCGACCGAGAAGGGAGGCCCCCGATGGATCCCCCCACCGCCGAAGGCACCCCCACAGCGGCTGCTCCACCCGATGTTGCCGAGGCCGATGCTCCTGTGCCCCGAGCGCCGGCCGGGAGAGGTCGCCACGAAGCTCGTCTCCTTCGAGAGCACCCCGGCCTCGAGGGCGAGGCGCCGCACCTCGTCGGCGGTGAGCTCGTCGGCGAGCGGGCTGCCGAGCAGCAAGCCCTTCCAAAGCCGCGTCTCCTGAAGGCTCGGGTTCAGGGTGACGCGTGTCGGCTTCGCCCACAACACACCGAAGAGGTCGACGCGCGGGTCGGTGTCGGTGGCGAGCGCGATCCCCGAGAGGCCGCTCCCCTCG
Source organism: uncultured Polyangiaceae bacterium (assembly GCA_964401935.1). Classification (GTDB taxonomy): domain Bacteria; phylum Myxococcota_A; class Polyangia; order Polyangiales; family Polyangiaceae; genus JAPYTK01. Next base: position 49,095 of record CAYOAL010000028.1, read on the forward strand.
CGGAGCGTGGCGCCGATCTCCGACTCGAGGGCCGGCGCCGAGGGCACCGACAGGCGGGCGCGGTGGATCCGCATGGGCCGCACCAGCTCTTCGTAGACCTCGGCGAAGGTGGTGGGGTCGCTGTCGACGGGCGCCTTCCACACGACGCCGCCGGTCGCCTCCACGTTGGGGGCCCATGGGTGCAGATCGTCGCGCTCGAGGTCGAACCGGCCGTCCTCGGGGAGGGCCAGGTGGAGCAGGCCGCCCACGGAGGCGAGGCCGAGCTGCTTGTCGTCGAGCGAAGCGCGGGTGAGCGCGTCGGTGAACAAGACGACGCGCTTGGCGGCGTTTTTGGGGGCACCGGCGAGCCGCTGACGAGCGAGCGCGAGCGCGGCGTCGACGTTGCTCCCGTTCTTCCCGTCGAGCGTGAGCCCGGCGAGCACCGACGACGCGGTCACGCTCGACTCGAACCGTCCGAAGAGGCTCTGCGCGCGGCGGTGGAAGGTGACGAGGTCGACCTTCGCGTCGGGGACGTGGGACAGGTAGGCGCGTGCGGCGCCGAGCATCCCGGCCCGTTCGCTCTCGGAGAGCGAACGGGAGGCGTCGAGGACGAACACGACGTGCACGTTCTTGGGTGGCTCGCTCAGCCTCGGGGCCGCTTCGATGCGGTAACGCAGCGCTCGCCGGTCCCCGTCGAGCGCGATGAACGCGAGCGCCCCCGAGAGCGGGGGGACGTTCTTGGGGACGAGCTCGAGCGCGTAGCCGTCGAGCTCACCGTTCACGAGCTTCGACGCGAGCGGCTCGCCATCCACGAGGACGGTCTCCCCGCCTTTGGCGACGACGCGCACGCGCGGCCTCAAACCTTGGTCGACGGCGAGCCCCGGATTGTAGAGGCGGTGTGCTCCGTGCTCGTAGGAGAGCGGCACCGAGACTTGATACTCCACCGTGCGGGAGGTGCCGCCGAGGAAGGGCAAGAGCGTGAGCGCCGGGGCGTTGCCGCTCCACAGCTCCACCAGCACCGCGTCTCCTCCCTCGGGCCCGGAGCCTTCGAAGGCGGTCTGGGCCGCGTCGCGCGGCAAGAGGAGGGAGGGGCGCCAGCCGCCGCGCGAGCTCTGCGCGCGGAAGCCGCCGAGCACGCCTTCGGACGACGCGAGCGGCAGCGCGGTGGTGAGCTCGGTGGTGGGCCCATCGTTCTGCCACTTGCGGCGCACGTGGAGCTCGGCGTGACCGGGGGAGAGGTGGATGGTGAGGTCGTGACCGACCTCTCGCGGGAGCTCGCTCTCGGGATCGGCGAGCGCCGCGCCGGTCGTGAGGCTCGTCGCCACTCCCACGAGCGCCCACAGCGCGACGTGTCTGCGCAGGGCTTGCATGGCAGGTGGGACACGAGGGACGTGGTCAGGTTCCCGCGAAGTCGGGAAAGCGGGTCTCCAGGGGGCCGGGCTCGAGGCCGCGCTGGAGCCCGCGAGGCGACGACGACAACAATCCGTGGCGCTCGGGCGCCAACCCGCGCACAATAGCCGCCATGGCCAAGCGTGGCCCCTTCGGGACCCTCCTACAGGTCTCGCCCGACAAAGACCCCCGAGCGCCCAGCACCGCTGAGGACATCGCGCCAGCACCGACGGTCGCCGCGCCGAGCGCCGCCGCGAGCCCAGAGGGTGACGTGTCGACGGAGGACGCGCGCTCGGGGGACGTGCCATCGCGTGAGGCGCCCACCGACGAGGTGCCCAAGGGAGGGGAGTCGAGCGGCGACGCGAGGACTGCGTCCCGGGCCGCCGCGGCAGAGGCGGCGGCGGCCGCCGAGGCAGCGGCAGCGGCGGCAGCCGAGGCAGCGGCCCGCGCGGACGAATACGCGGTGCAGGCGGTGCAGAAGCTGCCGACGACCGGACGCAAGGCCCCGACGAGCACCCTCAAGCACGAGAAGAAGATCGTGATCCGGTCGCGAGAGGCGGAGACTCTCAAGGTTCGACACGACGAGGTGCCAGCGCTCGCCAAGGCCATCGCGGCGGAGCGCGAGCGGGCCAAGGCCTTGGCCGCCGACGGCCTGCCGGTGGGGGAACGCCCCGCGGGGCAAGCGGCGGACGACCCGAGTTGGATCGACGACCCCGACTCCTTCGACTCGGAGAAGTTCTCGTCGGAGCATCCCCCGCCGCTCGGTGCACCGCCGGTCTCGGTGGTGACGGAGCCTCCACCCTCACGCGCTGGTGTGTGGATCGCGGTGGCGCTGGTGCTGCTGGCGGGCGGCGCGACCGGCGTGTTCCTGGCGCGGGGGTCGTTGCAGGAGCTGCTCGACGAGCGTCGCGGTGGCGACCCCGCCGCGGAAGAGAGCTCCGCGCCGGACGAGCCCCGAACCTCTTCGAGCGCGCTGGCGAGCAGCGACGCGCCCACGCAGGCGGCGTCGGCTGCCGGGGTGGAACCGAGCGCCGAGACGGCACCGTCGAGCGAGGCGTCGACATCTCCGAGCGCGACGGTGTCGGCGGCTCCAAGCGCCTCCGCGCCCAGCCCGGGCCCCGCACCGGTTCGCCGCTCGCGGCCGGCGCCGCAGCGGGGGCCGGGCACCACCGACATCTACGGCGACTTCTGAGACTTCGCGCGCCTCGCGATCGCGCTGGCAAAGCGGGCGAGCGCGGCGGGTCGCTCAGCGAGGAAGAGCGACGGCTCGACGAGCTCGAGCTCCATCACCCGTGGCGCGCCGGCTGCGTCGCGCACCATGTCGATCCGCGCATAGAGCAGCTCGTCGCGGAGAGGCGCGAGGGCGGCGGTGGCGAGCGCCCGCTCGTCCTGTGCGATGTCGAGCGCCTCGGACACGGCCTCGTGGCCGCCCTCGAAGCGCGGCGCCTTGCGGATCGCGTGGCTGAGCTCGCCGTCGAGCCAGACGAGCGCCCGCTCGCCCACGTCTTCGACGTGGTGCTGGTACGGCTGCACCAGCATCGCGCGCTCGGACAGGTTCGCGGCGAGGAACGCCCGGGCCTCTGGGAGCGCTCGCGGACCGAAGCGTCGCGTGCGAAAGGAGGCGGCGCCGACGACCGGCTTGATGACGATGTCGCTCAAGCCGTGCGCCGCGAGCACCGCGTCGAGGTCGACCGAGGCGTTGGCCTCGAGCACGACGGTGGGCACGGTCGGCACCCCACGGGCGGCGAGCTCGAGGAGGTAGCGCTTGTCGAGGTTGCGTCGCGCGACCCACGGTGGATTGAGCACGGTGGTGCACCGCCCCGTCGCCTCGAGCCAGCCGAGGAAGGCGTCGAGCGCGTGCGGATAGTTCCAGGTCGAGCGGAGCACCACGAGCCCGTACGCCGACCAGTCGACGCCGGGGGCATCCCACGCCACCACGCTCACGTCGAGGTCGTGAGCCAAGAGCGCCGCTCTGAGCGGCTCCTCGTCGGGATCGGGCTCGGGCTTGACCAGGCAGGTGGCGAGCGCGACGTGCACGTCCAGCTTGTGGCACCACCGCGCGGCGACCGCTAGCCCCGGGCGCGGGTGCGCGGCCCGGCGCAAGGTTGCAGATGGGGGGAGACGTGGGCGCGGCTTGCCGTATCATGCTCTCACGGAGTGGGGCATGCGCACGTGGTGGCTACTGATCGGCGGGTTGGGGATCGCGGCGGCGTGTGAAGCCGGCAGCGACGGGTCGAGCTCGAGCTCGAGCAACACGGGCGGGAGCGGTGGCGCGGGGGCGAGCGCCGGCTCCACGGGCGAAGGCGGCCTCAACCTCGGTGGCAGCGGCACCGGCGGCAACGTGGTCGTCGACGAGTGCAAGGTGAACGAGGCCGATGGCGACGCGCCACCCCCGTGCGACGAGGAGGACGAGGCGCCTCCCGACAGCTTCGATCCAGTGGTGCAGTGGTCGTGGACCGACCCCGGCGGCACCGGGAGCCTGGTCAGCGTGATCGTGGCGAACTTCGACGACGACGATCAGAACGGCGAGATCGATCTCTGCGACGTGCCCGACGTGGTGGTCACCACCGTGGGCAACCAGATGTATCTGCTCGATGGCGCCACCGGCGAGCTGAAGCTGACGTTCCAGGGGGCGGTCGACGGCAACGTGCAGCCGGCGCTCGCGGACATCGACGGCGACGGCCTCGTGGAGGTGGTCGCCGCGTCTCCATCAGGCAACCTCATCGCCTTCGAGAACACCGGTGAGCTGAAGTGGACCGGCGCCGTCGGTGGGTGGAACGCGACCATCGCGTCGTACTGCATGGCCATCTCGATCTATGATCTCGACGCCGACGGCGACGCGGAGATCATCGCTGCGTTCGAGGTGTTCGACCACAACGGTGTCCGGCTCTTCGGCATCCCCGGGAATGGCACCGAGTTCAATGTGGAGGACTATTGGTGCCCCACCAACACCGCAGCGGATCTCACGGGGGACGGGAAGCTGGAGGTGATTTTCGGGCACCAGGTGTGGGACGCGGCCGGTAACCACCTGTTCACGATCCCGGGAGCCAAGCCAGGGCATCCCCACGTCGCCGATCTCGACGGCGACATGTTGCCGGAGATCTATCTCGCCACGGCGGACGGAATGTACGTGGTGGAGCACGACGGGGCGGTGAAGTTCGGGCCAGTGCGCCCGTCCGGTGAGCCGGTGTCGGCGCGGTGCTGGGGGAAGCCAGGCGCCATCCACGACTTCGACGGCGATGGGGCGGCGGAGCTCGCGACCGGCACCTGCCAGAGCTTCTCGATGTACGAGCTCACCAACACCGCCACCGTGAGGTGGAGCCAGCCCGTGTCCGACATCAGCGGGCTCGCCACCGGGAGCGCGTTCGACTTCCTGGGCGACGGCATCGCCGACGCCATCTACGCCGACGAGACGCAGATCTACGTGTACGAGGGGGCGATGGGCACGCCGGTGCTCACCTCCCCTCGGAGCTCCGGCACGCTGATCGAGTTTCCTATCGTCGTCGACGTCGACAACGATCGCTCGGCGGAGATCATCTATGTGTCCAACGGCGGCGGCGCGCCGACGGTGACGGTGCTCGGGGACGCGCGCGCGCGGTGGATCCCTTCGCGACGCATCTGGAACCAGCATGCCTACCACATCACCAACGTGCGCGAGGACGGCACGCTCCCGCTGGTGCCGAAGAAGTCGTGGCTCGGGCACAACACGTTTCGGGTGAACTCTCAGGTCGGCGCCCAGGGCGACTGCGTGCCGGATCCGCCGAGCTGACGCGAGCGAACCGGCCCACACCGAGCCGGCGACGAGCCCCCAGCTCGCGGCCGGCTCGTTCATTCGGCTCAGAGACTGAAGGTGGCGCCGCTCACGAACATGGAGGCGCTGCTCGACGAGAGCGACCCGTTGTTGCTGAAGAGCTCGCACTGGCCCACCCCCTTGAGGAAGTTGTAGGCCTTGCAGCCGGTCTTCTGCGCGCAGCGCAGCGCGCAGGTTCGCCAGTCGTTGGGCTGGTAGGTCTGCATCCACGCCCCCATGGAGGTGGCTCCGACGCGCCACCGGCCCTGCGTGGTGACGAAGCCGCCGGTGTAACCCATCTTTCCGAGCAACCACTCGCGGTGGTGGACGATGCTCGTGTGCTTGTTGCGCATGCCCCACTCGAACACGTCGCCGTAGAGCACCCCGTGGACGGTGGCCGGGCCGCCGTTCCACGTGAAGAACGGCCCCCCCGAGTCGCCGGGATCGGTCACCTCTCCCTCGAGCAGGAAGTGTCCGTCGGCGACGCTCGCCGAGTACGTCTTGTTGTAGGCCCAGCGGAGCTCGGCGTTCGGGTTTGACCAGCCGTCGTGCCTGCCGCGCCCCACCTCGTAGCCGGTGACGTTGTTGCCGGGATAGCTCAGCGGGAGGTGGGCCGGCTTGGAGTAGCTCGGGATGCTCGCCTCCAGGGTGAGGAGCGCGATGTCGGCGAACTTTCCGTTCACGTCGATGAGGTCGCCGTCGGCGGGGCCAGGCGCCGCCGAGACCCCGGGGCGAACGTCCACGTCGAGCACGTTGATCCACGCGTCGGGAGAGCTGCCCGAGCCTTCGTAGAAGCCCACCTGCACCCAGCTCGCGATGCTCACGTCGCAGTGGGCGGCGGTGAGCACGTGGCGCTGACCCACCACCACACCGGTGCAGTTGCCCTGGTCGCTGCGCACAGCGACCGTCGAGGCCACCATGAAGTCGTGGTTGCTGAGGGTGTTGCCGTTCTTGATCTCCTGCTCGACGTCGCCGACGTCTTCGAGCTCGTCGCCGACCTGGTCTCCTTCGAGCGGCGCGATGCACGCGGCGAGGAGCGGGAGCGAAGCGAGCGCGAGGGTTCGGAAGAGCGTGTTGAGTTGGGTCGTCATGGTCGTAGCCTCCAAGGTGCGGGTTGCCCCGTACGTGTGATCAGACGCCAGCGCAGGCACGGCGAGAGCGGGGCTCCCGGCTGCATGCGGCGGCAGTCGAGATCTAAGAACGCCCCGCCCGCCGCGCACGCATCGACGCTGCCCAGTTGGTGATCAGCTACTGTCCAAGCCCGTCGTTCCCGCGAGGCGGCGCCCGTTGGGGCCCCGCCGGCGCGGTCGAGCGCCGCCGGCAGAGCGCGCGCGGCCACCAGCGCGACCTCACGACCGTCACCACGGAGGTCGTCGGTCGTTGGTCCGAGCGGCTCACGAGGTCACGGAAAGGTGGGCTCGGGGTCGTCCGCGTCCTCGATGGCCACCGCGTGGGCCGCTCCCGCGCGGCGGCGGCTCTGGCTCGCGGCGGGCGCATCGCGCGGCTCACACAGACACGCCACGCTGGTGCCCACGATGGCGACGCCATCGAACTCGAGGCCGATGCTGTCGCACTGGCGCTCGCACGTGGCCGCCGAGTCTTTGGGGAGATCGATCGCCTCGTGCAGACCGACTTGGGCGGTGCAGGCCGCGAGGCTCGAGAGCGCGAGGAGGCTGACGGTCGTCTTTTTCATGACCACCTCCCAGCTGACAGGGATACGCGGTCGAGTCAACCACGGATGGCGGGCGGCAGCGGCAGCGCTCGCGGCTGGGCGTCGGTGGTCCCGATGGCGGCGCGAAGCCCACCGCGCCGCCCGATCGCAGCGGAGCGCCGCGCTGTCGCGATGGCTCGTCCCCGCGGGCTCCGCGTCAGGCGAGGAGCTCTCGACCTCGCTCGGTGAGCGTGATCTTGTCGCGGTGCACGCGCGCGAGCTCTGCTCGGACGAGGAGCGCGAGCACCTGGCGCCGCTCGAAGCCGAGCGTGCGGATCACCGCCACGACGTCGCCACGCTTGGCGCCGAGCAGCACGGACGCGGCGGCGCTCACCCGGTCGTCACCGACGCCACGCCACAACCAGCTCGACGCGAAGACCTCGTGGTAGGCACCGAGCACCATGGTGGGGATGGCCATGAGACAGCCGGCACCCAGATGCAGCCGATCCGCGTCGTCTCGGAGCGTGAAGGGGTCGCCGTGGATGCCGCCGAGGTCGTAGTCGTCGCGCGGCTCGTAGGCGCGTCCGAGCACCGCGAGCGCACCGAACGCGACGCCGCCGAAGAGCGCGAGGTGCAACACGTCTCCGAGGGCCGAGCCCAGCACCGCGATGGCGCCCGCCGCTGCGACCAGGGTCGCTCCGAGCCAGGGTCGCTCGCGTCCGGCACCCCACACGGTGACGAGCGACACCACGAGGAACAAGGTGACGAACCCATAGGCGCCGGCGCCCGACGCGATGACGAGCGCGTCGCCCCCGGCGAGGGCGAGCGCGAAGAACGCGGCCAGCGCGGTGAGCGCGAGGAAGAACGGCGTCACCAGCACGGTGAGCACGGCGAACGTGAGGGCGTCTTTGCGGGTTCGCTCGAAGATCACGCGCAGCTCGGCGAGGAGCTTGGGGTCGACGGCCGACATCCTTGGACGAGCATAACCTGGCACGCCGTCGGTGGGATCGGCGGTGGGGAGGCCGAGGCGAGATCAGTCCGTGGTCCAGCAGAGCTCGAGGAGAGGCCGCTCGGCGGGGTCGGCCGCTTCGCTCGTGGAGAAAGCGGTGTTGGCGTCGGCCTGCGCGAGGAGCACGCCGTGGTTCTCGAGGGAGCCGTCGGCCCAACCGCGCGCGAGGGGCGTGACGTCGAGCGCCGCGCGCTCCGGATCGGTGGCGGGGATGCTCGCGAAGGCGCGCGACTCGTAGGCGTGGCCGAAGTTGTCCCACGTGACCGCGTCCTCGTGCCACGGCGCCGTCACGCGGTACGCCTCGACCCCCGAGCCGCCGCACACGCACTTGTGGAGGCGGATCTCGGCGCTGGTGATCACCGCCCCCTCCGGCACCGCGGGCAGCTCGAAGACGAGGAGCGTGTGGCGGGCGCCACCGGCCACCGTGCCAGCGAAGGTGGTGGAGACGGCCCCGTAGTTCTTGCTTGGCCAGTGCTCGGCGATGCGTGCGTCGTGCACACCGCCGGCCGCGCCGCGTTGCACCACCGTGCAGCGCTCGGCGCCCGCGGTGGGCGCCTCGCGCTCCGTGATCGAGTCGCTCGAGGGGGTGTCCGCGGTCACGGGCGGGGCGGACACCATCCCTGGGGTGCAGGCGGCGAGGGTGAGGGCGAGGCAGGCAGCGTGATGAGTTTGCATGGTGTCTCCTAACGAGAGCGTCGGCGATCTCGTGAGACCAGCGTGGCCCGCCTAAGCGTCTTATCGCCTCCTACGTCGGCTTAAATCGCCAACCGTGGGCGGGCGTGGCGCGCGTCAGAGGCCGAGCGACTCGAGCCAGCGCAGCAAGCGCACGCGCTTGCTGGGCTCGAGGTCCCGATACAGCTTCACGACGGCGTTCGCCTCGCTCCCCACGTCCTCGTGGGCGCGGATCGCGTCGTCGATGGTGTCGGCGCGTCCGTCGTGCATGTACGGCGCGGAGCGCGCGAGGTCCCAGAGCGGTGGGGTCATGAAGAGGAAGGCGTGGATGTCCTCCGGCTCGTTGCGGAACGGCCTCGGCTCGTGGTTTCCGCTGCCGAGATCGTGACGCCGGAAGTCGCTCCACAGCTCGGGCGAGCCATCGCCGGGGAGCTCGATGAAGGCGCGGCTGTAGGGCTCGACGTAGGCGCCGGCGGCGAGCGGGAAGCCTCGCGTGTGGCAGCTCGTGCAGCCGATGTCGCGAAAGGTCGCTCGCGCCGCCTCCGTCTCCTTGGTCGGCGGAGGGACGGGAGGTGGGTGTTGGCGCTGCAAGTACACGTCCATGGCCGCGAGCTGCCCCTCGGTGAGCTCGCGCGCCATGCCGTCCTCGTCGGGATCCAGGCAATCGTCCAGGTTGAAGCCCCACGTCAGCTTGAAGTCCTTCACCCGCTCGTCGTCGTAAGGGAGGCCGCCGAGGGCGCAGAACGTCTCGATGGGCGTCTCTGCTTGAATGCCGAAGTGCACGCGGAAGCCCCCCTTCACGAAGCCACGGAGCGTGGCCTCGCGGCCCTTCCAGCCGAAGGGCCTGACCACGAGATCCCCATCGACGAAGTTCGAGACGAACGTCTTGTCCCCGCTCGGGCTCACCGCCACCGTCCCGAAGCAGACCGGTTCGTCGAGCGCCTGGACACAGAGCTCGCCCGCGCTCGTCATCGCGCCGAACTGCGCCGCGAGCTCCTCGCTGAGCGAGCGCGCGATGGCCTGACGGAGCCCGACGCCGGCGATGGGGGGTGGGTTGCGCACGAGGGCCTCCGACGCGTTCTGGCCGTCACCGCCTTGGAAGATGTTGTCGTCGCGCCCTCCGCTGCCGTGGGCTCCCGTTCGGTGCTGGAACTGATTGTGGCACGAGACGCAGCTCTGCGCGTCGGGGCCGCCCAACGCGCCGTTGTGGATGGCGTTCATGTTGGGGGGAGGTGAACGGTCTCGGCCGTTGCCAAGCCCGTCCGCGAGCCGAAACACGTGGTCGAACATGAACCTCCCCGCCTCGTCGAGCGTGTCCTTGTCGGCGTCGGCGTCCGCGCGCTCGCGATGGAACGCCAAGATGGAGGTGTCGGGGGTGCATCGCGCGGCGTCCGCGCAGCGGATGTTGAGCTCGTAGCGGCCCGGCTGGCCGAGGCTGGTGACGAGCACCTGGTAGGGCTTGGCGCTCGCTTCGAGCGCGGCCCGCTGGATGACGGCGCCGACGTGGCACAAGGTGTCGTCGCCGGCCGCCGACTCGAGCACTCGACCGTCTGCGTCGGTGAGGAACACCACCGGCGCCAGCTCGGCGCAGGTGGCCGCCGTCACGCGCAGGTGAACCGACGCACCCGCGACGAGCGGCAGCTGGAAGCGGTGGATCTCGCCAGGGAGCAGGTGGGTTCGCGGGTTGTCCCCAAACACCCTCGTGGGCAGCTCGAGGGTGCCTTGCTCGCTGATCCGGGCCTCGTCGATCAGCGTCGTGAGGCCCTCGTCGGTGCAGCGAGCGGCGCTCAAAAAGAGGCACAAAGCTGCGAATTGATGTGTCTTTTCTCCCATGAGCCCCCGCGCCTCGGGCCCCCGACGACCCGTCAGGGGCGCCTTAAATTCTATTAAAGCGCACTCGCGCGCAGTTGCCGAGGCTGTTGGCCCCGTGTTTACTGACCGTGGACGAAAGATTCGTAAATCAGGGGGACGTCATCATGCTTCGCTCCGTTGTGTCACGTGCGTCGTGGGGCCTGCTGTTGGGGGGCGCTGCCGTTCTCGGCGGGTGCCACGTGGAGGCGGTGGATCCCGCCGGTCAGGGCTCCGGCGAGTGGCTCGTGTTCGTCGGCGAGGCCTCGGAGGCGATGGGGGCTACCGCCGAGAACGCGGCCACCGAGCACGTCCTGGTCGCCGCTGCGCTGGAAGACGGTGTCATGCGGTTCTTCGCGTGTGGCGACGCCGAGCTCGGCACCCTCACCGCGTGGTTCGAGCTCACCGTCGACGGGGGGGGCGCAGAGGTTCCGGTGCAGAGCACCGCCGTCGGAGGGTGGCAGCTCGACGCCGTGCTGACCGACGGGAGGCTGAGCGGCCGGCTCATGCGCTCCGATCAGGGAGTACGCTCGTTCGTGGCGGAGGCCGCGCCCGACACGCACAACGAACACGTGTTCTTCAGCGACGGTGGTGACTGTGAGACGGGCCTGATCGTTCCCCTCGAGGGTGAGCCTCATGGGAGCTACTGCACGCCGCCCGGCGCTCCCGGGATCATGCCGGAGATGGATCCGCGGGCCCAAGTGACCCCGCTCCGTCCGTCGTCGCATGGGCACCTGGTGAAACGTGAGCTCGTGGACGGTGAGAGCATTGAGCTGCCGTCGGTCACGCTTCAGAACCGCTGAGCGAGAGGCCTGTCGACGATGAGCGCGCAGGCGGGTCGCCTCGATCTCCCGCTCCCCGTCTCTCAGTTCATCGGGCGCCGCGCCGAGCTCATGCGCCTCGAGAGCTTGTTCAACGGCGGAGCCCGCCTGGTCACGTTGTGGGGGCCGGGCGGCATCGGGAAGACGCGCCTCGCCCTGCAGTTCGCGCAGAGCTACGCGCGCCGTCTCAAGGGTGCGTCGCGCGCGTACCTCTGCGACGTGGAGGACACGCGCGACCTGCTCGGGGTGTGCGTCGCGATGGGGCGCGCCCTCGACGTCCCGCTCCCCTCGGGCGAGAGCGGTCCGCTGGATCTCTCCGATCGCATCAGCCACGTCCTCCGCGGGCGCGGCGCGTCGCTCTTCATCCTCGACAACTTCGAGCAGGTGGCGCCCACCTCGACCGACTCGATCGTGCGCTGGATGCAGGCCGCGCCCGACGCGCGTTTCCTGGTGACCTCGCGCGAGCGCCTGCGCGTCGCCGGAGAGGTAGTGGAAGAGCTGGGGCCGCTCGGTCTCGCCACCAGCCCGAGCCCCGCCGTCCCCTCCGAGGCGGTGGAGCTGTTCCTCGACCGGGCCCGCGCGCTCGGCTTCGAGGCCGACGCGGCCGGCGTGGCCCTCGCCGAAGAGCTCGTCGCCGAGCTCGAGGGGATCCCCCTCGCCATCGAGCTCGCCGCGGGGCGCGTCGATCTGCTCGGTATCGAGGGCATGCTCGAGCCGATGCGGCGCTTGCGTCGACCGGAGCGGGAGACGTCGCCGTCGTCGATGCATCCTCGCCTCGACGTGCTCGCTGGCGGGCGCCGCGACATGGTCAAGCGCCAGGTCACGGTGCGGGCGACCATCGCGTGGTCGTGGAACCTCCTCACCGAAGACGAGCAGCGGGCGCTGGCGCAGTGCGCCGTGTTTCGGGGGGGCTTCACGCCGGCGGCGGCCATGCACGTGCTCCTGCCGACCGAGGACGGGGCGAGCACCCTCGAAGTCATTCAGTCGCTGCGCAACAAGTCGCTCCTCCGCAGCTATCAGACTGCGCGTGGCGTGGTTCGACTCTCGCTCTACGAGAGCGTGCGCGAGTTCGCGGCCGAGAAGCTCGCGGAGCTCGGTGACGTCGGGATCATCGAGGCCCGCCATCACGAGTTCTTCCTCGGCGTGGCGTCGCGGCTCGCGGACCGCGGGCTCGAGGGCATGCGGCTGCTCACCGCTGAAGTCGACAACATCATGTCGATCGTCGTGGGCGCGCTCGATCGGCCCGACATCGGCGGCGGCGACGCGACCCTCGCGTTGCAAGCGTTGGTGGCGCTCGAGCCGGTGTATGCCGTGCGCGGCCCCATCGCGCTCTATCTCGGGTGGCTCGATCGGGCGCTCGACGCGGCGGACCGCGCCGGAGGGGTGCCGTCGCCGGTGCGGGCTCGGGCGCTCCAGGCCCGCGGGCGCGGGCAGCCGCAGCGTGGGCGCGCCGCGGACGGCCTGTTGGACCTCGCCGCCGCGCTCGAGGCGGCGCGCGCCACCGGCGACCGCGTCGCGGAGGGGACCATCCTCGCCGACATCGGCGTGTTGCATCATCACGCGCGCGACATGGAGAAGGCGCGCGGCGCCTACGAGCAAGCCCTCGCCATTCATCGAGGCTTGGGTGAGCGGCGGGCCATCGGGCGAGCGCTCGGCAACCTCGGGGCGCTCCATCACGACCTCAAGAGCTTCGAGGAGGCGCTCCGAAACTACGAGCGAGCGCTCGCGATCTTTCGCGAGTCGGGGGACCGGCGCGCCGAGGGGTTGTTCCTCACCAACATCGGCGTGCTCCACCACGAGCGGAACGAGGGAGACGAGGCGGAGGCACACTTCACGCGCGCGCTCGCTCTCCTCGAGGAGGTGGGCGATCGTCGCATCGAGGCGATCACGCTCGGCAACCTCGGGGCCCTCCATCACGAGCGCGGCCGCCTCGAGCAGGCGCGCTTCGCGCATCGGAAGGCGCTCGAGCACATCCGCGAGTTTGGTGACCGTCGCTCGGAGGGGCTGTGTCTTGCACGCCTCGGGGCGGTGCTCGCGGCGGAGGGGCGGCTGGAAGACGCGACCGAGCGCTTTGCGGCGGCGGAGGAGCTGCTCGCACAGGCCGCCGATCCGATCGCGCTCGAGGTGGTGTCGGTGTCGCGCGGCTTTCTCGACGTGGCGCTCGCCCTGCGCTGCCGCAGCACGGGCGACGCGGCGGAGGCGGAGGCGCACCTCGCTCAGGCCCGCGCGCGCATCGCCCGAGCACGGGCGGGAGGGGCGGGTCGACCGGCGCCGGCCGAGGTGAACGACGACATCCGCGTCGCCATCCGCGTGCTGACACGCTCGCTCGACACCGTCGACACCGGGGCGTCCGAGGCCCTCGTACCGCCCGAGCACGTGCTCCTCGTGGGGCCAGAGGCGCAGTGGATTCGCCCCCCCAACGGCTCCTGGCAAGACTTTCGGCGCCGTCGCTCGCTGCGCCTGTTGGTGCTCGCCCTGGTGGCGCAGCGGCAGAACGGCGGCGGCGCGCTCGCGCTCGAGGCGTTGCGCGAAGCGGGCTGGCCGGGAGAGGCCATCCAACACGACGCGGCCGTCAACCGCGTCCATGTGGCCCTCGCGGAGCTCCGCAAGGTGGGGCTCAAGCCCGTCATCATCCGCTGTGATCAAGGATACCTGTTGGATCCCGAGGTCGAGATACGCCGCGTGCCCGGCGCGATGTGTCCGTCATGATGGCTGAGCGCGGCCTCTTATGACGCCCTAAGTCGCATTAAATCGCGGCGGGAACGCCCAAGACCCGAAGCCCGCAAGCGCATGCAACATCCACCGAAGCTCGGCGCGAGGCGGGGCGAGTCGCGCGACCGAGGCTGCACCTCGAGTGCAGCGTCGTGCACAACGGGACCTCGAGTGAACCCGCCGCGGCGTGACGGGTTCGGTTGGGTTGCGGTGGTGGCTCGATTTCGCGCTCTTGGTGCGGGCCGCGGCCATGACCGCGTTGGCACGGCGGCTGCAGTCGTCGCGTGTCGAGGAGAGTCTGATGACGAACAGATCGGAGCAAGGAGCATGGAGCCTGCGCGCGTTCGACTTGGTGGGGGAGCGGTACGTCGTGCATCGCTCCGTCGGACGAGGTGCGATGGCGACGGTGGTGGCGGCGTGGGACCGAGAGGAGAGCCGCGAGGTGGCGTTGAAGATGATGCGCACCCACGAGTTGGCGAGCTCGTTCCCGCTCGGGGGGCGCTTCTTGCGCGAGGCGAGCGCCATCGCGAGCATCCGCTCCCCCCACGTGGCCCGTGTGTTCGACGTGGGCACGCACCACGGCAAGCCGTACCTGGTGATGGAGCTGCTCGACGGCCTCGATCTCGAGGCGCTCCTCGCTTCCTCGGGACCGCTCCGACCCGCTCGTGCGGTCGCCTTCGTGTTGCAGGCGTGTCGCGCCATCGCCGAGGCCCATCGGCTCGGGATCCTGCATCGCGACCTCAAGCCCGGGAACCTGTTCCTCTGCCGGCAGCCAGACGGTGGGGAGAGCGTCAAGGTCGTCGACTTCGGTCTCGCCAAGGCCGCCCACGACACGGAGCTCACCTCCGCGAGCACCACCCTCGGGACGCCGGGCTTCATGGCCCCCGAGCAGTGGGAGCGCTCGCGCGACGTGGACGCGCGCGCCGACATCTGGTCGCTCGGCGCTACCCTCTACCAGCTCTTGACCGGCGAGCTGCCGTTCGAGGCGGTCGGCATCATCGCGCAGCGCATACGCGTCTTGCACGAGCCGCACACACCGCTCGAGGTGGTGGCGCCGTGGGTGCCCGTCGCGGTGCGCAGCGTCGTCGACCGATGTCTGCAGAAAGATCCCGCAGACCGCTTTCAGACCGTGGAACAGCTCGCCGCCGCGCTCGAGGCGACCCAACGCGACAGCGAGCTCCCACGGAGGCGAATCATCAGCCAGGACGTTTCGACTCCACCGCCGTCGCCGTGCCGCCGCCGCCCCGTCTCGGTGGCGGTGTTCGCGGCGGTGCTCGTGTCCACTTTGCTCTCGGTCGTGGGTATCGACTCCGTCTCCGGAGCGCCCGTGTTTCCGGGGGTCGCCGAGCGCGTGCGCGCGCTGCCCGCGGAGGTGCTGCCGCCCCCACCCGAACCGCGGTGACGTGGCCAGGGAGAGGTAGCTCCCGCCGCCTCGGCGCGCGCGAGGCGGCGCTGGTGTGGGCTCACCAGCGCCGAGCCTGCTCGTGACCGCGCTCAGCCCGCGTAAGGGGCGGGATCGAACTCTTTGATCTTGCCCTCTTCGTCCTGGACGTCGTCGGCACCGGGCAGCGGATCGCGCTTCTCGTTGATCATCGGCCAGGGCTTGAAATCGGCGCTGTTGATCGCGTCGATGAGGTGCTGCGGCCAGCCGTCGGTGTCGGCCTCGCTCGGATCTTTGGCGCCGCTGAACACGGCGTTGATCTCGATGTACGGCGCCCACTTCTCGGGCAGCTCTTCCTCTTCGAAAATCGCGGTGGTGGGACACACCGGCTCACAGGCCCCGCAGTCGATGCACTCCTCGGGCTCGATCACGAGCGTGTTGACCCCCTCGTAGAAACAGTCGACCGGGCAGACCTCGACGCAGTCGGTGTACTTGCACTTCACACACGGGTCTCCAACGATGTACGCCACTGTCTATCTCCTTAACACTCTTTGGGTTTTGTCTCCGGGGGTCGCCCCCTGAGGAGGGGGGAACGCGACGCTGCTGGGATACCACAGCCGCGCGTCGGAGGGCATGAAACAACAGCGGTGACCGCATCCAGCGCTCGAGCCGCCGGAGGAGCGGGGTGGGGGCGATGGGAGCGCGCTACGCCAGGCTCAGCGGTGTCGCTCGAGGGTCTGGCAGAACGCGTCGATGTCGGACGACAGCTGACGCTCGTCGCCGACGCCGCCGTAGCGGAGCGCGGCGTAGCGGCGGAGCAGCTCCGGAGCCACGTCGACGAGCTCGTCGGAGCTTTGTGCCACCCGGGCCGCGAGCTGGTTCACCGTCTCGCTCGCGCGTCGCACGATGCCGCGGTGCCGCGCGAGGGTGTCGGTGAGGCGCACGAAGCACGGCAGGGCCATCGCGTAGGGGTCGGCGCTCTCTGCGCGGCTCTGCCGGCGGCGGCGAATGAGGATGCGGACCATCAACGGCGCCACGATCGCCACCGACGGCACGCCGAGCATCTCGAGCCACGACCGTCGATCGAGCCAGCTCAGGAACGACGCCCACAGCGAGCCGATGACGTCGACCGCGCCTCCGAAGAACGACGTAGCGGAGGCGGGGCCGCCGAGCTCGCTCGCCGGCGTGGGGTCGAACGTCGTCCAGCCTCGGTTGGGCAGATACACCTCCACCCAGGTGTGGGCGTTGCGCTCGCGCACGATGTAGTAGTCGCTCCAAGGGTTGCGCTCGGTGACACGGTAGCCGGCGACCAGTCGCGTCGGCACGCCGTTGAGCCGCATGAGCACCGCCATCGCCGACGCGAAGTACTCGCAGTGGCCGGTCTTGTCCTCAACCAAGAACTCGTAGATCGGATCGCGCTGGCCACGACGCTCGAACTCGAGCGCGTAGGTGTAGTCGGCCTGGAGTCGGGACTCGACGGCCTCGGCGATGGCGACCTCGCTCTCCGCTCCCTCCGCCCACGCCTTCGCCAGCGGGCGGAGGCGCCGGAGCGAGTGGGGCACCTGGAGATCCCCCGCATCGGGGGGGGCGAGCGGATAGGCGCGTTCGCCCGACCGGCGGAACTGGATCCGATCCGCCGGCTCCGCCGCGATGGGCGCGATCACGCCGTGGCGATCGATGCGAGCGATGCCGCTCGAGACCGCGATGTCTCCCGCCTCGAGCGGAACGAAGTAGCGGCTGGGCTCGCTCTCCACGATCTGGAGCTCTACGAGGTCGGGGCCTACGAGCTCCTCGACCGGCCTCCTCGTGGTGGGCTCGTCGTCGGCGCCGCGGATCCAGCGCCCGTCGTGATACTCCGTGTAGACCAGGCCCCGAAGGTAGTCGACGTCTTCGCCGTGCACGCGCAGCACCTTGCGGTCGCTCATCAACATGCCGCGCATCGACCCGAGCCACAGGAGCTGACTGAAGCCGCTCCGCGCCGACACGCGCATGAGGATGCGATCCATGGCCCAGTGGTGGAGCGGCGGCAGCGACGCGACGACGCCGGCGGCGAGCACGGCGCAGATGGCGAGGATGGCGGCGCCGCGGAGGGCGTGAGGCCGCTCGAGGAGGGCATCGGTAGGGGCGCGCCCAGCGTCGGCGCGGCGGCGCGCGAGGGCAGCGGTGCCGAGGAAGAGGAGCACGAACGCGGGGTAGATCCACTCCGTCTGGGCACCACCCATGCCGGTCATCGCGCAGATGGCCACCGCGAGCGTGCCTGCGTCGCCCCCCATCGGGTTTCGCAGGTACAGGCGGCTCACGGCCACCACGAGCGAGGCGCCGGCGAGCGCGGCCCAGGGGGTGCGCAGCTGCTCGGGCGGCGTGTAGCGGGCGGCGAGCACGGTCACCAGCACGGTGATGGCGCCCCCGAAGAGCGCGATGCCGAGCACGATCTGAGCGGCCCGGCTCGCCTCCACGCGCGCCGTGAGCACGAGCGGCAACAACGTGAGCACGAGGAGGCCGGCGCCGAGCGGCAGCGATGGGCCCACGATGGCGAAGAGCACCGCCGCCACCGCGAGGGGCAAGACCATCCAACGCGTCACAGGTTGAGCGGCGCCTCCCCACGGATCTCGGACGCGAGCACCACCCGCTCACCCTCCACGCGCGGCGGCGCGAGCTTGCGACGCCGGGCGAGCCAGGCCGGACCGGTGTCGTCGTGGACGCGCAGGAGGAGCGGTCCGAGGCGTCGCGCTGCGAGCATCGACAAGAGCTCGAGGCGACAAGGGTCGGTCGACTGGGTGACGACCACCACGCACGACAGGCGTCGGAGCACCGGCTCGAGCTGCTCGAGCAAGGCGTGGACGGCGAGGGGGGGGCCACTCTTGGCGTGGGCCAACAGATCGAGGGCGTGATCCAGCGCGGCGATGGAGCTCCCGCGCTCGAAGGGGTGAACGGTGTCGCCGATCACGATCGCGTCGAGCAGCGCCTCGCCACGGAGGACGCGCGCGATAGCTCCCGCGGCCAGCGACAGCACCGCCTCGAAGCCGTTCTCGGTCGCGTGGGTGGGGTCGTTGTCGATGAGCAGGCCCACCCGCGACAGGTACTCCTGCTGATACTCGCGCACGTGGGGCACGCCAGCGCGGGCCCAGGTCTTGGGGTGGAGATCGCGCACCGGGTCGCCGTGCCGGTAAGGGCGCACGCCGCGCAGCTCCATCGTCTCGCCGCGGTGCACGGAGCGGGTCACCCCTCCCCGATGTTGTGACTCGGCCAAGGGGAGGCTCAGCGAAGCGACGTTGGCGAGGCGCGGCACCACCGTGAAGCGGCAGCCCCTCGAGCTGATGGGAGGCCCGACCGCGAGGCCGAAGGGGAGCACCGCGCTCGCCGAGAAGGGCTCGATGTGATGCGGGCCGCGTTCGATGAAGCGCGCCTTGATCGGCTGCGACCAGGTCTTCCCGGCCTCGAGCTCGGCGGTGCGAGGCGGTGTGCCGAAGAAGGTCCCGTCCCAAGGGAGGAAGGGGCCACGCAAGCGGAGGGCGTGGTGGCTCGTGTGGTGCGAGCTCTTCAGCGTGAGCTGAAACGCCATCTCCGCGCCGACGGACACCCGCTCCGGAGCGTGGGCCTCGAGGGTGACGTTGCGGAGCTTGTACGCCGGGCGGAGCGCGAGGCAGCCGGTGAGCAGACCGAGCAGCAGGGCCCAGAACACGTACACCTGCGTGCGACCCACCTCGAGCGACGCGGTGCCGACGAACAGGATGAGCAGGCTCATCACCCGCCCCTCCTCGGAGAGCGCGCCATAGAACCACGCGAAGGGGGTGAGCAGGCGCACCCAGCGCTTGCTGCGCAGGCGCTCGCGTCCTTCGAGCGTCGACGGGATGAGGATGTGGTTGAGGCGCGCGAAGTTCATGTCGGGACGGGCACGTTCTCGAGGATGCCCAAGATGATCGTATCCGTCCCCACCCCTCCGTAGCGCGAGCGCTGCGTGAGCAGCACACGATGGGCGAGGGCAGGGACCGCCATGCGCTGGATGTCGTCGGGCGTGACGAAGGTGCGATCCTCGAGGAGGGCGTGCGCCTGGGCGGCGCGGAAGATGGCGAGCGCGCCACGGGTGCTCACGCCGAGCTCGAGGTCGCGGTGCTCGCGCGTGGCGGCGGCGATGCGCAGGATGTAGCGGGCGACCGGCTCCGCGACGTCGATCTCGCGGGCCTCCCGCTGCAGCTCCCGGATGTCGTCGCCGGACGCCACCGCTCGCACGGCCGTGAGCGGATCGATGAGCTTGCGGTCGAGCAGCACGCCGAGCTCCTCGTCTTCGGCGGGATAGCCCATCGACACGCGCAGGAGGAAACGGTCGAGCTGGGCCTCTGGCAACGGGTAGGTGCCCTGAAAGTCGATCGGGTTCTGCGTCGCCACCACGAAGAAGGGCGACGGCAGCGGATGCGACGTGCCCTCCACCGTCACCTGTCCCTCGTTCATCGCCTCCAGGAGCGCCGACTGGGTGCGCGGCGACGCGCGGTTGATCTCGTCGGCGAGCAACACGCTGGTGAAGACCGGGCCGTGATGAAAGGAGAAGCTTCCATCGGTGGGGTTGAGCACCTCGGTGCCGATGATGTCGGCGGGGAGGAGGTCGGGGGTGAACTGGACGCGGCTGAAGGCCACGTCGAACACGGCAGCGAGCGCCTTGGCGAGGGTGGTCTTGCCGGTTCCCGGGACGTCCTCGATCAGCACGTGGCCTGCCCCGAGGATGCCGACGAGCGTGAGCTCGATCACGTCGCGCTTGCCGCGTACCACCCGGTTGAGCTGTGCCCGCACCTCCCCGAGCAACTCACGAAGCCGATCGTCCATTCACCCTTCTTTCACTTCAGGCACTCGAGGGGGTGCCGCTCGGCGCGCTCCCACCGGAGGAGCTGCCTCGAGGAGGCCCCGCGCCCCAGCCGCTCACGGGGTCGGAGCTCACGGGGTGGCCGCTCTGAGCGCTGCCGCTCGCGGGGTCGCCGCTCGTCGGCGGGCTCTCGCTGGGGCCCCAGCCGCTGGTCGGGCCGCCGCTCGCAGGGCCTCCGCTCGGCGAGCGGGGCAGGGTCTTGGCTTCGTCCCACATTCGGAGGGAGTTGGGATCGTCGTCGGGGGGGGCGCCGTGCGGCACGTCGTGGGTGATCGCGCCCACCACCCGCTCGAACGTGACGGCGGCCTCCTCCGCGGAGGCGAACCGACCATCGCGATCGAGCGCGAAGGCGCGACTGAACCAGGTGTCCAGGGCCTCCGGCCAGCGCGCGTCGAAGCTCGAGGGCAACAAGAACTCGCCCTCGCAGATCGCCAGACACAGCGATGGGTAGTCGGGCCGCGCAAAGGGGAGCGCGCCGAGCAACATTCGGTAGGCGAGGACCCCGACCGACCAGATGTCGGCGCGGTGGTCGACGTCGGCGGCCTGTCGCAGCTGTTCGGGGCTCATGTAGTTGGGCGTACCCAGGGTCTCTCCGCGGCGGGTCACGATGGCGAGGTCGTCGCCCTGAGGGGGGCGCTTGGCGACCCCGAAGTCCAACAGTTTGACCACGATCCCCTCGCTCCTCAAGACGAAGACGTTGTCGGCCTTCACGTCGCGATGCACCACCTGGAGCGCGTGCGCCCGGGTCAGGGCGCGGCACACCTGGGTGACCACGCTCGCGGTGTCCCGAGGAGTGAGCCGATCCTCGCGCTTGAGGCGATCCTTGATCGTCTCGCCCTCGAGCCACTCCATGACGAAGAAGGGGGTGGTGTCGTCGAGCTCGCCCTCCTCGAAGATTTGCACCAGGTGAGGGCTCTGGATCTCGGCGGGAAGGCGGCCTTCGCGCACGAATCGGGCTCGCGCCATGGGATCGGCGAGCAGGGCGGGGGAGAGGATCTTCACCGCCACCTGGGTGTGCAGGCGCATGTCGGCCGCCACCCACACCGTGCTCATGCCTCCCGCGCCGAGGGGCCGCACGAGCCTCACCGTCTTGGTGATCCACGTTCCCGGCGACAGACGCATGCGCAGTAACGGTAGATCCAACAGCGCACGGGCGGAAGCGCCGAGAACGCGGCGTTCTGGGCGCCGCCATCACGGCGGCGTCCTCTTTTGCGAGCTTGGGAGGCGCGGTACCCGCTAGCCCTCCGGGCCCCGGCCCGATATGAGCTTGGGATGAGCGCCGCTGATCGCCGGGTGCTGCTCGAGACCGAGGCGCGGGAAGTGGTCTCGGCGCTGGGGCTCGCCTTGCCGGCTCAGGTGGTGGTGCGCGATGCCGAGGATGGCGTCGCGATCGACGCCGCGTGTGGGCTCCCCGGCGAGGAGGTGGTGGTCAAGGTGGTCGCGCCGGGCGTGATCCACAAGACCGAGCTCGGGGGGGTGGCCCGGGTAGCGAAGACTCGGGACGCGCTCTCGGCGGCGCTCCGGAGCATGGCGGCGCGGGTGCCCGCGGCCGAGGCGTTCACCGTGAGCGAGCGCGTCGCGCACGAGGAGGGGTTCGGCAGCGAGCTGCTGTTCAGCGTGCGGTTTACCGCCGATTTCGGGCCGGTGGTGATCGTGGCTGCGGGCGGCGTGGCCGCCGAGCAGGTGACGCGCGAGCTCGCGCGCGGCCGCGAGCTCGCGGTGTTCACCCCGGACGCGGTCTCAGACCGGGAGATCGAGGCGGAGCTCGCGCGCGGCGCCGCGTCCGCCTTCGCCACCCGAAGCATTCGCGGCCAGCCTCCGCGGGTGCCGCTCGCCGTGCTGCGCGACGCGGTGAAGAGCGCGCTAGCGTTTGCCACCCGCTCGTGTCCCACCCCGTATCGGCAGATCGAGCTCAACCCGATCGTGCACGCGGAGGGCGTGATCGTGGCGCTCGACGCGGTGGTGGAGCTCGGCAGCGGTCCCACGGCGCCGCCGCGGGTGCCACCGGGGCCGCGCGCGCTCGAGCCGTTGTTGCGCCCCGAGAGCATCGCGCTGCTCGGCGTGCCGGCGCGACCGGAGGGCCCAGGCCACGTGATCCTGAGCAACATCCTCGCCCGCGGCTTCAATCCCGAGCGGCTCTGGGTGGTGAAGGCGGGCCACGAGCGCCTCGAGGGTTGCCCGTGCGTGCCGACCCTCGCGGCGCTTGCGGAGCCGGTCGATCTGTTGGTGGTGAGTCTCCCCGCGGTCGCGGCCGAGGCTGCGGTCGAGGAGGCGATCACGCGCGAGGTGGCGGCCGCCATCATCGTCATCGCGGGCGGCTTCGGCGAGCGCGGCGGCGGTCGGGAGCTCGAGCGTCGTCTCACCGCCCGCGTGACTGCGGCGCGGGCGGCGGGCGGGAGCGTCGTGCTCAACGGCGCCAATTGTCTCGGCGTGTCCTCGGAGCCGGGGCGGTTCGACGCCACCTTCGTGCCGCGCCACAAGCTGCCGCGGGCGCCGCGCCCAGCCCCCCTCGCCTTGGTGTCGCAGAGCGGTGCGGTGCTCATCTCGGTGACCCAAAAGCTCTGGCCTTGGGCGCCTCGCTACGCGGTCTCGGTGGGCAACCAGACCGATCTCACCGTGGGCGACTACATGCATCACTTCGCCGACGAGGCGGATGTCGAGGTGGTGGTGAGTTATGTGGAGGGCTTCGCTCCTCTCGACGGACGCCGTTGGCTCAGCGCCGCGCGGCGGATGGTCGCGAGCGGCCGGGCGGTGGTGCTGCATCGCGCCGGCCGCACCCAGGAGGCGGCCCGCGCCATCGCGTCCCACACCGCGGCCATGGCTGGCGACTATGCGATCGGCCGCCACCTCGCGGAGGCAGCCGGCGTGCTCGTCACCGACACCTTCGAGGAGCTCGAGGATCTCACGCGCCTGTGTTGCGCGTTCGCTGCGCGCCCGGTGCGAGGGCGCCGGCTCAGCGGCGCGAGCAACGCCGGTTTCGAGTGTGTCGCGCTCGCGGATCACGGCGCGGGCCTCACCCTCGGCCCGTTCGAGGTCACCACCCAGGCGCGGCTCGAAGCGATCGTGGAGGAGGCTGGCTTGCACGAGCTGGTAGACGTCACCAATCCCCTCGACAATAACCCGATGCTCGGCGACGCCGGGTTCGTCGCGGTGGCGGAGGCGATCCTGAACGATCCGGGGAGCGACGTGAGCGTCATCGCGTGTGTGCCGATGACGGCGGCCCTCACCACGCTCGCACCCTCCGAGGGCCATGACGAGGATCTCGGGGCGCCGGGCTCGGTCGTCGTCGGTCTCGCCGAGCTCTGGACGCGCACCGAGCGCCCGTGGGTGGCGGTGGTGGACGCAGGCGCGCTGTACGATCCGATGGCGCAGGCGCTCGCCGAGACCGGTCTCCCCGTGTTTCGCAGCGCGGATCGCGCGGTGCGGGCCCTCGCGCGCTACGTCGCCTGGCGCCTTCGGTGCCGAGGGTGATTTGGCGCGGTTTGCGCCGACGTGAAAAGACTGCATGACGCCGTGGACACGGCGATGGCGCGTGCCGTGGGGGAGCTCGCGGAGGAGCGTGACGGTTCGAGCGACGCCTCGTCGCAGCGACGTCACCACGAACACTTGGCGGCGCCGAGCAGACACCAAGCGCGCAGAGACCATCGCGGCACCGCCCTTGCACCAACGACGCGTGTATGGCTGCGAGCTCCGCTCACGACTCGGTCCTCCGCGTGCGGTTTCACGGCCGTGGCGGACAGGGCATCAAGACCGCGAGCCGGATCCTCGGCTCGGCGCTGTTCTTCGAGGGCTTCGAGGTGCAGGACGCGCCGCGTTACGGCGCGGAGCGGCGTGGCGCCGCCATCTTCGCCTACGTGAGGGCGTCGCGGCAGCCGATCGCGGAGCGTGGGATCATCCGCGAGCCCGACCTGGTGGTGGTGGTGGACGACAGCGTGATCGCACAACCTGGGGCCGGCGTGATGGCCGGGGTGGCCCCACGGACGGTGCTGCTCCTGTGCAGCGCGACCCCCCCGGTCGTCTGGCAGGAGCGGCTCCACCACGCACGGGTGATCGGTCTCGAGCCATCCCCGGGCGAAGGGGCCTCGAGTCACCGGGACGGGGTTCGCTGTGCGGGGGCGGCCGCGCGTCTCGCTGGGGTCGTCGGGAGAGTCGCCTTGGAGCGGGCGGTGCGCGAGGAGCTCGGGGGCTTGGCCGCGCACGTGGTGGAGGACAACGCGGCGCAGGCTCTCGCGACCTTCGACGCGATGGCGGCGCAGGCCGGCGCGGTCGGTCCTGGAGCGCACCCCGACGCCGCGACGTACGACAAGCCGCAGTGGCTCGAGCTCGAGCTCGATGTCGTGGAGCGGGCGGCGCCGGCCATGCACACCGGGCTCACGAGCGTGTTGTCGCGCACCGGCTTGTGGCGCACCGAGCGGCCGGTGGTGGCCAACGAGCGCTGCCACCAGTGTACCTGGCTGTGCGGGAGCCACTGCCCCGACGGGGTGATCTCGCGCGGTGACGATGGCTTCCCCGTCATCGACTACGAGCACTGCAAGGGCTGTATGATCTGCCTCGCGCAGTGTCCTCACCACGCCATCGTCGGCGTACCCGAGGCTCCCTCTCGCGGAGGAGGTGTGGCATGACCCGCCGCCTCCTTACCGGCAACGTGGCCGCTGCCTGGGCGGCGCGCCTGGCGCGCGTCGACTACGTGCCAGCGTTCCCCATCACGCCTCAGACCGAGATCATCGAGACCCTCGCGGGGTGGATCGACGCGGGCGAGCTGCCGGCCAAGATGACCACGTTCGAGTCGGAGCACTCGATGCTCACCGCGGCCGGAGCGGCCGCGGCCACTGGGGTGCGCGTGTTCTCGGCGACGTCGAGTCAGGGACTCCTCTACGGCATGGAGATGCTCTATGCGGTGGCCGGCTGGAGGGTGCCGTTGGTGCTCGTCAACGTGTCGAGGGGGCTCGCGGCTCCCATCACGCTCGAGCCCGACCACAACGACGTGCTCGCCGCGCGCGACAGCGGCTTCCTGCAGCTGCACTGCTCTACCTGCCAGGAGGTGCTCGACAGCGTCCTCATCGCCTTTCGACTCGCCGAGGATCCGCGCGTTCGCCTGCCGGTGCTCGTGAACCTCGATGGCTTCTACCTCTCGTTCACCCGCGAGCCGGTCGAGCTCCCCGCGGAGCACGCGGTCGACCGGTTCCTGCCGCCGTTCGAGGCTGGTAGCACGCGCTTCCGCGCCGGGGAGCCGGTGAGTCAGGGGGTCGCCGTGCTCGGTGGCAGCACCTACTCGTACTTCCGGTATCAGACACACCTCGCGGCCCAAGGTGCGCTCGCGGTCTACGACGAGGTTGCGCTGGCCTTCGCGGAGGTGTTCGGGCGCGACTACCCGGCGGTGGAGCGCTACCGAACCGACGACGCGGAGGTGGTGTTCGTGATGATCGGATCGTTCGCCACCAAGGCCCGCGATGCGGTGGATCGGCTGCGTGAACGAGGGGTGCGGGCGGGCTTGTGTCGACCGCGGCTCTTGCGGCCGTTTCCCGCCGACGCGATCCGTCGCGCGCTCGCCGGCAAGCGTGGGGTTGCGGTGATCGATCAGAACGTCTCGCTCGGAGCCGGCGGCATCCTCCACGGCGAGATCGCCGCGGCGCTCTATGGCATGCCGGGAGCACCGGCGGCGCTCACCTCCTTCATCGGGGGCCTCGGCGGGCGCGACATCTCGAGCGCGGAGCTGTTCGAGATCGCCGCCGTCACCCGACAGGCGGCGTCGTCGGGGCTCGTCCCGCCGCCGCGCCTTCTGTTCACCGAGGGAGAGCTTCGCGAGGTGCGCAAGCTGCAAGCGATCGCCGCCGCCGAGCGAGCACCGGAGGGAGAGAGTCGATGACGGTGTCCATCTTCAAGCGCAACAAGGATCTCCCGAACAAGCACCTGTTGGGCGCGGGCACTTCGACCTGCGCCGGCTGCGGCGGGATGATGGCGCTGCATCAGGTCTACGACGTGCTCGGCGAAGACAGCGTCTTCGTCAACGCCGCCGGTTGTATGACGCTCTTGAGCGTGTATCCCCTGACGCCGTTCCGAGCCTCGTGGCTCTACACGGCGATGGCGTCGGCTCCGGCTGGCGCCCAGGGCGTCCGCGACGCCCTTGATGTGCTCGCGGCCAAGGGGGCCATCAGCGAGCGCGACGCGGGCCTGACGGTGGTTACGCTCACCGGTGACGGCTCCGCCAACGGGATGGGGCTCTCCGCCACCTCGGCCGCCATCGAGCGCGGGCTCGACTTCCTCTACCTCTGCTACGACAACGAAGGCTACGGCAACACCGGGCAACAAGCGTCGGCGGCGACCCCGCGGGGGGCGGCGACGGCCACCAGCGTAGGGGGCGCCACGGCCGACAAGAAGGATCTGTTCGCGATCTGGGCGGCCCACCGTCCGACCTATGTCGCCACCCTCATCGGGACCGAGCCGCTCGATCTTGCGCGCAAGGTGGAGCGGGCCAAGTCGCTGAAGGGACCGCGCCTCCTCATCGCCCTCGCGCCGTGCCCCACGGGGTGGGGCTTCGAGCCGAGCCAGTCGGTGGAGATCGGGCGCCTCGCGGTGGCCACCGGCGTGTGGCCGCTCAAGGAGTATGTGGACGGGAAGGTCGTGCACAGCAAGATCCCGCGGCAGCGCCTCCCGGTGGAGCGCTATCTCGAGAAACAGGGCCGCTTCGCCCACCTGTTTCGACCGGAGCGGGACGAGACGACCCTCGCCGCGCTCCAGGCTGCGGTCGACGCCTACTGGGCCGGGGTGTGTTGAGAGCTCTCCCGTCGGAGGCACCCCGTGTCGATCCGACCACCGTCGCTTGTCACGCCACGTAGTCGACGGCGATGCTCGGGCCGTCGTCGAACGCGAACGTGTCGCCACGCGGCCAACGATCCCCGAACCGCGCGCTCCGCGGCGCCCGGCTCCCGCTCCGCCAATCGCCCCCCTCGCGCTCGGGCGCGAGGGGGAGCCTGGGTGAGCGGCGCGAGGTGCGCGACGCGTCGGCCTTCACCTCGGCGGTCGGCCCGCCCTCCTTGGCGTCGTCGGCGTCCTACTTGGCGTCGTCGGCGTCCTACTTGGCGTCGTCGGCGTCCTTCTTTTCGGCGTCGCCGTCTTTCTCTTCGGCGTCGCCGTCTTTCTTTTCGGCGTCGCCGTCCTTCTTGTCGGCGGCCGCCTTCGTGTCGCCGTCCTTCGTGTCGCCGTCCTTCGTGTCGCCGTCCTTCTTGTCGCCGTCCTTCTTGTCGCCGTCCTTCGTGTCGGCGTCCTTCTTGTCGGCGGCCGCCTTCGTGTCGGCGTCCTTCTTGTCGGCGTTCTTCTTGTCGGCGTCCTTGGCTTCGCCGGCGCCGTCCGGCTTCGCTCCTTCTTCCGGGCACCCGGTGAGGAAGAACGAGGCTGCGGTGATCAGAGTGACTGCGGTGATGAGCTGGAGCTTCATGCCGGAGAATCTGGCACCGGCCGTCGCTGACAACCCGTCACCAATTGTAATGCTTTGTCACGCCGTGCTCAGAGGTTGCAGTGCCTGCCGAAGCCGTGATCGACACAGCTTCCTCCGCTGCAGTCGGCGTCGGTCGCACAGCGCTTGAAACACTGGCCGGTGGTGCCGTCGAGCCCATACCAATCGAAGCACAAGCCTCCCGGCCCACAGTCGCTGGTGGCGACGTTGCAGAACTCGCTGCAGTAGCCGCTCGGGAAGAAGAACGGAGGATTGCGCAGACAGAGTGGATCGTCGCCGCTCGCCGAGGCGCACTGCGTGTTGCTCGAGCAGGGGGCGCCATAGCCGCCCGCTCCCGGCACGCAGCTCGCCGTCGCCTGGCAGTCGGGATCGTCGCAGTCGGTCAGCCCGTCGAAGTCGTCGTCGACGTAGTTCTCACAAGCGCTCTCCGGGGCGATGTAGCAGGCCCTCGAGGAGAGCCCGAGGTCGACGCAGCCGTAGCCGGCGCGGCACTGGTCCGCGCTCGTGCAGCCGTCGAGGCAGATGCCGTGGGTGCCGATGCCGTAGTCGAAGCAGACGCCGTCGCCCGGACAGTCGTCGGCAGACAAATCGCAGAACTCGCTGCAGTACCCGCCGGCGAAGCCGAGGAAAGAAGGCAGGCAGATCGGATCGGCGTGGGTCGCGCTGCACACGGAGGTCTGCGCGCAGCTCTCCCCGAGTCCCTTGGCGCCGGCGGTGCAGGTGGTGCTGGACTGGCAGCTCGGATCAGCGCAATCGAGGAGGCCGTCCGCGTCGTCATCGACGAGGTTCTGGCACGACGTCTCGCCGTCGGGGACCATCCGCATCAGGATCTGGAACGCGCCGCTGTCGGTCGCGCTCAACGCGTCGATCACCACGAAGTAGCTCTTTCCCGCCTCCACTGCGACGCGGAGGTTCTCCTCGAACGCTGGGTTCGAGGTGGCGCTCGCACAGGCGAGCTCTGCCTCCGCGTCGCCACACGACGAGAACGCGGCCACGCTGAAGTCGCCGTTGTGCTGGGTGACCGTCACCCCGAGCGCGCCGCTCGTGGCGGGGACCACGCGGTAAACGAACTCCGAGCTGCTGGTCGGCGCGCAGCTCACGCCGAGCGAGCTGGGGCGTCCCACCGTGCTCCGCAGATCGAAGAGCGGGAGCACCACCGAGAGCGGCTCGGCGCAGCTGTCGATGCAGGAGGCCACGTCGGCGCACTCTTCGTCGAAGCAGTCGACGGCGCCGTCGTCGTCGTCATCGAGGCCGTTCTGGCAGTTCTCGCGGAGACCACAGCCCGACACCACGAGCTGACAGGTGGCGTTGCACGCGAGGGCGCCGGGGTTGAGACCGAAGTCGGCGCAGCTCTTGCCGCCCAGGTCGTCGCCGTCGCAGGTCTCGGGCGGCTCGATGGTGCCGTTGCCGCAGCTCGAGGCCACCCCCCCTCCGCCACCGCTCCCCCCTGAAACCCCGCTCCCACCCCCGCTCGCAGACGTGGTCGCGCTCGCCGCACCCTCTCCGTCGCTGCCCCCTCCCGTCGCCGCCGGTGCGTCACCATGCGTGGCGCAGGCTTGCCCCGCCGCGATCGCGGCGAGGGCGAAGAGCACGAACGTCTTGGCGGAGGTCATGGGCGTGGCGGCGTCCTCCGCACGATAGCGCCACCCTCGTGGGGGATGTCACTCAAACGCCACGGGCTCCGGCACATCGGCTATAGAGAGGCCATGGACGACGACCGACACGAGAACCGGCGCCGCCGCGCCCTCGAGCTGTGGGAAGAGGCACAGGTCCTTCAGCTGACCGGTGCGGTCGAGCAAGCGATCGACCTCTACACCGAGTCGCTCGCGGTGTTGCCGACGGCGGAGGCCTACACCTTCCGTGGCTGGGCCTACAGCTTTCTCGGGCGGATCGAAGAAGCGATCGACGAGTGCAAGAAGGCCATCCGCACCGATCCCACCTTCGGCAACCCCTACAACGACATCGGCTCCTACCTGATGCGT
Source organism: uncultured Polyangiaceae bacterium (assembly GCA_964401935.1). Lineage (GTDB taxonomy): Bacteria > Myxococcota_A > Polyangia > Polyangiales > Polyangiaceae > JAPYTK01. The sequence goes on from CAYOAL010000028.1 coordinate 78,637, forward strand.
CTCGGCCGCCTCGACGAGGCGGAGGCGTGGCTGCAACAGGCGAAGTCGGCAGAGCGTTACGAGCCGCGCCACTTCCCGTTCATGAACCTCGCGCGGCTGTTCGCGAAACAAGGCCAGCTCGCGCGCGCGATCATCGAGCTCGACGGCGCCCTCGAGCACTGCCCCGGCGAGGTGACGTGCATCGCCATGCGTGAGCGGCTGACCGGCCTCTTGAACTGAAGGTCCGACCGACATTGCCTCGCGGGGCTCCTCGAGGCGCGGTCCGGC
>CAYOAL010000029.1:0-18521 GCA_964401935.1 uncultured Polyangiaceae bacterium
CTGAGGGGGCTGAGGGGGCTGAGGGGGCTGAGGGGGCTGAGGGGGCTGAGGGGGCTGAGGGGGCAGCAGAGGGAGGGATCCCCGGGAGGGGCCGGGTGGCGCCGAGAGCACGGGAGCGCGGCGTCGCCGACGCCCGTCGCAACGCGCTCGTGGGCTGCCTTCGCGCCCGAGGAGGGGCGATCTTTGTTGACAGCATCAAAAGTGAATGGCATTTACTAAGTAACTCCGGTTCACTTTCATGTCTGTTGCCCCCACACCCCTGAGCCCACGCCGACAGCGCACCCGCGAGCGGCGCCTCGAGGCGATCGTGTCCGCCGCCCTCGACATCGTGGGCACCGAGAGCCTCGATGCGCTCACGATGGCGAGAGTCGCGGAAGCGGTGGAGCTCACGGCGGGCGCGCTCTACCGCTACTTCGACGGCAAGGACGCGCTCGTCGCGGCGATGCAGGCGCGCACGATCGCGCGGATCCAGCAGCTCTTCGAGTCGCAGCGGGAGACCTGGCTCCCTTATCTCCCGCCAACGCCCCCGGTGGCCGCACTCGCCGAGCTCGCGGCCGCCGCCGACTTCTACCTCGAGCTTGCGCGCCACGAGCCGCGCACGTTTCGCCTCATCGCCGCCACCTTCGGCGATCCGCGCCCGCTCGTCGCCGACGCCCACGCCCAACGGGTGATCGAGCCCCTCACCGAGCTGCTCGAGCGGGTCAGCCGCTTGTTCGCAGCCGCAGCGTCGGTGGGGGCGCTCGAGCCGGGCAGCGCCGCGCTGCGCACCATCGTGTTCTGGACCGCGCTCCACGGGGTCGTGTCCTCGAGCAAGCTCGACCGGCTCGCCGGCGCGGGCTGGTTCGAAGGCGCGCGCCTCGCCGCCGAGCTCACGCGGAGCCTCCTCCGCGGCTGGGGCGCAGCGCCCGAGCTCGTCGAGCTGGCCATGTTCTGGCTGTCGTCTACCTGGCCCACCCACAAGAACGCTCAACACCCAACTCCATGGGAGGTTCAAACCTCGTGATCGCCACCGCTTTGATCGGCAAGACCCTCGCCGCCACCGCCCTCGGCGCCAGCGCCTGGAGCGCGGCCGAGTACCTCATCCACAAGAACCTCGGCCACCGCTACGCGAAGAACGGCAACCCCTTCGCCCGCGAGCACGTGCGCCATCACGCCACCACCAGCTACTTCGCGCCCACCGAAAAGAAGGTCGCCGCCGCGCTCCTCACCACCGCCCTCGTGGGACCGATCGCGGTGGGCGTGGCCGGGGCCTCGCTCGGAGCCGCGTTCACCCTCGGCCTCGTCGCCACCTACGGCGGCTACGAGGTGCTGCACCGCATCGCCCACACCCGCGCCCCGCGCACGCGCTACGGGCGGTGGCTGCGGCGCCACCACTTCCACCATCACTTCCACGACCCGGCCCAGAACCACGGGGTCACCACCCCGCTCTGGGACCACGTGTTCGGCACCTTCGTGACGCCGACCGTGGTGCGCGTGCCGGTGAAACACGCGATGCCGTGGCTGATCGATCCGGCCACCGGCGAGGTACGCGACGCGTTCCGCGACGACTACGCGATCGTGCGACGCGGCGACAAGCGCCCCCCCGCCGCCGCGCCGGCCGCCTTCGAGCCTCCTGGCGACGGAGAGCTCAGCGCGAGAGCGGCCGAATAGGCGCGCAGCCGTCGGCGCCGAAGTCGCCCATCACCGCGCCGGTGCCCGCCCGCTCGCGCTCGCCGAACGCGAGCAGCTGATCGAACTTCGACCGAAATATGTGCTGGAATGTATCTCGCTGCGGATCTCCGGCCAGCGGGATGGGCTCCAGGCCATGGATGCGGAAGGGGCACACCTCGATCCCAGCGGGGACGCCGCGCCGGAGGGTGACGCGAGCGAGCATACCGAACTGGGTCCACGGCTGGCCGGTGACCATGCGCATCAACAGGTTCCCCACGCTGTAGAGCACCGGTCGCTCGCCCACGAAGGCGACGCGTTGGATCACGTGAGGGTGGTGACCAATCACCACGTCGGCCCCCGCCTCCACCGCCGCGTCGAGGAGCGCGAGGGTGCCGGGATGCGGGCGGTCGACGTATTCGTAGCCGCCGTGGTGGCTCACGATCACCGCGTCGACGCCCTCGATCGCGCGGGCGCGCTTCACGCTCGCAACGAGCGAGGCCTCCTCGGCGTCGGCGACCATCTCACGGCCGGGATGAGGCTCGAGCTCTTGGTTCCAGATGGCGGTCACGGCGACGAAGGCGAGCTTGAACCCATTGCGCTCCACCACCAACGGGGCGTAGGCCTCGTCGCGGGTGCGGCCCGCGCCCACGTAGGCCACCTTCTCCGCCTCGAGCCGCTCGAAGGTCTCGAGCAGCGCGCTCTGCCCGTAGTCCCAGGCGTGGTTGTTGGCGAGGGAGACCACGTCGATGCGGGCGCGAGCGAGGGCGGCGGCAGCGGGCGGCGGCGCGGTGAACACCAGCTGCGAGATCGGAGATTGCGTCTCCCCTCCCTGATCGGAGATCGTGCACTCCAGATTCACGAAGCGCAGATCCACCGCGTCGAACAGGGGTGCCAGCGTCGCGAAGTCGTTGCGCTCTGGCTCCCGCAACAGGCGCTGCCCGCGCATGCGGCCGAAGCTCACGTCGCCGCCGGCGAGCAGCGTGAGGCGCGCGTCGTTGGGGCGCTCCACGCCGGCCGAAAGAGACCCCGCCGGCGTGGGCGCGGCCGCGCTCGACGAGGGCGGCGCGCTCTGTGCGAGCGCGCCGCTCGACACCGCCGCGGACGGCGTGCCGCCGGCGTCGTCGGTGCTGCACCCGAGGGCGAGCACCGGCAGGAGCCACGCGCAGCGCATCATGGGCAAGCTTAGCTCGAAACTTGCGCCCTTCCCTGGCCCTCTGGTTCGATCGGTCGATGGCGCAGCGACCCACGCACCGCCGCCGGCTGGGTCTCTCGACGCTCGCGGCGCTCCTCGGCCTGAACAGCTGCGAGGGAGGCGACGGAGCGCGCGCGAGTAGCGTCGAGCCCACGACGGCCACGTCGGCGAGCGACGCCTCCGCCCCCCCGAGCAGCTCCGGCGCGGGCGACGCGCGCGCCCCGAGCCCATCCGCGTCGGCCACCCCGTGTCCGGCCTGCCTCGGGATCGAGCGGTGCGAGGCGGGCCGGTGTGTCCCCAGCTGCCCCGAAGGCGAGGTGTACATCCCGGCCACCGGCGAGCAGGGCTTCATGATGGGGGGCAACATCCAACCCGGGGTCGACACGCCGCACAAGGTGGTGCTGACCAAGCCCTTCTGTATGGACGCCACCGAGGTGACGGTGAAGGCCTACGAGGCATGCGTCGAGGCCGGCGCGTGCGAGGCGCCGCGCACCTGGGGCATGTGGATCAACTACCCCAAGCTCTCCGACCACCCCGTCAACAAGGTGCACTGGAACCAAGCCAAGACCTACTGCGAGTGGCGGAAGCAGTCGCTGCCCACCGAGGCGCAGTGGGAGTGGGCGGCCACCGGAGGCGACGGCCGCAAATGGGCGTGGGGTGACGAGCCCCCCACGTGCGAGCACGCCGACTACACCTCGGGTCACCTGAGGACGCCCTCCTCCGACGACGGTTGTCACGGGGGGGGCACCTCGCCGGTGGGCTCGCTGCCGAAGGGAGACAAGGTGTGGCCAACGGGCAGGCTCCACGATCTCAGCGGCAACGTGTGGGAGTGGTGCCTCGACAACTACGCCCCGTGGCCGCGCCGGGAAGACGCGGTCGATCCGCTCCACGTGATCGGCCCCCACGCCACTCACGTGGTGCGCGGCGGCGGCTGGAACCGCTCGAGCGCGGGGATCCGCACCCAGTATCGCGCCTCGGCGGTGGTCGACTATCAGGTCCCAGGCCTCGGCTTCCGCTGCGTCCGAAACCCCGACCCCACCTGAGCCGCCGTCACGGCGTGCAGTCGGCGAGGCTCGTGGGCGTCCAGAACTGTGCGTCGTCGAAGCGCGCGCGCAAATCCTCGCCGCCCCAGCCGTTGGCCACGATGCCGAGCTCGACCAGCGGAGGCAGCGACACCTCGCCATCGGGCGCCCCCGAGCCGAACTCGTCGAAGGTGGCCAGCACCTCCCACGTGGGCTGCCCCGCGGCGAGCGCGGAGAGGCGGATCTGGGTGCCCACCCGGCACAGGCCCACCCTCCCCACCAGCGTGGGACCGCCCGCGAGATCGTGCCCAGCCACCACGCTGACCGAGTGTTGGGTGGCCTTCGTCTCGGCGCGGTGGGTGCCACCGTCGTGTCTGCCGATGGCGACCATCGCCCAGAAATCGTCGCTCTGCGGCTGCGCGGGGTTGCGCACGAGGAGCCCGCCGCTGTTGAAGTCGAAGCTCGGAGCGCCCGTCCCGGCGAAGTCGGTCACCTCGACGTCGACCACCGCCGCGAAGTCGCCGCACGCGAGCTGATAGGCGAAAAAGCCGCGATCGGCGTTGAACCAGCCGTAGTTGCCGGCCACGTTGTCGAGGCCAACCGAGAGCTCGCCGCCCGCGACCTCGAAGCTGACTCCGCTCATGAGAGGGCTCGTGGTCCAGGCGCCGTCGAGCATGGTGCCCCCGAAGCCATCGTTCGTGGGAACGAACGCGCAGCCGGCGCCGCCGGTCCCACCGCCGGATCCCCCCTGTCCTCCGGCGCTCGGCCCCGCGCCGCTGCCGCCGGCGCCGCCCACGCCCCCCTGCCCGCCCGCTGGCGCGCCCCCGTCGCCCCCGAGCTCGCCGCCGGCGCTGCTGCTCGCGGCGACCTTCACGTAGTCGTCGGGCAGCACGCACGAAACGCCGACCACGACACCCAGCGCAAAGAGGAGGAGGAGCCCTCGCATCAGCACGAGGGTAGCAGATGTTCTTACACGGAGCAGCGGACGCGCGCGCGGCTCGTCACTCTCGGCAGCACCAAGGGCGAGGGTGCGGGCGTCAGCTGAGCGTGGTCGTCCCGGTGGCGCCGTCCTCGTCGAAGAGCGCGCTCGCGTAGCGATCGAAGTGGTCGGGCAACAGGGCGACCACCGGGCCGTCGACGTCGTCGCGGTCGGCGACCCGCAGCGCCGCCACCACCGCCGCCCCCGACGAGCCCCCGACCAAGAGGCCCTCCTCGCGGACGAGCCGTCGCGACATCGCAAACGCCGCCTCGTCGCTCACCGACTCGGCCCAGTCGACCACCGAGAGATCGAGCACCCCGGGCACCTCGCTCCCCCCGATCCCTTCGAGCCGGTAACTCCCGTCTTCACCGAGCGCCCCGTGGTTGACGAGGCCAGCGAGGCGACTCCCCTCCGGATCGGCCAGCACGATCTTCACCTCGGGCCGCCGCCGCTTGAGGAAGCGCCCCACGCCGGTGATCGTCCCCCCCGTGCCGGCGCCGGCCACGAAGGCGCCGACGTGTCCCCCCAGCTGCTCGAAGATCTCGGGGCCGGTGGTCGCCTCGTGGATGGCAGGGTTCGCCGGCGCGTTGAACTGATCGGTCGCGAACGCCCCCGGTCGCTCGCGCACGATGCGCTTGGCCACCTCCTGGAAGTTCTTTGGGTCGCCAGGGGGTGCGTTGTCGGTGATCACCACCTCCGCTCCCATGGCCGAGAGCAGGCGACGCTTCTCGAGCGACATCTTCTCCGGCATGACGCACACGAGGCGGTAGCCGCGCACGGCGGCGATCATGGCGAGCGCCACCCCCGTGTTCCCGGCCGTCGCCTCCACGAGCGTGGCCCCAGGGCGCAGGCCCTCGAGCTCGGCGCTTCGGATGATGGCGAGGGCCATGCGATCCTTCACCGAGCCCCCCGGGTTGAGGTGCTCGCACTTGACGAACACGCGGTGACGAGCTCCGTCCGCGACGCGCCCGAGGGGCACGAGCGGCGTGTGACCGATGGCGTCGAGGATGCTCGGCGGCTCGCGACCTGCCATGCTCCCGAACACCACCCGTCGGAACTGAACGAGCCGCTCGGCGACCATCGCGAACAGCCGATAGATCGGCCCGCGCGCGTCCTCCCCGTGAATCGGCGCGGTAGGCGCCACCTCCACCACCGGCAGCTTCACCACCACCACGTTGCCGGCCCGCTCCTCGATCGCGTCGGGGACGATCTCGCGCAACAGCTCGCGCATGGCCTTGTTCTCGGCCAACACCTCGCACTGAAACCGTCGCACCCCGCGCTCGCGAGCGGCGGCGAGCAGGCGCAGGAACAACAGCCGCCCAAGACCGCGACCATGCAGCGCGTCCACCACCGCCACCGCCGGCTCCGCCGTCTCGGGGTCGTCCTCGAAGATGACGAAGCGCGCGACCGCCACCCCCTCGACCTCGCCGCTCGGCTCCACGCGCAACGCGCCCATGGCGAAGTGGCGGGCCTGATCCACCTCGGTGAGGTAGCGGAGCTCCTGCCCGCTGAAGCGGTTCTTGTGCGCGAAGAAGCGCAGGTACCGCGACTCGGCCGTCATCCCCTGGAGCCCGCGCACGAAGAGCTCCTTGTCCCCCGGCTGCACCAGGCGCAGCACCACCTCGGTGCCGTCCCGCAGCGCGACGACCTCGCGGTAGCTCGAGTCGAAATGCACGAGAGCCTCAGCGCAGGCCGATGATCTTGCCGTCGCGCACGTCGATCTGCTCGGCCGAGGGTCGCTTCGGAAGCCCGGGCATGCGCAAGATGTCTCCGGTCATCACCACGATGAAGCCCGCGCCGGCGTTGATGTGCAGATCCGCCACGTTGAGATCGAAGCCGGTAGGTCGCCCCACGAGGCTCGGGTCGTCCGACAGCGAGCTCTGCGTCTTGGCGATGCAGATCGGCAGCTCGCCGTAGCCGAGGCGCTCGATCTCCTTGATGGCGCGCTTGCTCTGTTGCGAGAAGACGACGCGCGACGCGCCGTAGATCTTGGTCGCCACCGCCGTGATCTTGTCCTCGATCTTGTCTCTCCAGTCGTAGAGCGGCTTGAACGGCTTGGGCTCCTTCTCGGCCTCGCTGAGCACCAGCTTGGCGAGATCGAGCGCACCCTCCCCACCTTCGGCGAAGTGGCGCGAGACGGCGAAGGGCACCTCGGCGGCGCGGCACCACGCGGCCACCACCTCCACCTCCTCGGGGGCGTCGCCGTGGAAATGGTTGAGCGCCACGATCGGGGTCTCGGTGAAGACGCGGATGTTCTCCACGTGTTTCGCGAGGTTCTGACAGCCCCGCTCCACGGCGGCCGGATCGGGCCGCTCCAGCTCGGCATACTTCACGCCTCCGTGGAGCTTGAGCGCGCGCACGGTGGCCACGAGCACCACCGCCGCCGTGTCCAGGTTGGCCCCCACGCATTTGATGTCGAAGAACTTCTCGGCCCCGAGGTCGAAGCCGAAGCCTGCCTCCGTCAGCGCCCAGTCGGACAGGTGCATGGCCATCCGCGTGGCGAGGACGCTGTTGCAGCCATGGGCGATGTTGGCGAAGGGGCCACCATGGATGAGCGCCGGCGTCCCCTCGAGGGTCTGCACGAGGTTGGGCATCATCGCCTCTTTGAGGAGCGCGAGCATGGCCCCGGTGACGCCGATCTCTCCCGCCGTGACCGGATGCTTGTCGACGGTGAACGCCACCAGCGTGCGCTCGAGGCGCTCGCGCAGGTCGTCCTCGCTCTGGGCGAGACACAACATGGCCATCACCTCCGAGGCGGCGGTGATGTCGAAGCCGGTCTCGCGTGGGACGCCCTGGTTCACGCCACCGAGCCCGATGATCACGTCGCGGAGCGAGCGGTCGTTCATGTCGATCACCCGTCGCCAGAGCACCCGGCGTGGATCGATCCGCAGCGCATCGTCGAAGTGGATCCGATTGTCGAGCGCGGCCGCCAACAGGTTGTGGGCGCTGGTCACCGCGTGGATGTCGCCAGTGAAGTGGAGGTTGATGCTCTCCATCGGGATGACCTGGCTGTAGCCACCGCCGGTCGCCCCTCCCTTCATCCCCATGCAGGGCCCGAGCGACGGCTCGCGGAGCGCCAGACACACCGACTCGCCCAGCTTGCTCAGCGCCTGGCCGAGGCCGATGGTGGTGGTCGTCTTCCCCTCCCCGGCGCGCGTGGGGGTGATGGCCGAGACCAAGATGAGCCTGGGAGGCTTCTGGCTCCGCCGCGGCTTGCTCAACACCGAGAGATCGATCTTCGCCTTGTCCCGCCCGTAGGGGTAGAGCTCGCTCTCGTCGATACCGAGGCGGGCGGCGATCTCGACGATCGGTCGCGGGGTGGTGGCTTGCGCGATCTCCACGTCGCTCTTCATGGCGCTCTTCATCACGTCCCGACTCTAGCGGCCAACCCGCCCGTCGGGAACCGGATCGTGCCGACCACGGCGGCGCATGGCGTGGGTGCGCTCGCCTGGCCACCTCGCGTAGCAAGACGGTGACACCGACCGACGGCGCTGTCTCTCGCGTCCAGGTTGAGATAGGGGTTCTACCCATGCTTCCGTTCGACCGGCTGCGCTCCCTCGCTCTCATGGCTCTCTTGGCCACCCTCGCCGTCTTCCCGGGCTGCTCGTGCTCCGACGACGAGACGACATCCGACCCCGATCCCGACCCGACCGAAGCCTGTGGCGACGGGGTGGTCGACGACGGGGAGCAGTGCGACGACGGCAACGTCGTCGCTGGCGACGGCTGCTCCCCCACCTGCCAGAACGAGGGCACGGCCGAGTGCGGCGACGGCACCGTCGATCCCGGGGAGCAGTGCGACGACGGCAACGTCGTCGCTGGCGACGGCTGCTCGGCCGACTGCATGGACGAGACGACGATGGCCATGTGCGGCAACGGCGTCGTCGAGGACGGCGAGGAGTGCGATGACCAGAACGACGAGCCCTACGATGGCTGCGAGGAGGACTGCACCCTCTCGCCCGAGGAGGTGACCTGCGAGACGCTCACCCCCATCGGCACGGGAACCTGCGAGATCGCCGGCACCGGCGCCCAACGGCTCCTCAAGGGCGACGTGCTCACCCGCCACACCATCCTTCGCGGCGGTCAGGTGCTGGTGGACGCGAGCGGCACCATCAGCTGCGTGGGCTGCGACTGCGAAGACACCGCCCAGAACCCCACCACGATCACCTGCCCTAGCGGCGTGATCTCGCCCGGGCTCATCAACGCCCACGAGCACATCACCTTCATCCAGAACAACCCGTACAACGACACCGGCGAGCGCTACGAGCACCGCCACGACTGGCGCCGCGGCAACAACGGTCACACCGAGATCCCCGCCTCCGGCAACGCCTCGAACGACGCGAAGCTCTGGGGCGAGCTCCGCAACCTGTTGGGCGGCGCCACCTCGATCATCGGCTCCGGCGACGTGAACGGCGTGTTGCGCAACCTCGACCGCGACGCCCAGGAGGGCCTCGGACAGCCGCCGGTGCAGTACGACACCTTCCCCCTCGGCGACAGCAACGGGACGACCCTCGATTTCGGCTGCTTCTACCCCAACATCACGAGCAGCGCCGAGATCAGCGGATACGACGCCTACTTCCCCCACGTGGCGGAGGGCATCGCCAAGAGCGCACGCAACGAGTTCGTCTGCACCGAGACGGACGCCCGCGGCGCCGAGGATCTGCTCGAGCCGCAGAGCGCGTACATCCACGCGATCGGCCTCAGCCCCATCGACTACGTGCGGATGGCGGATCAGGGCACCTCGCTCGTCTGGTCGCCGCGGAGCAACATCACGCTCTACGGCGACACCGCGATGGTGAGCGCCGCCGCCCGCCTCGGGGTCAACATCGCGCTCGGCACCGACTGGATCCCCACCGGCTCGATGAACGTCCAGCGTGAGCTGTACTGCGCCGACTCCTGGAACCAGACCTACCTCGACGATTTCTTCACCGATCGCGAGCTGTGGCAGATGACCACCGTCAACGCCGCCACCGCCGCGGCGATGGACGACGCGATCGGCGTGCTCGCCCCAGGGCGCGTGGCCGACATCGCCATCTTCGACGCCTCCACGCAGACGGATCACCGAGCCATCATCGACGCCCAGCCCCAAGACACGGTGCTCGTGATGCGTGGCGGCGAGGTGCTCTACGGCGACGACGCCCTGGTGCAGACGCTCGGCACCGGCCCCTGCGACACCATCGACGTCTGCGGCGTCGACAAGGCGCTCTGCGCCCAGAACGATTTCGGCAAGAGCTTCGCCACGCTGTCCGCCAGCGTGAGCAGCCTCTACCCGCTGTTCTTCTGCGGCGAGCCCGACAACGAGCCGAGCTGCCACCCCATGCGCGCCGAGACGGGCTTCCCGATGTATAGCGGCAACCCGAGCGGCAGCGACGCCGACGGCGACGGCATCGAGGACGGGAGCGACAACTGCCCCACCGTGTTCAACCCGGTGAGGCCCGTCGACGAGGGAGTGCAGGCCGACTTCGATCGCGACGGGGTGGGCGACGCGTGTGACGAGTGCCCCATGGACCCCGACGGTGTGCCCCCGTGCGCCCTGTTCGATCCACTCGACATCGACAACGACGGGGTCGCCAACGACGTCGACAACTGCCCCGACAAGTTCAACGACACTCAGGCGGACGCCGACGGCGACGACAAGGGCGACGTCTGCGACCCCTGCCCCAACATCGCCAACCCCGGCGCCAAGGCGTGCCCGGTGCTCATCCAGGAGATCAAGCAAGGCCTCGTCAGCGGCGTCGTCGGGGTGGAGGACGTGCTCGTCACCGGGTGCCGGAGCAACAACGGCTACTTCCTCCAGACCGTGCCCGGCGACCCCGGCTACGTCGACGAGGACTTCACTGGGATCTACGTCTACAACCCCACCGTGCAGTGCGGCACCACGCTCAGCGTGGGCGACCGGGTGAGCTTGAACCCGGCGACGGTGAACACCTTCTTCGGGCAGATCCAGCTCACCTTCGCGGCCATCACCGTCGAGTCGAGCGGGAACCCGCCGCCGACGCCGATCACCGTGCTCCCCGCCGACGTGGGCGGCACCGAGCCCACCGAGCTCGAGGGCGTGCTCGTCCGCGTGCAGAACGTGCTCGTCACCGACGCCGCGCCGCCTCCGGGCCCCGGCGACAGCGCCCCCACGAACGAGTTCGAGGTGGCGGGCGTGTTGCGCGTCAACGATCTGCTCTTCCAGGTCACGCCCCACCCGGCGGTGAACACCAACTTCTCCGAGCTCGTCGGCATCCTCGACTATCGCAACGGGAACCAGAAGCTCGAGCCGCGCAACGCCGGCGACGTGACCCTCGGCCCGCCCGTGCTCGTGGGCTTTGGCCCCGACCTGTCCTTCGTGCGCGAAGGGGAGACCGACGTGCCCACCTTCCCCACACCGCTCACCGTGACGCTCTCGGACGTGGTGACCACCGACACCGTGGTGACCGTCAGCTCCCCCGAGGCCTCGCTGCTCGTGGGCGACGTAACCATCCCCGCCGGCCAGAGCTCGGCGGAGGTGCTCGTCACCGGCGTGAGCCCCGACGTCTCGGTGACGCTCACCGCGAGCCTCGACGGCAACGTCCTCACCGCAGACGTGCGCGTGATCGGCGCGACCGAGGTGCCCCAGATCATCGCGATCAGCCCCGACCCGCTCACCACGGGGGTGAGCACCACCGAGACCCTGGAGGTGTTCCTCGACATCCCGGCGCGGCCCGGGGACGAGCTCATCGACATCTCCTCCACCATCGGCACCGTGATGCCGGCGCAGGTGACGGTGCTCGAGGACGAGCTCAGCGCGACCTTCGAGTTCACCTCGGGCGCCATCGCCGAGAGCGGCACCATCACCGCCGAGCACTTCGACTCGGGCACGAGCGTGGTGGTGAACGTCGAGGTGCTCACCGGGAGCGGCTTGGTGATCAACGAGGTGGACTACGATCAGCCTGGGGTAGACAGCGAAGAGTTCGTTGAGATCTACAACAACACCGGGAGCCCAATCTCGCTCGCCAACCTGGTGCTCGTGCTCATGAACGGCAGCAACAACACGGAGTACGGACGCATCGATCTGTCACCCATCGGCTCCCTCGGTGCGGGCGAGTACCTCGTGGTGGGCACCGCGACCGCCCTCGCGCTCGTCCCTGGCGGCGTGCCGACCCTGTCGCTCTCCACCATCCAGAACGGCGCCCCCGACGCGCTCGCGATCTTCGACACCGCCAGCAACACGCTGGTCGACGCGCTCTCCTACGAAGGCTCGGTGACCGCGGGCGTCATCAACGGCGCACCCGGCACCTACAACTTCGTGGAGGGGATCGCCACGACGGCAGCCGACACCGGCGCCGGCTCCCTCGCGCGCTTGCCCAACGGCGTCGACACCAACGACGCCAGCTCGGACTGGGCGCTCACCATGACGGTGACGCCGGGCACCGCGAACCAATGACCGATGGGCGAGGACTCGGCTGACGCGACGGCGTTGCCCGCGAACGCAGGCGCCATCACCCGATGGCTCGGCCGGGCCTCCGCGCCCCTGTTCATGGCCTACGCGGTGGTGGCCGCGTTCTCTACCTACTTCTGCATGTACGCCTACCGCAAGCCGTTCGCGGTGGGCGTGTTCGCGGGCGAGATGGAGCTGCCGCTCTTGGGCGCGGTGAGCATCAAGACCGTCCTCGTGATCTCGCAGATCCTCGGCTACTGCGTCTCGAAGTTCGCCGGCATCAAGATCGTCAGCGAGATGGATCACCGACGCCGTGGCCTCGCCATCGTGGGTGCGATCGGCGTCGCCGAGCTCGCGCTGGTGCTGTTCGGGGTGGTGCCTGCCCCCTACAACGCGCTCTGCCTGTTCCTCAACGGCCTTCCGCTCGGGCTCGTGTGGGGCTTGGTGTTCGGCTTCCTCGAGGGACGGCGCGTGTCGGACGTCCTCGGAGCGGGCTTGTGTGTCAGCTTCATCGTCGCGAGCGGCTTCGTGAAGAGCGTGGGCAAGACGACGCTCGACTGGGGCGTGAGCGAGGCGTGGATGCCAGCGCTCGTGGGCCTCCTGTTTCTCCTGCCGACGTTGGCGTTCACCTGGATGCTGGCGCAGCTTCCCCCGCCCTCGAAGGACGACGAGGACAAGCGCCTCAAGCGCGCGCCGATGGATGGCGCCGCGAGGTGGCGCTTCTTCCTCGCGGTGGCGCCCGGCCTCATCGCCCTCACCCTCGCCTATGTCTTGCTCACCGCTTATCGCGACTTCCGAGACAACTTCGCCCGCGAGATCTGGGACGCGCTGGGCTACGCCGAGTCGCCCGAGATCCTCACCACCGCCGAGCTTCCGGTGGCCCTCGGCTCCACGGTGGCGGTCGCGCTGTGTATGGCCATCAAGGACAACAAGCGGGCGCTGCTCGCGATCCACGGGGCGCTGCTCTTCGGCGCGGTGCTCGTCGGAGGCAGCACCGTGGCCTTCGAGGCGGGGGTGATCGGCCCCGCGAGCTGGATGATCGCGGTCGGGCTCGGCCTCTATGTCGGTTACGTGCCGTACAACTGCGTGTTGTTCGACCGGCTCATCCCCGCCGTGGGCCATGTCGGCACCGCCGGCTTCCTCATCTACGTGACGGACGCGTTCGGCTACCTGGGCAGCGTGTTCCTGCTGCTCTACAAAGACTTCGGCACCAAAGAGCTCAGCTGGCTCTCGTTCTTCCAGAGCTTCAGCCACGCGACGGCCTGGCTCGGCGTGCTTCTGTTCGGCGCGTCGTTCGTCTACTTCATGCGTCGTTCGCCCACACCTCTCCTCACGGACACCTCGCGATGAGAACCCCACGTCCCTCCCCCCTCGTCCCGCTCCTCGGCGTCGCCGCGCTCGCACCGCTCCTCGTCGGTGCTTGTTGTCCGGCCAAGCCCACACCCGTGGAGCCCGAACCGTCCGCCGCGGCGACCGCAGCCCCGGTCGCCCCCCCCGCGCCGGCGAAAGCGACCACCGTGATCGTCTTCGTGATCGATCAGCTCCCGAGCTGGGCGCTCGACAAGTACCTCCCCCACCTGCCGGCCGACGGCGTGCTGCGCCGCGGCGTCGACACCGGCGTCTACGCGGAGCGCGTCGCCTATCCCTTCGCCAGCACCAACACCGCGCCTGGCCACGCCGCGATCTTCACTGGACAGCCCCCATCGGTAACGGGGATCACCACCAACGAGCGCGTCGATCCTGGCCAAGGGGAGCGCTCCGTCGTCGACGACGGCAAGCACCGCGTCCTCGGGAGCCAGACCGGCTTCGCGAGCCCTACCGTGCTGCGCGTCCCCACGGTGGGGGACGCGCTCCACGACGCTACCGGCGGCGCCGCGAGCATCGTCGCGGTGAGCGGCAAAGATCGTGCGGCGGTGATCTCCGGCGGCCAGCGCGCGGATCACGTGCTCTGGTACAGCCACGGCCTCCCCGGCTTCACCACCTCCACGTTCTACGCCGACGCGCTCCCCGCGCCGCTCGCGAGCTGGCTCACGGCGCACCCCATCGATTCACTGCTCACTCCTTGGAGCCCGGAGCGCCCGGAGCTCTACGCGGAGCTCGTCGGCGCCGACGACGGGCCCGGCGAGGGCGACTGGCTCGACTTCCGCACGAGCTTCCCCCACGACGCCAAGGCGACGAAGAGCCCCTACTCGGTGCTCCGCCTCATGCCTCAGCTCACCGAATACATGCTCGAGCTCACCGCCGAGGTAGCCGCCCACGCCAAGGTGGGCGAGGACGACGTCCCCGACCTCGTCATCGCCTCCATCTCCGGCACCGACTACACCGGCCACACCTTCGGGGCGAGCTCGTGGGAGTACCTCGACCACCTCGTCCGCGCGGATCGGGCGATGGCCAAGCTCGTGAGCACCCTCTCGCAGCGAGGACCGGTGCGCGTGCTCGTCACCTCGGATCACGGCGTGGCCAGGCTGCCGGAGAAGTCGAAGGAGGGCGGCGCGCGCGTCTTCCCCGACGCCATCGAGCAGGTCGCCGAAGCGGCCGCGAGCGCCGTCCTCGGAGAGGGCGACTGGGTGTGGGCCTTCTCGCGACCGTTCGTGTACCTCAGCCCCACGCTCGACGCGGAGCAGCGCGGGGCGGCCGAGAGCGCGATCATCGCCGCGCTCGGCGAGATCGAAGGCGTCGCGGGGGTGTTCCCCGTGGAGGACGCCAAGACGTGGCGCGACGACCCGGATCCGACGAGACGGGCGGTCGGCCTCAGCGTCGCCGAATCCGTGCCCGGGGATCTGTACGTGCTCGCCAGCCGCGGCGCGGTCATCGACGAGAACCGTCCCCGAGGCAAAGGCACCACCCACGGCACGCAGTACGACTACGATCAACAGGTGCCCGTCATCTTCTTCGGCGAGGGCATCTCCCGCGCCCGACTCCCCGACGTGCTCCCCCAGGAGCGGGTGGCCCCCACCATCAGCGCGCTGCTCGGCGTACCGCCGCCCAAAGGGGTGACCGCCGCCCCGCTCCCCGGCGCCAGCCGCTAGGCTGCCCGAGACCAACACTCCGAGCCACCCGCTCGGCTCTCGCGCCCCTGCTCCCCCGCCGCGAGCCCGTTCCAGGCGCGTCCGACGCACGGTTCTACACCAAGGCCGCGGTCGTGAGCCCGTCATGTCAACTCACTCTGGAACGAAGACGACGGCGTGCGCTGATCCGCCGGCGCCCGTCGCCTGGAATCTTGTGACGAGCGCAGTTTCAAGTATGCTCGCTCGATGCAGAGCCGGAGATCGCAGGCGGCATGAAGCGCAGGTGGCTCTCGCTGCAGGTGGGCGCGACGGTGTGGGTCGTGGCCCTGTGGGCCTACTCGCCGGCCCACGCGCAGTGAACCGACTGAGTGACACCCAACCTTCCGGTCGGAGGGTCAGCCCTGGACGTCGAGCTCGGTGCGCGGCGCGCCCTCCCCGAGGGGGTGACGCAAGTCGCGGCAGCGGCCGCCTACGCGCTCGCCGATCGCACGTTCGAGGGCGACGAAGAGGCCCCTCCGTCGTTCGACTTGGACGACGACACGGTGCTCGAGTCGGTGGTGTTCTCGCTGATCGCGCGCCACCACTTCGGTGAGGGCTGGGCGGCCGACGTGGTGGTGCCCTCGGGTTTCGTCTCGCTCAGCGCCTCGAGCGGCGAGGCGCGACGGACCAGCGGCCTGGGAGACATCGAGGTGGGAGGTCGCTACGACTTCGCCGGGCTCTGGGGTGCGGGGGGCCTGTCCCCGAGCCTCACGCTCCGGCTCGCGACCGGTCTCCCCACCGGAGAGCGCGTGACGCTAGGGATCGGCACCGCCGTCCAGCCCACGACGCTGGGCCTCGGCACGGGCGCCTTCTCGTTCATCGGGGAGCTCCGCTACACCCAGTTCCTGCACCCCCGCTTCGCGCTGGCGCTGCCGCTCGGCGTGCGCCAGCCGTTGCACCGCATCGAGGCGGGTGGGATTCGGATCGCGCCGATCTCGCGGGCGGGGATCGAGCTGTTCGGCATCCCCACCGAGTGGCTCATGCTCCGCGCCGGCCTCGAGCACACCCACCGCGGCTACGATCACTCGAGCCTCGAAGGGCCGGTGCTCAACTCCGGCGGCGACTGGCTGCGGGCGCGGATCAACGCGGCCTTCCGCATCGGCCCGGTGACGCTGGGTGTCGGCGGTGGCGCGCCGATCTACATCGACGTGAACGGCCGGCAGGTGACGGAGCGCTTCTCACTCGACGGCACGCTCGCGATCACGTTGGGCGCAGCCGAGGAGGACGCGCACGAGCACGACCACGGCGACGAGCACGACCACGGCGACGTGCACGACCACGGCGACGAGCACGACCACGGCGACGCACACGGCAAGGCAGGAGACGTTCGCGATATCGCGGTGGGAGGGAAGAGCTTCTCGCTCCCGGACGTGGTGGTGCCCGGTCGCATCACCGTGATCGACTTCTGGGCCACGTGGTGCCACCCCTGCGAGCACGTCGACGACGCGCTGCGCGACCTCGCGGCCGAACACGACGAGCTGACGGTGCTGCGTGCCGAGGCGCCGGATCTCGACGCACCGATCGTGGACGCCCACCTCGGCGGACAGATCGCGCTCCCCACCGTGTGGCTCTTCGATCGCCAGGGCAAGCTCGTGCAGAAGCTCGAGGGCACCAACGAGGTCGAGGTGAAGAAGGCGGTCGGCGCGCTCCTCGACTGAAGAGCCGACCGGAAAAGACCGGGCTCTCGCGAAGCGCGCTCGGGTGTTGGGGCCCCGAGCGCAACGCGGTGGGTGGGGGACCCGCGCGCAGCGTGGGGGGAGGGTGCGGCAGCACCCTCCAGGAAACTGAAGGCCTGACCGGAAAAGAGAGGGGCTCTCACGAAAGCGCGCTTGGGTGTTGGGGCCCCACGCGCAACACGGTGGGAGGGGGGACCCGCGCGCAGCGTGGGGGGAGGGTGCGGCAGCACCCTCCAGCAACTGAGCGCCGCGAGACGCTCAGCTCCGCTTCGCGGGGAGCGGGGCGCGCCTCCCGATGTGTCGCACGTCCTGTCCCTCGGTCATGAAGATCACCTGCTCGGCGATGTTGGTGGCGTGGTCGGCCATGCGCTCGAGCCACTTGGCCACCGACTGGATGTGGATCCCGCGGGCGATGCTGTCGCCATCCGAGCGCATCGCGTCGAGCACCTCGGTGAACACGCGCCCGTAGAGCGCATCGACGTCGTCGTCCACGTGAATGACGGCGCGCGCCTTGTCGGGGGAGCGCTCCACGAAGGCGTCGATCGCGTCGCGCACCATCGACTGCACCACATCCGCCATCCGATGGATGTCTTCGTACGACCGGAGCGGCGGGTGCTGCGACAGATCGATGGCCCGCTCGCAGATGTTCACCGCGAGATCGCCGATCCGCTCCAGATCGGTCACCATCTTGAGCGACAGGGCCACGAAGCGCAGCTCCGACTCGTCGAGCTCCTCGGCGGCGAGCACGTGCATGCACAGCTGATCGGTGTCTACCTCCGACGTGTTGACCTTGGCATCGAGCTCGATGGTCCGCCGTGCGAGCTCACGGTCTTGGTGACTCAGCGCGCGCACGGAGGCGGCGATCATCTGCTCGACGTAGCCGGCCATCAGGAGGAGCCGTCGCCGCACCTCCGTGAGCGCGCTGCCCGCGGTGCCGAGTCGCACTGCCGTGTCCGCCACTGTGTCCGTTTCTCCGCGTCCGACGTTATCGGGTATCGTGGGCCAAGGGATCCGGAGTTGCAACACTGCGCTCCGGCGAGCCGACGCGAGCTGCGCTGCGCCGAGCCTCTCCGATCTATCCACTGTCGCGGTGACGCGCCCGTGACGGCCGTGTGAAAACAAGCTCTTGCGGTGCGATTGCGGTCGGCGCGAGCGTCGCGATCCTGCGCACTGCCGGATGACCACGTGAAAACGAGGGGATGGCGTGTTAACACGGGTCGTCATGCGTCGGCTCTTCCTCGCGCTCGCCTTCGCGCTGCTGTCGGTGGCGCAGCCGCCGCTCGCGGCGCCGGCGGAGGCGGGCGAGCCGAAGGTGCGCATCCACCGCGTGGCGCGCGGCAACACGCTGGGCAAGCTCGCCAAGCGCTACGCGATCACGGTCGAGGCGCTCTCCTACGCCAACGACCTCGCGAAGGACGACGCGATCCAGATCGGCCAGGAGCTGCTCGTTCCTCCCAAGAGCGACGAGGGCGGTAAGGAGACGCGCAAGCTCCTGGAGAAGCGGCGCGCCGAAGCGAAAGACGCCGAGAAGCGCAAGCAGGACGCCAAGAAGC
>CAYOAL010000029.1:18621-40341 GCA_964401935.1 uncultured Polyangiaceae bacterium
GAAAGCAGGACGCCAAGCGAAAGCAGGACGCCAAGCGAAAGCAGGACGCCAAGCGAAAGCAGGACGCCAAGCGGAAGCAGGGCAGCCAGAGCGGCGACAAGGGCAGCCAGAAGGGGAAACAGGGCGCCTCCAAGGGCTCGACGGAGCCCGCCTGGCACAAGGTGCTGAAGGGCCAGAACCTCGGGAGCATCGCCCGCCGGCACAAGACCACCGTCGCCGCGATCGTCCACGCCAACGATATCCAGAAGAAGGAGCCCATCCACCCCGGTCAGATGCTCATCATCCCACCTCCCGACGACGAGGACGGCGCCCTCACGCGCACGATCTACGACGCGCGGGACGGCGAGCCGCCGGTGGAGGAGGAGAAGAAGACGGCGAAGGACAAGGGGGCCTCGGACTGGACCAAGTATCGCAAGCGCCCCGACAAGAAGGGCTACATCAACATCGTCGGTCGCAAGGGACGCGAGTTCAAAGGCTACCTCGTGAACCACAAGCGCCAGGTGGTGACCAAGGCCAAGGAGGCGATGAAGCGGGTGCTCGCCACCGCAGACGGCGAGGAGATCGACATCGATCTGCGCCTCTTGCGACTGCTCGCCGACGCGAGCGACACGTTCGGCGGGCGACCCATCCGCATCGTGAGCGGCTACCGCCTCGGCGCCACCTCCGCCAAGTCGCGCCACCGTCATGGGCAGGCCATCGACTTCGTGATCGTCGGCGTGCCCAACACCGCCCTCCGCGACTACCTCAAGACCCTCGACGACGTGGGGGTCGGCTACTACCCGAACTCGAGCTTCGTGCACCTCGACGTGCGCACGCAGTGGACCTACTGGGTCGACTACTCCGGTCCAGGGCAGCGGCCACGTTACGGCGGCTTCTGGACCCGCCGCTCCAAGTAGCCTGCCCCCCTGGCTACCCACGCGCGCTGTTCACCACCGTGTTCGCCGCGGGCCGCGTGCCGGGGTGGTGCGCGCATGCCGAGGAGCAGCGCCGCACCGGCCGCCTGCTGCGACCACGCGCCCGCTACGTGGCCCCCCCGCCGCCCGACCTCGCCCCGGGACGGTCGTGGGTGCGGAGGCGACTTCACGTTTGTTCACATCAAGGCAACGTGCGCGACACGCCGGTGCCGCCATCATCGGGGTCTGATACTGTCTGCTCAGCCGATGGCCGCCCCGACGACACGCGTGTTGCTCGTGGAAGACGACGAGCGCCTCGCCACCCTCACCGCCGAATACCTGGAGGGTCACGGCCTCGGGGTGACCCGCGTCGCGCGCGGCGATCGCGGCCTGTCGGAGGCCCTCGCGCAGCGCTTCGACTGCGTGCTGCTCGACGTGATGCTCCCCGGGCTCGACGGCATCGAGCTGTGCCGACAGCTGCGCCAGCAGAGCGACGTCCCCATCATCATGATCACCGCGCGCGGGGAGGAGGCCGACCGCGTGCTCGGCCTCGAGCTCGGTGCCGACGACTACCTCTCGAAGCCGTTCTCGCCGCGCGAGCTCCTCGCGCGGATCCGCGCGCTGGTGCGGCGGGCCCGCGGCAAGGTTGGTCCCACCACGCGCACCCTCGCCGCCGGCGATCTCGTCCTCGATCCGGCCGCGCGGCGAGCCACCCTCGGCGCCGAGGAGCTCGATCTGACGAGCTACGAGTTCTCGCTGCTCTACGTGTTGGTCGAGCGCGCAGGCCGCGTGCTCAGCCGTGAGCAGCTCATGGAGCTCGCCCGTGGCTCGGCGGAGGACGCCTTCGACCGCTCCATCGACGTCCACGTCTCGCGCCTACGCCAGAAGCTCGGCGATGACTCACGGCGACCGCGGCGCATCAAGACCGTGCGGGGCGTGGGCTACCAGTACGTGGCCGACGACCGAGAGCCGAGCTGAGCATGGTGCGACGTCGCGACCGCTGCCGCCGCCGACGCCACGGGCGGCACCATGGGCGAGGTCCACGACGGCTCTTCTTTCGGGTGTACCTCTACGGCCTGCTCCTGCTCGTCGCCGTCACCGTGGGGGTCGGCGCCGCCAACTTGCTGGTGAGCTCTCGCGCGCCATGGTCGTTCCCCAACGTGGCCGGCCTCATCGATGAGGAGCTCACCCCCATCCTCGATCGGTCCGAGGAGCTCGAGCAGAAGCTCGATCGCCTCCATCGCGCGTTCAGCGCGGATCTGGCCGTCTACGAGGGGTCGGGCCGGCTCCTCGCCGCGGCCGGGACCGCCCCCTCGGCCCTCGACGAGGTGCCCTCGCGGCCCTTCTGGCGCCGCTCCGTCGCGGCGGTGCCTCTCGGCGGCGGCCGCGCCTATGCGGTGGCCCACTTCCCCTGGCAGCGGCACCGATGGGCCTGGGTGCTCCTCCCCCTCGTGGTCCTCGTGGTGCTCGCCATCGTGTCGGCGCCGCTCGCGCGGAACCTCGTGCGACCGATCGAGCGCATCACTCAGGCCGCGCGGGCGCTCGGCGACGGAGACCTCGACGCCCGCAGCGGCGTGGTTCGGCGCGACGAGGTGGGCGACCTCGCGGCCGCCTTCGACGACATGGCGGCGCGCCTGAAGCGGCTGGTGACGGGTGAGAAAGAGCTCCGCGCCAACGTGTCCCACGAGCTCCGCACGCCGCTCGCGCGGATGCGCGTCGCGCTCGAGATCGCAGAGGAGAGCGCACACAACCCGCACACCCTGGAGAAACACCTGCGCGGGATCCGCGGCGATATCGAGGAGCTCGAGGATCTCGTGGATCAGATCCTGATCTCGGCGCGGCTCGATCTCGCGGGCGATGACGAGCTCGGCCTACGCAAGAGCCCAACCCCGGTGCGTTCCCTCGTCGAGGCGTCGGCGAAGCGCTTCCGAGAGCTCCACGGCGAGCATCGCCTCGAGGTGAGCGCGGGCGCCGACGTGACCGTGGACGCGGATCCGAAGCTCGTGCGGCGCGTGATCGACAATCTCCTCGAGAACTCCGCCAAGTACGCCGACCCCGAGCAAGGGCCGGTGACGCTCGAGATCCACGCGACCGCGAGCGACGTGACGGTGACGGTGAGCGACCGCGGTGTCGGTGTCGCCCCCGACGATCTGGACCGCCTCTTCGAGCCGTTCTTTCGCGCGACCGTCGCGCGTACGGGGGAGAGCAAAGGCGTGGGCCTCGGCTTGAGCTTCTGCAAGCGCGTCGTCGAGGCGCACCAAGGCCGCATCGGCGCCGAGCGGAGGCCCGAGGGGGGACTCCGCGTGCGCTTCACCCTCCCCTCTGGCGATCCCGACGCTGGGTAGCGACCTCCCAGTGGCCGATCGGCACGAGGCGAGCGCTCACCCGGATGGGCTCTGGCTGCGCACGAAGGTGTCGTAGCCGAGCCCGCCCGCCGCGTAGAGCCCGAGCAGCTCCGAGCGGCAAGCGGCTGGTCACGCCCCCATGAGAGGGTCGCTTGGTCTCCGGGCGGGCCTTGGCCTCGCCACACTTGGCGCAGAGTCGCTGCAGCGCGACCGCGTCTCAGGACGAGCTGGCGAAGAGAGCGCGCACCACCGCCTCGGGGTGCGCCTCCCCTCGCAGGATGTCGGCCAAGGCGAAGAAGATGTTGCACTTCAAACCCTCGCGCGCCGCAAACCGCGCGATGCGCGGCACCAGCTCCACCGCCTCCACCCGCAGCCGCGCCACCTTCTGCGCGTGCTCCAGCGAGGCGCCGCTCGCGAGCTCGCGGCCCACCACCACCTCCGGACGATCGGGGAGGGCCATCGAAGCGAGCAGATCGCCGTAGCCGCCGAGCCCGTAGAACGTGCGTGGATCGGCGCCCGCCGCCGAAGCGATGGCTGCCGCCTCGTCCACGGCCCGCGAGATCAACGCTGCCAACAAGCCAGGCGACACGTCGGCACGCGCCTGGACGTAGCCCACCCCAATCGACAAGCAACCCACGAGCGCAGACGCCCACTCGAGCCCTCGCAGATCGGAGGTCGTGTGGATCTGAAGCCAGTCGCTCTGCAGCCCACGCACCACCGCCTTCTTCACGTCGGGATAGGCGGAGGCCACCACCATCGCGGAGGGACGCCCCTGATTGAGCTCGTCGGCTTGTACCGGCCCTCCCAGCGCTCCCAGGCGTCGCGCCGGCGTCTCCTCGCCAAGGATCTGGGAGATGGTGGAGAGCTCGTCCCCGCTCAACCCCCGGATGCCGTGCACCACGAGGTGGGCGCCGGTGAGGAAGTCGCCGAGCTTGCGCGCGATCGCACGCGCGAGCTTGGATGGCACCGCCAGCACGATGAGCGGGCTCTCGGCGAGCTCCTCCATGCTCGTCGTGACGTGGATGCCCCCCACGTCGCTGTCTTGATGCCGGCGCGACAGGAGGCTGGTGTGCGAGCCCGCGCGACGCGCCGCCCGCGCGAGCGACAGGCCCCAGGGGCCACCCCCCAGGATGCCGACCCGTGGGATGCCAGCGTCGGACGCTCCATTCGATGGGCTCATGCGAGGCTCCGCTGCCGATGGGGGTTCCAGCCGAGACCGTGCTCGACGAGGCGGTTCTGATAGTAAAAGAGCAGGTTCGGATCGCGCAGCGCTACCCCTTCGTCCTGCGACTCGATCACCGGCGTGGTGTGGTAGCCGCGGAACGCACGGAGCGCCTGGGCCACGATGTCGCCCCCAGAGCAGGAGCGCACCGACGACGAGAGACACACCGCGCCGCTCTGGCTCGCGTCCACGAGGGCGTCGCGCACACGCAGCACCTCACGCGCGAGATCGTCGCGCGGCACCAGGTGATCGCGCACGCGGAGGAGCGTGAACAGGTCGCTCCCCGGTGACGACTGGCGCAGCAGATCGAAGCACGCGGCGGCCACGATGTTGGTGGACATCACGTGCGTCTCCTTCACGTAGGCGCGCGCGATCTCGGCCCCGAGCTCGCGCGTGTATTGGGCATCGCGCGAGGCATCGAGCGTCACTTTCCCGTCTTGGTTCTTCACGTAGCTCGCGGTCTCCACCCGGCGACCTCGGCGATCGTGCGACTCCCCCCGCTCGTCGACGGTGTTACCAAAGGGGTCGAGCGGCCTGCCGAACCGGATCACCACCGAGGCGTCCATGCTCAAGAGCTGTCGCGCGAAGGAGGTCACCCGACCGAGCCGCGTCGACTCGTCGTCCTCGATGATGTAGCGCGCCTTCCCCGCCTCCTGGAGATAGTCGGCGATCAGCGTCTCTGCCTCCAACGTGATGAGGTAGTTGATGGTGGCCGGCACGAAGAACACCTTGCGCTCGCGACCAGCAAGGAGCGTGCGCGTGTAGGCCTCGATCCCCGTCCCCATCAGGCCGAGCTTGAGCCGCTGCTCCACCGCGCCGCTGCGCGACCGCGTCCCTCCCGGGAAGAACAACGAGTGGAACCCGCTCTCGATCAGCACGGTGGAGTACGTCTTCAACACGTGCTTGTACAGCCCGTGGCGGAGGCGCCGATCCACCTTGTAGGCGCCCAGGTTCTGCATGAAAAAAGAGAGGAAGGGGTTCGTGAACAGGTTCTTGCCCGCGCCGTAGGTGGCCGGGGGCAGGCCGGAGCGCTCGAGCGCGAAGCCGAACACGATCGAGTCGAGGTTCGAGGAGTGGGTAGGCACGAACACCAGCGTCCCTCGCGCCGCGAGGGCCTTCAGGCGTTCCACATCCCCGAGCGTCACCACCTTCTCGGCGAGTGCCTCGAGGCTGAACAGCCGCGAGGGCTCGCGCAGCATGCGAGGGAGCGCGCTCGGAGCGAGGAGGCTGGTGACGAGTGTGGGCACGAGGCGCGTCGACAGTCGATACACGCGCGGATCGAAGTTTCCGGCGATGTCGTCTGCATACTCGGCGGCCAGCTCGCGCAGCTTCGCCCGCCTCTCGCCGTCGCTCATCTTTCCCACCTTGCGCGCCACCGCCCGCCAGCCGTCGAGCCGCTCCACGTCTTTGGGGCGCTTGCTGCCGTCGAGGCGGCGGGTCTCGTGGAACGCGGCGTCGTTGAGCACCAAGAGCGGGTCGTCCACCGTCTCCACCGCGCGATCGATCGTGCGATCGACGAGGCTAGGGCGCTGACTGTTGAATCGAAAGATCGGCGCCTCGTACATCGGCGGCATCTTAGCCCCGAAACGCCGCCTCATCCAATCTCACGCGCGCGGGTCCGACCAGGCCACTAGCGCCGGATGCGGCGCCGCTCCTCCACCATGTGCTGTTGAATGCGGCGCCGGGCCGCCGTGTCTTCCACGAGGGTCCACACGTTGTGTCGGTAGGCGTCGGGATCCTGGGTCGTGATCTCCAGCAACATGTCGGCCGCTCGCTCCGCACGGATCAGGTTCGACTGTCGGCCCGGGAGCTGCACCACCGCGACGCGCGCAGCGAGCCCGCCGATGGTGGCGAGCATGTGCTCGAGGATCTCGCGATACACCGCGTCGTCGAACTGATCACGACGCCCGGACCCGAAGAGGAGCAGCTTGTCGAAGGGCAGCCGCGGCCTGCCCGGGATCATCATCACCTCACCCTGGCGGCCGCTCAACCAGCCGCTGCGGAACAGGTCGGAGATGCGCCCTGCGAGGCGCCAGTCGCAGAGCCCGGCGACGCCATCGGCGGGCCGCAGATCTTCCCACACCGAGCACGCGAGCACCTCCGACTCGAGCGCGTCGAGCTGGCTGAGCAAGGGGGACACGAAGTGCAGCTCCATGACGGCGGGCGGCGGCCATCGCACCACAGCTTGCCGCGCGCGGCGAGCGCTCACCAGTGAAAGGACGGAAACGGCTCGGCGGGCTTCGCGATGAAGTAGCCCTGGAACAAGTCGCACCCGAGCTCGATCAGCACGTCGCGCTCCTCGCGCGTCTCGACACCCTCACCAACCACCTGGATCCCCATCTCGCTGCACAAGGCGGTGATGGAGCGAATCAGGCGCTGCTTGACCGGGCTCTGATGCACGTCGCGCACGAGGCTCATGTCGATCTTGACGATGTGGGGCTCGAGCAGCGCAAAGCTCGTCAGCCCGGCATAGCCAGCGCCGAGGTCGTCCACCGCGACCCGGTAGCCCACCTCACGCAGCCGCGCCACGCGCTGCCGCAGATCGTTGATCGAGGCCACCGAAGAGCGCTCGGTCACCTCCAACACCACGCGGCTCGCGATCCGCGCCAGCGGCGTGCCCGGCTCGAGCAGCTCGTCGTCCTCGAGATCGCGCGGGTGGAGGTTCACGAACAACATGCCCGAGCCTTCGTCGGAGGCCACTGGCGCCGCGGCGCGCGCGCGCACCAGGCGCCCGAGGTCGTCGAGCCGGCCGAGCGCCTCCGCTGCGCCGAGCACCGCCCCTGGATGTGGAAGACGCGGCTCTCGGCTCCGGAGGAGCGCCTCGTGACCGTAGAGCGTGCCAGCCTTCGTCACGATGGGCTGGTAGGCCATCCACAAGCTCTCGAGGGTTCGGTCGAACGTGGACGCGAGCTCCTCATCGGGCGCGGCGCGGGCCACCCTGGCTGCCTCACGGCGGATGAGGGCCATCCGCCGCAGCTGCACCGCCTTCTGCACCACCTCCTCGAGGCGCTCGGATGCGACCGGCTTGAGCAGATACTTGTACGCGCCGTGCTCGAGCGCTTGCACCGCGCTCTCCACCGCCGGGGCACCGGTGATGAGCACCACCGGCACGTCTTCGTCGTGGGCGTGGATGCGGCGCAACAGCTCGATGCCGTCGACCCCCGGCATGCTGATGTCGGAGAGCACCACGTCGTAGCTCGCGTTCTCGAGCGCGGCGAGCGCCTCCGTACCGTCGGTCGCCGTGTCGACACGGTAGCCCATGTGCCTGAGCACCCGCGCCGTAGCACGGAGGGGCTCTGGCTCGTCATCCGCGAGAAGCAGCCTCCCCCGGACCTGAGTGTCGAGATCCGTATCGCCCATCGCTGCTCCACCCTACCCCAACTCCGCCCCGTGTGATCGCGTTCGCGCCGCAAGCAGAAGGAAATCATCACGCCAGGCGAGCGGTTCCACGCCCCCCGCGGCGCCGCCGAGCGCGCTGCCGACGGCGCTGCGAGGTGCGCCCCAACGAGCGCACGACGGGCCCGGGAGGGGCTCGGTCGCGGTCACGCTTGCCCCACGGCGCGACATTTGGTCACGTGGCGTCGTGAACACCGATGTGACCCTGGCGGTTGGCGCGGAGGACAACGCCCTGTCCCAGTGGCTGGCCGAACGCATCCAGGACAACCTGCGGGTGAATCCACACGTCCGCCGAGACTTCGAGGCGATGCGCGCGGCGGTGGCGATGGTCGCGCCCGATCGCCAACTCCAGACCACGCTGCGCTTCGACCACGGGCACCTCGCGATCCACGACGGCGTGCTCGGGATCCCCGACCTCACGTTCTGTGCGGATCACGCGGTGCTCGTCGGTCTTCAGAACGTGCCGCTGTCGCGTGCGGGGCGGTTGCCGCTGCCGCCGCTCTCGCGGAGCCGCGCCACCCTGTGGCGACAGTCGGTGGTGGAGGTGGTGACGGGCGAGCTCAAGATCTACGGCTTGATGCAACACCCGCGGCTGGTGGTTCGGATGCTCCGCCTGCTCTCGAGCGGCTAACCTCCTCCACCATGCTCAGCGACTTGGCCGCGGCGTCGGCCACCGCGGCCCGCAGCGCGTCGTCAGCCACGCGGCTCACGAGCGGCTCGAGCGAGCGGGGGAGCCGCGCGTCCCTCGGGGCCGCCACCTTGGGTGGCTCCCGCGGGGGCTGCGGCGTCTTCAACACACCGACCGAAAAACGCAGCGAGTCGGCCTCGACCCCGCGCTCGCGAAGCTGCGAGAGAATGTCCGCGGCGAGGAGCGCGAGCTCGTTGGCCCACGCCGCGCTCGTCACGCGCACGAAGAGCACGCCCTTGTCGATGCGCACCGGCTCCGCGCGACGGGCGATCCGCGTCCCGAGCGCCGCCTCCCACACCCCCTGTGGGATGGGCGAGCCCCCCAACGCCTTGGGCGGCGTGAGCGTCGGCGTGTTGGCGAGCACTGCGTCGAGCTTCAACATCGAGCGCCTTCAGCCTACTCCGCGCTCAAGAGCGAGGAGAAGAAGTATGTGCCCTCGCGCCGCGCATCCCGCCTCACCTTGAAGCGGAGGCCATCCTCGAGCACCTCGGTCACCGTGCCCCGCTCGTAGCCAGTGGCCCAGCGGTATGCGCGCACCGGCGCCCCCACCGCGAGCTTGTCGGGTGGCAAGGGGAGCGCCGTCACGCGCCCTCGATCGTGCACCTCCACGTGACCGCTCGAGGTGCGCACCCACACGTGCTCGCCAGTGAGGGCGAGCGCGAGGCCGCGCGAGGTGCTGCCCGCTTTGGGGAAGCCCACATACGCCAGCGGCGCGAGGCCCGTCACCGGCGCCTCGACGTGATCCGCCTCGGTGGTCTTGGTGGTTCCTCCCTGGTCGTAGTGGATCTTGATCGACTCGCCTCCGACGACCTGCGCCACCCGACCGATGAACGCGGGAGTGCTCGGCGTGTAGAACAGCACAAGGCTGCCGTCGGTGAGTCGCGGCAGCGCACGCGCCGGGTGCACCAGCGCTGGATGCACACCGTCGACGCGCTGGGAGGTGCGGCTCCGCAGCGACACCAGACCGTCGTAGATACCGTCCACCGTGAAGATCGCGACGTCGACCATCTCGGAGGTGCCGATCGGGGTCGATGCCCAGACCCGATCGCCCTTTGCGAGCGTCGGCGCCGCCTGCGGCTCCACGGCGGGGAGCTGCTCCACCCAGCTCGGCGTGGGCGCGCTCGCTGCGCCCGAAGACGCCGCGGGGAGCACGGGCTCCGGCCCACCCCGAGGGGGAGGCGGCGGCAGCTCCACCGCGGCGTCCGAGCAGCCCACGACGAGCGCAGCGAGCCCGAGCGCCGAGAGGTGGAGCGAGCGGATCCTTGGGCGCGACACGACGCGCACATCGTACCGCGTCCTGCAGCCTCGTGACCGATTCTCGCGCCTCCGCGTGGGCTCGAGGAACACCGCCCGTCCCCCCGGCACGGCCACCGGCGCGCGGAGCCCCAGGGTCCTGGTTCGCTAGAGCAGGTTGGAGGCGGCCCGGTCGAGCAACCCGTCGAGCACCTCGAACAGCTCGCGGTTGCCGTCTTGACGATAGCCGTCGAGCGCTGACGCGTAAGCGTCGATGCGGGCGAGGAAGGCGTTGACGTGCGCCGGATCGTCGAGCGACCGAGCCGCCATACCAAACCCCTCCGCCTCGAGGTAGCGCGCGTTGAGCACCTGTTCGAACTGCCCCTCGAGCGGCACCGCCAGCATCGGCTTGCCGAGGTAGACCGCCTCTCCCATGAGGGTGAAGCCGCCACCGGCGATGACGGCGCGGGAGGTGGCCAGGTCCTCGATGAAGCCGTCCTCGGAGAAGGGCCGAAACAGGAGATTGTCCTCTACCGCGTCCTCCTTGAGGTCGCGCCTCGCCCCGTACACCCGACACGGGATCCCGGTCTTCTTCAGGGTGGACAACAGCGTCACAGCCCCCTCCCCCGTCTGATACACGAGCACATGCTCCCCCCGCTCACGATGAGCCTCGAGGATCTCGCGGCGCAGGATGGGCGCGACGAGCGTGGTGCGCTTCTTTCGCACCGACGGGCGAAAGAAGGTGGCGATCACGTAGTGGGCGCAGCCGGGCAGCTTGGCCTTCACGAAGGCGCGCGTGAGGCGGAACACGGCCTTGTGGCCCTTGATGAGCGCCTTGTCGTGTCGGCATCGATTGATGATCTGCATGTTGTCGATGGAGATCACCGGGAGGCCATGCGCCTTGGCGTAGAGGTACGTCCACGACTCGAAGTCGCTGATCACCAACTCCGGCTCGAACGAGCTGAGCATGTCGAAATAGGTGGCCACGTTGCCAGGCACCCCCCGCGCGCCCTGCGCGATGTTCGACCACAACGTCTTGCCCGGCTGCACGCGGTTGTCCTCGTAGATCATGTGCAGACCGTGGATGCCGCGCACCCCGTCGAAGTGCTTCTGTAAGAAGCCCACGGCGCGCCCGGAGGTAACAATCTCAACCTCGTGCTCCGGAACGAGGTGCTCGAGGACGACCCGCGAGCGGATCGCGTGGCCCATGCCTTCGCCAGTGACGCCGTAGAGGATCTTCACAGCGGCGTCCTACGACGGCGAAGAACGCGCAGGAAGAGCTCACGCTCCGCGCGGGACGCTCGAGCGTCCGCGCTTCCAGTCCCGCGGCCACGTGAAGGTGAAGCGCGCTCCCCCCTGCTCCCGCTCGGCGACCGCGATGGTGCCTCCCGCCTCCTCGACGATGCGCTTCACCAAGGCGAGCCCCATCCCGCTCCCCTCCACGGTGTCGCGACGCTCGAGCTTCTCGAACATCTTGAACACGCGCTCGCGCTCGGACGCGGGGATGCCCGGCCCGTCGTCCTCCACGAAGAACGCCACCTCGGCGCTCCCCACCTCGGCACCGATCGCGATCCGTCCACCGCCCACGTGATGGTGTTTCACCGCGTTCGTCACGAGGTTCAAGAACACCCGCTCGAGCGGCCCGCGCGCCGTCTTCATGCGGGGGAGTGGACCGATCTCGAAGGTAAAGGCGTCGTTGCCCAAGAGCTCCACCACGCCGTCCACCAACGCCGCCACGTCCACCTCCTCCGCGGCCACGCTGTTGCGCCCCACGCGCGCGTAGTCGAGGAGCCCCACCATCAGGTCGTCCATGCGGGTCACGCGACGCTGCAACAGCTCGAGGTGCGCGCGGGTCTCCTCCCCCACCCCCTCGCCCAAATCCTCGGCGAGCCACTCCGCGAGCTGCTGGATCGCGCGGAGCGGCGCCCGGAGATCGTGGCTGGCCACGTAGGCAAACTCCTCCATGGCGCGCACCCGCCCCGCTTGCTCGCGCCTCACAGCCTCCGCCTGCTCGGACGAGACGCGGTCGGTGACGTTGCGGATGACGATCATCACGTCGCGCTCCGGCAACGCCAACAGACGCGCTTCGAAGTGCATCGCGCTCTCGCCGCCGCCGATCCGATACTGCACGGTGGTGCTGTTGCGGTTGCGGCACACGAACTCGAGCGGATACCGCACCGCCGCCATCGCCTCCGGCGCCAGCGTCTGCGCGAGCGTGGCGCCCCGCCGCCGCGTGCGGAGGTTGGGATCCTCGCCCGCGCTGCCGCCACGACAGTCGACGACCTCTCCCCCCTCGGTGACGCGCAGGAACACGTCGGGGAGCGACGAGAAGATGGCGTTGAGCTCACCGTTGGCCCGCAAGAGCTCGGAGGAGCTCAGCTCGAGCGACCGCTCGAGCATCGCGCGGTCTTGGTCGTACTGCACGTAGGCTTCGTCCACCATCACGAGGAGCTCGACGAGCTCCGACGAGAGCTCCGCTTGGGCACCCAGCGCACGGCGCAGCTGGCGCGCGAGCAGCTTGTGCATCGGATCGGGGAGCGGCCGGCCGGCGGCGGGGAAGGTGCTAGGTCTCACGGAAGGTGGTGATCGTCATCGTCTGGTTGTGGAGGTCGCAGCTCGCGTCCGGTGCTGCGGGACAAATCTCGCCGTAAGAGTAGAACCCGGTGAGCGTGGCCTGGTCGCCGAGGACACCCGCCACCGCCTCCACCTCCTCCTCGGTGCGCTGCTTGAGCACCAACTTGCGCCCCACGCAGCTGATCAAGATCGCGAGCTCTGCTTGCCCCCCTCGCATCGTGTCGTGACCGCGGCGCGCCGCCCCCTCCGCACCCTCGACGAGGCGATCGAAGTTGGCCTTCATGAGCTGAGCCGACGCCCCTTCGGGAATATCGCCGGCGAAGGTCAAGCTCTGGGCCGCCTCGTCGACGGCGAGGATCGTGCGCACCAGCGCCTCGTCCCCCTCCCGGCGTCGAATGTTGAGCGGAAAGAGCAAGCCGGTCGCGGGGAGGCCTTCGGCGTGCTCGCCGAGATACGTCTTGTACAGCTCGAGGGCAGGCTCGCCGTCGAGCTCGAACAACACGTTGCCCTCGGAGCGGGTCACCTGCCGCACCGGCCCGAACGTGTCCCAGCCCCCCAACGAGCCGAAGCCCACGCGCAGCCGCTCGCCGTAGAAGCCCACCACCGCCACCGCGTCGCGCAAGAGCTCGTCGCACACCACGAGGGTCTGCTCGAACCGATCGCCGTCGCCGGCCAGGCCTCCCGTCACCTCGACCCCGCGCGGAAGCCCGGCGTAGAGCCCACGCACGAGCTCGCTGCCGTTCACCCCCTGACCATCCGAGAGCACCATCACGTGCCGGAGTCCGTCGGGCTCGAGCATCGCGCCGAGCTTCCGTCCGGCTGCCTCGCTCCCCGCCGCGTCGAGGGCCACCGAGCGGCTCACAACGCGCGTGCCCTCGAACGCGACCGCGGTCGCCACCACGGTGTCGTCGTAGACGTGGGTGTTCGCGATCTCCCCCGCGGTGGAACAGCCGAACAACGTCGCCCTCGGGTAGGCCTCACGAAGCGCCGGCAACCACGCGCCAGCGCCGAGCACGTCGCGCCCACCGAACACCCACACGAGCTGAGCGCTCGCGGCGAGGGCGGGCGACGCTCCGCTCCACGCCCCTTGGGCCCACACGCGCTGCTCCGATCTCACCAGGCACACCCCATCCGGTGTATGATACTTCAATCCCCGCGTTCAGAGCGCCGTATCGCAGATCGACAGCGCCTCGGCCGCCTGCTTGCACGACTCCTCGAGCGCGGTGCGCGCCTCGGGGCTCGTGGCCTTGGCGATGGCCTCCCGCATGGTCTTGGCCCCGTCTTCGAGCGCGGTGCGGGCCGACGGCGGCAGCGCGGTGCAGCCCGCGATCTTGCGCAGGTACTCGTCGCACGACGGGATCCCGGTGCTGCCGCTCGTCGCCCCACCCCCTGGCGGTGGGTAGTCGGCGCCGGTGGCGCTGTAGGCCGCGGTCGCGATGGCCGAGACCGCGGGCGCGCTCTCGTCGTCGCTCGTCGCCTGGAAACAGCCGCCCACGAGCGTCAGCGCCAGCCACGCCGCAGGGAGCCACCGCTTCATTCTCCCTCCCACTTGAACCCGACGAGGGTGGGAGGACGCGCCTTCTTCTCGCGGCGGGCCGTGGGCCCCTTGGGCCACGTGAACACGAACGTGGCGCCGCGCCCCTCGGGACCTTCCACGTCGACGCGGCCCCCCAGGCTCTTGACCACCTTGCGCACGAACGCGAGCCCCATGCCGCTCCCCTCCACCTCGTCGCGGCGCTTGAGGGTGGTGAACAGCCCGAACACCTTGGCGCGCTGTGCGCTGGGGATGCCCGGACCGTCGTCTCGCACCCGGAAGCTCACGAAGCTGTCCTCGTCCTCGGCCGTGACCTCCACCTCCCCGCGCGGCAGGTCGTGGTGCTTCACCGCGTTGCCGATGAGGTTGAGAAACACCTGCGACAAGAGCGAGCGCTGCGTGACCAAGGAGGGCATGGGCTCGTGCCACCGCACCTCGAAGCCCTCGGGGAGGGCGATCATCCCCTTCACCTCGGCGAGCAGCTTGCCCACGTCCACCGCCTCGTAGGGGTGCTCGGCGCGCCCGATGCGCGCGTACGAGAGCAGATCCGTGAGCATGCGCTCGAGCCGCGCGATCCGCCCGCGGATCGCCTCGAGGTGGTTGGGCAGCTCCTCGTAGTTCTGCGCCTCGAGATCTTCGGCGGCCCACTCGGCCAGGTTCTGCACCGCGCGGAGCGGCGCCCGGAGATCGTGCGACACCGCGTGGAAGAGCCGCTCGACGTCTTTGTTCACGCGCTCGAGCTCTTTGGACTGCTGCTGGGCGGCCTGTTCGGCGAGGAGGCGCTCGTGGTGGCCGGTGAGGTCCGACCACGCCAGCGTCACCCGACCGCCGTCGTCCGGCGCCACGAGCGCCACCGCGACGTGGATCTCCGCGCCATCGAGGCGATACATCAACCCCTCGAGCTTCGCGTGCGTGTCGCCGCGACCGATCGCCCGGAACAGCGCGCGAAACAGCGGCACCGCCTCGTCGCGCGCCAGCTCATCCAGACAGGCGTCGAGCATCTCGCGGCTGCGGGCCCCGAAGAGCGCGAGGGCGTCGGCGTTGGCCGTCTGCACCTTGAGCTCCTCGGCGAGCGTTCGCACCAAGCTCACGTCGGCCTCGAGGTTGGCGAACGTGGCCGGCTCCGCGAGCATCTTGCGCACCCCTCGCACGTCGCACTCCCAGATCGCGAGCCGAGCGGCGCTCAGCACTCCGTCGATCCACGCCTCGCGATGGCCGAGCGCCGCGGCTCGGTCGCGGAGCTGCATGTGAATCACCTGGAGCCCGGCGAGCGCCCCGCGCAGATCGCCGGTCGCGGCCTTCACCTCCTCCGGCGTAAGCGTCGCCTCCCCGAGGACGATGGCGTCGATGTGCTCCCGCACGCGCTTGAGATCGGTGTCGGCCATACCGTCTTGCGCGCATCATGTGGTGTTTGCCGCTTGGCGGCTAGGCCTCATGCGCGCTAACCTCCGCCTGCGCTTCGAGGCGCGTGCCGAAGTGGCGGAATTGGTAGACGCGGCGGATTCAAAATCCGCTGCCCGCAAGGGCTTGTCGGTTCGAGTCCGACCTTCGGTACCCAGCGTGCAGGCGCTCCGCTCGTGGCGCCGCGAGCGCGCACGCGCCGCCGCGACCGCGCACGCGCCGCCGCGACCGCGCACGCGCCGCCACGATCGCGCAGGCGTCGCCGTGACCGCGCAGCCGTCGCCGTGACCGCGCAGCCGTCGCCGCGACCGCGCTCGCGTCGCCGTGAGCACCGGCCCCGATCGGCTCACCGCGAGCCTCTCGCCGCGAGCACGTCGCCGCGCTCGCCTCGCCGCCTCCCCCTCGAGCCGTCGCTCCGAACCGGGCGCCGCACCGGAAGCTCCCCGAGGGCCGACAGGGCGGCGATGGAACTCCCCAGCCTGTGGAAAAGCTGGAGTGATCTTGCGCGGTTGTTCTGGGGAGACTCGGGGCTTGCTGGGGTGAAACTGTGTGCAGGATTTCACCTGTTCAGGTCGACCTGCATCCTACAAAAAAAGATCGTATGCTTTCTCACAACTTGGCCCCAGAGAGAAAATTTTCGTTTGATCAACCACTAGACATTGGGGTAGTGATCGAAACCCTCGTTTGAGCCCGAGCTGACAGATCCAGGAGTGGATCTTCGAGCCCAAACGTCTTCGCCGACCCTCCGGTCGGCACCCCACGAACCATGAGTCGCCGCAACACGAGCTCCACCGGTTGGGTCCCACCGTCCTCATGGACGCTGGATCCGGCCAGGGCTTGGGGTGTCCCCGCCTCCTCGACGAGAGCCGCCCTCTCGACGAGGTGGCTGGCGCACCCCCTCGATCCGTTGCAGGCCTGACCGTTCGGGCGTCCCGAGTCGCTCGCGACCCGGCCGCAAGTCCACCGAAGACGTAGGCATCAGCCCACTCGAACGAACAGCTTGGCCTCGAGCAGCGGGCCCGGCTGGACGGGGGGAGGAGCGTGCGCACCACCGCGCGCGTTCCGTCAGTTTGTCCCCTTTGTCACCCCGGTCAAAAGACAACGACAAGGACGGCAAATGAGAGGACGGCGTATCCACCTGCGGTTCGACGCGTCGGGCGACATCCCCGCGCGTCTGGCCGAGGGGGTGCTCCGTCCTACGTCACCACTTTAGGGAAACGACATGGCGCAGACGAACATCGTGGGCAAAGGTAGCATTGCCAAGGGCAGCATCTCCGAGGGTAGCAGCATCTCCGAAGGTAGTCGCGAGGGAGGGATGGGGAACGGCTCCAAAGACGCCGCTGAGTCGTCCAAAAACGCCGCTGAGTCGGCTGCTCGAAACGACAAGCGGTCCAAGCGCAAGCGCCGGACGCAGCGTCCTACCGAGCCGCCCTACGGCCTCGAGTTCGATCGCCGGGTGACGACGGAGGGCGTCGATCCGCTCGACGAGCTCCGCTTCGAGAAGCGCACCAGCGTCATCACCAACCCCGACGGGTCGGTGGTGTTCAAGATGGAGGGCGCCGAGATCCCCGCGAGCTGGTCGCAGCTCGCCACCGATATCGTCGTGTCGAAGTACTTCCGCAAGGCGGGCCTGTTCGGTGACAAGGACCACAGCGAGACGAGCGTGCGGCAGGTGGTGTACCGCATCGCTCACACGATCCGCACGGCCGGCGATCAGTTTGGCGGCTACTTCGCGTCGACCGAAGACGCCGACGCGTTCGAGGCCGAGCTCACCTACTTCCTCGCCAACCAGATGGGCGCGTTCAACTCCCCGGTGTGGTTCAACTGCGGCCTGTGGCACGAGTACCAGGTGCGCGGGGCGGGTGGGAACTACGCCTGGAACCCCGCCGCGAAGGAGGGCTCGACGGACGAGATCTTCGAGATCGACAACGCCTACGAGCGCCCCCAGTGCTCGGCGTGCTTCATCCAGTCGGTGGATGACGACATGATGTCGATCTACGAGCTCGTGAAGAACGAGGCGCGCCTCTTCAAGTACGGCTCGGGCACCGGCACCAACTTCAGCGCCCTGCGTGGCAAGCAGGAGAAGCTGTCTGGGGGCGGCACCTCGAGCGGACTCATGAGCTTCCTCGAGGTGTTCGACCGCGCCGCCGGCGCCACCAAGAGCGGCGGCACCACCCGGCGCGCCGCCAAGATGGTGTGCCTCGACATGGATCACCCCGAGATCCTCGACTTCGTCCAGTGGAAGGTGCGCGAGGAGAAGAAGGCGCGCGCGCTCATCGGGGCCGGCTACGAGGCCGACTTCAACGGCGAGGCGTATCACACCATCAGCGGCCAGAACTCCAACAACTCGGTGCGTGTCACCGACGAGTTCATGCACGCGGCCACGCTCTCCGAGGGCGGCGCCGCGCCCCCGCCGCCCACCCGCACGATGGCACCCAAGGACGAGTGGCACACCATCGCCCGCACCACCGGCGAGATCGTCGAGACCCACCGCGCGAGCCACCTCTGGAACACCATCGCCGAGGCCGCCTGGGCCTGCGCCGATCCCGGCGTGCAGTACGACTCCACCATCAACCGCTGGCACACCTGCCCGAACACGGATCGCATTCGCGCGAGCAACCCGTGCTCGGAGTACATGTTCCTCGACAACAGCGCGTGCAACCTGGCGAGCCTCAACCTCACCAAGTTCCTCCGCGACGACAACTCCTTCGATGTCGACCTCTATCGCCACGCGTCGCGCGTGTTCTTCACCGCGATGGAGATCCTGGTCGACCTCTCGAGCTACCCCACCCGGCTGATCGCGAAGAACTCGCACGAGTACCGCCCCCTCGGCCTCGGCTACGCCAACCTCGGCACGCTGCTCATGCGACTCGGCCTCCCCTACGACTCCGACGCCGGGCGCGCGGTGGCCGGCGCGGTCACCTCCATCCTCTGCGGCACCGCTTACCGAACGAGCGCGGAGATCGCGGCCAGCAAGGGGCCCTTCGCAGGCTACGCGAAGAACCGGGAGCCGATGCTGCGGGTGATGGGGATGCATCGCGACGCGGCCTACGCCATCGATCGCGACGAGTGCCCCGACGACCTGTGGCGCGCCGCGGTGCAAGACTGGGACGACGCCTACGAGCTCGGCAAGCAGCACGGCTACCGCAACGCGCAGTCGACGGTGCTCGCCCCCACCGGCACCATCGGCCTGTTGATGGACTGCGACACGACCGGCGTGGAGCCCGACTTCGCGCTCGTGAAGTTCAAGAAGCTCGCTGGCGGCGGCTACTTCAAGATCGTGAACCAGTCGGTGCCGTTGGCCCTCGAGACGCTTGGTTACTCGGAGCACGAGATCCAAGAGATCGTCGCGCACATCTCGGGGACGAACACGTTGCTCGCGGCCCCCGACATCAACCGCGCCAAGCTCCTGCAGCTCGGGCTCACCAAGGAGGAGCTCAACAAGGCAGAGGAGGCGCTCCCGAGCGTGTTCGATCTGTCTCAAGCGTTCGCGGTGTGGGTGGTCGGCGAAGACGCGTACGAGCGCCTGGGGGTACCCGGCTACGGCGCCCGCAAGGGGGAGAAGCCCAAGGAGCTGCTCACGCACCTCGGCTTCACCCGCGAGCAGATCCAGCGCGCCAGCGACGTCATCGTCGGTCACATGACCATCGAGGGGGCTCCCCACCTCCGCGACGAGCACCTGCCGGTGTTCGACTGCGCCAACCGGTGCGGCCGCCTCGGCAAGCGCTACCTCGCCCCGATGTCGCACGTGAAGATGATGGCCGCCACGCAGCCGTTCCTGTCGGGCGCCATCAGCAAGACGGTCAACCTGCCCAACGACGCGACCGTAGACGACGTGCGCGAGATCTACGAGGCGGGCTGGCGTCTCGGCCTGAAGGCGGTGGCCATCTATCGCGACGGCTGCAAGGCGTCGCAGCCCCTCGGCACCACCGACGACGGCGCGGAGGAGCGCGACGCGAAGGACAAGAAGGAGAAGAAGGACAAGAAGGACGAGGCGGCGGCCAAGGCTGCGACCGCCAAGCCCACCGCGGTCGAGCTGGTGCGCGCCAACCCCGAGACGGCCACCCATCCGGTGGGCATCCGTGTGCGCCTGCCGCGCAAGCGCAGCGGCTTCACGCAGGAGGCGCGCGTAGGCGGGCACAAGATCTTCCTCCGCACCGGCGAATACGTCGACGGCACGCTCGGCGAGATCTTCATCGACATGCACAAGGAGGGTGCCGCCTTCCGCTCGCTCATGAACTGCTTCGCGATGGCCGTCTCGGTGGGTCTCCAGTACGGCGTGCCGCTCGAGACGTTCGTCGATCAGTTCACGTTCACCCGCTTCGAGCCGCAGGGCACGGTGGAGGGTCACGACAACATCAAGTTCGCGACCTCGATCGTCGACTACATCTTCCGCACGCTCGGCGTGGAGTACCTCGCCCGCTACGATCTGGCGCACGTGCCGCCAGAGCCGCCGCCGATTCAGGACCCGTCCGAGTCGCGCGCGGAGGAGGAAGCGGCGGCCGTCGCCGACGACGAGCCGGCGCCGGTGTCCGCGGTGGAGGTGGCCCACCACCACGAGGGCGCGGGCAGCGTGCTCGATGCACAGCTCGAAGAGATGATGGGCGACGCGCCGGTGTGCGACAACTGCGGGCACATCACCGTGCGCAACGGCGCCTGCTACAAGTGTCTCAACTGCGGCAACTCGCTCGGCTGTAGCTGAGCGACGCGCTCCACCGGAGCGGCCCCGAAGCCCGAGCGGCGTCGGGGCCGTTCTTCATTTCGCCGCGGCACTCCCCTCACGTCGTCGACGCAGCGTCGTCGTCACCGCACGCCGTCGCCACCGCAGCGTCGTCGCCACCGCAGCGTCGCGGGCGCCCGCCTCAGGGGTGACGGTAGAAGCGGGGGACGCGCCGGCTGATGCTGGTGAGGCACTCCCACGAGATGGTGCCGATCTTCTCCGCGATCTCGTGCGCGGTGATCACGTCGGCGCCGAGGCGCCCCTTCTGCTCTCCGAGCACCACCACCTCGTCGCGCACCGCGACGCCGGGCACGTCGGTGACGTCGATCATGACCAGATCCATCGACACCGTCCCCACGATGGGCGCACGCCGGCCGCACACCAGGAGCTCGCCGCGGTTGGAGAGGGCGCGATTCAGCCCGTCGGCGTAGCCCATCGGGATGGTGGCGATGCGGCTCGCGCGGTGCGCCGTCCACGTGTGGCCGTAGCCGATCGACTCGCCGGGCGCGATGTCGCGCAGCGCCACAACCTCGCTCAGCACCCGCATCGCCGGCCGCAGGTTGGGGCGGCGTCGCGCGCTCGAGGGCTCGCCGGGGCAGGGATGAACCCCGAAGAGCGCGAGCCCGGGGCGCACCAGATCGAGCTGAGCCTCGGGAGCCCGCAGCATGGCGGCGCTGTTCGCCGCGTGTCGAATCGAGGGGGCGAAGCCGGCGCGCCGCACGATGGCGGCGGCGCGGTCGAACTCCGCGAGCTGGGCGCGGGTCGCCTCGAGCGAGTGCGCGTCGGCGCAGGCGAGGTGCGTCATCAGCCCCGTCACCCGCAGCTCCTTCGCAAGGGAGAGGGCGTTCAGCGTCCCCTCGAGCTCGGCAGGCCGCACCCCGAGGCGCCCCATCCCCGTGTCCACCTTGAGGTGAACGGCCACCTCGCGGCGCTGCATGAAGCGCGCGGCGGCGGCGAGCAGCTCGATCTGCCCTGGGTCGTACACCACCGGCGTGAGGTGGTGCTCGAGGAGCGCCTCCACGCCATCGCGGCGACGCCCGAAGTAGCCGCCCATCACCAACACGGGGCAGCTCACGCCAGCCTCGCGCAGCTCGATCCCCTCCTCGAGGAGCGCGACGCACAACCCATCGACCCCCGCATGCTCGAGGGTGGTGGCGACCGCTCGTGCGCCGTGACCGTAACCGTCGGCCTTGAGCACGGCCCACAGGCGCGCTCGGGTGGCGGCTCCTTGCGACGGCGCCTCTGCGCGGTCGGCCACCAGCCCGTCGATGAGCTCACGGAAATTGTGGCGCACGTTGGCGAGGTTGATCTCGGCGCGGGTGACGCGGGCCGCCTTCGCCGGTGCTGCACGAGGCGGGCGCACCACGCGGAGCTCACGCTGCTCGATCATCGGCGGTGGATCCCCGCCGAGCGGATCGCGTGGCGTCACGACCACCTCGCGAGCCGGTGGGGGATCGACGGGTTCGACCTCGGAGTCCAGCTGTGGCCGGGAGAGTGCCATGATGGGTCTCGTATCGAAATGCGCCCCCAAGGGCAAAGATTCCCACGGGTGAGCGGGTGGTAGCGTCGGCACCTCACGAGCGCAAGACCGGCGCGGGGCTCGGCTCCTCGCGCCGGCTCGCTGTCCATGGCCGAGCGACCGACACGGCGGCGCCCTCCCGACACGGCGGCGCCCTACCGACACTGCGGCGCCCTACCGACACTGCGGCGCCCT
>CAYOAL010000029.1:40441-74850 GCA_964401935.1 uncultured Polyangiaceae bacterium
CGCCCTACCGACACTGCGGCGCCCTACCGACACTGCGGCGCCCTACCGACACTGCGGCGCCCTACCGACACTGCGGCGCCCTACCGACACTGCGGCGCCCTACCGACACTGCGGCGCCCTACCGACACTGCTGCGTGCATTGCCGGAGCCCTGCCTCACAGCCCGGCTTGCAGCCGCTCCGCTGCGTCGAGGCGTCGCAGCCGTCGAGGCACGCCTCGTTCACCACGCGACACTCGGCGTGACAAGCGTGGACGGGGGCGAAGTCTTCCCGCTGCTCGAGGAGGCTCTTGCTGAGCTGCGGGAGCGGTGCGGTGTTCGGGGACAACACCGCGCTCGACTTGACGACGTCGCCCGAGTCACCGAGCTGTTGGATACGCAGCTGGGCGTGGAGCACGCGATCGCGAGTCTGCCCATAGGTGTAGTGCGTGACCCACTCGGTCCAGCAGGCCCGGCGGTCGCTGGCGGCGATCTGCGGCTGCGCGTCGAGCGCCATGCAGTGCTCGAAGCGGATGTCCCCCTCGTAGATCGCCTGGATGCTCGCTCCACAGCCCGACGCGAGGGTCCCCGCCCCCAGCACCGCTCCTCCGAGCACGACCGCGGCCACGCGGCCTCCGACCACGGCCGCCGCCACGCGCCTACCCCAGCGGGCCGGCAGCACCACGAACCGAGACGTCAAACGCGCGTCGGAGGCTTTCATGCTAGACCCACGTGCTCATCTTTTATAGCACCTTCGCCTCCCATCCGCGGGCACAAGGCCCCCGGCGCGAAAAGAACCACACGTGGACACAGATCCCGACAAGCACGAGCCGCACGGCGACGACACGTCCGTCGCCGAGGAAGAAGATGCGCTCTGTCAGCGCGTGGTCACCCACCTCTCGCGGCTCCGTCCCTCGCGGCCGCCGATGCACTTCAGCGACGACAGCGCGCTCCTCACGCTGCGCGACCAGATCGCAACCGCGCGACTCGAGGACGTGCCGGCGCTGATGGCGCAGATGGAACAGGTGGCGGCGGTAGCGTCGAGCCGGAGCAAGCCGGTGGTGGAGCCCATCAACCCTGCCAGCCCCTACTTCGGCCACCTCCGCCTCGACGAGGAAGGTCGGGGCGTGCGCGACGTGTTGATCGGCCGCACCACGCACATCGATCCGAAGGAAGGGATCCGCATCGTCGACTGGCGCCACGCGCCGGTGAGCCAGCTCTATTACCGCTACGACGAGGGCGCCGACTACGAGGAGGTGTTTGGCGAGCGCGAGGTGGAGGGCAAGGTGTTGCTCCGGCGCACGCTCACCATCAGCGAGGGCCAGCTGCGCCGTGTGGACGCACCGCAAGGCACGTTCCTGCGCACGCGCGAGGGAGGGTGGCGTCGCATCGATCAGCGCCATGTGCAGCTCGAGGGAGGCGAAGGCTCGGCGGTCCGCGCCGAGCACATCCGCGGCATGCTTGGCGTGGACGGTCCCATCGAGCAGCGCGAAGACCGTCACCTGCAAGACGTCACGGCGCTGCTCGACGCGCGCCAGTTCGAGCTGATCAGCCGGCCCGACGCCGGGCTGGTGGTCATCCAGGGTGGTGCCGGCAGCGGCAAGACCACCATCGGCGTGCACCGCATGTCGTACCTCGCGTTTCAGGCCAAGCACCGCTTCACCCCCGACCGGATGCTGGTGGTGGTGGGGACGCCCGCGCTGCGCGACTACATCGGCCAGCTGCTCGACGCGCTCGGCCTTGGCGGCGTGCGAGTGCTCACGTGGCGGCACTTCGCGCGCAATCTCTTCGAGCGGCACTACCCGCGGCACGCCAAGATCTCCGAAGAAGACAACACGCCCGCCGAGGTGAGTCGCCTCAAGACCGATCCACTCGTGTTGCGCCTCATGAGCGCGGCCGCCAAGGCGTTCCGCAAGGCCGGGCGCGTTCGCCCCACCGACGCGATGGACCTCTGGGCGGAGACCCTCACCGCCACCGATCGCATCCGCGCCGCCTACGCCGAGCAGCCCGAGTCGGAGCGACGGCTCACCCCGCAACAGCTCGACCGCGTGCTCGCTTACACCGCCGATCGCTGCCCCGCCGTGCTCGAGTGGGGCGCGGATCGTGACGAGGACGACGAGCCGGATCCGGTCATCGAGGGTGCGGATGGCGTCGTCGAGCAGGTGGACGAGCGCGCCACCGTCGACATGGACGACTACGCCCTCCTCCTCCGCGCCCACCAGCTCCTGTGCGGCCCGCTCCGCAGCAAGAAGAAGAAGCCGCTCCGCTTCGAGCACCTCTTCATCGACGAGGCGCAAGATCTGGCACCCGTCGACATCTGCATGCTGGCCGAGATCGTCACCGACGCCAAGAGCATCACCCTCGCCGGCGACACCTCGCAGCGCCTCCACGTCGACACTGGCTTCGTGCGTTGGAGCGAGGTCACCCGTGCCCTCGATCTGTCCCACGTCGAGATCGAGCCGCTGCGCATCGCCTACCGCTCCACCCGCGAGGTGCTGAAGCTCGCCCGCGCCGTGCTCGGGCCGCTCGCCGATCCCGAGGAGCCGGTGGCGACACGCTCTGGAGCACCCGTCGAGCACCACAGCCTGCCGTCGCAGGGAGCCGCGGCGGCCTTCCTCGGTGAGGCGCTGCGGCCGCTCTTTCAGCGCGAGCCGCGCGCCACGGTGGCCGTGCTCGCGCGCTACCCCGAGCAGGCCGACGCCTACCACGAGGCGCTGACGATGGCGGAGGTCCCCAACCTCCGGCGCGTGAAGAACTACGACTTCGCGTTTCGCCCGGGGGTGGAGGTCACCGAGATCCGCCAGGTGAAGGGCCTCGAGTACGACTACGTGGTGCTCGTCGACGTCAACGCCGACACCTATCCCGACAACGAGGAGGCGCGCTATCAGCTGCACATCGGCGCGACGCGCGCCGCCCATCAGCTTTGGGTGATCTCCACCGGGAGCCCGTCCCCGCTCTTGCCAGACTGGCTCGAGCTCTGAGCGCGGCCCCCCGGCCGGCGGCTGTGCCCGGCGATGGTCTCGGCGCGCGGTGGCGAGGATCGGGGCCCGGACCGCGACGGCGAGCTGCTCGGCGCTGAGCTCCGGGAGGCAGCGCGGCGGCGACACCGCCATCAGATCGTCCTCCCGCTCCACGTGGCCGAGTCCGAGCACGTGCCCGAGCTCGTGGGCCAGCGTCACGTCGACCGTCCCCGGGCGGCGGCGCCCGATCGGCTCGAGCGCAACCAGCACGGTGGGCGTCGCCTCCGGCAACACGCCGAGGCAACGGCCCAAGCCCCGCCCGCCGGTCGAAGCGCCGGAGCGACACCTGCCGCCCACGGGCGAACGCCGCCAGCTGCTCGGGGCTCGCGTAGGGGACCGGCTCGCCCAGGCGCGCCGACACCCCCGCCGCCACCGGCCCGTGCGCCACCGGGTGGGGGTCGAGCTCGCAGCCGCCGAGCGCCACCGCCTGCGTCACCCCGAGCCCGAGCCCGAGCGCGGCCCATGCGAGACGCGACACGCCGAGCCGGAGGCTCATGAGACTCATGGAGCGCCCGCAGCACGCACGAGCGCGATCCCCTCGTGCGGGTTGAGGAACGTGCCCCCCACCGCGTAGTGCTTGCCTGCGCCGTCACCCCATATGGCGTGGATGTCGACGCGGCTGAACGGATCCGCCTCGCGCACCACCTCGCGGCTCGCCACCTCGAAGCGCCCCACGAAGCCGAGGATCCCGCCGATGACGGCGTGATCCGGGCTCACCATGTGCACCGCGTTGAGCCCCCCGAGCGCGTCCGGGCCCACCGTGTCCCACGCGCTCCCGTCCCACACCGCGATCCGCGCGTTGTTGCGGCCCCCCACCGCCACGATGTGATCCTCGGCGGTGCCCCAGAGCGACACGAAGTCTTGCGAGGCCAGCGGCCCGGCCCCGGTCGCCTTCCACGCCGAACCGTCGAAGCGCAGGATCAGGCCCCTCTGCCCCACCGCGAACAGCTCGCTCCCGATCCCCCACACCTTGAACAGCGCCTTCGCGTCCTGCGGATTCTCGCTCGGCTCCACCGCGTAGGGCGTGAACGTGTCGCCGTCGTAGCGCAGGATGAGCGGCGCCCCGTCGAACGGATTCCCCCCCACGATCCACAGGTCGTCCCGCGCGAAGCCGAACACCCCCCACAGATCTTCGGTCGTGCCCACGTCGATCACCGACCACGCGGTGCCGTCGTAGTGCGCCATCGCGCCGTCCGTCCCCACCGTGAACACGTCGTCGGGACCGAACCCAAACACCCACACCAACAGCGGCAGCGCCGGCGCGTCCATCCGCTCCCAGCTGCTCCCGTCGAAGTGATGGATCTCCCCGCCCGCGTCCGTCCCCCCCACCACGAACACATCGTCGGGTCCCGAGCCCCACACCCC
The DNA here is from genome assembly GCA_964401935.1 of uncultured Polyangiaceae bacterium. Taxonomy (GTDB): domain Bacteria; phylum Myxococcota_A; class Polyangia; order Polyangiales; family Polyangiaceae; genus JAPYTK01. The sequence goes on from CAYOAL010000029.1 coordinate 44,803, forward strand.
CGACAGCGAGCCCGCCGACGCGCTGTCGAACGCCTCCTCCCAGCGCGGCTCACCGCTCGGCGGCGCCGTCGTCTCGTCGTCGCTGCAGCCGGCCGCGCCCACCGAGAGCACGAGCCCAACCACCCCGCCCAGCGTCCACCACGACCGGCGGCGACACCAAGCCGAGGGACGCAGCGCCGGCGACGAAGGAGACCAACCCGGCGACGAAGGAGACCAAGCACCCAATGAACACCAAAACGAAGACCAAGCAGACAACCAAGACATGCGCGGATCCACCAAGCGCGAAGCTTAGCAAACGCCACACCGTCGAACACCCACCCGAACGGCGGAACGCACCTGCTCCTGGTCGGCGCCTGTCGCGCACTGACTGCGTCATCACGCACCGAAGGCGTCGGGCTAGCTGCCTCGCCCCGACGTCGTCGCGCCGAGGTCGGAGACGCCGACGTCGTCGTGCGGGCGCGTCAGCTTGGATCGAAGTTGGTGCGGGCCACCGACACCAGATCGTGGTGGGGGAACGAGAGCTGGCGGATCGCGTCGGCGATGCAGTCGGCCTGCTCGAGCGTGCCGGGACCGAGCGACACCGTCACCCCCTCGGCCTTCCCGTGAATCACGGCCACGCAGAGCTCCACCGACGACGACGACGCCACGTTGCAGGAGCTCAGATAGCCACCGTCGTTCAGCACCGCCTCGATCTCGGCCGCGTGCTCCTCGGGCGCCTCCTCCCCTGCGCCCTCTTCGCGTGCCCGACGCCGCTCCCGCTGGTTCACCTCTTCGCAGCTCTCGCCGGCCCCGTGTCCGGACACGTCTTCCCCGCGCCGGCTACCGCCTGACAGGAGGGCCAGGCTCGGCACCGTGTCCGGGTTGATCCGCGTCTCCGACGCCGGCGGCGCACTCGCCGAGCAAGCCCCCAACACCACCCCCACCCCGGCCCTCAGCGTGAATTCCAAAGCCCTTTTCACGTTCCGCGTTATACCCGTTGACATCGCCGCGTGGCTGAGTACTTTGCGCTTGCGCGGTGGAGCAGTCAGGTAGCTCGTCGGGCTCATAACCCGAAGGTCGCAGGTTCAAATCCCGCCCGCGCAACCACAGGAGTCTCGCCATCCCAGCGGGACTCTTCGCGTTTTGTGCGTCCGATTTCAGCGCGACTTCGAACGCTCTCTACGCCCGCGGGTCGACGCAGGAGCGAGCCCGCCGTAGAAGGAACCATGCCCACGGTGGTGCACGGCGACTTCGAGTGGGACGCCGACAAGGCGGACCTGAACGTCGCCAAGCACGGCGTGACGTTCGAGGAGGCTATCGCCGCCATGCTCGATCCGCTGGCGATCGACTTCGACGATCTGACCTTCCCGGAGAACCTGGTCACGTTGGCGGCTTCTCCGCGAGGGGCTATCCTGTACGTCATCACCACCGAGCGCGGTGACCGCGTTCGCGTCATCAGCGCTCGCCGAGCCACGAACCATGAGCGACAAATTTACGAAGAAGGCGACTGAGCCGACGGAGCCAACAGCCGAGTCGCTCGCCGAGATGCCGGAGATCGATGAGAAGCGGTTCCGTCGGCGTTCGGGTCGCGGCCACCATGCTGCTCGGAGCGCGGGCGAGATCGTCGCCATCGACACCGACCTGTGGCCCCACTTCGGCAGCCAGCAAGCGGTGAACGAAGCGCTTCGACGCATCGTCGAGGGCTCCGGCCAGTCATGACCGACGCTTCCACAGCGACGAGTCCTTCCTCCGGTCCGGCGGCCTAGGAACCACGAAGCACCACGGAATCCCATCGGTCTCCTCCGTAGAGATCGTTGGGAACGGGCCCGCGCAACCACTCATGGACAACGCCCGTCAGACTCGGCGGGCGTTTCCGGTTTGGCCCAGCATGGCCTCCAGGGGCAGCAGCTCGGCGCGGGCGAGGTGACGCGCGGGCCACGCGCTCCTTGACGGACCGCGCGTTGCCGCAGGTGGCCTTGTGCTAGGTTTTGGTGGTGGCGGACCCCAAGCGCAAACCGAAGCCCGAGCCCGAACGGCCGAAGCACGGGCCGCATCCGGACGATGTGGCGGCCGGCGCGTTCGATGGCGCCGATGAGCTGCGCGAGATGGACGCCGAGGCCTACCTCCGCTGGCTCGAAACCGGCGAGGGAGACGACCCCTGGCCCGAGTCCTCGTCCGAGGCCGGGCCTTCCACAGCGCGCTCCGACGACTGGCGCGCCCTGGAAGCGAGCTGAGACGCGCGGTGGCGGCCACGTTGGGCGCGCTGGTGAACGCGCCATCGCTACCCGTCCGGGCGACACGGAGGCGATGATGCCGCCGGCTCTCGTCGTGCAGGTTCGTCGCGTGGGCGGAGAGAACCTATGGGTCTGGTACACCGCGACCGATGAGCGGCTCGTCGTGCGCGCCCTCACCAACCACCCGCCGGTTCCGCTGGACTGAGGATGGCTGCGCGCCGTCTCGCCGAGCTGCCGGGGTCGACGAGAAGCGGTGTTGGCGGCGTCCCGGCCGCGGCCACCACTCGACGCGCGGGTACACGAGCTCGACGAGCTGTTCGCTGGGAATAGCGACGGTGGCCTCCACCACGGACGTCTCACCCGAGGCGAACCCCGCCGCACGGGAGCCGCCGCCATCGAGAGGCTCGCACGGCCGCGGCAGCGCCGGGCGAGACTCACGGTGGATTCTCGTAACTCTCGAACCACGCGGGGATCGCCTCGACAGCCTCCGAAAGCCAGACGTGGCCCGCGTCGTCGTTCCGCACCAGCTCGCTCTCCACCCCCGCCGCGTCGAGTGCCTCGGCATAGTCTTCGGCCGTACCGACATCCACGATCACGTCATCTCCGCCGTGGAGGAACAGGGTCGGCGGGTGCTCGCGGTCGAGGTCGTCGGGAACGTCGCAGATGGGTCCGCTGCAGGTGGCGTAGCTTGCGCTGTGCACGGCGAGCGCCCGAAAGCGTCCCGGGTAGGAGACTGCCATGCGACTCGTCATGTAGCCGCCGCTCGAGATCCCCATGGCGTAGAGCGCGTTCCGATCGAGGTCGCCGAAGGTGCCTGCTGCGATCTCTTCGAGGATGGTGTTCATGAGCTCGTGATCGTCGGACAGCTCCCAGTCCCACGAGAATGGTGGCACGTTCGTGTCCCAGTACGCCGCGCCGTCGAAGCGCGTCTCGGGCGTGATGAGCGCAAAGCCCGACGCGAGCAGTCGCTGATAGGTTCGGGAAAGCGCGAACGCCCCGAAGTGGTTCGACGCGGGCGCCCACGTCGTCTCCGCACTGACGAACGAACCCTGAAAGAAGATCACCACTGGCCAGCCAGCTGCGGGTGCCTCGTCCGCGGGGACCTGAAAGTGCACCTCACGCGACGACCAGTTGGCCAAGCCCACACAGGTCGTCATCGTCGCGTGCACACAGCTCACGCGGGTCCCGTCGTCGGTGCAGGGTACACCGAGGTTGTCGATCCCTGTGATTCCTTCGCCGCTGCAACCAGCGGCAGCGAGCAGGATGATGGCCAAGAGCATGCGCACGCCAGCGCCCCACGCACACACCGTGCCGTAGTGCCGCCACTTTGTTTCAGGCACCTGGGCCGATCGCGTGAACGCGGCACAGCACGTCGCCGTGAACGGAGGTTGACGCGCTGCTCCCCCTGAGCCCCACCTCGGCCGATCCGCCACGTGGACGGAGCGTCATGGCGATGACGGAGGGATCGTGAGCTGGATGTCGCCGTCGGGGCGCGGTGGGGGTACGCCTTCTGGATGACGACGCTGGTGCTCTCCTCACGCCACACAGCCGACGCCCAGGCGCTGTGGCGTGCGGCCGTGCGGCGAGGCTGGTCGACGGTGCGCGTGCGAGGCATCACCGTCCCCGCGATCAGCGAGGTGGACATCGTCATCTACGCCGAGGCGCTGTTTGCGCCCACCATCGCCGAGCGTCTCCAGCGCGCGCTCCTCGATCCGCCCGACGACTGGCTGGTGCGCGTGCCGAGCGACTTGAGACTTCGCTCCGTGCAGCTCACGACGCTGGGTGCGGCGCGCGAGGGGACCGCGCCCGCCTTCGTGAAGCCCCCGAACGACAAGACCTTCACGGCGCGCGTCTTTCAAGCCGGCCGCGATCTTCCCGAAGAGTACGACGCCGACAGCCCGGTGCTCGTGGCGGAGCCCGTGCGGTGGATCTCGGAGTATCGCTGTTTCTGCCGCGACGAGGAGGTCATCACCGTGTCGCCGTATGTCCTCGAGGGTCAACCCGCCGTCGGTCGGGACTATGCTGCACCGGCAGACGAGCTGAGCGAGGCCCAGACGTTCGCCAGCGCCGTCCTGCGGGCGATGCGCGGCTTCACGCCCCGCGCGATCGTGATCGACGTGGGCATCATCGAGCACCGCGGGTGGGCCGTCGTCGAGGCCAACGGCGCGTGGGGCGCTGGCATCTACGGCTGCGATCCAGCTGGCGCCCTGGACGTCGTGGCCGGTGCCACCGTGCTCCTCGCGCCGGCGCCCGCCGAGCCAGCGTGATGGCACCCACTCCGTTCTTGTTCACGCCGGGGGGAAGGTTCGGCCGACGGGTGTCTCGGATGGTCGATCCGCGCTGAGCGACGCGGTTGCTGTCGGACGGCGATCACGTGAACGTCACTTCTCTATCGGGCTGCGCGGCGCAAGGTTGTAAGCGCTCGACATCGCGCTGAGGACGCGGGCACGGGGGTTGCTGTGGACGGGGCATGCCTCGCCTTCCTCGCGCTCTCGCTCGGACGCGCTCGCTCGCGCGAAGGTGCGCGCTCGCGCCGCCGTTCGAGCTCCGCCGCGTGCTCCCCGTCGTTCTCTTGGCTGTCGTTGACGCGGGTTGTGGTCCCGCCGTTCTTGTCGAGCGTGACCGGCGCTCGCCACCCGACGAGACGGCGCCTCCAGGGCCTGCGTCCCCGCCGAAGGAGCCAAGTGAGCCGATTGAAGCGTGGCCGCACGACTGCGCGGACACGGGGATCCACGTCGAAGGTCTGGTGTTCGACCGCGCGTGCCCCTCGGACACGCTCGCGCTCGCCCACTACGACGGCGCGGTGGTCGCGTTCAACGATGGGTGGAGGGCGGACATCCGAGCGTGCGCCGACGACGCGGCGTCGTCCATCAGCCTCGAGCCGTGGGAGCTCACGGGCGAGCGACAGGTGTTGAACGCGGGCTCGCTCCGCCTTGGCCCCGACCTCGAGTACGAGCTGACCCATGGCGAGCTTCACACGATCGTGTTTCATGGCGCCGGCGAGGTGGTGGAGGCCCGGTTCGACGCGCACTTCGTGACCGCGGACGGGAGCTCCGCGGTGACCGTCGCCGGCGGGACGGTGCGCGCGTGCGTGCTGCCACGCTACGCCTCTCCATGGGACGAGGGCCTCGGGGAATGCGGCGCCACTCTCCCATGCCCGGACGTCGAGCTCCCGTGCAACGACCAGGTGTGCGAGCGCGACCGCTGCGTGATCGTCCCCAGCCCCGAAGCGGTCGGCGCGCCGCTGCCCGAGCAACTCCAGCGCTCCGGCGACTGCCATCGCTTGGTTTGCGGCGAGCACGGCGCGATCGAGCTCGAGCACGCCCCCGAGGACCTTCCCGACGACGGCAACCCCTGCACCATCGGCTGGTGCCACCCCGATGGGTTCACTGGGAGCGACGCCGCTCCTGCCGGTGCGCCTTGCGCCGACGGCAGAGGCGCGTGCGGCGACGACGGCGCGTGCGTCGTGCCGTGACGCGGATCGGGCGACCGCAGCGTTCGCGAGCGCCGCGGTAGGCGTCAGCGAGCCAGCGCCGGGTCGCTCGGAGACAAAGGCAACACGACGGTGAACACGCTGCCGTGGCCCCACGCGCTCTCGACGTGAATGCACCCGCCGAGCAAGCTCGCGAGCCGCTCGCAGATCGCCAAGCCGAGACCGGTGCCCTCGTGCCGACGCTGGAGCCCCGCGTCGAGCTGTCGGAAGGGGAGAAACGCCACCGCGATGTCCTCCGGTCTCATGCCGATGCCCGTGTCGGCCACGCGAATCCGTGCGCGGCGGCGGACGTTCGGCGCCCCCGACGGATCGGGCTCGTCCACCACGTCGGCGGTGAGCGTCACCGCGCCGCGCTCGGTGAACTTGATCGCGTTGTTCAGGAGGTTGAGCAGGATCTGCTCCACCCGCCGACGGTCGCTCTCGATGGGCGCGTCGAGCCCGCGCCGCTCCACGTGCAAGGCCAGGCCCTTCTTGTCGGCCATGGGCCTCACCGACGCGACGACGTGATCGATGGCCGCGCCGAGCTCGAAGGGCGCGCACCGCGTCTCGAGCTGCCCGGCCTCGATCTTCGAGATGTCGAGCACGTCGTTGATGAGGTCCAACAGGTGCCGCGCGCTCCCATGCACCATGCCGAGCTGCCTGACCTGTTCGTCGGTGAGGGGTCCCGCCATGCCCTTGAGCACGATCCCGGTGAACCCAAGCACCGAGTTCAACGGCGTTCGGAGCTCGTGCGACATGGTGGCGAGGAACGCCGACTTGACGCGATCCGCCGCCTCCGCGCGCGCACGCGCCGCGTCGAGGTCGCGGGTGCGCTCGGCCACCTTGCGCTCGAGGCTCTCGTTGAGCTCGCGCAGCGCCCGCTCTGCGAGCTTGCGCTCGGTGATGTCCATGGAGAGCACGAAGATCCCTTCCGGGACGGGCTGAACTCTCACGTCGAACCACCCCGACGAGCCATCGGAGAAACTGAACGCCACTTCGTCGCGCACAAAGACGCGCTCCTCGAGCGAGCGCGAGAGGAGCGCGAACACCTCCGTCGCCTCGATGCCCGGCCACGCTTCGGGCATCGTCCGGCCCAACAGCTCGTCGTTGGGCCGGCGATTTTGCAGCGCCGCGGCGGGGTTGAGATACAGATAGCGGAGCTCGAAATCGAGGAGCTGACAGCCCTCGAGGATGGTGTCGAGCGTGGTGCGGTAGCGCTCCTCGCTGCCCCGTAACGCGTCTTCGGCGCGCCGACGCTCGGCGATGTCGACGCCTACCCCCACCAGACACGGCGCCCCATCGAGCATGACGCGGCGACCGGTGAAGAAGTAGGGAGTGGTGGTGCCATCCTTGGCGAGGAGCGGCGCCTCCACCGTCGCCTCGCCATGCTCGAACACGGCCGCGATCTTCTGCTGAATGAGCGGCTTGTCCTCGGGGCGGTAGAAGTCGAGCGGGTGCATTCGCGCGATCTCCGCCGCCGTGTAGCCCGATACGCGCTCGAAGTTGCGATTCCACCGGAGGAACCGCCCGGTCTCGTCGTAGTGATAGAGGATCCCCGGCATCGCCTCGATGAGGCCGCTGGCAAATCGTTGCTCGCTCGCGGCGACCGCCTCGGCGGCCCTGCGCTCGGTGATGTCGCGCAGGATCATCGAGCCACCCACGACGCGCGCGCTGCCCGCCGCCTCAGCTGGACCCCAGATCGGCGACACGGTGATGGCGACGGGCAACCGCGCCCCGTCCTTTCTCACGCGGAGGGTCTCGAGCTGCGCGACGCGCGCGCCGCCGCGGATCCGTTCGAGGATCGTCCGTGCTTCGTCGGCCAGCTCGGGCGGGATCACGGCGCCGATGGAGTGGCCGACGATCTCGTCCGCGCTCCAGCCGAAGACGCGCTCTGCGGCCGGGTTCCAGCTGGTGACCGTGCCGTCGAGAGACGTGCTGAGGATGGCGTCGTCGGCACCATCCACGATGGCGACCAGCTGCTCGACCCTCGCCTCCGCCTGCCGGCGGGCCTCCTCTTTGGCCATGTAGTCGAGGCCGAAGGAGATGTCGGCCGCAGCCTCGACGAGGAGCGAGATCTCCTCGTCGCGAAAGAAGCCCGCCCGGTCGGCGTAGACGCTGAGCGTCCCCCGCACGCGGCCGCCCTCGTGGATGGGAAGCGCCGCCGACGCGCCGAACCCTCGCCGCTCGAGCTCTCCCCGCCACGGGACGCTGGCTGGATCCGAGAAGAGGTCGTTGCAGATGTAGGGTCGGTCCTCTCGGAACGCGGTGCCGGAAGGTCCGTGGCCCTCCGGCCGGTCGTCCGTGTACACCTCGACGCGGTCGAGGTAGCCGCTCGTGTCGCCCGCGCTGGCCACGACCACGAGCTCGTGCGTCGCCTCGTTGCACCACCCGATCCAAGCCATGAGCAAGCCGCCATGGCCGATGAGGACATCACACACTCTGGTGAACAGCTCCTCGCGCGTGTGGTGGCGCACGCTGGCGCGGTTGATCTGCCCAAGCGCGACGTAGAGGCGCCTCAAACGCTCGAGCTCGTGGCCGTGAGGCGCGCCCAGCAGGGCTCCCCCCTCGGCCTGGATCGTCCCTCCTGTCTGGCTCACCTCAGTTCCGATTGAGATCGGTGGGGTCGCCACGCAGATAGGCGATGGTGCGGATCGCCGACACGAGACGCTCGCGCTCTTCGCGCTGCAGATCGATGAACATGATCCCCATCCCTGGGTTGAGGTTGTCACCGAACACGGTCAACCGGTTGAGCCAGTGCACCCTGCCCTTCATCGTGAACGGTGCGTCGGGTGGGCGCGGCGTGAAGCTGAGGGTGAGGACGGTACCCACCGGCATCGGATCGTTGGTGCGCACGAAGATCCCCATCTCGGAGATGTTCGTGATCGAGGCGAACAGGAAGGTCTCCTCCGTCTCGCAGTCCACGTCCCAGCACACGTCCGCTCGGTGGGTTGCGCGTTGGTCCGTCTGCGGCGGTTCGGACCCAGCCATCGATCAAGACCTATCGCTGTTCCCCACCGGCGTCGAGCGCGAACGCGAACGCAGACGCCCGCTGTCCGCGCGTGACGTCTACGTCGCGCCATAGCCTCGGCGGAGCGCGTCAGCGCACCTCGAGAACACCCCCGCGCAAGCGGTCTTCGTGGTGCCGTCCGCGCGTCACCGGCATCCGCTCGCGATGGATGAAGTAGCCGAAGTAGACGGCGTAGGGCCCCGGGGGGAAGTGGCGCTCGAGCGCGAACCGATGCTCGTCCACGATGTGATCGCCCACACGCCAGAAGGTGGTGGGGTACAGGCCGCCGAGCAGATCGTGATCGCCGTTGTGGCGGCGACCGGCGGCCTCGACGTGGAGGAACGCGCGCCACGAGCGACCGAGGCGCGCCCGCACCGCGAGGTGCAAGCGCATGCGGTAGCTCCGCCCCACCTCCACCGCGTCCACGAGCGCGCCGTCGTCGTCGACAACCTCCCAGCCGAGCACGTCGAGCGCGTCGCCGAACCGGGCGTCGAGCGGGTGTTGGAGCGTCGCCGGTGGGCGCGAGCGCACGAACGGCTCCAGCGGGTTGTTGCTGGTCTCGCGCGGTCGACTCGTGGCGAGAAAGATCTTGCCCGAGCCGGTGTCGACCATGGGGAGGTTCTCACTCCGCTCGTCGCGGAACAATGCGTTGAGCTCGGCCAGACGCCCTTGCCGAAACACGAGCCATCGCGTCGTGCCCGCGTCATCCACGAGAAAGCGCACCGCCTCGCGGGGGCTCGACAAGAGCGTCGTGCCGTCGCCCCCACCGTAGTAGCGGCCCATGCGCGCGTTCAGGCCGAGCAGGCCGAGCGGCTCGTGAGGACGGCGCAACGACGCGTACGCATCGAGCGCGCCTTTGGGTGACAGCTGCTCGGCCATCGCGCCGTAGTAGCCCACCGACAACACCGCCCCCGCGCCGAGGGCGGCCAACAAGATCCCCCCCGACCGCGGCGTGCCGGTGCGCTCGAAGAGCCAGCCGGCGCTGCGACGCGCAACGTCCACCAAGAGCGGGAGGGTGCAGAGGCCGAGCGGCACGAACCACCACAGGTTGAGGCCAACGTAGGCCCACGTGCGCGACATGGTGGCCACGCTCGGCCACCCGAGGCGCCGGCCGATGAGGATGGTGGCCCCCATCCCGAGCAGCCCCGCCTCGAGGACGAGGAAGCCGAAGGCGAGGTTCCCTCCCCAGATCGCGCCGAGCTCGCGGGTGATCGTCTCGTAGCGAGCGAGGCGCGCCCGTACGCGCGCGGCCAGCGGCGCGGGGAGCCCCGGCTCGGGAGCCGCGAAGGTGGCCAACGCGAGCGCCGCGAACCACGCCGTCGCGACGAGGAGCGCCGGCTCGAGCGACTCGGCGATCCCGAGCGGCAGCTCGGCGTCGGGCACGGCGAAGGCGGAGAGCCCCTTGTGGGGCATGCCCCGGAGATCTGCCACGAGCACCGCGAGCAACAAGAGCGTGCCCACCCCCACCACCGGGAGCGGGGGTCGTCGATCGAGCTCCTCGATGGCCACGCCGAGCACCGCGGCGAGCGCGGTCACGCCAACGAAGGCGGTCACCCCCGCGAACGGCGCCAGCGCGACGTGGGCGGCGTAGGCCGTGGCCGCGCCCACCACGAGCAGCGTACGCACCGCCCGGCGCCGCGGCGCCTCTCCTCGCGGCGCGTCCCCTCGCGGCGCTGCGCGGCCTGCGGGGGCGGGCACGAGCACGAGGCCGAGGGCGAAGGGCAGCAGCGCGCTCCAAGGGAACAGCCCATGGCCGAGCTCGCGAACGGCGAGATCGAAGGTGGCTTCGAGGGGGGGGCTCGGGAGCACCGCCACCCCGAGCACACGCTTCACCTCGGAGAGGTGGCGGCCGCCCTCCACGAGCGGTCGGCTCCCGAGCCACGCAGCGCCCGCCCCCCCCACGAGGGAGAGCCCCCCTATCGCCGACGGACGGAGCCGACGCCAGGCCCTCACGCCGCCGCCCACGAGGGCGAGCCACGACAGGCCCACCCCCAGAAGTGGGGCCGCCACCCCGAGGATGAGCCCGCGGCTGAGGAAGCCAGTCATCGCCCCCACCACGCCGAGCAGCGCGAAGACAGCGGCGGGACCGACGCGCTCCTCGAGGAGCGCGCCGCCGAGCCCGAAGAAGCACAGCGCGAAGGCGGCCAGCACCGCTGCTTCGCCGATCATGGTGCGCGCCTGGAGAAAAAAGGCGGGCATGGTGCAGAGCACCACCGCGGTGTAGAGCGCGGCCCGCGGCGAGACCGTGCGCGCCACGAAGCCAAACGCGGCGAGCACGCCCGCCAAACAGAAGAACGCGAGCGGCAAGCGGCCCGCGAAAGGATGCAGGCCCCACACGCGAAAGCCGGCCGCCATCGCCGTGAAGCCGAGCTCCCCACCTCGGAGATCGGAGAGCGTCGGCAGGGAGTTCTCGTCGCCAGCCACCACGAGGTTCTCGGCCCCGAACACGTGGATCGCGATCCGCCGGGCGAGCTCGGCCCGGTCGAGCTCGTGCGGATCCCAGAGGCCGCTCCCGTCGATGCCGGCGATGAGGAACAACGCGGCCACGATCACCGCCAGCGAGAGGCACCGCCAGAGGTCGGAGGGCACGAGGCGGAGTCGAGCACGCCCTCGTGGTGAGGGCCTGGCGTGCGCCGGCGCCGGGCCGTCCCCATGCCCCCGAGGGGGGTCGTCGCTCACGCGAGCTCCCTCGCCGACACACCCGGCCGCCAACCCATGCGACGTGTTTAGCCCACCGGACGTCGTGGTAGAAATGGATGATGGGAACCACCACCGCGCCTCGGATCCTCGTCGTCGGCTGTGGAGGGATCGGGGGCACGGTCGGCGCGGGCCTGTTGCACCAGGGCGCCGACGTGACGCTGCTCACCCGCAACGAAGAGATCGCCGAGGCCATCAACCGGCACGGCCTGCGCACCCGCGGCGATCTCGAGCTTGGCACGGTGAAGGGACGCGCCGTCACCGCGCTCTCCAACGGCGCCCCTCCGTTCAGCTTCGTGCTGCTCTGCACCCAACCCCCGCAGGTTGAAGAGGCCGCCCGCTCGGTGGTGGAGCACCTCGCCCCCGATGGCTTCATGGTGGTGTTCCAGAACGGCCTGTGCGAGCCGCGCGTGGCGGCCATCGCGGGAGACCAACGCGTGATGGGTGGCGTCATCGCCTGGGGCGCATCGATGGTGGAGCCGGGCGTGTACGACCGCACCTCGAGCGGCGGCTTCGCCCTCGGACGCATGGACGGCACCACCGACGAGCGAGTGGGCGAGCTCGCGCGACTGCTCGAGGCCATCGGCCCGGTCGAGGTCACCGACAACCTCATGGGCTCGCGCTGGTCGAAGCTCGCGATCAACTGCGCCATCTCGTCGCTCGGAACCCTCGGGGGCGACCGCCTCGGCGCGCTCCTGCGCAAGCGCTACGTGCGGCGGCTCGCCCTCGAAATCATGACCGAGACGGTAGACGTCTCCCGCACCGAGGGCGTCCGGCTCCGCAAAGTGGCGGGCACGCTCGATCTGGACTGGATCGCGCTCACCGAGAGCGACCGGCGCGCAAGCCTCGGCTCGGCCAGCCTCGTGGCGAAGCACACCCTCCTCCTCGCGGTGGGCACGCGCTACCGCCGTCTCCGCTCTTCGATGCTCAACGCCATCGAGCGCGGGCGCCCGCCGGCGATCGACTTCCTCAACGGCGAGGTGGTGACCCGGGGGGCGGCGCGCGGCGTCCCCACCCCTATCAACGCGGCCGTACGCGACGAGGTGTGGGCCATCGCCCGCGGCGAGGTGAAGCCGAGTCACGCCACCCTCGCCGCGCTGTTTCGCCGCACCCGCGAGCTCCTGGAGCTCCCCCCCGAATCCCAGCTCGAGACCACCCCCCCGCCGCCCTCGGCCTGAAACTCTGGCGCCGCGCTAGCGTTTTCCGCGCAGCGGGCCCGGGCCCGCGTACACCTGCCCCGCGCCGAGCTCATCGGCGATGCGAAGCAGCTGGTTGTACTTCGCCACCCGATCCGAGCGCGAAAGGCTCCCCGTCTTGATCTGGCCCGCGTTCGTCCCCACCGCGAGATCGGCGATGAAGGTGTCGGCGGTCTCGCCCGAGCGGTGGGAGATCACGCGACCGAAGCCCGCGTCTTGCGCCATCCGGATGCAGTCGAGGGTCTCCGTCACCGAGCCGATCTGGTTGAGCTTGATCAAGATGGAGTTGGCGAGCGACTCGCGAATGCCCCAGGCGAGGCGCTCGATGTTGGTGACGAACAGATCGTCACCCACCAGCTGAACCTTCTCACCGAGCCGCGCGTACAAGAGCTTCCAGCCGGCCGCGTCGTCTTCCGCGAGGCCGTCTTCGATGGACACGATCGGGAAGCGTTCGCACCAGCCCGCGTAGGTGTCGACCATCTCCTCCCGCGTTCGGGCCTCCCCGTCGAACGTGTAGCGCTCCGACGCCTTGTCATAAAACTCGGTGAGCGCCGGATCGAGCGCGATGCTCACCTCGTCCCCGGGCTTGTAGCCCGCCTCCTCGACGGCCCGCAGCACCCACTGGAGCGCCGCCTCGTTCGACTCGAGGCGCGGCGCGAAGCCTCCCTCGTCGCCCACCGCCGTCACCAGGTTCTCCTTCTTGAGGAGCCGCTTGAGCGTGTGGAAGATCTCCGCGCCGGTGCGGAGCGCGTCGGCGAAGGTCTCCGCCCCGTGGGGCATGATCATGAACTCCTGCACCTCGAGCCCGTTGTCGGCGTGGGTGCCGCCGTTGAGGATGTTCATCATCGGCGTGGGGAGGGTGCGGGCGCTGATCCCTCCGAGGTAGCGCCACAGGGGCAAGCCGAGCGCGTCGGCGGCGGCGCGAGCCACCGCCATCGACACCGCGAGGATCGCGTTGGCGCCCATCTTGGCCTTGTTGGGGGTGCCGTCCACCTCGAGCAGCACTTTGTCGATGGCCGGCTGATCGATCGCGTCCATGCCCAGGATCGACGGGCCGAGGTGGAGCTCCACGTTCTCCACCGCCTTCCGCACGCCCTTGCCCAGATACCGCGCCTTGTCACCGTCGCGCAGCTCGATGGCCTCGTGCTCGCCGGTCGAGGCCCCGCTCGGCACCGCCGCCCGGCCGTGCCCGCTCTCGGTGAGCACCTCCACCTCGATGGTCGGGTTGCCCCGGGAGTCCAGGATCTCGCGCGCGATGATGTTCTCGATGTCGGTCATGGGATGCTCTCCTGTGGCGCCACCGCATCGGCGACGCCGTTTCCGTTCGATACTGTTCCGCCGCGGGCGTTTTAACTAAGCTCGGGTCCGCGTGGAACAGTCCATCGGCGTATTTGGACAAGACGTCCTCTTGTGGGCCTGCATGCTGCAGCAGGCCCCGGTGCGACCCCAGCCCCAGATCGTCCACCAGCACGCGAACTACATGCTCGACGAGCTGAAGCGCTCGCGCGAGGCCCAGCAGCTCCCGGTGCAGTCGGCCGAGGACGGCATGTTCGCCATCGCAGCCCTCATCGACGAGATCGCCATGGGCCTGCCCGATCTTCGCCCCATGTGGAGCCAGTATTCGCTCCAGGCCACGCGTTTCTCCACCAACAACGCCGGCGTCGAGGTGTTCGAACGCCTCCAGCGTGTGCGCCAGGGCCCGGCCAGCGTCATCGCCACCTTCGCGACCGTGCTCGGTGTCGGTTTCATGGGCTGCTACGCGCTCCCTGGCGCCGATCAGTACGCCCTCGCCCAGCTGCGTCGGGACCTGTCGGTGCAGCTCGGTGTCGATCCAGATCGCGACTGGTCGGGCGGCTCGCTGCGGCCCACCCGCAAGGAAGACGCCGAAGACCTCGACCGCTTCGCGGTTCCGTGGTGGAAGTCGCTCTGGTTCGGCCGTACCATCGCCGTCCTCTTGTTCCTCTCGGCCACCGCTACCGCCGTGTGGATGTTCATCTGAAGGTATGAGCCAGTTCGCTACCGAGCTCGCGACCGTGGTCACTGCGCAGGCGCGCGCAGCCCGTGGGGCGCCCGACGTGGCCTACGCGCTCCCCTGGTACCTCGTGCTCGGCCGACCCGGCACCGGCCGCACCACGGCCATCCGCGCGCTCAACTTGAGCTGGCCCTGGGGGGACGGACCGGTGGTGATGCAGACGATGTCGCTCTGCACCTACTGGATGCCCGAGAAGGCGGTGTTCATCGAACCGGAGAGCCAGGTGCTCGGTCCGTCGCGACAACACGGGCGCCTCGACGAGCTCTGCGGCGCGCTCAAGCTCGTGCGCCCGCGCGAGCCCATCGACGGCATCCTCTTGTTGGTGAGCGTCCCCCTGCTGGCCGACTCGAGCGACGACGCCGTCGACGACTACGCCAAGGAGCTGCGCAAAGACCTCATCGACGTGGGACGCGCGCTCGGCGCCGACGTGCCCACCTACATCCTCGTCACCGGTTACGACGACCTCTGGGGCTTCGGCGACGCCTTCCGCTGGGGTCCCGCCCGCGTCGACGAGGAGCCGTGGGGCTTCAACCTCCCGGTCAACATCACCGCCGCGGACACGCCGGCCCGCGTGCAGACCGAGCTCGACGGGCTCATGGCCCGCATCGAGTCGATGTGTTTCGACAAGCTGTCGGCCGAGAACAAGCCGGAAGAGCGGGTGCGGGCCTTCCAGCACCTCGCCGAGGCGCGAGCAGTGCTGACCAAGCTCGGCGAGCTCTTGAAGACCGTCACCCTCGACAACGCCTACGAGCGCGCCCCCTGGATGCGTGCGCTGGCCATCGGGAGCGGCGTCCCCTCCACCGGCCAGCGACTGCGCCACGACGCTCAGCGCCTGACGACGATGGGCTTTCAGCTCCCCCAACAGAGCGGCACCCCAACTCCGGGCGGCATGCCGCTGCATCACCTGGTGGATCGCATCCTGATGCCCGAGCGCGACATCGTGCCCACCATCAAGCGCTGGCGCGACGACAAGCTGCTGGTGCTCCTGTTCATGCTCGGCGGCGTGCTCTGGCTGGGCATCGTCATCCTCGTGATCGCGCGCTCGCTCGGCTACGCGCCCCCACGCTGACGGCCCGAACGTCACGAACGGACGTCGCAGACCGGACCAGAAAAGAACCCGGGCCTTGCGGCAGCACCCAACAGGAAACTCGAGACCCGACCGGAAACGACCGAGCTCTCGCGAAGCGCGCTTGGGCGTTGGGGCCCCAACCGCAACGCGGTAGGAGGGGGGACACGCGCGCAGCGTGAGGGGGAGGGTGCGGAGCCCCCTCCAGCAAACTCAGTTCGGCTTGCGCGCCGACACCGTGCCGATGTTCACCGTGAGCTCGAAGGGGATCTCCGACCAGTACTTCGCGATCGCGTGGCAGGCGTAGTCCCAGGCCGCATCCACGCCTGCCTCCACCGGAATGGAGGCGCGCACGTCGGGCCCTACCACCAGCCGGGCGATGGGATCGTCGAGGAAGTCGCGGCCGTTCTCGAAGGTGATGGCCACGAGCTCGATGCCCACGTCGACCTCGAGGAACCCCGCCTGCTCGATCTGCGTCACCAAGCTCTCGGGGTTGGGCCGGTGGGTGAAGGCAGCGTCCACCGCCTCGCCGAAGTGGGGCTGGTCGTGACGGAGCGCGTACTCACGGAGCATGTCGTAGATCTCGGGGAACGACCCTCGCAGCGGGAGCGAGGTGACCATCTGTCCGCCCCCGAGGAGCAGGCGGTGGTGCTCCGCGAACATCGCCGCGAAGTCGCCGCGAAGCCCCAGCGGGTGCAGCGAGAAGGCGTGCGTGAACACCTCCGGCGAGAGGGGCGTGGGGAGGACGTCGGCGTGCACGTAGCTCGCCGCGACGCCGCTGATGAGGCTCGCCTTGGTGCGCGCGAGCTCGAGCGCCGCCGCCGAGCCGTCCACGCCGGTGACGGTGCAGCCCGGCAGCTGCCGACCGATCGCGGCGGCGGGGTAGCCGGTGCGACAGCCAAGGTGGACCACGACCGCCGGGTGAAACGGCAACAGGAGAGGCACCGCGAGGTCACCGAACACCTGGATGTAGCGCGACACGACGAGCGACTCGTAGATGGCTGCCTCTGCCGCCGTCATGCCGCCCCCCAAGGTCATGGGTCCTCGCCCTTCAAGAGCGAAATTGCCTCCCCTGCGAGATCGCCGATGGCCACCTCCGCCTCCGCGTCGTCCTCCTCCCCGAGCACGCTCGTGCGCTCGTCGTCGAGCAACGCCTCGAGGGGCTTCACCGCGGCCGGATCGCCCACCTCGACGAGCGCCTCGATGGCCGCCGCCACCGCGTCCGGATCGTCGTGCTCGAGGAACTTGGACAGGAGCGCCACCACGCCCCCCTCGGGCACCTCCACCAGCACGTAGGGCAGCTCCACGAGCGCGTTCGACCCCTTGCCGAGGGTCGAGAGAGCACGCTCCACCGCCTGTGCCACCTCCTTGAAGCGATCGAAGGCGAGGCCCTGCAGCTGCTCGCCGGCCTCGTTGCGCGCCTCCGGGTGCTCGCTGTCGAGCACCCGGATCAGCAGATCGGCGACGTCGGGCCCGTCGAGCTCGCCGAGGAGCCGGGCGAGGCACGAGAGCCGCACCACCGCCTCCTCGGACGCCCCCTTCGCCGCCTCTTCGACGCCGTCGCGGATCGTCGCCACGAGCTCGTCACGTCCTTTTGGGGTCTCGGCCAGCGCGGCCAGCTCGTCGTGCAGACGGCGCGCCTCACGCTCGGCCTCGAACAAAGCACTCAGTTGATTGGTGACCGACACCCCCGCACGGGTATCAACGGCGCCGGAACGACGCAACAAATCCTCGTCGTTCGCCCCCCGCGCCGGGCTCGAGGCCGCCCCCGCTCACTTCGGCGCGGGGGCGGGCACGAGGGGGAGCACGTTGCGCGCGTCCACCGACACGCTGTGGCGCACGAGCTCCGCGAGGTGCTCGGCCGGCCCCGCCAGCGCCGCCTGCTCCTGGCGCACCTCGAAATACACGAAGGGCTCCGCCTCTTCCCCGTCGCCGACGAAACCCACCACCGCCATCGGGCCGAGCCGCGCGCCGCTCGTGATGCTCGGCCCAGGACGAGCCAAGTTGCCGTAAAACACCAGGAGCTCGCGCACACCCGCGGCCGAGGCGTGCTCCACCCGGTGTTTCACCACCACCGTGATGCCGTAGAGCTCGCCCACCAGCACCACCTCCGGTCGGCTCGTCTGGCCCTCGAGATCGATCAGGGTCACCGGCGCGTCGGGCTCGGTCACGAGCTTGATGCCGAGCCGCGGGGGTTCACCCGGTGCCGGCGGCTCGGTGTCGGTGCCCACCGCGATCACCGGGCTCACGGGCAGCTGATACGCCGCATACGGCTCCGGCCGCGCGGGGAGCCGCGGGATGCTCTCGGTCGGCGCCGTCATCTTCAAGTAGGCCGGGCTCGGGGGCACCTCCGCGAGCCGTCGCAGCCGGGCGTCGAGGCGCTCGGCGGCCCCCGGGAGCGGCAGACACGTCAAGCCGTCGCCGCTGCGCTCCGGGAGCGTCCGCGGCGGGCAGCGCCATGGCTCGAGGGCGAGGCTCTCCGACGACGGGGTCGCGAGGGGCCCCGCGACGGCCGCCGGCGCCACCTCGTAAAGGCGCGGTGGCGCCCCGAGGAGCGCGAGGACCGCTACCCCGAGGGCGCCTTGGGTGAGTGGATGCAGGGTCATGGGTCGCCGTCACGGCACGAGCTTGTACCCATAACCGTACACGGTGAGGATGTGTTTCGGCTTGTCCGGCTTGCGCTCGAGCTTCTTGCGCAGCTTCACCACGAAATTGTCGACGGTGCGGTTCGACGGGCCCGCGGTGAGCCCCCACACCTTCTGCAAGATCTCCTCCCGCGACACGGGCTGTCCGGCGCGCTCGTGCAGCAACCGCAAGAGCCCCACCTCGTAGAACGAGAGCTGCTCTGGCCCCTTGCCTCGGTCCACCGTCTGGGCCGTCAGATCGATGGTCGCCGGGCCGATCATGAACGCCTCGACGAGCTCGGCGGGTCGCTCGGCGCGCCGGAGGATGGCTCGCATCCGCGCGACCAGCTCTCCAATGCTGAAGGGCTTGGTGATGTAGTCGTCGGCGCCCGCGTCGAGACCGCGGATCTTGTCGGCCTCGCCGCTGCGCGCGGTGAGCATGAGGATCGGCACGAACCGGTCGAGCTGCCGGAGCTGCTCACACACCACGAAGCCGTTCGTGTCGGGCAGCATGAGATCGAGGATCACCGCGTTGGGCTTGGTGTCTCGTGCGAGCGCGACCCCCTTCTTGCCGTTGTCCGCCGACACCACCTCGAAGCCCTCGAACACGAGCGAATCGGTGAGGCCCAGCACGATGTGGGGCTCGTCCTCGATGATGAGGATTTTCTTTTTCATCCCTCCCTAGCCGTTTAGCCACAAAATGGCGGCGGGCCCAGAGCCAAAGGCCCGGGCCCGCGTCCGTGCCCCGCGCGAGCTCCCCAGGGAGAGCTCACGCCGAGCGCGTCACTCGCCGGTGCAGGTGATGAAGAGCACCGCGCCCGCGGCGCCTTCGCCATCACCCACGAAGCGGATGATGCGCTTCTCGTTCTCGGGGCACTTGGCCACGATCTCGGAGTTGCCGAGCGGAGGCGCCGTCGACGCGTCCACGTAGCACCAGCCGTGCACCGCGTCGCCGCTCGAGTTCACCGGGTTGTCGGCCACGTCCTCCTGGCAGGCGTCGAGATCGTCGCCCGTCAGCTGCGTGATCTCGCAGAAGCAGTTGTAGATCTCGCCGCCCGCGGCGTCCTTGGTGATGGGATCGGCCTTGGCCGCCACCACCGCCGGCGAGTTCTGATCGATCGCGCGCCGACCGTTGGTCCCGTCGCACACGCTGCTGCACTCGCCGCCCGACACGATGCGGGCCTCGAGGATGATGCACGGCACCTGGCCCTCCGCGTTCGGGGTGAGCGAGCGCGGGAGGCACTGGCCGCCGAGGGCCTGCTTGAGACGCTCGACGATGGCGCCGACGGCGGGGCGGTAGCCAAAGTCGAACTGGCCCAGGTTGGTCTGCTGGGCCGGGCAGATGGAGCCCACGATGCCCTGCGTGCCCACCGAGCGGAGCACCGCCAGCTCCCGGACGCCGGGATAGGCCTTGGCGCGGAGCTGACTGGTGCCGTTGCAGAGCGGGTTATCGGTCCCCATGTTGCCGTTGCAGTCGCAGCTCTGCTGGCCGGTGCAGTCGCGCGTGATCGGCATCTGCGTCTGGGCGTCCACGAGATCGAAGATGCACGCGTACTGGAGATCGTCACGCTGCGGGATGTCGTACTCGTGGCCGTTGATGCTGTTGCCGTTGCCGGAGTTCACGAGCGCTTCACCGGTCACCGGGTTCGCGCCGCTCCGCTGCGAGACCGACTCGATCATGAGCGGATCGGTGGGGAGGCAGCTCCCCTGGTGGTAGCAGCTCGGATCGCCGAGGATGATGTCCCAGGTGCCGTTGACCGCGAGCTCGGCGCCGCTCTGGAAACCGCCCACCGGCTCGCCCTCGATGTTCAGACCCGCCAGCAGATCCGGCTGGCCGCTCTCGTTCTTGCGGGCGATGTCTTGCCACGGCACGCCGATGATGCCGGCCACGAACACGAGGCCGGGGTCGCGCACCGCGTTGTTGTCATCGTTGGGGTTGAGGTCGATGAACAGCGGGTTGGGAACCTCTTGCGCGCTGCGGTTGGGCACCTGCGTCGAGGTGAGAGCCCTGGTGTAGCGCTCGATGGGGTAGAGGAAGTCGATGCCGAAGCGCCGCTTCTGATCCCAGCAGCGGAGGTTGATGTGGTCATCCAGCGCGGACAGCGCGCCGGAGCAGTTATCGGCGCTGTCGTCGCAGCCCGGGCCCGGGCCCTGCCCACACGAACGGCAGCACTCGCTGTTCGGATCGCTCGCGCACGCGGCGCGGGCTGGGGGCAGGTGGTAGGGGTTGTTGGTGCCCGGTTGGAGGATCTGGGCCGAGAAGTAGAACTGGCCGCCGGCGCGGATCGAGCAGTCGTTCTCGTCGGCGAGCATGATGATCGCGAGCAGCGAGTCGGGGCGGAGGAAGTCTGCGCGCATCTTCAACAGATCGTCGTCGACGCCTTGCAGCTTCGCGTTGTTCCCCTCGATGGTGATCTCCTTGTAGGGATCCGGCTCGACGAGGAACCGGTACCACGACTCGAGGATCGCCTCGTAGCCGCAGCCCACCTCGCCGGCGCCGCCCACCAGCTCCTGCACGTTGGTGTTCAGCGCCGCCAGGCTCGTCTCGCCCTGCGGGTTGTGGGACGGGTTGGCGGTGTCCGGATCCCACACCAAGAAGCCGAGGTTCTGATACGTCGGCACCGCGTCGCCCGAGCCACCGCGGGAGATCAGGTGCCCGCGGTCGTTCTCGGTTGGGTTGTTCGCCCCGGAGCACGCGTCGGCGCCGTTGCCACCGAGGCTCGAGGTGATGACGCCGATGTGGATGTCGAGGATGGGGCTAAACTCGCGCTCGCTCCCGGCCGGACAGTCGGCGAGCGGGTCGGCGGGCTGCTGATCCGAAGGCAAGGGCATCCCCGCGTCGTCGACGCAGGCCGGGTTCACCAGCTGCTGCACCAAGTCGGGCACCGCGAGCTTGAGGATCTCCTGCTTGTCCGCCATCGAGCGCGAGTTGTCGATGACGAGGAGCAGATCGATCTTGTCGACGGCGCTCTGGGTGAGGCGCTCGATGATGGTCGACGTGGTCCGCGGCTCGACCGGCTCGATCGGTCGGTCGAGGCAGCCGACGGCTCCGGTGGCGGTCGCTCCAACCACCGCGGCGGTCATCGCGCCTACCCGAAGGAACTGGCGCCAACGTTTCTTCTCTTGCATCGCTGTCTCCGTGAAGCTCGTCCAGAGTGAGGCTCGCGTTGGGAGCCCGGAAATGAGGACCCGACGCACGTGAGCTGGCAAAAGCTACGTGAGCCTCCACCGATACCCGCAATCGTGCGCAGACTCCATAGGCAACCGCAGTGCCAAGCGTATTGTGCCTCCCCGCGATCGCGCTTGTCACCTGTGAACGTTCTTGAAATCACGGGTACGCAGCGAAAGACGACCGGTGCTCGACCGCGCCTCTCGGCAGCCCGCAGCGACCGAAGAGCCATCTCGGTTGTCCATCGCGAGTCGATACGTCAACAAAGTTGGCGCTTCACCCCCTCGGCCCGGGACGCTTGTGCTTTGATTCCGCGACGATCTGTGGTTTGTGGGCGCCATGCGCGTCGCCGTGGCCATCGTCCCCGAGGTGCGTGAGCTCCTGAAGCAAGATCCAGCGCAGCTCGCGGCCCTGCTGGACGAGATCCACAACGAGGATCTCGCAGATCTGCTGGAGCTCCTCGACGAGGGCGAGGCCATGCTCGTGCTCGAGCACCTCGGGGTCGACGCCGCCGCCGACGTCTTCGAGCGGCTCGAGGGCCACGAGCAGGCCGAGATGATCGAGCAGTTCGGGGCCGAGCGCCTGGCCCCCATCGTGAGCGAGATGGCGCCCGACGACCGGGTCGATCTGGTCGAGGCGCTGCCCGATCCCATCGGCGATGCGCTGCTCGACGCGCTCGATCCCGAGGCGCGCACCGAGGTGGAGACCCTGCTCGGCTGGCCCGAGGACACCGCCGGCGGCCTCATGACCACCGATCTGGTGCGCCTCTCGCCGGATCTCACCGTCAACGAGGTGATCCAGCGGCTGCGCGAGCAGGCCGACGAGGTCGAGACCATCTACTACATCTACGGGGTGGAGGACGACGGCCGCCTCAGCGGCGTGGCCTCGATCCGCGATCTCATCCTCGCCGACGGCGACACCAGGCTCCGCGACGTGATGAGCGAACACATGCACTCGGTGCCGCCGGACATGGATCAGGAGGAGGTGGCGCGCACCCTCAAGAAGTACGACTTCACCGCGGTCCCCGTCGTGGATGGCGAGGGGCGCCTGCTCGGTCTCATCACCGTCGACGACGTGATGGATGTCGTGGAG
The DNA here is from genome assembly GCA_964401935.1 of uncultured Polyangiaceae bacterium. Classification (GTDB taxonomy): domain Bacteria; phylum Myxococcota_A; class Polyangia; order Polyangiales; family Polyangiaceae; genus JAPYTK01. The sequence goes on from CAYOAL010000029.1 coordinate 67,371, forward strand.
GAGGAGCAAGACGAAGACGTGCACCGCCTCGCCGCGGTCGAGCCGATGGACGACACCTACTTCAACACCAGCTGGCTCACGTTTTTGCAGAAGCGCGCGCCGTGGCTCGCGGTGCTGTTCGTGGGCCAGTTCGTCACCGAATCGCTCATCCGCCGCTACGACCCCATCATCCAGGCCGTCACCCAGCTCACCTTCTACCTGCCGATGTTGATCTCGACCGGCGGCAACAGCGGCGGCCAGTCGGCGTCGCTCATCATTCGCGGGCTCGCCACCGAGGAGGTCACGGTGGCAGACTGGTGGCGGGTGTTGCTGCGCGAGCTCGGCCAAGGGCTCTTGTTGGGGATCGGGCTCGGCCTCATCGGGGTCATGCGGGTGCTGATGATCGGCGAAGGGCACGGGATGGCCGCCACGATCGGGGTGACGGTGATCGCGATCGTCCTGTTGGGTTGCACCGTCGGCGCCATGTTGCCGCTCATTTTGCAGCGGGTCGGTCTCGACCCGGCGACGAGCTCGACCCCGTTCATCGCCACGCTCGTCGACGTGCTGGGTATCCTCATCTACTTCACCGTGGCCCAGCTGGTGCTCTCCAGCATGATCGCCGGCGCCGCCGCGCCCCTCGCCCCGTGACGCGCCGCCCCCTTCACGCGGGAGCTTCCGTGAAAAACTGCGGCAACTCTCGCCTCCCCCAAGCGATGGATCATCGAGAGTGGAGACCACACGCGCGCGGGCCGGAGCGACCGCCGGCTTGACGCGTCACAGGGGGGCGCGTACCGCTTCCCTCCCCACGAGAAGACGAGAGGAAGAGCCATGGCTGAAGGATTGAATCGCGTGATGCTGCTCGGCAACCTGGGGCAAGACCCCGAGCTGAGATTCACCCAAAGTGGGCAGGCCGTGCTCAACATTCGCCTCGCGACCACGGAGACCTACTTCGATCGCGATCGGCAGAAGAAGGAGCGCACCGACTGGCACACCGTGGTGCTGTGGGGCCGCCGCGCCGAGGCGCTCGCCAAGATCCTCACCAAAGGATCGAGCATCTTCGTCGAGGGCTCGATCCGCTCGAGCACCTACGAAGGCCGCGACGGCCAGAAGAAATACAAGACCGAGATCAGCGCCCGCAACCTGATCCTCGTCGGCGGTCGCGGCGGCAGCCGTCGCGACGAAGGCGGCTACGACGCTGGACCGCCCCCGTTCGACGACCCCGGCCCCGGCGACTACGACGGCGGCTACGGCGGCGGTGGCGGCGGTGGCGGCGGCGGCGGCGGCGGCTACACCGGCGGCGGCGGGGGCGGCTACACCGGCGGCGGGGGCGGGGGTGGCCCTGCCGGCGGCGGGGGCGGCGAACAAGCCCCACCCCCCGCCGACGCGTTCGGCCCCGACGACGACGACATCCCCTTCTGAGCGGGGACGCGGGATCCCCGGGGGCTAGAAGCCGGCGTTCGCCTCGAAGGTGGGCCCGTCGGGGCTCCGCCCGGGGGCGGGGAGCGTGGCGTCCCCTCCGTCGAGGGGGTAGCCGTCGTCGTCTTCGGGGGGGGCCACGATGGGGGCCGGCGTGCCGAACACCACCGTCTCCCTCACCCCACGATCGAGCTCCTCCTCGGTGATGCGCCCGATCTTGTGCAGGATCTTCATATACAGCCGGAGCATGCGCATGTGGGACTCGGTCACCGCGCCCCCCGCGCCGAAGAACTGCTGCTTGGGGTTGCGCAAGATCGACGCGAGGTACATCGACTGGCTCAGCGACAGGCGCGCAGGGTGACTGTTGAAGTAGTGCTTCGCAGCCGGGCCGATGCCGTACACCATGGGCCCGTATTCGATCACGTTGAGATACAGCTCCATCAGCTCGCGCTTGGTGAGCTCCTGCTCGAGGTACAGCGTGAGGATGGCCTCCTGGAGCTTTCGTGACAGGGTCTTGGTCCGCGGGAGGTAGAGGTTCTTCGCGAGCTGCATGCTGATGGTGCTCGCGCCCCGCACGAAGCGCCGCGCTTCGATGTTCTGCTGGATCGAGTTGACGATGGCCTCGTGATCGAAGCCGCGGTGGCGATGGAAGCGCCCATCTTCGGTCACGAGCACCGAGCCGCTCATGAAGTGCGCGATGGAAGACAGCGGCACCCACGACTCGGTGTTGGGCCCGAACGTCATCATGCGCTCCTGACCGTCGGGGGTGTACACCACCTTCTCGAAGCTGGTCTTGAAGCGCGTGACGGCCACCTTGGCTGGAGCGTGGGTGACGCGGCAGCTCAGCGTTCCGTCCCAGCTCACGTCGTAGGCCTTCTTGATGTTCGCCGTGTCGAAGCGGGCGTGTCCCTTCAGCGACAGCGAGCCGGCGAAGCGCATGCCCTCGAGATCGGTCACCAGGCCCTTGGGGATCGACGCGAAAGCGCTCTCGCAGGTCATCAGCGGCAACACGAAGTCGAGCGCGACCTTGTGCTCTCCCGCCTGCCGTTCCCAGGTGCCATCCATGAGGAACCGAATGTCACCGAGATCCACCTCGGTGTCGGCGAGCGTGATCTTGCTCCCATCGAGGCGCACCTCGGCCTTGGTGCGAAAAGCGAGGGCCACGCCGGTGAGGGGCTCCTCGGCGAGCCTCCGATCCGCGATGGAGAGCTCCCGAATGCGCCCCCTGCCGTCGATGGACACCACCTCCTCGCCGGGCGGCAGCACCACCGTCACGTCCGCCTCGAGCCGCGTCTGGTGCACGTCGCGGAGGCCGAAGTCGCCCTCGCGCAACCCGAGCATCGAGAGCCACACCGGGCCCCCGTGCACCTCCGCGAGGAACGGCCGCGCCTCGGGCGCCTCGCCGCCCGGTCCTCTCTCGAAGGGCACCCGCACCGAGAAGGTGAGCGGCTTCTGACCGTCGCTCGCCGCGTGGCCATCGGTCGCCGCCGCCGCGACCGCCCCCTCGGTGGGGCTCGGGACGCGCGCCGAGCTCGGCGCGAGGGCCACCACCCAGTCGCCATCGGTGCGCGTCAAGGTGAGCTTGCCGGGGCCGACGTGGAGCACCTCGGCCCCGAGCCCGAGCCGCGCCGAAGCCCCATCGAGCGCGACCACCGCGTCGGGACCGAGCAGCGACTGCGTCTTCTCGGCGAGCGCGACCGCCCAGGCGCGAGCCCTCCGCGCCGCCAGCACCCGTGGAGGCGGCGACGCGTCCGCTCCCGAGGGCTTCGGCGCGCCCGCGTCCACAACGCTCGAAGCGCTCGCCGTTCCACTCGGCGGCGCTACCGCAGCAGAGGCCTCTGTCGCGGGCAGAGTGAGCGGAGCTGCCGGCCGCTCGCCGAGATCGTAGGTGAGCTCGAGCCCGGCGGTGGTCAGGGCTGCGATGCGGTAGCCCCCGTCGTCGCGAACGAGCTCGATGGAGCCGCCCGCCACGTCCACCTTGGCCTGACCGTAGGCGCCCGCGAGCGTCGCCGCCGACGCCCTCACCACCGCCCCCTCCTTGGACACCGAGAGCCCGGTGGCGCTCACCGTCTGCGTCGCGCCCTGCTCCGCGCTCTTCCACTCCAACGCGAAGTCGTCGATCGCGAGCTTGCGGCTCGTCCCGCCCCCCTCGCCCCCCTTCAAGTAGGTGCTCTTCCAGGTGTCGAACTGGCCCGAGAGCGCGGCGACCGTGCCGACCGCGAGGATCTTGCCACCGGTGGTGGAGCGGGGTCGCTTGTCCCAACCCACCACCACCTCGTCGAGCCGCACCCGCACCCCAGGCATGGCCTCGACGGTCACCTCCACGCCGCGAAGGCGCACGCCCTTCCAGTCGGGCACGACGTGCTCCACCGCCACCGTGGCGCCGTAGCGAGCGGCGCGGGCTTGCACCCGTGAGCGCACGATCGGGCCAAACGACAGGACCGCCCCGCCCCCGACGGCCGCTCCAAGGCCCACCGCAATCCAGAATCGCTTCCTCACCCTCGTTCACCGTAGCAACGCTCGGCAGCCGGCAACCACATCCTGGGGTTGCTTTGTTTGTTGTAGCGCGTCGCCGCGCCTTGCACACGAGCCGCGGCGCGCGAGCCTCGGCGCCAACCCCCCGGTCGCGCCCGAAGGCGACTCCCACGCGACGGGCCGAGGCGCAGAACGCATCAGGGCAGCGGCAGTGGCTCCCCAACGAGATCGAGGCCGAGCGACGTCACGGCTGGGAGCTCCTGCTCGAGCAGACCCCAACGCAGTTGTTCCGCAAACTTGCGATTGAACGGGCCCACCGCGAGCACGAACCGCCGGTCGCCTCCAGCGCGGGTCTCAAAGAGGTGGACGGCGGTGCCGGTCACCTCCACCCGCCCCCGCAGCTCGCGGAGGGAAGCCGTCGTCTCGGCGCGCTGAAGCTCCACGTAGTGCGCGTCGTCGACGAACACCGACAGCGTGCCGAACACCTCCCCTCGGTCGTCGCTCACGAGCTCCACGTGGTAGCCCGAGCACAGCGACTTGGGCGTGAGGGCCAACGGCTGCAGCCAGCGCCCCGCGGTGGCCAACGACTCGCGCGCCACGCCCTTCCACCGCAGGCGGATCTCGAGCTTCGCCGCCAAATCCTCTCCCGAGAACACCTCGGGGAGGGTCGTCCAGCGCCCGCCATCGCGCTCGCTCACCATCGTGGGCACGCACGTCTCGCGCGACACCCCCGCCCGCACGCACAGCTCGGGCTCGCCCTTGGGGTACAGTCGCAACACCTCGAGGCCGAGCGGCGCCGGCGTCACGGCCCCCACCCGCACGCGATAGCGCGAGTCGTTGAGCGCCACCGGGTCGCACGCCACGCACTCTCGCCCCGACGAACACCGCTCGAGCCCTGCCTTGGGGCTCGGGCACGCGCTCCCCGCGCAGCACTCGGCACACGACGCGTCGAGCACGAAGGTGCGCGGCGGCTCTGTCGAGCTCGCGGACGGCACCCCCGCCGGATCGCCGCCGAGGGGCACCTCGGGTCCGACGCGACGCTCGATCGCTACCACCACCGCCGCCGCCGCGGCCGCCCCGAGCCCCAACGCGGCCGCGTGAGTCCACAGCGAGGAGCTCGAGCTCTCGGCGCGGCGGCGCCCCATCGCGTGGAGCCGGCTCACCGCTGGTCGCTCCGCCGAGCTCTCCTCGTCCGCCGGATCCACCTCCCCGACGACCAGGCCCCTGTCGGCGGAATCGTCCGCCTCGTCGTCGACCTCGACCTCACCGTCGCCTCGCGAGGGCATGAGGTCCTCGTCGCGTCCCATCGGCGCGGGCGTGCTCCGATCGAAGCGAAGACCGGCGAGGCGCGCTGGCAACGCCACGGGCTCGCTCCGCTCCTCGGCCGCCCGCACCTCCTCCTCGGTGATCGGCAAGAGCTCCCCGTCCTCGGTGAGCGCCGTGGCGAGCGCCTCCATCAACCCCGCGTCGCCCGGCGGCCCCCCTTCATTCGAGCCGCTCGACCCCTTCCGTTCGTCCGTCATCGGCCCGTCTCCCGCTGTTGCTCCCGCACGATCGCCTCACGCAGCTTCTTCATGGCGCGGCTCCGAATCGCGCGAACGTTCTCGTTGCTGATCCCCCACCGACGGCCGAGCTCGGCAGAGACCGCGTTCGGGAGGCGCCCGCCGCCTTCGAGCTTGTGGTAGAGCGCGGTCACCCGCAACACGTCCTGCTCGCGCTCCGTCAGCGTCTCGAGGGCGCGACGCACCGGCCGGAGCTCGGGGCGAGACGCTGGCTCCTCCTCCATCGCCGGCACCTCGTAGCGATCGAGCACGTCGCTCGCCGACACCTCGCGAAAGCGCCGGAACGCGTCCGCCACCAGGTTCTGCGCGATCCGGCCGAGCCACGCGCGCGCCCGCCGGCGCTGGCGATCGGCGTCGAGCGTAGGCTCGTCACGGAAGGTGTGGGCCCGTTGGAAGGCGCGCTCGAACGTGTCCTGCACCACGTCCTCCGCGCTCAGCCCGGCGAGACGCAGGAGCTTGTCGCGCTGCCTCGAGAGCGCTCCGAACAAGAACTGCACGTGGCGCTCGTAGAGGATCTGCTGCGCCGCGCGGGCGTCGACGTGCCCAGCCCCCACGAGGGCGAAGAGCGCTCCGTCCGAGCGCTCCGACAGCGGAGGTGGGCTCATCTGCAGCTGCATGGCGAGCACGATGAAGCGGCTACGCGAAACCGTGACACCGCCAGCCTAACAAAGTCACCCCCGCCGCGCCCGTCACGGTTCCGCGTTGAGGGGCATGTCACCGCGCTCCGCCCTCCTCGTCCTCGTCCCCCTCGCCTTCGTCGCGCGCGCCTGCGTCGCCGCGCCGAGTGGTCCCCCCACCCCCCCCCACCGCGCCACGGAGCCCCCGCAGCGCGCGGAGACCCCGCCAACGGCTCCGAACCAGCTCTTCGTGGGCTCAGGCAGCGATGACACCGTCGCCGGCCGCCCCGCCCTCGGCGCCAAGGTGGAGGCGCCCGCCGCCCCGCTCGCGCACAAACCTCCGCTCGCACACGCGGCCCCGCCCCGGCTCGGGCTCACCGCCGCTCTCGGCCACGCGACCGCAGCGGAGCGGTGCCTCCCCGACGTGGGACAGAGCGCCAGCCTCGACCGTCACGACGTCTTTGCTGCAGGGGAGGTGGTCCTCACCTTCGACGACGGCCCCTACGCCGACCGCACCCCGCCGGTGCTCGATCGTCTCGCCGAGCGCGGCTTCACCGCCACCTTCTTCGTGCTCGGCCGCCACATCACGCGCAACACCTACCGGCTGCTCCAGCGCATGGAGGCGGAGGGTCACATCATCGGCTCTCACAGCTACGACCACGACCTCGAGATGGCCTACGGCCCGAGCCGCGAGCAGGTGGTCGCCTACGTGCAAGGCCAGCACGAGACCACCCGCATCCTCATCGAGCTCGCCCTCCTCGCCACCTCTGCCGACGACTTCGACGCCATGCACACCACCGTGTTCGGCATCCCCTCGCGAAAACGCCTCGATCGCGGCGCCCTCCGCACCGAGTGGCCCACCTTCGTCGCCCGCCATCGCGCGGTCCTCGCGGCGCGTGGCGCTCCCGGCGCTCGCTACCCCGTGCGCTTCGCTCGACCTCCGGGGGGTGGCCCTTACCTCGGCGCGAGCGTCATCCCGCGCGCACGCCACGACGAGGCGCTCCGGGCGCTCGGCATGATCAACGTCATGTGGCACGCGGAGAGCGGCGACGTCCACCCCACCGACGCGCGCGACCGATCGTGGCTCGCGCACAACCTCATCCGTGGCGCCAAGCGCGGCGGCGTGCTGCTCATCCACGACTTCATCCGCAACGACGCCCTGGCCAGCGCCCTCACCGCGATGAAGGCGGCCGGCACCCACGTGCTCAGCCTCGAGGCCGTGGCTCGGCGCAAGCACGGCTGCTCGACCGAGGCGCTGACCATGGCACGTCGCGCCCCCTCACCACCGGCCGCCGTCGAGCGCGTGGAGTAGCTCGCCCTCGTCCCCAGCGCCCCTCACGACGCGCCGCCGTCGAGCGCGTGGAGAAGCTCGCTCCCCCCAGCGCCCCTCACGACGCGCCGCCGTCGAGCGCGTGGAGAAGCTCGCTCCCC
>CAYOAL010000029.1:74950-78866 GCA_964401935.1 uncultured Polyangiaceae bacterium
CCCCAGCGCCCCTCACGACGCGCCGCCGTCGAGCGCGTGGAGAAGCTCGCTCCCCACCCCGAGCGCGCGCAAGAGGTCACTGGCCAAGGCGCGCGCCGCCTCGCTCACCGGCACCCCGGTGCGCATGATCTCCTCGGCCAGCACGCGGGCGCAGCCAGCCGCTTGGTCGAACGAGAGACCGTGCTCCGTCTGCACCCCCGCCCTCCCCGCGAGATCCGCAAACGCGACCAGCTCGGCGCCAACGCGGATGTGTGCATCCGGACCGATGCCGGCCCACGCCGCGTCGTCCCCCCGCCGCACCAGCGCCGCGAGGTTCATCACCTCCGAGGTCAACACCGCGAGCTTCGTCGCCAGACTCTCCGCCACCCAGCCTGCCTACGATGGAACCACCCCGTGCACAACGCGCGCGAGCGCGACGTCGGCTCCGGCCGCCTCCGCCCCTCGTCCCACGCTTGGTGTGGGTCGCCTCCCACCGCGTTGCGCTTCGACCACAACACCGCAGCGCGCTTGCGAGAGCTGCGGTCCTTCTCCGGTCAGGCCTTGAGTCTCCTCGACGGTTGCGGACCCCCGCGGGCCCTCAGAGCCGGAGGTACCAGCGTCGCTCGAAACGCTGGAAACGGAGGCGCTCGCGCAGATCCGGTCCCGGCCGCCATGGCAGCCGAATGCTGGCCTCCCCCTCCCCTTCGTCCACCCCCGGTCTCCCCACCGCCGCGCCGAGCGCCTCCCGCAGCCCTCTCGACTTGTCCGACCGCGAAAAAATGCTCGCCGCCTCGTCGAGCTCCACGCCACCGAGCTCGTGGGGGTGAACCACCTCCTGGAGGAAACGCTTGGTGGCGCCGGCGCCGAGCAGCGCCACCGCGTGCCGCACCTGCGTCTGGAGCTCCGCGTCACCCACGGCTGAGAGCCGTCGGGGCGCCTCGGGGCGAGGGAGCTCGGTTGGCTCGATCGGTCGCTGGGGTCGCCGTCCCCCCTGCGCCAGGAGCGAGAGCGCCTCCAACTCCTCGTCTTCGAGCGAGGCGCGCGTCGCGATGTAGGTGCGCAAGGTGTGCGCGAGCACCACGAGATCCACGTCGAGGCTCAGCTCCGCGAGCCCCAACAACCCGCCCTGCTCGAGGTTGCACATGCCGAACACCAGCGCCGCGCGACGCGCTGGGGTCGCCTCCTTGGGGGCGAGGAGCGCCATGATGCGCCCCCCGTCGACGAACGGCCCCGACGCGCAGCTCCGGTTCCAGGCCTCGAGCGCCGCCGGTGTCTCGGCGATCGACTGCCAAACCGTCTTGGCGCGCTGCGCCTCCCCCACCCGGCGCTCGCTGGCGGCCGCGAGCGCACCCAAGAGCCGCTCCGGCAGCCGGCCCTCCTCGAGCTGCACCAGGATCCCCGCCGCCATGCGCGCACGCACGACCCGATCGTCCTGCCCCTTGGCCTTCTCGAGCAAGAGCCTCGCCGCCGAGCGCCCCGCCGGCGTCAGCGCGCGCAGCTCCGGCGACCGACCGGCCGCCCCGCTCGGGGCCGCCGCCACGCTCACGACCGCGGACGCGCGCGCGGGAGCGAGCCTGTCCTCGCCGCCGTCCGACCTCGAGCACGCGCCGACCACGAGGCACAGGCCCAGCCACGCCGCCCCCACGGTGCCCGGGCACCGCCGGCCCCCAGTCTGCCCCCTCGTCACGGACATCCCGCGGCCCCCATAGCGCGGACGACGACCCGCCGAAACGCCAACCCGCCATGCCGCCGCCGTCCGGCGTGACGCCGCCGCGACGCGCGGCCTCCCGAGGCGGGAGCCGGTCGCGAAGCCACAAACGAAAAAAGCCGCGAACCAGGTTTACCTGGTTCGCGGCACAAATTCCGGCGGCGTCCTACTCTCCCACCAAGTCGCCCTGGCAGTACCATCGGCTCTGTGAGTCTTAACTTCCGAGTTCGGTATGGGATCGGGTGGAACCCTCACGATATCGCCACCGAAAACTTTTGCGTCCTGAATCAGCGAGGCGCTTTTTGGTGCGCTCGTGTCGCTGAAAGACGACGAGCTCCGCGCGTAACCCACTCAATGTTTGCCCTAGAAGCATGGTCAAGCCTCACGACCTATTAGTACCAGTAAGCTCCGCACATTGCTGCGCTTCCACACCTGGCCTATCAACGTCGTAGTCTTCGACGGGTCTTTAGGGACCATAAAGGTCCGGGATGCCTAATCTTGAGGCTCGCTTCCCGCTTAGATGCTTTCAGCGGTTATCGATTCCGGACGTGGCTACCCGGCTATGCCCTTGGCAGGACAACCGGCACACCAGAGGTCCGTCCACTCTGGTCCTCTCGTACTAAGAGCAGCTCCTCTCAAGCATCCTACGCCCACGGCAGATAGGGACCGAACTGTCTCACGACGTTCTAAACCCAGCTCGCGTACCGCTTTAATTGGCGAACAGCCAAACCCTTGGGACCTGCTCCAGCCCCAGGATGCGATGAGCCGACATCGAGGTGCCAAACCGCGCCGCCGATGTGAACTCTCAGGCGCGATCAGCCTGTTATCCCCAGAGTACCTTTTATCCGATGAGCGACGGCCCTTCCATGCGGAACCGCCGGATCACTAACGCCTGCTTTCGCACCTGTTCGACCTGTCGGTCTCACAGTTAAGCTCCCTTATACGTTTGCACTCTACGCCTGGTTTCCAATCAGGCTGAGGGAACCTTCGCACGCCTCCGTTACTGTTTGGGAGGCGACCGCCCCAGTCAAACTGCCTGCCAGGCAGTGTCCCTCGTCCGGATCACGGACGCAGGTTAGATTCCCAGAACATCCAGGGTGGTATTTCACCAATGACTCACCAAGAGCCGGAGCCCCTGGTTCAACGTCTCCCACCTATCCTACGCAAGATGCCCCGAAAATCACTGCCAAGCTGCAGTAAAGGTTCATGGGGTCTTTCCGTCTAGCCGCGGGTAGAGGGCATCTTCACCCCCTGTGCAATTTCGCCGAGTCCCTGGTTGAGACAGTGCGGATGTTGTTATGCCATTCGTGCAGGTCGGAACTTACCCGACAAGGAATTTCGCTACCTTAGGACCGTTATAGTTACGGCCGCCGTTTACCGGGGCTTCGGTTCAATGCTTTGCTTGCGCTAACATATCCCCTTAACCTTCCGGCACCGGGCAGGCATCAGACCCTATACGTCGTCTTACGACTTAGCAGAGTCCTGTGTTTTTAGTAAACAGTCACAACCGCCATTTCACTGCGACCCCCGGCAGCTCGGAGAGCAAGTCTCGTCACCACCCAGGGCACACCTTCTCCCGAAGTTACGGTGCAAATTTGCCGAGTTCCTTAACCAGGGTTCTCTCGCGCGCCTTGGAATACTCTTCCCGCCCACCTGAGTCGGTTTGCGGTACGGACGCCAATGAAGCTCCACACGCGGCTTTTCTAGGAAGCATGGGATCACCAGGTATCCGGAACTAGGTTCCGACCTCATCACCTCTCGGGCTTGTGTCTGTGGTTTGTCCCTATCGGGTCCTCACAGACGCCCTACGGGCTTGAACGTGGACAACCATTCGCCACGCCTGGCCTACCCTTCTCCGTCCCCGCTTGCTTCAATACCACCATTGGCGGTGCAGGAATATTAACCTGCTTTCCATCACCTACGCCTCTCGGCCTCGGCTTAGGATCCGACTAACCCACAGGAGGATGATCCTTCCCTGGGAAACCTTGGGCTTACGGCGACCAGGTTTCTCACCTGGTTTATCGCTACTCATGCCTGCATAATCACTCGTCAGGTCCGGTAGCCGTTCTTTCGATCGACCGTGTATCTACCTGACGACGCTCCTCTACCGCTCTAGGAAATCCTAAAGCCCGTAGCTTCGGTACTGAACTTAGCCCCGTTGTATTTTCGGCGCAGGCTCGCTTGACCAGTGAGCTATTACGCTTTCTTTAAAGGATGGCTGCTTCTAAG
>CAYOAL010000030.1:0-43255 GCA_964401935.1 uncultured Polyangiaceae bacterium
GTGCAGCAGGCGATCCTCGGCCCCCGCCCGGTGACCACCGACGGCGACAAGCCCCCTCCGCCCCGCCCCCATGGCCGCCCCCCGCCGGCCGGTGCAGGCAACAAGCCGGCCCCCAAACCGGTCGACGGGGTGGTCGATCCTTGGGGCAAGTGAGCGCGGCGCGCGCGACCCTCCCACGACGCGCCGGAGCGAGTAAGCTCTAGGGCGGCGCCGGGCGAGCCCCCGCGTGCCGCCCTCCCGTCATGCAAGCTCTGTTCGACGCGATTCCCGGTCCCGTGGTGGACCTCTGCCGGCGCCTGCGCGCCCACAACAAACGCGGTTGGGTGGTTGGGGGCTGCGTGCGCGATCTGCTGCGTGGCGCGCCCGCGAAAGACTGGGACGTCGCGACCGATGCGCGCCCCGAGGAGGTGCAGCGGATCTTCGAGCGCGTGATCCCGACGGGGATCCAACATGGGACGGTGACGGTGCTCCTCCGGGGCGTGCCCTACGAGGTGACGACGCTGCGCGGCGATGGGGCCTACGCCGATGGCCGGCGCCCCGAGGCGGTGACGTTCCTCGACGACATCACCGAGGATCTGGCGCGACGTGACTTCACCATCAACGCGGTGGCCCTCGAGCCGCTCGAGCGGCACATCGTGGATCCATTCGGCGGCCGAGAGGATCTCGCGAACCGCGTGCTGCGGGCGGTGGGGGAGCCGTCGCGACGATTCCAGGAAGACGGGCTGCGCATCCTCCGCGGCGCGCGCTTCGCGGCGACGCTCGCCTTCTCCGTCGAGCGTCGAACCCTCTCCGCCATGGGCGAGCGCGCCTCGCTCGACACGTTGGCCCGCGTGAGCAGCGAGCGGATCCACGACGAGTGGCTCAAGGCGATGGGGGCCGAGACGCCGAGCATCGCCTTCTCCATCATGGAGGCCACCCTCGCGCTCGACGTGTGCTGTCCGGAGCTCCGCGCCACCGTCGGCTGTCGCGAGCCGTGTGGCCTCGACGTGTGGACCCACAGCCTCGGCTGCGTCGACCGCTGCCCGCCCGATCCGGTCTTGCGCATGGCGGCGCTCCTGCACGACGTGGCCAAGCCTCGCTGCCGGGTAGAGGCGGACGGCGTGGTCACGTTCCCCGAGCACGACGCAGAGGGGGCGAAGATCGTGGACGGCATCCTCCGACGCCTCAAGTTCTCCAACGACGACCGCCAGCGGGTGGTGGAGCTGGTGCAGCGGCACGTGGTGGGCTACGAGCCCGACTGGAGCGACGCCGATGTGCGTCGCTGGATGCGCAAGGTGACGAGCAAGCGCCTCGACGACCAGCTCGCCCTCGCGGCGGCCAACGCCGCCTCTCGCGGCGGGGACGACGCCACCGAGCGCGAGGGCATCGCGGAGCTCGCCGCCCGCGTCGAGCGCGAGCGAGCCCGCGGCGCAGTGATGACCGCGGGCGATCTCGCCCTCCGCGGCAAGGAGCTCATCGCCGGGCTCGCTCTCAGCCCTGGCCCCATCGTCGGCGAGCTCCTCGGCGCGCTCGTGGAGGCGGTGACCGACGATCCCGCGGTGAACGAGCCCCGGGCCCTGCTCGAGCATGCCCGTCGCATCCTCGCTGCGCGCGACGGCGACGCCACCGTCGACCAGAACGAGGCGGCTCCGTGAGGCGTCTTTTGGCGCCCACCCTCCTCTTCGCGGTGGCAGCCGCCGCCACCGCCACGTGCAAGGTGCGCGTCTCCGACGACGCCCACGAGGTAGCCTTTCCCTGCGAGACCAGCGACGTGTGCCCCGCCCCGGATCATGGCTGTCTCATCGCGACGTGCCTCGAGGGGACTTGCGTGTTCATCCCGGCACCCAACGGGATGCTCCCCGAGGACGAGCAGACCACGGGAGACTGCAAAGAGCAGTACTGCGACGGCGAGGGGGAGGTGGTGGCCTACGCGTCTCCGCACGACGTGCCGAACGGCGACGGCAACCGATGCACGACCGCGGTCTGCGATCTCGACGTGCCCAAGAACGAACCCAAGCTCGCCGGCACCCCTTGTCCGCTCCCCAACCGGGTGACCGGGGTCTGCAACGGCGCCGGCACCTGCGGGGTGTGCCTGCCCGAGGCCCGTCGCTGCGAAGAGCACGCGGTGGTCACCTGCGGCGCCGACGGAGCGTGGGGCCCGGCGGCGGCGTGCGCGACCGACCACCCGGTCTGCGCGCGGGGAGCGTGCACCGGCGTGGTGGAGCTCGCGAGCGGCGCGCACCACGCCTGCGCTCGATTCGACGACGGCAACGTGCGCTGCTGGGGAGACGGCCACGCCGGCCAGCGCGGGCAGAGCGGCCTCGCCGGCGCGACCAGCGCCCCCTGGGCGAGCGGGTTCTCCGCGGTGGCGTTCGGCGCCGCGCACCGCTGTGGGCTGCGCCACGACGGGTCGGTGTGGTGTTGGGGCGCCGGCGGCTTCGGGCAGCTCGGCCACGGCGCTCACGCCGCGAGCGCGGCGCCGGTGGCGACCGGCCTCAAGGCCATCGCGGTGGCCGCCGGCGACGATCACAGCTGTGCGCTCGTGGCCGGGGGGCTCGTCCACTGCTGGGGTGCGGGCGATCTCGGCCAGCTCGGGAGCGGCGCGCTCCCCGCGGCCCCGCTGCGCCGTCCCCTCACCGGTGCCCCGCGCGAGGCGCAGCCCGTGCCTCAGGGGATCGCCGGCCTCACCGACGCCGCCCTCCTCTCGGTGGCGGCGAACCACACCTGTGTCACCCGCGCCGGCGGTCAGACGCGATGTTGGGGGCTCGAGGCCCTCGCGCTCGGGGCTCCGAGCGACGACGGCGAGCCGCCGGAGCCGCCGTCCGCCGAGGTGCTACGGGCCACGAGCGCGAAGCCGAAGCCCGTGCCCGGCCTCAAGGACGCGCTCGAGCTCGGCTGCGGCGCCCACCACTGCTGCGCCCGCCTGCAAACGGGCGGGGTGAGCTGCTGGGGAGCGGGAGCCCACGGCGCCCTCGGCCAGAGCGACACCGCCAACAGCCCCAAGCCCCTCGCGGTGCCTGGTGTCGGCGGCGCGCAGCGTCTGGCGGTGGGTCGCCATTTCGCCTGCGTCCTCCTCGCCGACGCCTCGGTCGCCTGCTTTGGGGCCAACGACCGCGGCCAGCTCGGCACCGGAAGCGGCGACGCGATGGGCGGCGCGTCGGTCATCAGCACCCTCGGGCGCGTGAAGCGCCTCACCGTGGGCGACCACCACGGCTGCGCGCTGCTCGAGAGCGGCGAGCTCATGTGTTGGGGCGACAACGGCGCCGGTCAGCTCGGGCGCAGCGAGCCAGCGATGGCGCGCCAGCCGGTCGCGGTCGCGTGGGGCACGTGAGCTCGGGCTTATGTCCTCGCTCCCGAGCTGGTAGGAGGCACCCATGACCGCGTTGGGTCGCCTCTGTCGCCTGAGTCTCGTCCTCGTGTCGTTGGCCTGCGGGCCCACCAGAGTGTCCCCGACCGCCAAGATGCCTATGGATAGCACCAAGCCCTCCCCCTTCGTGATCGCCGACGCCAGTGTGAGCCCGATCACGTTCGACCGCATCGCCGCATTTCCCCCGCCCGGCTGGCAGGTTCCCCGTCAGGTGTCGTTCTCACCGAGCGGCAAGCTGGTCACGTATCTCCAGGCGGAGCAGGGCGGCGAGACCATGGCCCTCCACGCGTTCTCCCTCGCGGACAAGACCCACCGGGTGCTCGTGCGGGCCTCCGACGTGGTGGCGAGCGACCGCAAGCTCTCGCGCGAGGAGGAGCTGCGCCGCGAGCGTCAGCGCAAGCGGATCCAAGGGGTGACCGGCTACACCTGGGCGCGACGCGCCGACGTGATGCTCCTCCCGCTCGGGGGCAACGTGTTCGTCCGCAGAGAGAGCGGAGAGATCGCCCAGCTCACCGACTCCGACACACCCGCCATCGATCCGCAGATCTGCGCCGATGGCTCGAAGGTCGCGTTCGCGCGCGGCGCGGAGCTCTTCGTCGTCGACGTGAAGAGCGGCCAAGAGACCCAGCTCACCCACGGCGCCGGCGACGGCGTCACGCGGGGACAGAGCGACTTCAACGGACAGGAGGAGTTCGGCGAGCCGAGCGGCCTGTGGTGGTCGCCGCGCTGCGACCGCATCGCGTACCTCGAGGTCGATGAGAGCCAGGTCGGCGAGATCCCCATCATGGGCTACCGCGACGGGGCCGATCTGCAGAAGCTTCGCTATCCGCGCACCGGAGCGAACAACCCGAAGATCCGGCTCGGCGTGCTCGCGCTCGCCACCAAGAAGACCACCTGGATCGAGATGCCCAACACCGACGGGCTCCACGCCGACGACCAGTACCTCGGCCGCCTCACGTGGAGCCATGACGGAGAGCACGTGTTCTTCCAGCGCCTCAGCCGCAGCCAAGCCCGCCTCGCCCTCGTGCGCGCCGACGCGAGCACCGGCAAGGCCAGCCACCTCGTCACCGAGAGCGCCACGACCTGGCTCGAGCTGACCGACACGCGCGCTCTCTCGGACGGCTCTCTTCTGTGGACGGTGCGGAGAGATGGCCACCGGCACCTCGAGCGGCGCAGCGGCGACGATGGCCAGCTGCTCGCGACGTTGACCTCCGGCCCCTGGGACGTGAGCCAGATCGTCGCCGTCGACGAGGGGCGCTCCCGCGTCTTGTTCTTGGGCAACAAGGACGCCACGCTCGACCGCCAGCTCTACGCGGTCAAGCTCGACGCGAGCGGCGTGTCGCGACTGAGCACGGAGGAGGGAGTGCACGAGGTGGTCGCCGAGCAGCCTCAGCACGGCTGGGTCGACCTCCACTCGTCCAACACGAGGCTCCCCCGCGCCACCCTGCACGACGCCGAAGGCGGGGTGCTCGGCGAGCTCCCGGTGAAGCTCGACCCCGACCTCGACGCCCTCGCGCTGCGCGACACCGAGCTCGTGCACCTCTCTCACGAGACGCCCTCGCTCTACGGCGCCCTCTTGAAACCACGGCACATGACGCCGGGGGTGAAGTACCCGGTCATCGTGATGGTCTACGGCGGGCCGGGCGTGCACACCGTGGAGAACGCCTTCAACCCGCGCCTTCTCTGGCAGCACCTCGCCGACCGAGGGTTCGTCGTCTGGCAGGTGGACAACCGCGGCTCGACGGGTCGCGGCCACGACTTCGAGGCCCCCCTGTTTCAGAAGATGGGGAGCGTGGAGCTCGAGGATCAGCTGAAGGGCCTCTCGTACCTCGCCTCGCTGCCCTTCGTCGACATGTCGCGGGTGGGGATCTACGGCCACAGCTATGGGGGCTACCTCGCCGCGCTCGCGATGCTCGAGGCGCCCGACCGCTTTCGCGTCGGCGTCGCCGGCTCCCCGGTGACCGACTGGAAGTACTACGACACCGGCTACACGGAGCGGTACATGGGCACCCCAGAGAACAACGCCGCTGGCTACCTCGCGTCGTCGCTCCTGCCCCGCGCCCACAAGCTCACCGGCAAGCTCCTCATCGTGCACGCGTTGATGGATGAGAACGTGCATTTCGAGCACACCGCCGCGTTCGTCGACGCCTTGGTGGCCGCCGACCGAGACTTCGATCTGTTGGTGTTTCCGGGCGAGCGCCACGGGTACCGGAGCCCGACCGCGCGCAAATACGCCTACCGCCGCGTCGTCGACTACTTCGTCGCCAACCTGTAACCGAGGGAGCAGGCCGTCGATGCGTTTCGAAGCGACGTTGCAGGCCGTGGGCGGCAGGACCATCCTTCGGCTGCCCGCTGCGACGAGCCAAGAGCTCCCCTCACGGGGTCAGGTGGCTGTGAGCGGAGCCATCAACGGGCACCCGTTCGAGACGGTCCTCGAACCCGACGGGAGCTTCGGTCACTGGATGAGCGTCGACGCGACGCTGCGACAAGGCGCTGGGGCCGAGCCGGGCGACAGCGTCACCGTGGACGTCGAGCTGGCAGAAGAGTGGCCGGAGCCGAGCGTTCCGCCCGACCTACGAGAGGCGTTGTCGAGCGCGCCGCGAGGAGTCCAAGCGCTCTGGCGTGCGATCACTCCGATGGCACGGTGGGAGTGGGTTCGGTGGGTCAACGCAACCAAGAACCCCAGCACCCGCAAGCGGCGCGTCGAGGTGAGCATCTCCAAGCTGGACTCCGGAAAGCGGCGCCCTTGCTGCTTCAACCTCGCGTCGTGCACCGACCCCGAGCTCGCCAAGAGCGGCAAGCTCGTCGCCCCGTGAGCCAACATCTCGGCGCGGCGTGAAGGTCGAGCCAAGAGTGGGCGCAAGCTCGAGTCCTCATGGCGAGTCCCCATGGCTGGCGCCTGTGGGATGCGCACGGTCGGCCTGGTTGGCTGCCGTGAGCGGGTCGCAACCTCCCACGCGGTCAAGCGCCCTTACGTGGATCACCACGGCGCCACAGCGAATCTCCCGTGTGGTTGTTCCGCCGGCGAAAGAGTACAAGAGAGCGCGATGAAGACGTCATGGCAGCGCGTCAACGAAGGATGCGGCACGCTTATCCTGCGCCTCATCGCCGGTTTTCTCACCGTCGGCCTCCTCATGGCGTGCGGGGCTCACCTCCTGCGTGGCGAGCTCAAAGAAGGCATGTTCTTCGGCGGCGGCGCCCTGCTCACGGGCGGCTACACCCTCTTCGGCAACCGCCGCTGAAGACCTGACTGGAGTTGCCGCGCGGGCCCCCCTCGAGGCGCGGTCCGGCGGGGTCTCGCGGCTCTCGGCCCTCCACAGACCGCACCTCCTCAGAGCGGCGCTCTTCTCGCGGGGAGAAGCCGATGCGGGCGGCGAAGCGCCGTCCCCTCTTGGACCGGTTTTCGTCTCTCGACCCGCGAACCGTGGAGGCGCGAGCTCGCGCTCTCCGCGTCAGCTTCAACCGCTTCCCGGTGAGCGTGGGACCCGCTTTCGCTGGCGCGTGACGGCGGCGAGGAACGCGCGGCCTCGAGGGGAGAGCTCGTAGCCCACCTCGAAGCTCTGGGTGAGGCCGAGGCGCTTGAGCTTGCGGATGTCTACCTTGAGGGCGTCGCGCTCGCGACGCAGCGTGACCGCGAGCTTCGACGCCGCCACCCGCGGCCGGCGGGCGATGAGGCGCAGCGTGGCCATCGTCCAGGGCACGTCGCGATCGAATCGCTCGAGCTTGGCCCGGATCGCATCGATCTCGGTGGCGTCGAGGCGGTCATCGAGCGCGAGCTCCACGCGATCGCCGTCTCCGCCGTGGTGGAGCTCGATGCGCCACACTTCGGTGTCGTCGGCCACGTCGCCCAGGGCCTGCAGGTAGTCGCGGAGCTCGGCTCGCGACCCGAAGCCCGCACGACGCGCTTGGGCGTCGGAGATGTCGCCCACCCGAACCCGCGTCACCCCGTCCACCTCGAGCACCCCGATGGGGTGGCAGCGATAGCGCCCCCCGACGCGCACGCGGGGCCGCTCCCAGCGCCGAAACGTGAGCCCGATGGCCCCGCTCTTCAGGCCCTCGTGGAAACGCTTCTGAAAGAGCAGCATGCGGCTTTCCTCTGGCGAACCGTCGGCGAATCGTCGCGAGCTCAGGTCGAGCGGAGCGCGGGCGCGGCGGCGGCGGCGCGCTCGTCGGGGAGGCTGTCGTCGGCGGGGACGACGTTGCCCCATAGGGCCCGCGCTGCGAGCACCACGATGGACACGCTCCCCCACAGGAGGCCCACCACCACGCCCGCGTCCACGATGCCGCGCCACGGCTGGGGCAGCATGCGCACCAGCGTGACGAGCAGCACGATCCCCACGAGCACCGACCAGGCGATGATCAGGTTCTTCTTGCGAGCGTGAAAGAGCGCCATGCAGAACGCCGGCGCGAGCGCAACGAAGACCGGCCTTGGGTTGTGGCCGAGGTGCACCGCGCGAGCAACCACCCGCGGCGAGAACGCCCGCTGAAAGCCGCGGTAGCCCTCGGCGTAGGCGTTGAAGAGCGTCCAGCCCACGTAGAGCACCCACTGGAAGCTCGTGAGGCTACCGTCGAGCACCGGCTCGAGCGCCAACGGCGTGAGCCGAGCGATCGCCTGGCCGAGCAGCGCGAGCACGCCTGCCACGCCCCACAACGCGATGAGCTTGCCGGTGGGGGTGAGCACGGGAGCAGGCATGGTTCTGGCTCGGGGAGGCGGCCCCCTGGGGGTGGGGCAGCCGCGACGAGGCGGCGGGAGCGAGGCCGCGGAGCGCGGCGCAGTAGCTCTACCACGGCCGATGGTAGCATCGCCAGCGAGGTTCGCCTTGCACAGCGCCGCCCACAGAGCGAAGCCCGACACCGCCGACTTCCTCGTGGTGGGGGCGGGGGTGATCGGGCTCACGATCGCCCTCGAGCTCTGCCGGCGTCACCCGCGAGCGCACGTCGTGGTGCTCGACAAGGAGCGCCGCCCCGGGGCCCACGCCTCGGGCCGCAACAGCGGCGTGCTCCACGCCGGCTTCTACTACGGGGCCGACTCCCTCAAGGCGGCGCTGTGTCGGGAGGGGCAGGAGGCCATGATCGCGTGGTGCGAGCGCGCCGGGATCCGGGTGCGCCGCTGTGGCAAGCTCGTGGTGGCGCGGAGCGAGGCGGAGCACGCGGGCCTCGACGAGCTCGCGCGCCGCGCCGCGGTGGCGGGGGTGGAGGTTCACATGGTCGACGAGGCGCGCGCCCGGGCGCTCGAGCCCCTCGCCCGCACCGTGGGCCGCGCCCTCCACGCTCCGACCAGCGCCGCCGTCGATCCCGGCGAGGTGATGGCGGGCCTCACCCGGCACGCGCTTGACGAGGGCGTCGACGTCCGCTTCGGTACCCCCTTCCGGCTCCCCTCCCCCATCGCCGCTGGCTACACCATCAACGCCGCCGGCCTCCACGCCGACCGCGTGGCCCGAGGCTTCGGCTTCTCCGCCCACCACGCCATCGTCCCCTTCAAGGGATTGTATCTCCACGGCGGCGCGGCGGCGCCACCGCTCGGCATGCACGTCTATCCGGTGCCGGATCTCGAGCTGCCGTTCCTCGGCGTGCACTTCACCGTCACCGCGAGCGGGCGCGTGAAGCTCGGGCCCACCGCCCTCCCTGCCCCGTGGCGCGAGGCCTATGGCGGCCTCGAAGGCTTCGACGCGGCCGACGCCCTGGAGGTGGCCCGGCACGGCCTCGGTCTCCTGCGGAGCCCCTCGTTCCGCCGGCACGCGCTCGCGGAAGCGCCGAAGCTCCTGCGACGGGTGCTCGTAAACCGAGCGCAGGCCCTGGTTCCGAGCGCCACCGTCGAGCAGTTCGAGCGCTGGGGCCGCCCCGGCATCCGCGCGCAGCTCCTCGATCTCCGCCGGCGTGAGCTCGTGATGGACTTCTACTTCGAGGGCGATGATCGCAGCCTCCACGTGCTCAACGCGGTGTCGCCCGCGTTCACGAGCGCGTTCGCCTTCGCGGCCCGGGTGCTCGACGAGGTGGAGAGGCTCACCGGCTGACGCCCCGTCGGGGCCCCGCGCGAGGGACTGTGCGCGCCCTCGCGACGCTGATAGAGAGGGGGGATGTTGATTCCCCAAAGCCTGCAGCTCGGTCTCATGGGAGCCGGAACCCTCATCGTTGCCCTCCTCGCGTGCGAGAACAAGCTCGACAACGAGAAGCTCGAGAAGGGGATCACCGACATGTTCGAGGAGCAGCTCGATCTCGAGGTGACGGAGGTGGACTGCCCCAAAGACGTGAAGGTCGAGAAGGGCAAAGAGTTCGACTGCGAGGTGACGGTGAAGCCCAAGGGCAAGGTGCCGGTGGTGGTGGAGATCACCGACGACACGCGGGGCGACGTCTCGGTGAAGACCAAGCACAACGTGCTCATCCCGGCGAAGCTCAAGAAGGAGGGCCTCGACTGCGGCGAAAAGGTGGAGGTGCTCAAGCCAGGCAAGACGCTGGAGTGCAAGAAGGACGGCATCACCATCAAGGGGAAGGTGAACGACGACGAAGAGGTGGAGTGGAAGGCCGAGTGAGCGGCCCCTCCTTTGTTCTCGTCGAGGCCCTCCCCGTGGGCCCCCAAGAGCGGTAGAGCCCCATGAAGATCCTCATCGCGAACCGGGGAGAGATCGCGGTGCGCATCATGCGCACCGCCCGTCGCCTCGGCCACGGCACGGTGGCGGTGTACAGCGCCGCCGATCGCGACGCGCTCCACGTGGAGTTCGCCGACGAGGCGGTGCCCATCGGGCCAGCCCCGTCGGCAGAGAGTTATCTCGCCATCGACAAGCTCGTCGCGGCGGCCCGCGCCACCGCCGCCACCGCGGTCCATCCAGGCTACGGCTTCCTCGCCGAGAACGCCGCGTTCGCCCGAGCCTGCGGCGAGGCCGGCCTCGTGTTCATCGGCCCCCCGCCTCGGGCCATCGAGCTGATGGGCGACAAGCGGGCGGCCAAGCAGGCGATGAAGGCCGCGGGTGTACCGTGCATCCCCGGCTACGAGGGCGCCGATCAGTCGGAGGAGGCGTTCACGAGCGCCGCCGAGCGCATCGGCTTCCCAGTGATGGTGAAGGCCGCCGCGGGCGGCGGCGGGCGAGGGATGCGGCGCGTCGCGGCCCTCGGCGAGCTCGGGGAGGCGCTCCGCTCCGCCCGCGCCGAGGCGCAGAGCGCGTTCGGCGACGGCACGCTCCTCCTCGAGAAGGCGCTCGACGGCGCGCGCCACGTGGAGGTGCAGGTGCTCGCCGACACCCACGGTCGGGTGATCCACCTCGGAGAGCGCGACTGCTCGGTGCAGCGACGGCACCAGAAGGTGCTCGAGGAGTGTCCTTCGCCAGCCGTCGACGACGACCTGCGACGCCGCATGGGGGAGGCCGCGGTGCTCGCGGCGAAGGCTTCCGACTACGTCGGGGCGGGCACGGTGGAGCTCCTCCTCGACGACGCTGGCGCCTTCTACTTCCTCGAGATGAACACCCGCCTCCAGGTGGAGCACCCCGTCACCGAGGCGGTCACCGGGATCGATCTCGTAGAAGAGCAGCTGCGGGTGGCCGAAGGGGAGCCGCTCGGGATCCACCAGGACGACGTGACGTGGGACGGTCACGCGATCGAGGCGCGCCTCTATGCGGAAGACCCGAGCCGTGGCTTCCTCCCTCAGACCGGGCGGCTGTTGACGTGGCAGCCGCCGGAGACGATCCGCGTGGACGCCGGGGTGCGCGAGGGGAGCGTGGTGAGCCCGCACTACGATCCGATGATCGCCAAGCTCGTGGCCTAC
Organism: uncultured Polyangiaceae bacterium; assembly: GCA_964401935.1. Lineage (GTDB taxonomy): Bacteria > Myxococcota_A > Polyangia > Polyangiales > Polyangiaceae > JAPYTK01. Next base: position 11,103 of record CAYOAL010000030.1, read on the forward strand.
GGCCAGACGCGACGAGAGGCGCTCCGCCGGCTCACCTCCGCGTTGCGTGCGACGCGCGCGCTCGGGGTGGTGACCAACAAGGAGTTTCTCCTCGCCGTGTGCGAGCACGCGGTGTTCGCCAGCGGCGACGCGACGACCGCGTTCATCGGCGCCGAGCTCTCCTCGCATCCCTGCCTCGGCAGCGCGCCACCCAGTGGGTCGATCATCGCCGCCGCCGCCATGATCGTGGTGCTCGCGGGGGCGCGCGGGCTCGCCGAGGACCCAACGCTCGTGGGCTGGCGCAGCGGCGGACCGATCTGGTCGGCGGTGACGCTCGAGCACGGCGACGTGAGCGTAGCCACGCGGGTGCTGGCGCGCGGGGCGAGCACGTTCGCCGTGTCGTGGGGCGAGCACGAGGTGGTCGTCGAGGTGGTCGCCGACGAACCCAAGCGGCTGGTCCTCTTGCAGGACGGGGTGCGTCGCGCCATCGACTACGCGATCGACGGAACCACCCTCTGGCTCGACGACGGCGAAGGGGCGCGGGTGCTCGAGGACGTGACCCACCGCGCCGCCCAGGCCGAAGGTGGGGTCGGCAGCGGGCGCCTCGTCGCTCCCCTCGACGGCGCCGTGACGGAGGTGTGCTGCACCGTCGGCGACCGCGTCGAGCGAGGCCAGCTGTTGCTCGTCCTCGAGGCGATGAAGATGGAGCACCGCATCGTCGCCGACGTGGACGGGATGGTAGAGACGCTCGCCGCGAGCGTTGGGCAGCAGGTGAAGACGCGGCAGCTCCTGGCCCAGATCGTCCGTGTCGCCCCGTGAGCCCCCACGTCCGTTGGTTTGAGCGGAGCGACACGACGTGACCTCACCCCCAGCCCCTCGAGCCTTCGTGGCCGGCGCCACCGGATACACCGGTCGCGAGGTGGTCCGCGTGCTCCGTGAGCGCGGGATCGAGACCGTGGCGCACGTCCGTCCCGGCTCCTCCGAGCGCGAGCGGTTCGAGACGCAGTTTCGCGCGCTCGGCGCCGAGACGGATCTCACGCCGTGGGACGAAGAGGCCATGATGGCAACGTTCACCCGTCGGCGCCCCACGCTCGTGTTCGCGCTGCTCGGCACCACGAAGGCTCGAGGCAAGCTGGACGCCGCCACCTACGACGACGTCGACTACGGCCTCACCGCGATGTTGATGCGGGCCGCCGCGCTGCTCTCGCCGCCGCCGCGGTTCATCTACCTCTCGAGCGCCGGTGTCCCCACCGCCGAGCCACGCCCGAAGAGCTACATGCACGCGCGCTGGCAGGTGGAGAAGGAGCTCCGGGAGAGCGACCTCTCGTATGTGATCGCCCGGCCTTCCATCATCACCGGCACCGATCGCGACGACCACCGCCCGGGCGAGCGCATCGGCGCCACGGTCGCCGACGGCGCGCTCTCGGTCCTCGGCGGGCTCGGCCTGTCCCGGCTGCGCGACCGCTACCGCTCCACCACCAACGTCGTGCTCGCCGCGGCCCTCGTGCGGATCGCCCTCGACCCGAGCCTCGAGCGCTCGATCGTGGAGTCTGAAGCGCTGCGATGACCCCCACCGTGAGCGTGCTCTTGCCCGTCTTCGACGCGGAGACCACGCTCGAGCCGTGCCTCGAGAGCGTAGCGCGCCAGTCGGAGCCAAGCTTCGAGGTGCTCCTCGTCGACGACGGCTCCACCGATGGCACCGCCGCGATCGCCCACCGCTTCGCGGCGCGAGATCCGCGGTTCCGACTGCTCCGCCGCGCCCACGAAGGACTGGTTGCTGCGCTCAACGCAGGCCTCGCCGAGGCCCGCGGGGAGATCGTGGCGCGGATGGATGGCGACGACCTGATGCATCGCCACCGGCTGCGCGAGCAGGTGCGAGCCCTCGCCGACCCACGGCTCTCGGGTGTCGGCTGTCGGGTGCGCTTGTTCCCGCGCGCACACCTCCGAGAGGGCCTCCGTGACTACGAAGCGTGGCTCAACCACATCGGTTCGCCCGCGAGCGTGCGACGCGAGGCCTTCGTCGAGTGCCCCATCGCCCACCCCAGCTTGGCGGTGCGGCGCGAGGTGCTCCAAGCGTTCGGCTACCGCGACATGGGCTGGCCCGAAGACTACGATCTCGTGCTCCGCCTCCTCGGCGCCGGGCACGAGCTCGCGGTGGTACCCCAGCGCCTCTTGTGCTGGCGCGATCACCCCGGGCGCCTCTCTCGCACCGACGACGCCTACGCCATCGCCCGCTTCATGGAGTGTCGCGCCAGCTTCTTGGCGGCCCACGTGGTCACCGGCCCCACGTACGTGCTCTGGGGGTTCGGGCACACCGGCAAGGCGCTGCGGCGGGCGTTGGCCCACCACGGCAAGTCGCCTGCCGCCATCGTCGAGCTGCACCCGGGGAGGCTCGGGCAGCGCATCCACGGCGCCCCGGTGATCGCCCCGCGACAGCTCCAACGAGAGCGGCCTCGGGGGCCGATCCTGGTCTCGGTCGCCGGCGCCGGACCCCGCGCCGAGATCCGCGCCGCGCTCGCAGCGATGCGCTTCGAGGAGCTCCGCGACTTCGTGATCTGCGCCTGAGGCGCTCTCCAACGATGGCGGTGACGGTTTCGCCGCGACAGCCTCGGGATTACCTTCTCCCCACGATGCTCTGGGGCTTGTCCTATCGCGAGATCGGCTGGGCCGTCGGTGCGTTCGGCGTCTCGACGCTCGTCACCACCGGGATCGTCGTGTGGTTCCTGGTGGCGATCCGTCCGGAGCACTTCGTGACGGGCACCCGCGGCCTGTCGCGCCGCATCCATAACCCCGTCGCCCGCGCGCTCTACACCGGAGCGAAGAACGTGCTCGGCGGGCTCCTCATCCTGGTCGGCATCGTGCTGTCGCTCCCCGGCGTGCCTGGCCAAGGCCTGCTCACCATCCTCGTGGGGGTGCTCCTCATGGACATCCCCGGGAAACGCCGCTTCGAGCTCGCCATCGTGCGTCGGCCCCGCGTGCTCGCGTCGATCAACCGCGTCCGCGCGCGCTTCGGCCGGGCTCCGCTGCGCGTCGATCGCGTGGTGGGCAGCGAGATCGCGAAGGCCACCGCCGCGGCGTCCGGAGCCAAGACCTCGGGCGACGAGCCCCCCGATGTGGCGTGAGAAAAGCGCGTGGCGTGCGCCCGTTCGGCTCCCTCGTCGTCGTTGACGCGCCGCGGCATCGACCATCGGCGGCGCCGTCAGCTGGAAATGGTCGTTTCGTGACACGTGGCCAAGGACGAGAGTGATACGAGACCAACACCGTGGCCTACGCTCCCACAGCCGAGAAGGCGCGAACGACCGCAGCGGCAGAGGCGCGCGCCTCGCAAGAGAAGGCTGCGCTCCACCTCCGCGTCGCATCGTGGGTCTGGTGGCTGTTCCTCACCTTCTCGTCGATCGCGCTGTTCCCCTTCGCGCTCCTCGTCTGGGCCACGACGGCGCTCTTCGATCGGAAGCTCTGGGTGCTCCACCGCTTCACGTGCTTCTGGGCCTCGATCTACACGTGGCTCTCGCCGTGGTGGCCCACCACCATCGTCGGGCGCGAGAAGATCCGCAAAGGCGTGCCCTACGTGATGGTCGCCAACCATCAGTCGCTCCTCGACATCCTCGTCTTGTTCCGACTGTTCGCCCACTTCAAGTGGGTGTCGAAGATCGAGAACTTCCGGGTCCCCTGCATCGGCTGGAACATGACGCTCAACCGCTACGTGCCGCTCCGTCGAGGGGACCGCCAGTCGATCGCAGAGATGATGAAGCTCTGCCAACAGGCGCTCGAGGCGGGCAACTCGATCATGATGTTTCCCGAGGGGACGCGCAGCAAGGACGGCCGCCTCCGCCCCTTCAAGCACGGCGCCTTCACGCTCGCCAAGCGCCTCGGCGTGCCGGTGTTGCCCATCGTGGTCGAAGGCACCGGCAGCGCGCTCCCCAAGGCCGGCTTGGTGCTGCGAGGGCGGCACCCGATCACGGTCCGCGTGCTCGACGAGATCCCCCCCGAGGCGTTCCCCGAGGGCAGCCCCGAGAAGCTGACCGAGCTCGTGCGCGAGCGCTTCAAGCGCGAGCTGAACGAGAGCTGAACGGGCGCAGCGCACCCCGCGTGGGCTCACTCCGCTTCGGTGCCGCCCGACATGAGCGACGCCAACGCGCCGGGGATCCCGTCCGCGATCTCGCTCGCCAACATGCCGCGATCTGCACCGGTGCGACGGGTCCACCGCTCGGCGGCTCGTGCGTGGAGGAGCACGCCGGCGCAGGCCGCCTCGTGGGGCGGCAACGTCGCGAGGAGCGCAGCCAGCACGCCGGTGAGGACGTCGCCAGACCCCGCCGTGGCGAGCGCCACGTTCCCCTCGGCGCACACCGCGAGGGTGTCGCCGGTGGCGACCACCGTGTGGGGCCCCTTGAGCACCACCGTCGCCCCCGTGAGCTCGGCCGCCTCGCGCGCGGCCGCGAACCGGTGGGCCTCGACCGCCTCGCTCGAGCGACCGATCAGGCGCCCGAGCTCGCCCGCGTGAGGGGTGAGGACGCGGGGCCCCTCGGCCTCCCGCAGCGTGCGGGGTCGCCCCGCGAAGCACGTGATGGCGTCGGCATCGACCACCATCGGGCCGTCCCAGCCGAGCACCAGCCGCTCCGAGAGCGCGCGCGCTCGTTCGTCGGTCCCGAGCCCGGGCCCGATGGCCAAGGCCTTCCTCCGCTCGAGCGCCGCCGCGAGCGAGGCCTCCACATCCGCCGGCTCGAGCGCGAACGTCATCGCCTCATCGAAGCGGCCCGTGAGCGCCTCCGCCACCTCCGGCCACGTGGCGATGGTCGCGAGCCCGGCGCCGGCGCGCAGTACGCCGCGCGCCACCAACAGCGCCGCCCCGAGCTTACCGCGGCTCCCCGCGACCACGAGCACGCTGCCCGCCCGATACTTGTGGGTGTCGAGCGCGCGAGCGCCGAGCAGCGCCGCCACCGCGTCCGCCTCGATGAACGACGCCTCGGAGCCCACCTCCTCGAGCACGCCGCCGTCGGGGAACCCGAGCCCGACCACCGTGATGGTGCCCGAGTGAACGACCCCGCCCCCCTGAACCAGCCCCGACTTGAGCTGACCGAAGGTGACCGTGGCGTCGGCGCGCACCGCGACCCCGAGCACGGCGCCGGTGTTGGCGTCGATGCCGCTCGGGATGTCGAGGGCGACGCACGGGCACTCGGCCGCGTTGATGGCCTCGATCGCGGCCGCGTGATCGCCACGCACGGGACGCGAGAGCCCGGTGCCGAAGAGGGCGTCCACCACCACCGTCGCCGTCTCGAGCGCCTGCGACAGCTCGTCGAGATCCCCCCCCTCCTCGATCACCGCCACGCGACCGCCCACCCCGAGGAAGGCCGCGAGGTTCACGCCCGCGTCCCCTGCGACCTTCTCCGGCTCACCGAGCAGGATGGCCTCCGCGTAGATGCCCCGCGCGAGCAGGTGGCGCGCCACGACGAAGCCGTCGCCGCCGTTGTTGCCGGTGCCGCACACCACGATCACCGGGCCGTAGGAGCCGCGCTCGGCGATGAGATCGGCGGCCCCCCGACCCGCGTTCTCCATCAACAAGAGGCCCGGCACCGCACACTGCTCGATCGCGCAGGCGTCGTAGGCGCGCATCTGCTCGCGGGTGAGGATGGGCTGACTCATCGCCGCCGGATCCCGCGGTCGAGCGCCGCACGGAAGTCGCGCACCGCTTGGCCCAACCCGACGATCAGCGCATCGGCGATCACCGCGTGGCCGATGTTGAGCTCACGAATCTCGGGGATGGCGGCCACCGGGATCACGTTGTGCCGCGTGAGGCCATGCCCCGCCGCCACCTCGAGCCCTAGCTCGTGGCCGAACGCGGCCCCCGTCGCCAGGCGTTCGAGCTGTGCCGGGCTCGGATCGTGGCAGTAGTCGCCGGTGTGGAGCTCGATCTGGTCGGCGCCCACCTCCCGGGAGGCCTCGATGTCGTCCCGCTCCGCGGCGATGAACAAGCTCACCTTGATGCCCGCCGCCCGCGCCATCGCCACCGTCCGCTCGATGGCCGCCCGCTGGCCGCGAACGTCGAGCCCTCCCTCGGTGGTGCGCTCCTCACGACGCTCCGGGACGAGGGTGATCACGTCGGGCCGGATCCTCGCCGCGATGGCGATCATCTCCTCGGTGGCCGCCATCTCCAGGTTGAGCAACGTGCCGACGGAGGCCCGCAGCCGCTCCACGTCGGCGTCGGTGATGTGGCGGCGGTCTTCGCGGAGGTGGGCCGTGATCCCATCCGCGCCGGCTTGCTCGCACAGCTGCGCGGCGAAGACGGGGTCTGGATACTCGGTGCCGCGGGCGTTCCGCACCGTGGCCACGTGATCGACGTTGATGTGCAAGCGGATGGGCATCGCGTCCTCAGTTTGCCTTCGAGCTCATCCCCAGCTCGTCGAACATGAAGGCGTAGATGTCGGTCCACTCCTCGACGTGCTTTTTGATCATGTCGCCCCCGCCGTGGCCCGACTGAGTCTCGACCCGGAGCAGGATGTTGTTCTCGCTGCGGTTCGCCCAACGCACGGCGGCGGTGAACTTGCGCGCGTGGTTGGGATCCACCCGGTCGTCGCTGTCGGCGGTGAGCATGAGCATCGCGGGGAACTTCGTACCCTCCTTCACGTGGTGATAGGGCGAGTAGGCGAAGAGGTACTTGAACGCCTCGGGGTCGTCGGCGGAGCCATACTCTCCAATCCACGTCTTCCCCGACTCGAACTGGTGGTAGCGCACCATGTCGAGGAGCGGCACCCCGCAGATCACGGCGCGGAACATGTCGGGCCGCTGCACCATCGCCGCTCCCACGAGGAGCCCGCCATTCGACGCGCCGCGGATCGCGAGACGCTCCGACTTGGTGTAGCCGTTGTCGAACAGGTACTGCGCGGCCGCGATGAAGTCGTCGAACACGTTCTGCTTGTTCTCCTTCATCCCCGCCTTGTGCCACTCCTCGCCATACTCCCCGCCGCCGCGCAGGTTGGGGATGGCCACCGCCCCACCCTTCTCGAGCCACGGGAAGTAGCTCGCGATGAAGCTGGGGGTCATGCTGACGTCGAAGCCCCCGTAGCCGGTGAGCAACACGGGCGTCGAGCCATCACGCGGCATGTCCTTCTGCCTCACGATGAACATCGACACCTTGGTCTGGTCCTTGGAGCTGTAGAACACCTGCTCCACCAACAGCGGCGACGGATCGATCGGGACCTCGAGCTCGAACCACAGCTTCGATGCGCCGGTCTTCATCGACGTCTCGTACACGTTGGTCGGCATCACGTAGGACGCGAAGCCGTAATAGGCGGTGTCGTCCTCCGGGTTACCGGAGGGGCCGTAGACGCTGCCGATGCCGGGCAGCGTGATCGACCTCAGCACCTTGCCCTCGAGATCGGCCACGTCGACCCGACTCGACGCGTTCACCATGTAGCGCAGCGCGAGGTGGTCGCCGAGGATGCTGAAGTCGTCGAGCACCGCGTCCTTCTTCTCGGCCACGATCTCCTTCCAAGCGGCGAGCTCCGGCTTGGCCGGGTCGACCACGTACAGCTTGAAGCGAGGCGCGTTCAAATTGGTGCGAACGAAGATCTTCCCCTTCCAAACGTAGACGTCGAACTTCGCGTCGTGGCCGACCGCAAACGGCTGCCAGCTCGTGTGCTCGTGGTGCCCCGTCTTGCGCAGGTCTTTGAAGTAGATGTCGTTCTTCGCCCAGCCGTGCCACTTGTAGAAGAACAGGAAGTTCCCATCCCGCGAGATCTGCGGGCCGACGAAGGTCTGCGGGTCGCCGGTTTTGTCGTGGACGAGCACGTCGTCCTTCTGGGAGGTCCCGAGCTTGTGGAACTTCACCTGGGCCTCGCCAGGGCGGTCGGCGGTGGGCACGGCGCCCTTGGGGGGCAGGCTCACGTAGTAGAAGCCGCTCCCGTCGGGGTGCCAGTCGGCCCACGCGTACTTGGCGTCGTCGATCACGTCGATCGCGGAGTCTTTGCCGGTGGCCACGTTCATCACGTGCATCGTGGCCTCGTCCGAGTTGTTCACGCTCTTCTTGTAGGCGGCCCACTTGCCATCGAAGCTCGGGCTGACGCTGCGAATGGCGGTGCTCCCGTCCTCGCTCAGCGCGTTGGGATCGATGAGCACCTTGGCCTCGCCGTCTTTGCCCTCGCGCCAGTAGTACACCGCCTTCTCCTTGTCCTTGTGGCGGCGGTTGAAGAAGAAGCGCTTCCCACGACGCGTCGGGGAGGAGATCGTCTCGAGGTAGCTGAGCTCGGTGAGGCGCTTCTTGAGCCACTCACGCTGGGGCAGCGACTCGAGGTGCACCCGGGTGTAGGCGTCGTTCATCCTCAGCCACGTCTTCACCTCCTTGGCGTTGCCGTCTTCCAGCCACCGGTACGGGTCGGCCACCGTAACGCCGTGGAGCGTGTCCACCACGTTCTCCCGACGCGCCACCGGCGGACCGATGGGCGCGGCGGGGCCCTCGGCGGCTGCGGACGAGGGCACGGGCGGCGGCGCAGGGCTCGAAATGGGAGGCGCCGTCGGCGGCGCAGGGCAGCAGGCAGTGGTCAAGGTGACCCAGGCGAGCAACGTGTGCAGTTCCTTCACGCCGCGGGCTTACCACCTCCGTGCGAGGCCCACCACAAGAGCGGTGGTATCATCGGGCCATGAGCCGTGGACCCAAGGCGAGAGACAACGCCCGCGACGCGATCCTCGCGCGCCGCCGAAAGTTCATCATCGCTGCGCTCGGCGGAGTCACCGTCGCCGCGCTCGGCTGTGACGGCGAGCCGTCGGTCTGCCTCGACATCGCCCCCCCCAACGGCGGCGCCGGGGGCACGGGCGGCAGCGGCGGCGACGGCGGGGTCGGCGGTCCGATGGCTTGCCTCGACGTCGCGCCGGGGGGCATGGGCGGCAGCGGCGGGGCGGACACCGGCGGCGCGGGCGGAGCAGGCACCGGCGGAAGCGGCGGCGCGGCGACCGGCGGCACCGGCGGCACCTGAGCGCTGCAGGGCCTCAGAACGAGCTGTTCGGCTCCTTCAGAAACGCGCGCTCCTCCGCGGTCGAGGAGCGCCCGAGCACCTCGTTGCGATGAGGGTAGCGCCCGAAGCGCTCCACGATCTCGCGATGACGCTCGGCCGCCGAGCGCCACGACGCGAACGGACCGAGCGCGTCTTCGGGCACATCGCGGAGGGTCGCGTCGATGAGCTCCGCGAGGCGCTCGTGCATCTCGAGCCGCTCGCTGTGCATGAGGGGCATGTAGAGGAACTGGCGCTCCACCACCATAAGGGGCCGGTCGTGCCCCCGCTTCACCGCCTCGAGCGAGGTGGCGAGCGCTTGGTCGTCGTGGCTCCACGCCGCGCTCGAGCCGCGGTGAATGTTGCGGGGGAACTGATCGAGGAGGATCACCAGGCCGAGCGCCGAGCGGGGCGCCCCGAGCCAGTCGTCGTACGCGCCCTCCGCCGCCCGCTGCACGTCCGCGCCGAACCGGCGCCGGATCTCCTCGTCGAAGGCGTCATCCTTCACCCACCACTTCTTCGGGTTGGGTCCCACGTCGTAGGGCCCGGTGAGCTCCCCAAACCAGAATGACAGGATCTCCTCGTCTCGTCTCATGTTGCTCCTCCTCCGATCGTTCCGTCGCCGGCCACCGGGGCCTCGTCGTCACGGCTCACCAGCTCACCGCGTCTTGTAGACACCGCCGGATCTGCGAGCAAGGCAGCCGCAGACACTCACGCACGCGTTCGCGGCCGCCATCGTTCAGTGCCACCGCGGCGTTGCACCGCTCGTCCCAGGTCTCGTCGCAGCTCATCCGCCGGTCGTGGCATCGCCGAAAGAGCTCACGCGCCGTCACGGCGGCTGCTTCCGCTTCTTTGCGCTTCTTCTCCGCCTTCGGATCCTTCTTGTCCTTCTTCGCGCGCGGGTCTTTCTTCGCGGCCTTCTTGGCGCTCGGCCCCTTCTTGTCGCCGTTGGGAGCCTCGTCGGCGTCGCGCTCTTCGTCCTTCGGAGCCTCGCCGGCGTCCGAAGCCCCGTCGCCAGCCCCCTTCGCCTTCTTGGCGGCGTCGTCCGCGTCGGTCTCCTCCTCGGGGCCGAGCAAGAGCGTCGCGATGGCCACCTCTCGACAGCGCGTCGGGTCTTCCTTGCAGCCGAGCTGATCCAAACAGTCGGCGTAGGCGCTCGCGAACTCGTGACGTACCACGTGCATGCGCGCAGTGCGGTCACGTCGACACGCCCACAGGCAGTCTTGCTCGTCGAGCGGCTCCTCGTCGTCGCCTTCGTCGCAGCGCATGTTGCGCGCGCAGGTGGCTTTGCACACCCGCTCCGCGCGTTCGGCCGCGGTGGGCGTCTTCGGCTCCTTCTGCTTCTCGTCGCCACCGCAGGACGCGGCCACGACGAGGAGCGACGCCCACAGGAGCGCGCCCCGCGTCATGACGGCGGGAGCTCCCGCGCCAGATCCCGCGCGCTGGGGAACCGGCTCGCCGGATCCTTCGCCATCGCCCTCGTCACGAGCTGCGACCAGGCCTCGGGGATGTCGTGCTTCACCTGTTGGGGGGGCACCAACACCTCATTGCAGTGCTTGAAGCCGATCGCAATGGGCGAGTCGCCGCTGAACGGAGGGCGGCCCGTGAGCGCGTGATACATCACCGCACCGAGCGCGTAGATGTCGGTGCGCGCGTCCACCGGGCGCCCACGGATCTGCTCGGGCGCCATGTACTCCGGTGTGCCGAGGATCATCCCCGTCGCGGTCATCCCTTCGACGTGACTCACGCGCGCCAGACCAAAGTCGATGATCTTCACGTTGGCGCCGTCGACGAGGATGTTGCCGGGCTTGAGGTCGCGGTGCACCACCCCCACCTCGTGCGCCGCGCCGAGCCCAGCGCACACCTGGGACACGAGGTCCCGCAGCTGCGGCAGGGGGAGGGTGCCGTGGCGCGACAGGAGCGAGGAGAGGCTGTCCCCCGCGATGTACTCCATGGAGAGGAACAGCACCCCTTGCTCTTCGCCGATGTCGTGGATTCGGACGACGTTGGGGTGGCTGATGCGGCGCGCCGCGCTCGCCTCGCGCCGGAAGCGGTCGGCCGCGGCGGGATCGAGCAGGGCCGCGCCGGCGATGACCTTGAGCGCCACCACCTCGCCGAGCTGCTCGTCGCGTGCGAGGTACACCGCGCCCATGCCCCCCGCCCCCAGCGGGCGCTCCACCACGAAGCGTCCCGCCACGCGCCCTCCCGGCTGCACGCTCCCCACCGAGAACGCCTCGGTCTCGTCGGTCTCGAGGCTCGAGCTCGGCCGCGCTGCCCGCAGCACGAGCTGCTGAGACGCGAGCCGGTTGAGCTTGGCGTTGAGCTCGAAGTCGACGCTGCACACGATCGTCTCGAGATTGCGAACCCGCTCCTCGAGCTGAGCGTTCACGGCCCGCAGGTGGTGCACGTGCTGCTCCGCCTGTTGCAGCTGGGGTGGGCCCACGGCGCCGCGGTCGAGCTCGAGCTGTCGCATCTTCAGCGTGTGCCGATACTTCATGAACGTCAGGATGACGGCGAAGAAGAGGGAGACAGCGAGGACGTCGACCATCTGCGTCGCTCACGGTTTGCCGCGTCGTCGATCGACGTCAAGCTCGTCGAGGGCGGCGGTGACCGACACGCCGGGAGCTCACACGGGCCTGCCCGCGACGCGCGGAGGGGCGGCGTCTTCTGCCGAAGCCGCCAGACCGGTGCATCCTTGCCCCCGCTGGCGCGGGCCCGAGCGACGCGCCACCTTATGAGAGGAGGTGGCACAACATGGAATCGGCCGAAAAAACTCGCAGCCTTCGGCTCGCGAGGCTGCTCATCGAGGTGCTCGAAGAGCACGTGCGCGATGCGCTCTCCCAAAACGTCCCCCGCTCGGTCTACGTGCAGGCGGTGGCCGAGCACGCCGCGCACGTGTACGACCTCGAGAAGACGAAGAAGAGCTGAGCGCCCGCGCGCGCGGCTCACGGAGGCGCTCCGAACCTCGGAGCCAGCTCAGCGGGTGACGAGCATGCCGTCGGCGAGCTGCTGCGCCGTAGCCCCGCCTTCGAGCTCCGCGACGAGCTGCAGCGCGAAGCGGAGCGCGGTGCCCGGTCCGCGACTGGTGATGACGGCGCCGTCCACGACCACCGGTCTGTCGAGGTACTCGCCGCAGCTCACTTGCTCGGCGAACGATGGATACGACGTCGCCTGCTTCCCCTCGAGCACGCCGGCCCGCGACAGCGCGATGGGGGCCGCACAGATGGCGGCGAGGTGCCCCCCGCGCTCGTGCTGCGCCTTGAGCAGCGTCTGCACCGCCTCCGAGTCGCGCAGGTGGGCCGCGCCGGGCATGCCCCCCGGCAGCACCACCATGTCCCACACCTCGTCGCCCACGTCGGCCAGGAGCGCGTCGGCCACGAGGGTGATGTCGTGCGAGCCGGTCACCGACAGCGCCTCCACCCCCACGATCGACGTCTGTACCGAGGCACGACGCAGCACGTCGATGATGGTCGTCGCCTCGATCTCCTCGAACCCCGGTGCCAAGAGCACGCAAACCTTGGTCATGCCCCGACGATGGTCTCCTCGCGATCGGATGGCAACCGTGGAGCGGCGACCGTAGGGTGACGAGATGAGCTTTCAACGCGGCGTCGAGGCCTACCAGAACGGCGAGCACTACGAAGCGCACGAGCACTGGGAGGAGCTGTGGCAGGCGGAGAACGACGAACAGCGCCGTCGGTTCTTCCAGGGCCTCATCCAAATGACCAGCGCGGTGCACAAAGCCGTGCACGACGTCGCCCCGCGCGGCTCGCTGCGCCTCCTCGACGCGGCCGTGGAGAAGCTCGCTGGCCTCGGCGAGGCCTTCTTCGGCGTCGACCTCGGGCGGCTGCGCAGCGGCATCGCGACGTGCAGGGCCGAGATCGCGCGGCAGCTCGAGGCGAACGAACACTGCCGCCTCGACCCCTCGTTCGCGCCGAGCCTCGTGCAGCTCGGGGCCGCCCCGCTCCTCCCCTCACCCACGAGCGAGCCGCTGGTGCCCGGAGGCGCTCGCCGCGCGTGGTTCGAACGCGGCCTCGACGCCTACGCCGCCGGCGACTTCTTCGAGGCCCACGAGCTCTGGGAAGAGCTGTGGCGTGACGCTCCCCGAGGGTTCGACCGGCAGTTCCTTCAGGGGCTCATCCAGGTGGCGGCGGCGCTGCACAAGCAGCGGGCCCACGACAAGCCGGCGGCCGCGGCGCGGCTCCTCGGCCGCGCCATCGACAAACTCGACGAAGCGCCGCCCGGATATCGCGGCCTCGACACCGCGCGCCTCTTGCGCGAGGCGCGGCGGGCCCAGACCCTCCTCGAGGCGGGGCGCGCCATCGACGACACGCAGATCCCCGCCATCCGGCGCGTCGATTCGTGAGCGCTCCGCGCGCAACCACGGCCTCAGGGCCGCCAGCCCGGCTCGGACACGGAGGCGGTCGCCGGATCTCGGGAGAGCGGGATCGCGACCGCGTCGATCTCGGCGTCGGTTGGAAAGCGCAGCGTGCGAAACCGAGGGAGGAGGTGGTCGGTGCGCTCGAGGACACCGTCGAGAGCGACCACCAGGGCGGTGCTCGCCACCACGATGCGGCTCGAGGTGCCATCGGCGCGCGCGCTCAACAGGTGCAGTCGGTCGACCTCGGGGAGGAGGGCACGCACCCCCTCGGTCCAGAGCGCCCGTGAGCTCATCCCTCCCTCGCGCGTCTCGTCGAGCTCCGCGGTGGCCACGTACCACTCGTCGCCCACCGCCTCCTGGAGCAACCACTGTTGCGCCTCGTAGGAGCGCGCACGTTCGACCGCCACGGCGCGCTCTTGGCGCAGCCGCGCCGGGTGCTCGGCGGGCAGCGCGAACGGCGACAGACGCGTGTCGGTCAACGCGAAGAGCTGCTCGGTCAAGCGGCGACCGCTGTCGGCCACCTCGCCCTTGAGCGAGACGAGGCGCGCGAGCGCTTCGTCGTTGTTGCCGTCGGCCACGAGGAGCGTGTCACGCCCCGGCAGCGCGACCACCGGCTCCGCGGTGGCGCGTAGACAGTCGGTCAACAGCACCCGCGACGCTGCGTTGGCGTCGTCCCAGGGCGCCATCCAGAGCCCCACCGAGAGCGGCACGAGCGCGGCCTTCGAGCGCTTCGCGAGGTTGTCGACGGCGACGCGCAGCGCCTCCTCGAACGAGCAGCCCCACGCCGCGAGCATGGGATGGGTGACGCTGGTCATGGTGTGCTCGCCGTCGATCACGAGCGTGGCGAACACGTCGCCGACCACGTGTTGGAAGGCCCCTCGCGGGACGCGACCGCGGTTGTGTTCGTCCAGGCTCGCCAGATCGAGCTGCGCCCTGCTGCGCAGGCGCGGCAAGAGCCGGTCCGCCACCGCGCCGTACTCGGGCGCTCGCACCCGCGACGCCGCGCCCCCCGCGTCGAGGGCGCGCAGCAGCTGGTAGCGACGGGCGCGGGGGGGTACCCGCAGATACTGCTGGTACAGCTCCTCGAGGGGGTACTCGAGCGAGCGCGAGCCGTGATCGACCACCACGAAGCGGGCGGCATCGAGCACGGGAGCGCCGAGCAGCCCCTCCCGCACGCCGAGATCGATGAAGAGCTCGGCAAAGCTCGCGCGGCTCAGCCCGCCGATGCCCAGCACCGAGCTCACGCCACACCTCCCCGACGCCGCCGACGACCGAAGAGCGTAAGCCCCGCCCCGCTCGCCACCGCGACCGCGAGGAGCCACACGAGCCACGAGGAGCCGACCGGCTCCCCGCGCTCTACGTCTTCGCGCAGGCGTTCGAGCCGCGCCGGCTCGAGACCTCGCGCCTCGGCGCGATCGAGCGCCCCCCGGGCGCGCGCGAAATCGCCGGCGGCGAGGGCGACGATGGCCTCGAGCTCGGCGGTGCGCGCGTCGTCGGGGGCGTCGCGCTCTGCCGCCCCGAGCGCCGCCTCGAGCGCGCGGTGGTCGCCTCGCGCGAGCGCGATCTCGGCGAGCAGGAACGTGGGCTCTCCCCAGCCGGAGCGGAGCGCGGCCGCCTTCTTGGCGGCGTAGGCTCCCTCGTCGAGCTCGACCGCGTTCGGCTCGGCCGCTCGCGTCGCCATCTCGAAGAACACGCGCCCACGCTCGAGCCACATCGCCGCCGCGCGTTCTCCAGTGTCGAGCCGCTCGAGGGCGGTGGTGCAGCCCCGCATGCCTTTGCCGTCGCCGGCGGCCCGCGCGGCGAGACAGAGGGCCCGATGCGCGAGCACGTCGTCCGGGTCTTTGACGAGAGCCTGCGCGGCGAGCTCGCGGGCCTCGTCGCGCAGCGCGTCGGGGAGCCCGTGCTCCAACGTGCCGAACCCAACGAGCGCGTAGGCGAGCGCGCTCAGGTTCCGCGCCGCACCGTCTCCCGCCGCCTCCCGACACAGGGCGACCGCCTCCGGCACCTTCCCGAGCGCCCCTCGGACCAAACACAGCCGTCGCGTGACGAGCGTGGAGCCGGGAGCCTCGTGGTGCAGCTCGGCGAGGAGGGGCTCCGCCTCCGCCATGCGGCCCTCGTGCACCAGGGCGACCGCCTGCGCGTACACGGCGGCCACCTCGGGCGCGAGCTTCTGGAGATTGTCGACCAGCGGCGCCTCACGCTCGGTCTCCCGCGCCAACAGCTCCGCCTCGGTCGCCGCGAGCGCGGGACGCGCGACGACACAGGTCGCCACCATCGCGGCCCCCCAAGGCCAACTACACGCACCCATGTCTCGCACCACTCCAGCAGCAGCAGCTTACGGCAGCGCCGTCCGCGGCCTTCCCACGGCGCGCTCAAAGATGAGCGCGAGGGCCCGGGCGGCCAGGGGCTGGCGGCACACGGAGGCGGGGCGGAGGCCGCCGAGGGCGCCCGCTCGGCGTCAGAGGTTGTTCGGATCGAAGTCACGGCCGGGCCGATCCACCCGCGTTGCCGCCACGTGGTCGACGGCCCGCAGCTCGAGCTGCTCCGCGACGCCGAGCATGCGCTCCTGTGCGAGCGTGAGCGGCGACTCGTTCGCCAGGTCGAGACCGAGCAGCATCCACTGCGTCTCGGCCACGTTGATATCGACGACGTCGACCCGCGTGAAGGCCCCCTCGCCCCCACGGAGCTGGTCGAATCGGTCTGCCGCGCGGGCAGCCTCCCGCGTGCTTCGGAGGGTGTCGTCGCGGCGTCCGAGCGCCGCCTCGAAGGTGACGAGCTCACGGAGGAAGCTCTTCTCGCAACCATCGAGGACCAGAGGCTCGGCCTCCTCCTCGAAGTAGCGGAGCAGGCGCTCGTCGCAGTCGTCGGTGCGCCCGTCGGCGATCCGCAGGGTCCAACGCGCCAGCGCTGCCTCTCGCCCGCTCAGCGAGGCCAGAGTGTCCTCGATCGCAGACGCCTCGCGCGCTGCGGCCTCGGCGACCTCGAGCTCCCCCTCCGCAGCGAGGCCCTCGGCCTCGACGGCGGAGCAGCCGGGGTCGTCACCGCAGCGCGACGCGTCGACCGCGCAGCCAGAGGCGAAGGTGGCGGCGGCAGTGAGGGCAACAGTGAGGAAGGCGTGCGTGGTGAGGTTCATGGTGTTCTCCTTTTCCTTTGCGTCGCGACGCTTTGTCGCCAACGATTGAGAACACTGCAGAGAGCATGCCACCGACGACAGCTAATAAATTTATGTAGTTACAACTACGGATCGAAGATTTGATATCACTAGGATGATATCGTTGAGATGATAATATCATCAGGATAAATCAACGCACTCGGCGCGCGGCAGGGTTGGACGCGCGCGGCAGGGTTGGACGCGGGGTCACGAGTTGTTACAAACCGCGCATGCCAGTCGCCACCGAAGGAAAGAAAGCACCGGCCTTCAACCTCGCCGGCAGCGACGGGAGACGGCACAAACTCGCCGAGCTCGCGGGGCGTCGAGTCGTCCTCTACTTCTACCCCCGCGATCTGACACCGGGGTGCACCACCGAGGCGTGCGACTTCCGTGACAACCTCGCGCGACTCGAGGCGGCCGGCGCGGTGGTCTTCGGCGTGTCCAAAGACTCGCTCGAGAGCCACGCGAAGTTCATCGACAAACACGGCCTCGGCTTCGTGTTGCTCAGCGATCCCGACCTCGCGGTCCACAAGAAGTATGGGGCGTGGGGCGAGAAGAACATGTACGGCAAGACCGTGGAGGGCGTGATCCGCTCCACCTTCCTGATCGACGAGGCGGGCAAGATCGCCAAGGCGTGGACGAAGGTCCGCGTGAACGGACACGTCGACAAGGTGCTCGCTGCGCTCGAGGCGCTCTGACCGCGCGCCGCGGCCGCGAGACACGTACGCGCACGTCGCGGCTGACCCCGCAGCGAGCAATTTCTAGCGTAACCAGACAATTCCACTCGGGCTAGAATCGCTCCTGGGCTAGAATCGCTCCTGGGGTGCCTACCCGAGGCTCCCGGAGGGCGTATGAAGTTGGCTGGCTCGACCTTCGCGACCACGCTCCTGCTCCTGGAGCTTGCTGCCGCGTGTGACGGCGCGAGGACCACCACGCAGGCGCTCGAGGCGGATGACGGCGACGAGCCGATCGATCCGGGCTTTGGCGAGCCGGACGACCCGTGCGATGGGCTCGACAACGACGACGACGGGGTCGTGGACGAGGGCTGCTACTGCGAGCCAGGCCAGGTGCAGGCTTGTTATCCCGGCGCGCCCGACGACGTGGGCGTCGGGGCCTGCAGCGCCGGGCTGCAGGCGTGTGTCGACCCACGCGGCGATTTTCGCCTGGGCCGCTGGGGCGACTGCGAGGGCGCGCAGCTCCCGAGCGCAGAGATCTGCGGCAACGCCGTGGACGAGGACTGCGACGGCTACGCCGCCCCGTGTCAGGACGGCGACGTGACGGGTCTCCCCTGTCACCCGGGGGAGACGGCGTTCTGCTACCCGGGCCCCGCTGGCACCGATGGCGTCGGGATTTGCACCGGCGGCACCCGCGCCTGCGGCGACGGCGATCTCTGGGGTGCGTGCGAGGGCGCGGTCACGCCACGGACCGAGATCTGCGACAACGGCGTCGACGAAGACTGCGACGGACACGACACACGGTGCTGAGCGCGCCACCGCATCTGTGCGGAACGACGCGGAAGCCCCTGCCTCGGAGGTGACATCTTCGTTTATCTGCAGGTTCGTGGTGAACTTCGCTGGCGCTTGTCGCTGCACGGATGTATTAGGCGCGCACCCGTCATGATTGGCGACGTCAAAACCATCCGCAACATCGGGATCAGCGCCCACATCGACTCGGGCAAGACGACCCTCACCGAGCGCATCCTCTTCTACACGCAACGCATCCATGCCATCCACGACGTGAGGGGCAAGGATGGGGTCGGCGCCAAGATGGACTCCATGGAGCTCGAGCGCGAGCGCGGGATCACCATCCAGTCGGCGGCGACCCACTGCTCGTGGAAGAAGCACCACATCAACATCATCGACACCCCCGGACACGTCGACTTCACCATCGAGGTGGAGCGCGCGATGCGTGTGCTCGACGGTGCGGTGCTCGTGCTGTGCTCGGTAGCCGGCGTTCAGTCCCAGTCTCTCACCGTCGACCGCCAGATGCGGCGCTACGGGGTGCCGCGCATCGCGTTCGTCAACAAGTGCGACCGCGCCGGCGCGAACCCTCACCGCGTGCGCGATCAGCTGCGGGAGAAGCTCAAGCTCAACCCCGTGATGTTGCAGCTGCCCCTCGGGCTCGAGAACGACTTCGCGGGCGTCATCGATCTGGTGACCATGAAGGCGCTGCGCTTCCACGGCTCCAACGGAGAGCAGGTGGTGGTGGAGGACATCCCGGCCGACATGCAGGCGGACGCCAGCGCCGCGCGTGAGGAGATGCTCGACGGTCTGTCGATGTTCTCCGACGAGCTCACCGAGGCCATTCTCGAGGAGTCGGTCAGCGAGGAACAGATCAAGCACGCGATCCGCAGCGCTACCATCCAGCGGCAGATCGTGCCCGTGATGATGGGCTCGGCCTTCACGAACAAGGGCGTGCAGCCGCTCCTCGACGCCATCATCAGCTACCTCCCCACGCCGGCCGAGATCGACAACAAGGCGATCAACCTCGACACCAACGAGGAAGACTTCCCCCTCACGTGCGCCGAAGACGCGCCGGTGGTGATGCTCGCCTTCAAGCTCGAGGACGGGCGCTACGGGCAGCTCACGTACCTCCGCATCTACCAAGGCACCCTCCATCGCGGCATGGAGGTGAACAACGTGCGCACCGGGAAGAAGCACAAGGTCGGTCGGCTGGTGCGCATGCACGCCGACGAGATGGAAGACATCGACCGCGTCGGTCCCGGCGACATCGTCGCGATCTTCGGCATCGACTGCAACTCGGGCGACACGTTCACCGGTGGCGACATCAACGTGAGCATGACCTCGATGCACGTGCCCGCGCCGGTGATCTCGCTCACCGTGACGCCGGTGGACAACAAGGCTCAGACCAACATGTCCAAGGCCTTGCGACGCTTCACCAAGGAGGACCCCACGTTCCACGTGAGCGCCGACCCGGAGACGGGCGAGGTGATCATCCATGGCATGGGCGAGCTGCACCTCGACGTCTACATCGAGCGTATGAAGCGCGAGTACAGCGCGGCGGTCGAGGTGAGCCCCCCGAGCGTGGCCTACCGCGAGACCATCACCGAGCGGGTCGCGTTCAACTACACGCACAAGAAGCAGACCGGCGGCTCGGGCCAGTACGGCCGCGTGGCCGGCTTCCTCGAGCCGTTCGACATCGAGCAAGCGGAAGAGGTGGCCGGCAAGGGCTCGCGGGTCGACCGCGACCTCGGCTACCGCTTCGTGGACATGATCACCGGTGGCGCCATCCCCCGCGAGTACATCCCCGCGGTGGACAAGGGTTTCGAGTCGATGCTCGAGAAGGGGCTCCTGATCGGGGCGCCGGTGCGCGGCGTGTCGGTCACCATCGACGACGGCGCCTCGCACTCGGTCGACTCGTCCGACCTCGCCTTCAAGGAGGCGGCCCGTGGCGCCTGGCGCGAGGTCTACCCCAAGACCAAGCCCATCCTCCTCGAGCCGGTGATGCGGGTCGAGGTGGAGGGTCCGGCGGAGATGCAAGGCAACGTGGTGTCCGTGCTGATGGGCCGTCGCGGCATGATCATCGGCACCACGGAGTCGGATGGGTTCTCCCGCGTCGAGGCCGAGGTGCCTCTGGCGGAGATGTTCGGCTTCTCGACCGTGCTGCGGTCGAACACCCAAGGGAAAGCCGAGTTCACGATGGAATTCGCTCGGTATGCGCCGGTGCCCGCCCAGATCAGCGAACAGCTGCTCGAGGAGAGGCGCAAGGAGCAGGGCGAAAAGGGCAAGAAGAAGAAGTGAGCGCGGGGCCCGTGGCCTCCGAGAGAGACGCGACAGGAAACGAGATGTATCGCAAGGACGTGAACGAGCGCAGCCCGATGCGCGTTTTCGAACGGTCGATGCACGGTGGGCTCGGACGTGGTCACGTCGGGGTCGTCATCGCCCGGCCGGGAGTGGGGAAGACCGCGCTCCTGGTTCAAATCGCGCTCGACGACTTGATGCGCGATCGCAAGGTGCTGCACATCTCGCATGAGCACGCCGTCGACCACGTGCGCGCCTTCTACGACGAGATCTTCCACGACATCGCGATCGCCAATCGCCTGCTGCAGCCCCAGATGGTGCGGCTCGAGATCGAGCAGAATCGCCTCATCTACTCGCACCTCAACACGAACGGCGACTCGCCTCCCTCACGGCGCGGCGGCGGGTCATCGGTGTCGCGCATCGAGGACACGATTCGGTTCGCGCGCGACTTCGCCCACTTCGAGCCGGACGCGATCGTCATCGACGGGTTCGACTTCGAGAACGCGACCAGCGAGGCCGTTCAGTCGCTGCGAGAAACCGCCCAGCGGCTCAACGCCGAGATGTGGCTCAGCGCCAAGACCGAGGAACGGCCGGCGGCGGAGAGCGCGAACGGACCGGCTTCGGTGCCTTCGCCCCTGCGAAAGTTCTACGACCAGGTCTCGGTCATCGTGGCCCTCCTGCCGGTGGGCGACGAGGTGCACCTGCAGCTGCTCAAAGACCACGACAACCAGGACATGAGCGAGCTGTCGTTGCGACTCGATCCGGTCACCATGCGGGTCGTCGACGACAACCTGCCGCCGCGTTCGGGGCGCTCGAAGGATCCCAAGAGCTTCCACCTGTTCTCCGGCGGCGCGCGCGGGGCGGAGTCGACCTTCGGCTCCTACGCCGAGAGCTGGGGCATGAAGGAGACGCACTTCTCGTTCGACGGGCACCCGTTCCTCGAGCGCGAGCGCGGCGTGGTGGTGCTCGGCGAAGACGACCTCAAGAAGGGCGATTTCAGCCTCGTGTTCGCCTCGCATCGGCTGGGCCGGAGGCTGAGCGAGATCCCCAACATCAAGCGCATCCTCCAGACGGTGTTTCACCAGATCTCGGCCGCCAACGAGGTGTTCGTGATCGGGGCGCTCCAAGAGAACGGCACGGTGCGCGGCGGCACCGGCTGGGGGGCCGAGCTCGCCCGCCTCTGGAGCAAGCCGGTGGCGGTGTTCGATCAGGAGAAGGGCACGTGGTTCCGCTGGGACGCCACGCAGTGGGTTCGCGACGACGCTCCCACCATCGAGCGACGGCAGTTCGCTGGGATCGGGACCACCGCGCTCACCACCGAGGGTGCCAAGGCGATCCGCGAGCTGTACGAGCGCACCTTCGGCAAGCCCTCCCCCTGACACGGGAGCCTTGGGCCGCGAGCACGCGCTGCCGGGCTCAGGGCTTGCCGGCGCGCTTGCGGGTCGAGTCGTCGCCATCCTTGGCGCCGGGCCCGAGGAGCGTGCCGCACATGGTCTTGCACAGCGTCTCCTTGGGACCACATTGGCAGGCGCCACGCCGCTTGAGCTCGAGCTTCTGCTTCATCTCGTCGGTCGAGAAGCGCGCCAGACGCTCCACCGAGGAGAACTTCCAGCCGTCGGCGAGCTGTTTGTTCGTGCGCGGCTCGGTCGGCTTGCCGTCGGGCTCGCTGCAGCAACGAAAGCCGAGGAAGTAGTAATAGAAGCCCTCGTCGTGGGTGTAGATCTTCGGCCGGCACTGGTTGCGGACGCCTTTGTACCAGGGCCCGCCCGTGTGCACGCTGCTGAACTTGGCCTTGGCAGCCTCTCCGGCCACCACCTCGTCGTTGTTGCCCGGCAGGTCGTGGACGCCGTAGTCGCTCACGCACTCCGGTTGCGATCCAGACCGCACCCCGCGCCACAACCGCGCGAGCTCCTTCGGGTCACGCTTTCTGACCTTGCTCATGTCGGGGTCATCCCACTGGTGATCGCCGTTGCACTTGGTCGCGTCGCGCTCGTAGCCGTAGGGAAATGGCTTCCGCTCCGGACCCTCGCAAGCCATCGTCCACTCCGACTCGGTGCACATGCGCTTGCCGAGCGCCGCGCACTTCACCTGGGCCTGGTAGAAGTTGTTCATCACCTCCGGCCGCTCTCCGGCCACGTTGGGCCAGGCGTAGGTGTCGATGCAGTAGCGCTTCTTCACGATCTCGCCCACACACTTGGAGGTGGGCTCGAAGGCCTCGCACACCTTCTTCTTGTTCGAGGCGTCGTACCAGTGCCGCTTGCACACGTGCTCGACCTCGGTGCAATAGTCCCCCTCCACGAGCACCATCCCCGTCGGACACGCGCTCGGACCGTCCGGAGGCTCGTCGCCTTCGGCGCCCGCCGGCTGGCCGGTGTGAACACCCGCTGCCGCCTCGAGCGCGCTTCGCGTCGCGCTCTCGGTCGCCCCGGACAGCGCTTGGATGCGCTCGCCGGTGAGCCGCAGCTCGCTCGTGGCCGTGCCGAGAGGCACCGGCTGAGCCGCCGCACAGGCCCAGATCCCCCACAACATCGGCGCTGCGAGAAGCTTCTTCATGGCGATCCGAATAGCCGCCCTCCTCGGCTTGGGCCCAGAATCCAGCGAGCTCGAGCCGCAGCCACGGCTTCGCCCGAGGCCCCCGACGCGGCGTCGCTCCCCCGTCGCGCTACGCTCGCGCCGCGGCGCTCTCGCTCGTACAGGCCAGCGCGCCGAAGATCGCGCGCTCAGCGGCCTCGGCTCGGAGCGCAGGTGGAGACGCCGGCACCCACCACCACTTCGCCGAGGCTGGACACGGGGGTGGTGACGCCGGTGTCGGGATCGTAGCGATTGACGATCGTGCCTCCGCCCTCGGTGGTGAAGATATAGAAGGAGCCGCCCCACCAGGCGATGGCGAGCGCCGAAGCGTCCATGCCCGCGGGGAGGTTGATCGACTGAAGAATTTCTGCCGTTTTCGTGTCGATCTCGACCAGCGTCCCGCCCGGTCCCGGGATGTTGAGGAAGTATCCCCACAGAGGACCGTCCCCCGTCGGGGTGAGCTCGAGGGCGTTGCCCGGATTCTCGGAGAACGGGCCGATGAAGGTGAGCTCGTAGGTGTCGGTGTCGATCGAGGCGAGCCCCTTCGAGGGCTCGCCGAAGGAGATCTCGGCCACGTAGAGGGTCTCGCCGAAGTCGCGCTCGTTCACCGCGTAGCCCATGCCGAAGAGCGTGAAGCCCTCCTGGTTGGGCTGGAACGTGGTCGCCTCGCAGTCGGCGTCCTCCACGTTCGCGCGGAAGAGCGTGCCATTGTTGTAGATGATGTGGGCGATCCCCTCCACCGACACCGCCATCGAGAACGGGCTCGCCCCACCGAGCACGGGACAGTTGAGCACCCCGCGCAGCTCCCACGGGACGGGGCTGTCGGGCTTGAACGCCCAGAGCTGGTTGCTCGAGGTGACGGCGTAGATGAACGTGACGTCCTCGGTACACTCGGGCGGCACGTCGGGCGGCACGTCCTCCGGCACGTCCTCCGGAACGTCGGGCTCGACGTCGGGCTCCGCGTCCGGGCCCGCGTCCGGCTCCACCCGCTGTCGCTCCCCAGGTGCGCCGAGATCACTGCGGGCGCCACAAGCGACCGCGGCGACGGTGCCCGCGAGCAGCGCCAAGATCACCGCCCCCGCCGAGCTGCGTGAACGCCACGACATGCCCGACCGATACCAGGCAGCCGAACGCGCGTCATGGCGGAGCCGCTCAAATCGTGGGGCCAGCGAGCGGAAGCATCCGACATTGTCTCACTTTTCCCGCGGCAAATCCGAGGCGCTCCTTGACGAGCCCCGCACCGATGACGCATTGTAGGCCAACCGGCCGGTTAACAGCGCTTTAAAACCAGTTAGTTAAATCAGCTAACTGGTTTCCAGGCAACTGGCCGACCATCCCATGGAAAGCGGCATGCGCACACTGCGTCAGTGGATTTCGGGCTTGAGCATCGTCCTCGTGGCGGGCTGCAACATGGTCACCGGCGCGGGAGATCTCCGCATCGAGGCCGACGGCGACGGCGGCGCGGCCCAGGGCACCGGCACCGGCACCGGCACCGGGGGCGGGAGCGCGGCGACCGGCTCGGGGAGCGGCTCGGGCTCGAGCAGCTCGGGCAACGGCAGCACCTCCGGCTCGGGGAGCGGGAGCGGCTCGGGCGGCGGGCCGATCGACGCGCCCACCGGCTACGCGGACGGCGCCGCCGTCACGGCGGTGGATCTGTATCAGGCGCTGCGGCGCCCCGTGGTCGAAGGGGGGCAGCTGGCGTCGAGCAACATCCCCATCGTCGCCGGCAAGCCGGCCATGGTGCGCGTGTTCTACCAGACCGACGCCAGCTACGACGGACAGCCGGTGACCGCCCGACTCACCCTCGGCGAGACCGCGTTGGAGGTGCAGACCACGCTCGGCGTCGCCTCGACCCACACCGATCTGAACAGCACCGTCAACATCGACGTGCCGGGGGACCTGCTCGCCGCTGGCGCCAACTTCAAGATCGAGCTGCTCCAGCCGGCGGAGACGGTGAGCGGCGGGAACAGCGCCGCCGCCTTCCCCCCCGACGGGAACATGGCGCCCCTCGCGGTGGAGGTGGGTGCGGTGAAGCTCAAGATCATGCTCGTGCCCGTGAACAACAACGGCACACTGCCCGACACCTCGCCCACCCAGGTGGAGCGCTACCAGCGCTACTTCGCCGAGCAGTATCCGGTGCCCTCGGTGGACGTGTCGGTCCGCTCTACCGCCTTCACGTACAACGGCTCGCTCGGGAGCTACAACGGGTGGTCGGATCTGCTCGATCGCATCACGGATCTACGCAACACCGACAACACTCCCCCCGACGTGTACTACTACGGCATCCACAACGCACAGAGCGGCGGCCTGCTCGGCCTCGGCTGGGTGGGTGGGGCCAACGACGTGTGGTCGCGCACCGCCATCGGCGTGGGCTGGACCGGGAACACGGCGCCCGAGACCGCGGTCCACGAGCTCGGCCACAACCACGGCCGGCCCCACTCGCCGTGCGGCGTGTCGGGAGACGGCAACTACCCGCACAGCGGCGCGCGCATCGGGGTGTGGGGCTACCGGCCCTCCGACAACAAGCTCCTCGATCCGAGCCAGTACGTCGACTTCATGAGCTACTGCGACCCGCCGTGGATCAGCGACTGGACGTTTCGCAAGATCTTCGAGCGCGCGAAGGTGGTGAGCACCCAGCCGCTGCTCGAGGTGCCCGAGCACCTCGCGAACCGCACCTACGAGCGCATCAAGGTGCTCGACGGTCAGGCCTTCTTCAAAGACACGGTGGTGCTGCCCAGCCCACCCCTCGGCGAGGAGAAGACGGTGACGGTGACCATGGACGGGCAGGCCGAGACGCTCACCGGCCACTACTATGCCTACAACCACATCGACGGGGGCGTGCTCCTCGTGATGCGCCCGGCGGGCGCCACCGCCACCCGCTTCGAGTCGGTCCAGTTCTCCGCGGAAGGGCACGCGTTCACGCTCACGCGTTGACGGCTCGCGCGCTGACGGCTCGCGGCCCAGACGCCAGGTCGCTTCGATCGTCCGCGAGCCGCCCGCTCACTCCACGTAGACGACGCCGCGGATCGTGGCCGGGGCGAAGTCGTCGTACCAAGGGTAAACCCCCACCAGCGGGAAGCTGATGACCGGGTTGCTCACCGTGGGGCAGTTTTCGTAGGGCGAGACGTTGTCGCAGGCGTAGATGGGGCTCTGTGGATCGGGCAGCTTGGTGCCGGTGTCGGGGTTCACGGTGCCCCCCATCCAGCGGCTGGCGCCCATCGCGGGAATGGTAAACGTGAACGTCGCCGACTGCGCCACCACCACACAGTAGGGCCCGCCGGGGAGGTTCACGTTGATGGGGTTGGCGCCCGCGGTCATGTCGGTGGCCGCGCTCCTCGTGCAGCCGTTGATCACGGGCTCGGGATCGCCCCCCTGACCGCCCTGGCCTCCCGCGGCCGTGGCGCCGCCCTGCGAGCTCGTGCCCCCATCGGCGCCGGCGCCGCCCCCGCCGTCGGTGCTCGTGCCGCCGCTGCCCCCCACCGTCGTCATCATATCGGTGGCGTTGGTGGTGAGGAGGTTGCCGGGGTCGTCTTGTTGACAGCTCGCCATCGCGGCGACCGTGACGGCTCCAAACCCGACGGCGATGATGAGGGAAGTGTGGCGAACGCGCATGGTGCTCCTCGTTGCGGCCAACCGGCCGGCGAAGTCCGAGAGGGGGTGCTAGTCCGCAGCATACAACAACCGCGCCCCCGCAAATCAAGGTTGCTCCAGGGCCTCCACCGCCTGCGCGGCGAGCACGCAGGCGAGATCGTGGGGGTTCCCCGCGTCCGCGGCGTCGCGATAGTTGGCGACCGCGTCGGGCACGTTGCCCGACCGCTCGGCGGCGATGCCCCCCGCGAGCGCCACCACGCAGCGCTCGAGGGGGCGGAGGGTGCGCGCGAGGATGTCGTCGTAGCTCTCCTCGCCGTCGAGGATCCGCGCCGCTCGGTTGTGCCAGCGACGCCCGAGCTGATGGTGGTCGAGCACCAAACGCTCGCGACGCCCCACCTCGGTGGCGTCGCCCATGCGGAGCGCGACGGCCAAGGCGGCGAGCTCGTAGGTGAACGTGTCCACCGTGTGAGGCTGTCCGCTCGTGGCTTTGTCGAGCTCGGCGAGCGCCACGCGGTGCTCGCCGATCGCGGCGTAGTACACCACGGCGCGCTGGGCGAGGCGGAGCGCACGTCGCGACTGATCGTTGATGCACTGGTTCTCGAGACAATAGTCGAGGTCGCGTTTGGCGGCGGCGGGCTTGCTCTGCTGCATGAGGATGTGCGCGCGCATCCGGCGGCCGTAGTTGTCGGCGGGGTCGAGGCTGAGCACGCGGTCGATGTCGAGGAGGGCGTCGTTGGTGCGACCGAGCACGTAGTGCACCTGCGCCCGCTGCGAGAGCGCGTAGGTGTACTTGTCGTTGAGCGCGATGGCCTGATCGAGGGCCTTGAGGGCCTGCGCCCAGTCTCCCGTCCAGACCCACGTGCCGGCCACCGCGGAGTAGGTGCGCTCGTCGTCCGGTTGCTCGACGAGGGCGAGCTGCAGATCCGCGTGGGCGCCGGCGAAGTCGCCCATGAAGCGGCGGATGATCGACCGGTTGCGCAGCGCCTTCACGCCGAGGGAGCCGCTCGCGACCACTTTGTCGATGTCGGCGAGGGCCTCCTCGAAGTGCTCCATCTGCCGGTGCAGGAGCGACCGGTTGTTGAGCGCGAGCACGTCGCCCGGGTTGAGCTCGAGCACGCGATCGTAGTCGCCGAGGGCCTCGTCGAAGCGACCGAGCTGGCGGAGGACGATGGCGCGGTTGTTGTGAGGCATCGCGTCGTCGGGCGTGAGCTCGATCGCCCGCGTAAACGCGGCGAGGGCGTCGTTCTGACGGCCCTTCCACAAAAGGGCGTTGCCGAGCTCGTTCCACTCTCGCGACGCGAGCGTGGTCTCCGCCTCGAGCTCGGGCAGCGGGATCATGCGGTATGCGAGCTCGGTTTGGTTCCAAATGTGCCCATACTGCCCGGCGTGGACGCGCGCGGCGCGCACCGCCTCCTCGGCCCGCGCGTCGCCGATGATCCCGAGCGCGTTGATCACCTCGATGACCACCTCCTCGGACGGCTCCACGTCTTCGCCGAGCCGACCGATCAGCGCGTCGACGGCGGCCGGGCTCTTCACTGCGCTGAGGCTTCGGGCGGCGAGGCGGCGCACGTCGGCCGACGGGTGCTCGAGCGCGAGGATGAGGTTCTCCACCACCGCCTCCTCGGTGACCGGGGTGCGCAGCGCCATCAGCTTGAACGTCAACACGTCGAGCCAGCGCTCCTGGAGGTTGCCGGCGGCGACGTCGGCGAACACTCGCTCCACCGACTGCGCGGCCAGGTCGCGCTGCTCGGCGTCGAGCGACGCCTGCCGCCGCTCCTCGTCGACCCCGCGATACCACCAGGCCACCGCAGCCACGATCGCCACCACCCCGACGAAGGCGAGCCGCCGGCGATGCCGCGAGAGAAAGCGGCGCGCGCTCTCGGCGAGGGTGTAGCGGTGTGCGCCCACGAGCCCCCCGGTGAGAAAGGCCCGCACGTCAGCGGCCAAGGCCCGCGCGTCGGCGTAGCGCTGGTCCTGTTTCTTCTCCATGGCCCGCTTGGCGATGGCCGCGAGCTCGGGAGGACAGTCGGGCTCGATCTGGAGCGGGTCGACGGGCTCGTCGTAGATGACGCGCTCGATCACCCGAGCCGCGTTCTTGCCATCGAAGGGGAGCGTGCCGCTGAGGAGTTGATAGAGGATGACGCCCAGGGAGTACACGTCGGTGCGCTCGTCCACCCGCGAGAGCTCCCCGAGCGCCTGCTCCGGCGACATGTAGCCGGGGGTGCCGATGGGCACTCCCGCCACCGTCTTGATCACCGAGGCTTCGCGCAGCCGATCGAGCTCGCTCTTGAGGGCGCTCGACTGGATGTCGCGTTCGCCGCGCACCTTGGCGAGGCCCCAGTCGAGCAGCACCGTCTCCCCGAAGTCGCCGAGCATCACGTTCTCGGGCTTGAGATCGCGGTGAATCACGCCGCGGCTGTGGGCGTAGGCCAGCGTGTTGCAGAGATCGACGAAGTGGGGCAGGAGGGCGAGGCGACCGCGTAGATCGGCGCCGGCGAGCGCGCTCTCGAGCGTGCGCCCCTTCACGTAGCGCATCGTGTAGTAGATGCTGCCGTCGGCGCGGCGCCCGAGCTCGTACACGGGCACGATGCCCGGGTGCTCGAGCTGCCCCGTGATGCGGGCCTCCTTCACGAAGCGCAGCTCGGCGGGGGAGCGGGCCCCCGTCGCCCCCGGGTCGCGTCCGCTCGTGCTCGCGGCGACGTCGTCGAGCAGCTCCTTGAGGGCGACCTCTCGCCCGAGGTGCGCGTCGCGCGCGACGAAGACCCTGCCGATCCCCCCCTCGCCGAGCTCGCCAGCGAGCTGGTAACGCCCTGGGTGCTCGTCGGTGAGGCGCTCCAGCGGTCGCAGCGACTCGCGCTCGGCAACCTCTACCGCGGTCGCGGCGGCCACGGTGGTGACCAGGGCGTCATGCCCCCCCTCGGGCGCGCGCGCCGCTCGCGCCGGTCGCGTTCGCTCCTCACCGAGCTCCCCCTGTTCTTCTCGTCCCACGGCGGCTGGCATGAGCTTACATCAACCAACGACGAACGCCGCCAAGGGCGGCATCCATCGCGCGGGCGGCGCCTCGGCGGCTACCGCCCGATCCCCGTGGAGCGCGGTGTGCACGTCAGAGCTGCACGTCCTCTACGATGGCCTTGCTCAGCTGCTCGAGCGACTCGTTGTTGTTCTCCACGGTTCGAAGGGCGCCATCCTCGAGGCTCGCTTCGGCCGCCTTGGCCTCGTCGACCGCGCTGTACATCCGGGCGAGGGCGTCCACGTGATCGGCGATGCGCTCGTCGATGCGCTTGCGCACCGCCTCCCCATGCGACGACACGCCGAGGCGCTGGTTCCGGGCGCGCTCGAGACGGACGCGGGTCTGCCCGAGCTTGAGCAGGGTCCGCCAGGTCTGGCGAGCGAGCTTCTTGGTCTCGCGGTCGAGCATGTCGGCGTCGACGGTGCGACACAGCTCGGCCCCCTCGCGCAGCTTGGCGCCGGTGGGCGCCGGCACGTCGTCGGCGAGCTCGTCGAGGGTGTGAGCCATCGGGTCGTCGGCCTCCACCAGCTGAGGCAGACTCACCAGCACCGCCGCCACCACCAGCATCACGAGCTGCACGGTGATCCCCGCGCCCGCGAAGTGATGAGCGGCCGCCCCCGCGAGGGCCCCGGCCGCGAGCGCCATGCCCGTGTGAACGGCTCGCGCCACCGCGCCGCGCACACGCACCGTGCGCTCGGCGTAGGCCATGGCCACGAGCGCGGCGCCGGCCACCGCTGGCGACACCGTCACCAGCACGCCTCCCGCGAAGGCCCCGATGGCCCCGGTGGCCGCGGCGACGGCGTTGACGCTGCCGCTCGCCGCCATCGCCAGCACGACGGCGAGGAGCACGAGCAGCGAGGAGCCGACCACCGGCCCGAGCTTGGTCGCGAAGGGGCTCAAGCCGAACGCGGCGGCCGCGCTGACGAAGAGCAAGCCACGGGAGAGCATGTCAGTTCCCCTCCCAGGCGTCGCGGTCGAGGTTCTTGCTGTCCTGCTCGGCGGCAGCCTTGGCCGCGGCGCGGCCCTCTGCGCTCGACGGCGCCGACTGCTTGAACTCGCGTTTGGTCTTCTCGTAGCCGTCGCGCTGCCTCCCGAGCGAAGCGGCCATCTGAGGCGCAGCCGCTGCCGCCTCCTCGAGCGACGTCCGGTTCTCGTCGATCAACTTGTCGGCGCGGGCGGTGTCCCCCTTGGCGTAGGCCTCCGCGGCCTCGAGCTGGCGAACCGAGGCGATGGCGCTGATGCCGCTCGCCCAGACGTGTCCGTCGCGCGAGTCGCGCACCGCGTCCCGATCGCTCGTGGTCAGCATGCTCAGCCTCTCGAGGTCGAGGTTGGCGACGCCCCCGCCGACGCGGCTCCAGGTGATGTGGGTGTCGATCGCGAGCGCTGCGCCGAGAGGGGCGTCGGCCTCGAGCTCCAGGATGATGCGGCGCTCGTCCCCCGCGAAGAGCGAGCCGATGCGCAGCTCCACCTCGCCGCGACCGAGCTGCCTCACGTCGGCGCCCACGGCGCGACGTAGCTCGAGATGCCGTGGCAGACGGATGCGCGCCGTCGCTTGCTCCACGCTGGTCGTGGCCGTCTCCACGAGCTCGCGCTCGAGGAACTTGGCGAGGGTCGACGCGTTCTCTACGAAGCCGAAGTTGCCGCGCCCAGCCCGAGCCACGCTCGACATGTACGCCTCGTCGAAGTCGAGCCCGATGCCCAGCGACGAGACGGTCACGCCGCTGTCGGTGCCGGTGGTGGCGATGGCCTCCGCTTCGCTGCGGGTCGAGTCGAGCCCGTCGCTCACGAGCACGAGGCGCTTCACCCGCCCCGCCGACGCGCCCCCGAGCGCGTTCATGCCGGTCTTGAGGGCCCACGGGATGTTGGTGCCGCCGCTCGCCTGGATCTCCTGAATGCGCTGGACGAGGCTCTCGCGCACGTCGGACACGCGCGCCATGGGCTGGACCAGCTCGGCTTGCGAGTCGTAGCGCACGAACGCGACCTCGTCGTCGGGTCGCATCTGCTGGATCAGGCGGATGACGCTGCGGCGGGCCTCCTGGATCTTGTCGCCGTCCATCGACCCCGAGGTGTCGAGGACCACGACCATCGAGAGCGGTGCCCGCTCGACCGCCTCGGTCGAATCGGCGGCGATGCGCAGCTCCGCGAAGACACGTTGACGCCCGTCGGCGAGGACCTTGCCGTGGCTCAGCGAGAAGGTGCCGCGGGCGCCAGGGCCGGCAAAGGACGTGCCGTTCAGGTAGCTGACGGCCTCCTCGGCCACGGTGTCGGCTCCGGCGGGGGCGTGGAACAACACGAGTCCACCGAGAGAGAGGACGATGGCGCTCGCGGCGATGCCGCGGCGTGCGCGTGGGGAACGAAGAAGTGTGATGGGCATGAGACGGCTCCTGTTTCGTTGCTCTCACAATCTGACGTCGGAGCCGCCCTGTGGTCCGTCATGCTTCAATCACCATGCGGGTGGATTGTCAGCAAACCGTCATCGGGAAGGCCAGCGCTAGCCACGGCGTATCTCGACAGGTGGAGAACCGTCCTCAGAATCGGGTTTGCGCATGAGTCACGGCGCGCCAGACTCACAGGCGATGTCCGACGCGAACGCTCCGCCCCCCGACGGTGGCCCCGACGCCAGCGGCGCTACCCCCGGCGCGACGGCCGACAGCGGACGCGCGGCGGAAGGCGCGGCGCCCGCCCCGAGCCAGCCGCCCGCCCCGAGCCAGCCGCCCGCCCCGAGCCAGCC
>CAYOAL010000030.1:43355-78530 GCA_964401935.1 uncultured Polyangiaceae bacterium
AGCCAGCCGCCCGCCCCGAGCCAGCCGCCCGCCCCGAGCCAGCCGCCCGCCCCGAGCCAGCCGCCCGCCCCGACCCAGCCGCCCGCCCCGAGCCAGCCGCCCGCCCCGAGCCAGCCGCTCGCCCACGCCGCGGAGCTGGCCAGGCTCCGCCCCCTCCTCGAGAGCCGCATGGCCGAGGAGCCGGCGCCCAAGTCGACGAAGGTGGTGAAGGCCGCCAAGCGCTGGGTGCCCATCGCGGTCATCGGCGCGCTGCTCGCCATCGGCGGCTTGCTCGCCACCTACATGCTCTTCGTGCGCCCCGGCGGCGGTCCCGAGCTCACGTCGAAGGTACCCAACGACCTCGACGTGTACCTCGAGGTCCCCAACGTGGAGCGCCTCGTGGTCGGCCTCAGCTCCATGCGCTTTCTGAACCAACGGAAGCTCGACGTGGATCACTGGGTGAAGCAGGCCAACCAGGAGCTCGCGGACACGCTCGAGCTCACCGACGAGGAGGCCGCCAAGGTGCTCCGTGGGGTAGACTCGGTCGCGATCGCGGCGCGCGTCGGGGAAGACAGCTACCAGGGTGCGCTGCTCCTCCGCTTCGCCGACGCCAACACCGCTCGGATCATGTTGAGCTCGGAGCGCTTCTTCGAAGCGGACGACGAGGGCGTCGGGGGCAAGCGGTACCTCATCGATCGCAAGGCGAAGGCCGCCGACGAGGAGGAGCCCTCATCGAGCGGCGGGTACGACCCGACCATCCACCCTTCGGTGATCCAGCGCACGTTGTTCGGTCTCGAGCTGCGCGGCAACG
This sequence comes from uncultured Polyangiaceae bacterium, assembly GCA_964401935.1. GTDB lineage: Bacteria > Myxococcota_A > Polyangia > Polyangiales > Polyangiaceae > JAPYTK01. The sequence continues at coordinate 44,146 of CAYOAL010000030.1, forward strand.
AGGTGGCTGCGTTCTTCAAGGACGAGCGGTTGGTGGTGTTGGGTCACGAGCAGTTGATCGACGACGTGGCGAGCGTCCTGAAGGGGAAACACAGCTCCCTAGAGAACAACGAACGCTTCCGGAAGGCGCGCGCCGAGCTGCCGCGCGCGGTGGCGGCCTTCGCCTTCGTCGACACCCAGATGTTCTCCAGCGTCCTCGACTACGCGGCGCGCGACAAGCTCGACTACTTCCTCAAGAAGCCGGAGCCGATCGTGGCCTCGCTCCGGTTCGACGACGCGGGGAGCCGCTTCTCGCTGAGGGGCGGCCTGAGCGGCAAGCTCATGCCCCCGGCCAAGGCCTACACCGAGCCCGCCGCGATCACGCTCCCCAAGCGCCTCCCCAAGGAGGCGGTGGGATACCTCGCCCTCTCCACCAAGATGGATGCGCGAGGCGCCGAGCTCGAGCAGATGATCCTCGACAACGTCGACAAAGAAGAGCCCGAGGTGGGTCGCGAGATCCGCCGCGAGATCGCCAACGCGGAGCGGGAGCTCGGGTTCCGCCTCACCTCGGTCTACGACGCGTTGGGCAACGAGGGCATCGTGGCGGTGATGCCTCACAAGTCTTACAAGCTCGACTTCACCAAGGCTCCAGACATCGCTCAAGACTTCGCGGTCGCCTACGTGCAGCACACGTCGAACGCGGACGACGCCAAGCGGCTCGTTCGCAAGATCCAGGACAACATCTTCCGCGAGGACAAGAGCGGCTCCTCGAGGCTGCCGTACCGGGTGCGCAGCGAGGAGGCCGGCGGCTTCACTGCCGAGCCCGACGATCCCACGCGCGACCCGTTCGTCGCGGTGCGCTTCTCGGGCGATCACCTGGTGGCCGCCGTCGGGCGCCGCGACGTGTGCGAGCGCTTCTGGACGGCGTTCACCAACGGCCAGGACACGCTCGGCGACGACGACGGCCACGAGGAGGCGATCGACGCGATGCCTTCCAACGCCCACGGCTACGCGTGGGTCGACACCGGTCGCATCTTCGAAGAGGCCCTGAGGGCCAACCCCGGCCTCGAGAAGGACGCGCAGCAGTATGGCTTCGACACCGGCGCGGTGACCACGATAGGCGACGAACGCGTGACCAGCGCGCTGAGCTTGGGTTGGTCGGTGGAGAACGAGGTGTGGGTGGTGAAGCTCGACGCGCTCAACACCAGCTGGCAGCTCCCGATCGCCGCCTACGTCGAGCACACGCAAGACCAGATGCGCGCCCGCACGCTCCAGGCGCACAACACGGTGAAGGCGATCGCGTCGTCGGCCGAGGCCGCCTTCCGCGCCAACCGCTACGACTGGCGCAACTACACCGGGGAGAGCCCCGATCCGCTCGAGCGCCTGTGCAAGAGCGCGAGCGCGGTCCCCGCCACCATCCCCCCACGGGCGGGCTACGTGCCGGTGGACGACGCCGGGAAAGACTGGCAAAGCGGCGACGATCGCACCGGGTGGAAGTGCCTCAAGTTCTCGCTCGCGCAAGACCTCTACTACCAGTACAGCTACACGGTGGGCGGCGGCTACAAGGGACCCGCGCGCGGGGGCCCCGACCCCGGACCCAACGGCTTCGAGGTCTCGGCCGAGGGGGATCTCGACGGCGACGGCAAGACCAGCCTGTTCACGTTGACGGGCTCGCTCGATCCGTCGACGGGAACGCTCACGTTGGCCACCACCACCTTCGTGTCCGACGAGCTCGAGTAGTTGAACGGGCGTGGCCCGCGCGGCAACGAAGGGGCCATGGAGATGGGTGCGCGGCTCCGACCCTGGCTGTGCGTCGCCGCGTGGACGTGCGCGCTCGGCGGTTGCGGCTCGACGCCGATCTCGCGCCACCAGGCGTGCATCGAATGTGCGCTTCGTACCCACGCGAGCCCCGACGTGCTCCCCACGGCCCGCAGCCGCTTCCACCGGGGCTGCGAGGCGGACGACGGCCCGAGCTGCAGCGCGCTCGGGGTGATGTACGAGCACGGCCAGGGGGTGGCTCGCGACGAGAGGCGGGCGGCGACGCTGTATGGCCGCGCGTGTCGGCTCGAGAACCACCGCGCCTGCGTGAGCCTCGGCCGGCTGATGGAGCGAGGCGGTGCGGTCAAGGCCGACCCCGACGGCGCCGAGCTCTTGTTCGAGACCGCGTGCCGCGCCGGAGAGGGGGCCGGCTGCTTCGCGCTCGGGCAGCGCGCGGCGGCGCGAGGCGAGGTGCGACGAGCGGTCGACTTCGCCGGGCGCGCCTGCCGCGGGGGACACGCGCCCGCCTGCGCCGAGCTCGGGGCGATGGTCCGAGACGGCCGCGGCACCCAGGCCGACCCCACGCGCGCGCGGGCGCTGTTTCGCCGAGCCTGTCGCGGTGGCGAGCTCTCGGCTTGTCGCGAGCTTTGACCGCCACCGGCGCGAGGCGGCGGAGCCCGAGCGCCACGTCAGCAGTGGGGCGGGAAGCGCGACGTCAGCGCCAGCAGCGTGGGAGCTGCAGCGAGAGCTCGGCCCAGCGCTCGGCCCCGATCGCCTCGAACAGACGTCGTGCCCGTCGACCGTGCTCCTCGCGGGCCCGCGCATCGTGCGCCTGGTGGCGCGCGATCTCCCAGTGCGAGCGCGCCTCGTCGTACGGCGTCTCGCGCTCGTGCGCCGTCGCGATCGCGCGCTGCCAGCTCCGCTCTGCGCGCCTTCTGCGCCCGGAGAGCCACTGCTCGAGGCCGCGCAGCCGGTAGGCCGCCGCCCGCGCATAAGGGAACGTGCGCGCGGCGCGCTCGAGTGTCTTCACCATGCCGCGCGCGAGCCGCGGGAGCTCACCGGGTGACGTGTCCCCCACCAGCGCTCGCTCCCACGCCGCGAGGTACACCTCGCTCGCTCCCATGTACCCTTGGCAGCAGTGCCAGGCCGCGGGCGGTTTGTCCGCGAGCGCCCGCACCTCGTCGGCCACGCGGCGCGCCTCGCTCCAGTTCCCCGCCGCCATGTACGCCAGCGCCTTGAACGACTCGGAGAGCTGCGAGGTGGTGTCGCCCGTCACTCGGGTGATGGGCGCGATCTCGTCGTAGAGCGCGAGCGCATCCTCGGCCCGCCCGAGCAGCGTGTAGGTGAGGGCGACGGTGCCCTTCGCCCACACCACGCCTTGCTTGTTCTTGTTGCGCTCCGCGAGCTCGAACAACGCCTCATACTCACGGAGCGCCTCGAGGCAGCGGCCGTGGAACGCGAGGGCGTCCACCCGGAGGGTGCCGATCTCCTGGGCCGCGCGAAAGTCGCCCACCGCGAGCGCCAGCTCGTAGGCGCGCGCGAGGTGCTCGTGCGCCTCGGGCCACGCCCCCGCGCCACAAGCGTTCAGGCCGAGCAGGAAGGCCACGAACTCCCGTGCCTGCGGATCGTCGACCCGCTCCGCGATCGCGTGCGCCTTGCCCCCGTAGCGCTCCATGAGGCCAGGAATCGGTACGTAGTTCATCGCCACGCTCAGGGTGGCGTAGGCGCGCGCGAGCTCGGGCGAGGGGCCCAAACCTTCGGCGAGCTCGGCGCAACGAAGGGCGGCGCCGAAGGCCAGGCTCTGCTCGTTGAGGAAGTAGTGCACCTGCGACAGGCGCTCGGCGGCGAGGGCTCCCTCGCGCCAGCGCCGACGCGTCTCCGGACGCTCGCTCACCGGGTGCTGCCAGCCGGCGAGGGTCTTGAGCTGCGCGACGACGGCCGCCACCGAGCCGAGGAGGGCACGGGCCCGCTCCTCGTCGAGGAATGGGAGCGCGCCGGTCGGCGCGGGGTGGAGCGCCTCGAGGCTCGCGCCGAGCCACCGCCGTGCCTCGTGGAGCTCGCCCAGGTTGTAGTGGGCCTCGCCGAGTCGCCGCTGCCACGCGGCGCGGCGATGGGCGTCGACCCCGAGCGCGTGCTCTCTGTCGAGGGCGAGGGCGGCGTCGAAGAAGCGCTTGGCCTCGCTCGACGCAGCCGAGGCGAGCGCGAGCTCTCCCGCCCGCTCGAGGTAATGGATCGCCCGCTGGTAGTCTCCGCCCAACGAGAAGTGGTGGGCCAGCACGGCGTGCTGCAACGCGCGCGAGGCGTCGTCCCCCGGCGCCGCCTCGATGGCGCGCGCCGCCGCGAGGTGAAGCGGACCGCGCGCCTCCGCCGCGAGGCCGTCGTAGACCACCTCGCGCACCTTGTCGTGCACGAAGCGGAGCCCTCCACGCTCGTCCTCTTCGAGCACGTTCCGTGCGCGCAGCTGCTCGAGGGCGGCCCGCCCCCTGCCCGTGTCGAGGTGGCTCGCGACGAGGAGCGTGTCCCCGTCGATCTCGCGACCGATCACCGCGGCCACTGCCACGAGCAGAGTGGCGTCCTCGTCGAGGGCCGAGAGACGCCGCGCCACGAGATCGCGCAGACCGTTGGGGAGCGGGAGGGCCGTGCGCAGCGAGTCGGACGTCTGGGCCGCCCGACCGACGACCCACACTCCGGTCTGGCTGCGGCGAAGGATCCGCTCGCCCATCGCCGCCCGCAGATACTCCGCGATGAAGAAGGGATTGCCCTCCGACTCGCTCATCAAGAACTCCACCAAGGCGTCGGGCGGATCGTCGAGGGCGAGCATGTCGCTGACCATGGTGGACACCGCGTCGCGCTCGAGCATCCCGAGCTCGACGCTCTTCACGAGGGGCGACGCGAGCACCTCCCGGAGCGGCTCGGTGAGCTCGTCGTTGCGATAGGTGCCGACGATGAACACCGCCGCCCTGTCGAAGAAGCGCTGATCGAGGTGCTGCAAGAAGGCGAGGGTCAGCTCATCGGCCCACTGGAGGTCGTCGATCACGAGGAAGGTGGGCTCCGCCTCGCCGAGGCGCTCGATCGCGGTGGCGAGGGCCTCGAAGAGACGGAACCGCGCCGCCTCCGCCGGAAGCTCCGCCGGCGCCGGCCGCTCCGCTTGGCCGGGCAGGTGCGTGAGGGCAGGCGCATAAGGAGCGAGCACCGGACCTCGATCGCCGAGGATTCGCTCGGCCTCGTCGAACCCGGCGGTGCGGCAGCGATCCGCGATGGCTTGGAGGAGTGGACGCAAGGGATGCAGCGGCGCTGCCTTCACGCTGAGCCCCCCCGAGTCGCCGCGTGCATCGAGACACTGGCCGGCCACCACGTTCGCGCCGCGCCGCGCCGCAGAGGTCGCGAGCTCCATGGCGAGCCGCGTCTTGCCGACGCCGCTCTCGCCACCGATGAGCACGCAGCTCCCACAACCGGTCGCGCCCTGCTCGAGGGCCGGCTTGAGCTCGGTGAGGATGTCCGTCCGCCCCGCCAACGACGGCCGATAGAGGTACGGTCTGGGGGTAGGACCTCGGGTCTTCGGCTCACGGGCGCCCATCTCGGCGAGGGCCGCCGCCACATCGACCGCGAAGCCGATGCGATCGCGCGGCCTCTTGCGCAGGAGCCGATCGATGAGCGCGTCGAGCTCCGGCGGCACGCCAGCGACGAAGGACGACGCGAGCGGGGGAGGATCGCTCAGGTGGTGCTGGAGCGTCTTGACCGGCGTTCCCTCGAAGGGGGGCACGCCGGTGACGCACTCGAAGAGCATGCAGCCGAACGCGTAGAGATCCGCACGTGCGTCGACGAGGTCTCCCCGAATTTGCTCCGGCGCCATGTAGGGAGGGGTCCCGAGCGCGCGTCCGGCCACGTCGAGCACGTCACGCGCCCGCTCCCCTCCCGAGAAGTGCAAGGCGAGGCCGAAATCGAGGAGGACGGGGGTCCCGTCGTCACGGATCAGCACGTTCTCGGGCTTCAGATCGCGGTGCACCAACCCTTCGCCGTGCACGTAGGCGAGAGGCACGCAGAGGGCACGCATGAGGCTGAGGGTCTCGGTGAGGGGGGGCGTGTGGTGGCACGAGCTCGGCGGGATGGTCGGAGCCTCCGCGTCGGGGGGTGGCGACGAGAGCTCGCCGCTCGCGAAGGCCTCGCTGCGGCGCCGCCGTGCGTCGCCCGGGCGGTGACTGGGCCGGACACCGAACGTCGCGTCGATGTAGTCGGCGAGCGACCGGCCTCGGACGAGCTCCATCGCATACCAGGGGCGCCCGTCCTCCACGCCATCGTCCACGATGCGCACCACCTGGGGGTGGTCGATGCACCGGAGCGCGAAGATCTCACGGCGAAAGCTCGCGAGCAGGCCCTCGTCCACCACGCGAACGATCTTGATGGCGACGAGCTGCTCCGTCGCCTCGTGGCGGGCGCGATACACCACGCCCATGCCCCCTTCCCCGAGGGGCTTCACGAGCCGATAGGGGCCGACGCGTCCGTCGAGCTCCCTCCCGTCGATTCGATGCTGCCCGAGCACGCCCCGCGAGGCTACATCCAGCGCTCGACGGCCGAAAGCGCCACGCGAAACCCGAGCCGCGTGCGCCTCGGCGACCCTGGCGCCGCGACGCGCCGAAACGCGCTGGACAGGAGGCCGATGTGGGCACAAACCTCAGGCGTTGGCCCGCGCACCGCGGGTGCCCGCGAGAATCGCCGTGACCACGCAGCGCCTCTACTACGACGACCCCTGGCTCCACCGCTTCGAAGCACACGTCCTCGGCGTAGCCCCGCGGGATGGCGGTGCGACGATCGAGCTCGACCGCACCGCCTTCTATCCCGAGTCGGGGGGCCAGATGGCAGACCGCGGCACCCTCGGCGCGGCCTCGGTGGTCGACGTGAAGCTCGAGGGTGAGCGCGTGCTCCACGTCGTGAGCGGACCGGCCCCCGAGCCTGGCGAGCGCGTCGTCGCCACCGTCGATCGCGCGCGGCGGCGCGCCCACATGGCGCTTCACACCGGGCAGCACATCCTGTCGCGAGCGCTCCACGACGTGGCCGGGGCGGACACGATCTCCTCACGCCTCGGAGAGACGCAGTGCACCATCGATCTCGACGCCGACCGCCTCGACGAGGCGACGCTCGCCGAGGCCGAGGCGCTCGCCAACGCCGTGATCGACGACGACGTCGTCGTGCGCGCGTTCTTCCCCGAGAGCGCCGAGCTCGCCACGCTCGCGCTCCGCAAGCGTCCCCCTCTCGCTGCGCGGGTCCGCGTGGTGGCGGTGGGCGATTTCGACGTGACCCCCTGCGGCGGCACCCACTGCACGCGCTCGGGGCAGGTGGGCCTCATCGCCCTCGCTGGGCTCGAACGCCACAAGCAGAAGCTCCGCCTCTCGTTCGAGGCTGGCCCCCGCGCCCGCAGGCTCTTGTCGGAGCACGACCGGACGCTGCGCGAGCTGGCCCGCGCGTTCTCCTGCGGCCCCCTCCTGTTGCCGGGCGCCATCGACAAGCTCCGGCTCGAGCACGAACGAGCGCGCGCCGAGGCGCGGTCGCTGGGCGCGGTGGCGGCCGAGCACCTCGCCGCCGCGCTGCTCCGAGAGGCCCAGGGAGGCCCCCTGGTGGCGGCCATCGACGGCCCCGTCGCCGTGATCCGTGAGGTCGCCAAGCGCGTGGCGGACAGCCCGGACCACGTGGCCCTGTTGGCCGCTCACGACGAAGAGGCGACCCACGTGGTGCTGCAGCGCGGGCAAACCAACAGCTTCGACTGCGCCGCGTTCATGCAGCGGCTCGCGGCCCGAACCGGTGGCCGCGGCGGCGGGCGGCCCCCGCGGGCGGAAGGGCGGCTGCCCCCGGGCGTCGCGTGGGCGCGGGTCGTCGCCGAGCTGCTCGATGAAGGCTGAGGTGGAGGTCGGCGCGCTGCGAGCGCTCCTCAGCGGCAAGCGCGTCGCGGTGCTCACCGGTGCCGGTTGCAGCACCGAGTCGGGCATCCCCGACTACCGTGGGCCGGGCACCCGCGCCCGGGCGCGGAACCCCGTGGAGTACCGCGCCTTCATGAACGATCCCGACGCGCGCGCCCGCTACTGGGCGCGCAGCCTCCTCGGATGGCCGCGGCTCGCGGCGGCCGAGCCCAACGACGCCCACCGCGCGCTCGCCGAGCTCGAGCGTCGCGGTCACGTCACCGGCGTCATCACCCAGAACGTCGATCGCCTCCATCACAAGGCGGGGAGCCGCCGCGTGGTCGAGCTCCACGGCGCCTCGGCCGAGGTGATCTGCATCGCCTGCCACCGCCGGCACGATCGAGACGTGGTGCAAGCGCAGCTCGAGGCGGAGAACCCGCGGCTGCTCTCCCACCCCGCCGCCACCGCCCCCGACGGCGACGCGGAGCTCACGGGGAGCTGGCAAGACGTGGTCGTGCCCGCGTGTGCCGCCTGCGACGGGGTCCTCAAGCCGCACGTCGTGTTCTTCGGGGAGAGCGTCCCCCAAGCGCGCGTCGCCGCCGCGTGGGACATCGTCGACGAGAGCGACGCGCTGCTCGTGGTGGGCTCGTCGCTCGCGGTCTTCTCCGGGTTTCGGTTCGTGCGCGGGGCCCACGCGCGCAAGCTCCCCATCGCGATCGTGAACCTCGGCGACACGCGCGGCGATCCGCTGGCCACGCTCACGGTGCGAGGTTCGGCGGGCGCCGTCCTCCGTGCGTTGACCACCCCCGCCTGACCGCAGCGCGTCGCACGGGCGCGCGCTCAGAAACCGGCGGGCACGGAGCTCCGCAGACAGCTGATGGTGTTGGGGGCCCACGCGCGCGACCAGAGGGCACGCCTCGGCGCGTCGACGGTGCCCTCGCGCAAGCCCTCCTCGAGCGGCCAGTGGGGGATCTCGCCGGGCGCCAAGCGATGCAGCCCGCTCTGCCAGTGGCTGATGATGAACGTGTGGCCGGCGGCGGCGCAGCCGAGCTGATCGGTGAGCTCGCGCGCGAAGCGCTGCCCCGGCACCGCCCCGAAGGTCTCGCACGTGCGGAACCAAAAGAGCGACGCTGGCGTCATCCGCGCCGCCACCGCGTCGAGGAGCGGTCGATGCGCGTGCCCAGCCCGGAGCGACGCCACCGAGAGGGCCTCCCCGCCGATCTTGGCTGCCCCCCACTTGCCGTGCCCCCAAAACTGCACCTCCGCGAGCGTGTCCTCGGAGCCGTGCTCGGAGAGCCAGCGCAGGGCCTCCGACCAGGTCGTGGCCCCGAAGGAAGCATCCAGGTGGCGGAGCGTACGATAGAAGCCGCCTCCCAACCTCCACACGTGGGTCAGGCCGATGAGGCGCCCCACACAGGTGGCGTCGTAGACCATCAGGCGAAGCCCCGGCATCGGACGAACATGACACCCGTCGACGACAGACCCAAGGCCCGAGCCGCGAAATGTGCAGCCTTGAAAGTGTGGGAAACTGAAGGTATGTGTAGGAGCCGCTTCGTCTCCGCGCGGAACGCCCCCCGCGCGCGCCCCTCCCTCGCACCACGGAGGCCTCTCATGTCGCGTTCTCCCCTGCTCCTCGCCGCGGCCGGCGCCTCGTTGCTCCTCAGCGCCTGTTCGGAGGCGCCGATCGAGCTCCCGTCGGTGACGGAGAGCGAGTCGCCCATCATCAATGGCTCGCTCGACACCACGCATCAGGCGGTGGTGGCCGTCTTCAGCGGCCAGTCGGCCTGCACCGGCACCTTCGTGCACGTGGCGCCCCCGTACGCCTTCGTGCTCACCGCCGCCCACTGCGTCGACGACGACCCGCCGGAGGTGGTGATCCAGGGCAACGACTACGAGGCCAGCAACGCCATCCAGTACAACGTCCAAGACTACCTGGAGCACCCTGGGTACAACGGGTCGGTCAACGACTTCGCGATGGTGCGGGTGACGGGGGCGAGCGCTGCCACGCCCTTCATCCCGGTGCTCACCCCAGCCGAAGACAACATCACCAATGGACGCCAGTGCACCCACCTCGGTTACGGGGTCATCAACACCGCGACCAACCCCGACACGGGGACGAGCCGACGGCACATCACCACCGGCACCGTCGTCGACACCACCTCGCTCACGCTCACGTTCGACGCCTCCTCGTCGGGCGTGTGCTTCGGCGACAGCGGCGGCCCGAACCTCGATCAGGTGACGGGGAAGATCGCCGGCGTGAACTCGTCGGTGTCGACCAGCCAGTGCAACGGTTACTCGTTCAGCGGCCGAGCGTCCGCGGTCCTCAACTCCTTCATCCTCCCCTACATCAACAACGCGCCCCCTCCGCCCGTCGACTGCGATGGCTGCTTCGAAGCCGCGACCACCGGCACCGGGGCGTGCATGGGAGCGGTCAACGCCTGCTTCAACAACAACGCGTGCAGCGCGCTCGTCAGCTGCTTCAACGGCTGCACCACGCAGACCTGCATCAACAACTGCGCGACGACCCACGCGGCCGGGCTCGATCTTTACAACGGCATCTTCGACTGCGTCTGCGACAGCGCCTGCGACACCGAGTGCGAGAGCGCCTCGATGTGCCAGGGCAGCGGCGGCGCCCCCCCCACCACGAGCGCGGTCGCCCAGTCGTCGGTGGCAGCCGACGCGGCCGCCGCGAGCGGAGTGGGCGGCGCGCCCACCGGGGCTGGCGGGGCTGGTGGGGCTCCCCCAACCACCGGCTCGGGCGACGACGGCCGGTTCGCCGGCAACGCCAACAACCAGAGCCCCAAGGGAGAGATCCTCTCCTCGACCTGCGCGTTCGGGGGCAGCGCGGGCGACGACCTCTCGTGGCTCGCGTTCGCCGCCGCCGGCGCGGCCCTCTGCCGTCGACGTCGGCGAGCCTGAGCGCTCGCGCGGCCCAAGCTTGGGGAGGAGCTCAGCGCAAGCCAACGTGCGCACCCTGCGTGCGCGTCATCCACGACAAGGTCAGCGCAAGCCCAGCGTGCGCATCATCCGCGACAGGTTCGACTGCTTCACGTCGAGCAGCTCGGCGGCGCGGGTCTGGTTGTTTCCGGCCGCCGCGAGCGCGTCGCGTACGAGGTTGCGTTTGAAGGCCTTGACCTGATCGCTCATCGAGCCTCGCGGCGCTCGCTGCTCCGTGCTCGCCTGGGCCGGTGACGCGAGGAGCTCCCCCGGGAGGTCGGTGCGCGTGACCATCCGGCCCTCGGTGAGCACCACGATCCGCTCCATGACGTTCGCCAGCTCGCGCACGTTGCCGGGCCACGCGTAGCGCGTGAGCACCGTCGCCGCCTCCTCGGTGAGCTGCATGGGCGGCTTCTTCACGGCCTGACAGGCCCGCATCAAGAAGTGCGTGCACAGCGCCGCCACGTCCTCCGCACGCTCGCGCAGCGGGGGGATGGTGAGGGTGATGACGTTGAGGCGGTAGAAGAGATCCTCGCGGAACTCCTTGTTGCGCATCGCGGTCTGGAGGTCTTTGTTGGTGGCGGCGATGACCCGAACGTCGACGCGGATCGAGTCTTCCCCGCCCACCCGCTCGATCTCGCGCTCCTGCAGCGCGCGCAAGAGCTTGGTCTGGAGATCGGGCGCGAGATCGCCGATCTCATCGAGAAACAAGGTGCCGCCATCGGCCAGCTCGAACTTGCCCTTCTTGTGGCTCGTCGCCCCGGTGAACGCCCCCTTCTCGTGTCCGAACAGCTCGCTCTCGAGGAGGGTGGGGGTGAGCGCGACGCAGTTGACGCCGATAAAGGGCTGCTCGCGGCGTCCGCTCTGGTTGTGGATCGTGCGGGCGAGGACCTCTTTGCCGGTGCCGCTCTCACCGAGCAAGAGCACCGTCGAGCTGCTGCGGGCCGCCGTCTTCGCGATCCGCAGAACCTCCTTCATGCGCGGGTTGCGGGTGGGCACGAGGTGGTAGCGGGTGTCCGTCTGCTCGCGGAGGAGCATCGTCGCGCTCCGCAGTCGCTCCTCGTCGCGGGCGCGGTCGAGGGCCGCCGAGGCGAGCCCTGCGAGCGCCATCAGGAGCCTGACGTCTTCCTCGTCGAACCCGCCCACGCGGCGGCAGTTCAGCGCGTTCATCACCCCGATCACCTGGTCGTGGCGACGCATGGGGACGCACAGGAGCGAGCGGGTCGAGAACCCAGTGTCGCGGTCGACGCGCTTGAGGAAGCGCGGGTCGTGCTCGGTGTCGTTGACGAGCACCGGCTCCCCGCTGCGCGCCACGTGGCCGGCGATGCCTTGGCTGAGGGGGATGCGAAAAGGGCGCGTCTTGGCCGCCCCCTCCATCGCGACGAAGCTGAGCGCCTCGGCCTCGTGATCGATGAGGGCCAAGCTGCACCCCTCGGCCGCGAACAGCTCGGTGCCCGACTCGAGGATGAGGCCCACCACGTCCTCCACCTCGCGAGCGCTCATCAAGGCGAGGCTGATCTCGATGAGGCGATTCAAGCGGTCGCGGGCCGTCAGCGATTCCGACACGATGGGGCGACTATATCAAAACGCCATGAATAATATCGAATTGTTCATATCGTAATGAGTCGTCTCGAGGCGACGGGACGCCGCAAGGGCTCGACATGCCTCAGCCCCACAACTGGCACGATGCGTGCGAACAATGGGGGGGAATCATGCTGTCTTCTGCCGCTGACGGCGTCACGCGCGTCGCGTTCCCGACGCCCGATTTCGAGGCTGCCCGCCGTGGGGTGGAGGCGCTGGGGGGAGCGCTGCGCCTTCGTTTCGACGCGAGGTGGGTAGGTGCCGAGCTCCCGTGGGGCGTCACGGACAATCCCTGGGGCACGGCGTACCGTCAAAGCCTCTCGTCCGTCGCCGAAGGCGACGAGCCACCGCCGCTCGTTGCGCGAGCCATCGACGCCTGGCTCGGCGTCGCCCCCTCGCGGAGCGGGGCCCCCGCGGCGGGAACGACGGCGCCCCTTGATGGGGCGCAAGTGGTCGGGGTCGTGTTCGTGTGGCCCGAGCTGGGACACGAGGTGGTGGCCGAACAACAACGCCAGCTCGTGCGACATGTGCTCGGACGAGCGCACCACCGCAAGCTGACGCGCCTGTGGCTCGCAGAGCACGAAGATCAACAGGCGGCGTGGACCGACGCCAAGCGCGAAGCGCTCGCGGCGATGGGCGGTTTCCCCGACACCAAACGGTTCGCCGCGGCGCTGCTCACCTGTGATCCGGGCCTGCGGTACGACACGGCCACCGTCTACTTCTTCGCGCCGTACCGCCTGCAACGCTCCCAGGCCACCATCATCCGCGAGGAGCGTCACGGCTTCAGCGACGTCGTCCACCCGCGACGAGGGGCGCCGATGCGACGGCACGTCGCGATGGTGCGGCTCGCGAGTCCCGAGGTGCTCGCCAGCGAGGTGGCGTGACCCAAGCACCGCTCGCCGGCGCAGGAAGACGTGAGCGCGCGGGTGCAGGGAGCGCGCAGGGGAACGTGAGAGCGCACCGCTCGAAGCGCGAGGGAGCCCGTGCGCACCGACGGTGGTGAGGCCCACGAGGCCAGCCGCGCGGGGACCGCTCTGGCGTGAAACCGCCGCACGCTTTCGGTTGCTCTGTTGGGGTGGAGCGAGAGTAAGGTAGAGCCGTTGTATGGGGCGAAGCCCAGCGAGCTCAGACCGATCCGAGCTGACCGTCCCTGTCACGGTGCGCGAACAGGACGGTGGGAGCGTGCGGGTCGCCCGCCTCGAGGACGGCGAGGCGGCGACGCGGGCCTCCGAGAGCCTGCCGCCGATGTCGACGTCCGACATCCCCACGCGAGCGGTATCGGTGAGGCCACTCGCGAAGCGCGAAGGCTTCGAGGACTGGGGCGAGATCGCGCGCGGGGGCATGGGCTCCATCCGCTACGTGATCGATCAGCGGCTGCTGCGGCAGATGGCCCTCAAGACCGTTCCCGAGGGCGTCCCCTCCAACTCCGACGCCGCGCTCAGGTTCATCGAAGAGGCGCAGATCACCGGACAGCTCGATCACCCCAACATCATCCCCGTGCACGCGCTCGGGGTGAACGAGGACGGCCTCCTCTATTTCACGATGAAGCTGGTGCGCGGCAACACCCTCGGGGACGTGCTGCTCGAGCTCGGCCGCCACCGCCTCGAGGCGGGCAACCTCGAGCACCTCGTTCAGATCATGCTGAAGGTGTGCGACGCCGTCTCCTTCGCGCATGCGCGCGGGGTGATCCATCGCGATCTCAAGCCGTCCAACGTGATGATCGGCAGCCACGGTCAGGTGTACGTGATGGACTGGGGGCTCGCGCTCCTCCGTGACGGACCGCGCCTGGTCTCGGACGCAGGCAAGATCATCGGCACACCGGGGTACATGGCGCCCGAGCAAGCGTGGGGAAACCACGACGACGTGGACGAGCGCACCGACGTGTACGGCCTCGGTGGCCTGCTCTACCGCGTGCTCACCGGAAAGCGCCCCCACGGCGGCTCGACCCATCACGCCGCCCTCGAGAGGACGCGAGCCGCGCCGGTGGTGGCCCCCGAAGAGGCCTGCCCCGAGCTCCTCCTTCCCCCGGAGCTCTGCCGCATCGCGATGCGCGCCCTCACCCCCGAACGCGAGGCACGCTATCAGCGCGTGAGCGAGCTGCAGGCCGATCTCGAGCAATTTCTGCGAGGAGGGGGCTGGCTCGCCACCCGCACCTATCCCGACGAGGCGCTCATCGTCCGCGAGGGCGACTCCGCGTCGGAGGCCTACATCATCGTGAGCGGCGAGTGCGAAGCCTACAAGGACATCGACGGCCGCAGGATCTCGCTCCGCACCATGGGTCCGGGGGAGGTGTTCGGGGAGATGGCCATCCTCACCGGCAAACCCCGGAGCGCGACCGTGGCCGCGCGCGGACCCGTCACCGTGAAGGTCGTCACCGCCGCCTCGCTCGAGCGCGAGCTCAGCCGGAACAGCTTCACGGGGGCCTTCGTGCGCGTCCTCGCCGAGCGCTTCCGCGAGCTCGACGAGCAAGCCACGCGTCGCTGACCGGGCCGCGACCGGTCAGGTGCGGAAGCGACCGGTCGGCGGCGGAGGAAGCTCGGTCTCGCCGAGGCGCTCGCGGAGGTTGCGCTCGATGGTGTTGCAGAGTCCGTCGAGGGGGAGATCGTTGGGGTCGAAGCCGAACGGGTCCTCGATCTGCTCCCCCACCGCGTCGAGCCCGAAGAACGCGTAGGCGACGAGGGCCACCACGTAGGGGGTGGCCGCGTGCAGGCTCGCCACGAGACCAAAGGGCAAGCTGAAGCAGTAGACGGCCACGATTCGGTGCATGAGCACGTTGTACGAGAACGGGATCGGCGTCGATTTGATGCGCTCGCAGCCGCCTTGAATGTCGGCGAGTCGCACGAGGCTGTCCTCGAGCGCGGGGAGGTGCATGGCGTGGATGGCGCCGGCGTCATAGAGAGAGCGAAAGCGCTCGCCGAGGCGGTGCACGATGGCGTTGGGGCGATTGTCGGCGCGCGCCAACGCCGCGACCTCGTCCTCCGGCAACAGGCCCACGAGCTCTCTCTCCGACGGGATGTCACGGAGGTGCAGGCGCAGGCCGTGCACGAAGGCGATGGTGCGATACACCAGATCCCGCTGGATCTCGGGGTCGCTCTCGACGAGCGTGAAGATCTGCCGGGTGAGCGAGCGGCTGGTGTTGACGAGCGCCCCCCACAGCTTGCGTCCCTCCCAGAAGCGGTCGTAGCTCGTGTTGTTGCGGAAACCGAGGAAGATGCCGAGCGCCACGCCGATGAGCGAGAACGGGGTGGGGCTCAGATCGGTGGAGAACGCCTGGTACTTGTCGTGAAGCAACGTCACGATCACCGCGGTCGCGGTCACCACGAAGATCCGCGGCCAGGTGCGCATGATCGTCGTGCCACGGAAGGCGGTGAGGGTAGACACCCAGGTCGTCGACTCGGGGACGATCATCGGCGCGAACCCTGGTGGGTAAACGAGGCGACATCAACCGGATTCGGCAGCCCGAGAGAGGCGCTCACAGGGTAGCCGTCAGTCGAGCTCGAGCCCCTCGACGGCGACGTCGCGCACGCACTCGATGCGGCCGGCGCAAGACGAGCTCACCGTGTCCACATAGAGGTGGTCTTGCCAGCGAATGCGGCCGAGCACGCCGCGGACGTCGGTGAGCGAGAGCGTGCCTGCCCCCCGCAAGCGATCGCCGCAGGGCTCACGCCCCGCCTCCCGATCCGCGGTGTCGGTGTTGAAGAAGCCTAGGTACACCCCCTCGATGTAGTCGTCGTGCGGCACGCCGCGGTAGACCACGTCGGGGCTGTCGAAGGCCACGCCGCCCGTGCTCGCCGCGCGCGGCGCGGGCTCGAACCACGCTCGCAGCTCGCGCTCGGTCTCGTTCACGCGCAAGATGCGCCCCGCCGGCCGCGGAGGCTCACTCAAGTGTTGCTCTTCCCAGAGGCGCTCGAAGTCCTTCGCGATTCCATCCATGCTCGACTGCTCGAGCGCGTCGGAGTTGGTGAACCCCGTGCACACGATCTCCGCCGCTTCGGTGACCGTGACCGCGAGCTCCCGCGACGGGGCGACCGGGTCGCAGGCCGCGACCGCGAGCACCGCGGCGAGCCGCGACCATGACCCTGTCCCGTGAGCGCTCAAGGCAGCGCCATTGTACCGACGAGGCACCGAAGCGCCAGGTGCGCAAGGCGAGTTGTCCAAGGTGTCCGACCTGGGTGCTGGGGGTGCACGGCGGAGGCCGCAACTTGGTACCATCGTGCCACGTGTCCATGACCGAGCGTCGCCCCAGGTTCGAGGCCGCTGTCGAGCGCTTCGACGCCATCCATCGTGAGGCCCCCGACGGTGGAGCGCTCGTGTACCACGCGCGCCTGTCGGGCTGGGTCGACGCCCTCTCGGCGTCGCCCTCCGAGGCGCTGCAGCTCGCCGCACGCTGCCAGCACATCCGCCGCTGGGCCCTCCCCCGCGCCACGTTTCCTGCTGGTCTCAGCGGCTACAAGCGGTGGCGCACCACGCTCGCCCAGCGTCACGCCGAGGAGGCGGCAGCGATCCTCGCCGCCGTGGGCTACGACGACGCCACCATCGCGCGGGTGCGTGTGCTCCTCCTGAAAGAGGGGCTCAAGACCGACGAGGAGGTGCAGCTGTTCGAGGACGCGATCTGCCTCTCCTTCCTCGAAGGCGAGCTCGAGGCGTTTGCGCGTCAGCACGACGAGGACAAGCTCGTCCGCATCCTGCAGAAGACCTGGAGGAAGATGTCGCCGCGCGGACACGCGGCCGCCCTCGAGCTCGCGGGCGGCCTCACCCCGAGCACGCGCGCCCTCCTCGAACGCGCGCTACCGCCGCCGACCACCTCGTAGAGAGCCGTGTGCGCCCCTCGAAAGAGCAGAGAATCGATCTCGACGAGCCCCACGAGGGCCAACCCCTCTTCAGCCTCGCGTCGTTCGCGACTAACGTGGGCGCATGATCGAGAGGGGAATCGACGGCTACTACCATCCACAGTCCATCACCGAGCTCGCCGCGCTGATCGCTCACGCCCATCAGCACGGGATCGGCCTCCGCGTGCGCGGCTCGCAGCACTCGGTCAACGCGGCCATCCACAACAGCGGCTTCGCGGGGCGCGGTCGCCCCCCGGGTGGCGCCATCGAGGTGATGATGGATGGCCTGCGCAAGGTGGTGAAGATCGAGCCCGACGGTGACCACAAGCGCGCGACCGTGGAGGTGGAGGCGGGTTGCCACCTCGGGCGCATGCCCTACGACCCCACGGGCACCTCCACCTGGAAGAACGGCCTCAACCACCAGCTGCACACCGCCGGCTGGGCGCTCGACGACCTCGGCGGCATCAGCCACCAGACGGTGAGCGGGTTCATGCTCACCGGCTCGGCCGGGGGCTCGATCCGCCACACGCTCGCCGACGACGTCGTGCGCCTCATGCTCATCGACGGCACCGGCAAGGTCCACGACGTGCGCCGCGACGACCCGGATCCAAAGAAGCGCGACCTGTTCCACGCGGCCGGCGTGTCGATGGGCCTGCTCGGCGTGGTGGCCAAGGTGTGGTTTCGCGTGGGGCCGAGCTACAACGTCGTCGGGCGCGAGGTGACCACCGCCTTCGAGCACTGCTCGATCGATCTCGCTGGGGACGGCGGCGACGGCCGACCGAGCCTCGCTCGGTACCTCCAGGACACGCAGTATGGGCGGCTCTTGTGGTGGCCGCAGCACAAGTTCAACCGGGTGCAGGTGTGGGAGTGTGCCCGCGCCCAGCCAGGCGACGCCTTCGAGCACAAGCCGTTCAAGATCCTCGAGAAGGCCGAGTCGCTCGCCGGCTCGCTCTTGATGACCCTCATCGGCAACCTCGACGACGTGACGCAGGTGCCCGACAAGCTCGGCGACTGGTTCTCCCACCTCGAGTCGGATCTCGACGGTGACGACGAGGACGTGAACGCGTGCGCGTTCCCCCAGTGGGGGCCCAAGGTGAGCCTCGATGAGGTGCTCGACGCCATGCAACGGCGACTCGCGCACGCCATCGACAAAGACCCCAACCTCCACGAGGGCGCGCAGAACGAGCGCGACGACGTGAAGGAGGTGTGGAAGCACCGCGGCGACGACGCTCCCGACGACGAGGGCCTCCCCGCGGGTTTGGCTCGCGCCATCACGCGCATCGTGCGCTGGGCGCTCATCGGCGCGCTCGACAACTTCGTGGCGAGGTGGCTTGGCAAGCTCCTCAAAAAGGAGATGCCCGACCTCATCGACAACTTGCTCCCGATGTTCGTCAGCGACGGCGACAAGGAGTTCGCCGACACCTGGATGTGCGGCCTCCCGATGGACAACCAGATGGACGACCAGCTGTGGCCCACCGAGTTCACCGAGCTGTGGCTGCCCATCGAGCACACCCAGGAGGCGATGCAGCGCTTGGCCACCTACTACGAGGCCGGCGGCGACTCGGACCTCGCGTTTCGGCGCACGAGCGCCTTCGCGACCGAGCTCTATGCCGCGGCGAAGAGCCCGTTCTGGCTGAGCCCGGGGTACGGCAGCGACTGCTTCCGCGTCAACCCGTTCTGGTTCAGCACCTGGTCGGGGCACCCGAACGACGAGCTCTTCCCACCGATCTACGACCTCTTGGCGGATCTCGGCTGGCGCCCTCACTGGGGCAAGCATCTCCCGGAGCCGAGCGCTGCCTGGCGCCAGCACTACCGCACCGTGCTGCCCAAGCTCGACGACTTCCTGAAGCTCCGCAAGGAGCTCGATCCGAAGGACATCTTCCTCACCAACTACTGGCGGGAGCACCTCGGCATCTCGTAGGCGTCGCTTCGTCGACCGCCGAGCGCGGGCTCACTGCGTGTCGCAACACGTGGTCGCGGTGAGCTTCGCGATGAGGTCGTCGAGCCAGTCGCCGCAGTTGAAGGCGACATAGCCCTGGCCCTGATCGAGCGTGGCGCCGCGCTTGCCGGTCGCGAGCGACACCGTGGTGCCCACCTGGATGTCACCGATCGTCTTGTCGGGGACGTCGAGGCCGTCGCACCAGAAGTCTTTCACCGTCTGCAGCCGCGCGAGGAGCTCTTTGCGCTGAGGACAACACACGGCGACCTGACGCGAGTAGCTCTTGAGGAACGTCACGTCGATGACGAGGCCCGCCTCGCGCCCCGCCCGTCCACAGCCCCCCGAACAGAGCACCTCGAACTTCGCGTCCTTGGGCGCGGCGGTGGGCACGTAGGCCGGCTCGCACGCCGCGAGCACGGCGATGAGCGACCCGAGCCAGATGACCGCGATACGAAGAGAGACGTTCATGGCGAGAGCGCAGCGGCGTTGCGCGCGATGCGAAGAGAGACGTTCATGGCGAGAGAGCAGCGGCGTCGCCGTCGGAGCGCGATGTCGGCAGCGCCGGCGAGCGCGGTTCGAGCAGCCCCCCGTTGGGGGCGGGAGCCTCGTTGGGAAAGGAGAGCCTCGTTGGGGAAGGAGAGCCTCGTTGGGAAAGGAGAGCCTCGTTGGGGAAGGAGAGCCTCGTTGGGGGCGGGAGATTAGTGTGGACCGCTCCCCTCACGCAACAGTGGGCTGTGTTGCCCTCGAGCCTACAGCTCGGCGCCGGCGGCGCGAGCCGCGTCGGGACACTCTGACCGCGAGGGCGGCCAGGCCGAGCCCGAAGAGGGCCACCGGCAGCGCAGGCTCGGTCGCGCTCCAGCTGCAGCCGCAGGACGAGGGCGCCGCACCGGGCGCGGCGGGGCTCGGCGGAGGGAGCGAAGCGGGAGCCTCGGTCGGTTTGCGGCCGGTCTTCTTCGCGGTCAAGCCAAGCTCCGGAACATCCTGGCGCACGAGCTCGGCGAGCTCGACGCCTCGCGGGGCGAACGCGAGCTCGAGCGCAGGCTTGGCGTCCGGGGCGCGGTGCCGAGCGTCGGGGGGACCGCCCCAGCGACCCCGCCGGCCGTCGCTGCACGCGATGCGACCACGCCAGGGATGACGGATCGCGTAGCGCCCCTGGAACGCGTTGTACGAGCTCTTGATCGCTCCGCGCTCGAGCGTGTCCCCGGTGCGAACCTCGCGCCCGCCCACGATGGGCTCGGCGGTGCGAAACACGAGATCTTCCCCCAGGCTCGACTTGTCGTAGCGGGCGTGGAGGCGCGTCAGCACGGCGCCGTGCTCGGTGATGCCTCCGCACACGTCGGCCCCGAGGGTCGCGAGCTCGGCCTGGGTGAGGGGGGGCGTCGGGCACGGGTCGCACCCCGACGCGCTCCACGCGTATTCGGTGACCACAGCCTTGTCGTGGGTCTCGAGCGTTCGATCGAACAAGGTGGCGTAGAACGCTCCGAACCGATCCTTGGCGGAGACGTCGAGATCGAGGTTGGTGGGGATGGTCACGTTCTCGTAGTTGGCGACGTCGTAACGGCTCGAGGCCAAGATGTGCACGATGAGATCTTGGGTCCCCTTCGAGTTGACCAAGCCGAGCCGCACCGGGAGGCGGAACTTGTCGTCGTCGTAGTGAAAGCGCAGCGGCGAGAGCATCGCCATGCCGTCCTTCAGCTTCACCTTGGCGATGTCGACCTTGGCCACGAAGAACTTCATCCCCTCCTCCACATAGGGGCGGAGGAGCGGCTCCGCTCCCTCGGGGATGGTGTAGGCGTTGGCGCGGAGCCAGGTGTCGAGCGCGCCCGAGTCGTCGGCGCTCAGCACGACCACGTCGTACTCCCCCACCTGGAACTTTGCCTCCACCTTCACCGCCTCCCCCTTCGGGGGGACCGAGGAGGGCAGGCTCGCCGAGTCGGACGCCGGCTCCTCCGGTGGCGGGACGAAGCAAGGATCGAGCTCCCAGTACTCGACGAGGCGCGGCGCCGAGAGCCGATCGACGCGCGTGAAGATCGCCGGATCGAGCGTCTTGACGTTCTCCTCCTGGAGCACGACCGGCACCGGCACCACCATCGCGAAGCTCTCGGCCGGGCCCTGGTAGTTGTTCTGCATCGACAAGACCGTGCGGTTGCCGTCGCGCATGAGCACCACCAAGGTGGCGTTGTTGAACAGCTGGGCGTCGGCCCCCGCGACGTAGAAGCCGCAGAACGCCAGGGCCGGCGACGCTACCGAGCCGCCCAAGAGCAGCGCATAGAACAGGCAGAGAATTTGCTTCACGGCGGCATTATCCACCGCTGTACCGGGCGTGTGAACGCGGAGCGGCACCCGAGCCCGTGACCGGAGGGCCACGTGTGAACGGAAGGCCACAGCAAAGCGTGAACCACGGGTAGCGCCTCGTGAGCCACGTGCTACTCATTTGGGGCGCTTGGGAGGGCCGCCGGTTGGCACTTCGAGTGCACGATCGATGAAGATGCGAGCTCAGCGGCTGACGACGCTCGCGGCGCGTCTCGTGACGTGCGCCGCCTTGGTGTCGCTCGTGGGCTGCATCTTTGGGCGCCGCGAGGAGCGGCTCGCCGCCCACCTCGGGAAGCTCGAGGCAGCGCTCGGAACCAGCACCCACGGCGAGCCACGCCTGTTGATCTACCAGGTGGACGGCCACGCCGGACGATGGACCCACGAGGTGCTGCTCGACGCGGGGCGCTACGCCGAGCGCAGGACGCGCAGCGATGGGCGCAGCTTCGCCTTCGGTTTCGACCCGCAAGGTGCCTGGCTCACGGTCGGCGACGGCGCGGCGGTGGCCGCCGACGGAGGCCCTTGGGACGCCCTCGCGCGAACCCGGTCCGCGCTGTATCGCGCCGCGTTCACCTCTCCCTCCCCCGAGGACGAGGTCGCCTACATGGGTCGTTTCCGAAACCGGTGGGAGCTCGCGTTCCGCCCCGCGGGGGGAAAGACGCTCAACCTCTCCATCGATCGTCGCCACCACACGCCGAAGGAGCTCGACTGGATCGACGCGTGGACGCGCCTGGTCGAGTGCGACCACCTCGACTGGCGCTCCTCCCCCGACGGGGCCGTGCTCACCACGGCGCGCTGCGGCGCCGGGAGCGGCGGCGAGAAGCCGACCATCTCCTCCGACACCGGTCACCTCGCGTCGATGCAGGGCATGCACACCGTGCCGAGCTGGGCCGCCCCCACGTCACGGCGCAAGGCAGCGCCGCTGTCCAAGCCCGCGTGGTTCCCGCTCCTCGAGCCGCAGCGACCACGCCTGCCGGCACGGATCAACGGCGTCGACGTGGGGGCGCTGGTGCTCGACAGCGGCGCCACCTACTCGGTCCTCTCCGAGAAGGCCGCCGTCGCCGCGGGGGTGATGCCCACCGGCGAGCCACCGATGTTCATGAAGCCGCCGTTCCTCGACGCCTCCGAGCTGTGGGTGGGCGTCATCGACACGCTCGCGGTGGGCGACGCCGTGCTCCACGGCGAGCGCGTGTTGGTTGCGAAGAACCCCCGCATGTTGCACCCCGAGATCGGGCTCCTCGGCGAGAGCTTCTTCCGCCACTACGTCATCGACGTGGACAGCCCCAAGCGGAGCCTGCGCGTCTGGGATCGCCACGCGTTCAAGCCCTCGAAGGAGCAGAAGCGCATCCGCCTGATCGGCTTCTCCCCCCGCATCGACGGCGAGATCCGGGACGTGGCCAGCGGGCACATCTTCCTGGACACCGGCATGCCGAACACGGTGTTGGTCCACGCGCCGCTCATGAGCACGAAGAACAAACGCCGCCGCGGCACCGACGCGC
Organism: uncultured Polyangiaceae bacterium; assembly: GCA_964401935.1. Lineage (GTDB taxonomy): Bacteria > Myxococcota_A > Polyangia > Polyangiales > Polyangiaceae > JAPYTK01. The sequence goes on from CAYOAL010000030.1 coordinate 66,868, forward strand.
AGCTCGGAGCCCAGGACGCCTCCGGCGCGAGCCCCGACTACCACACCACCGTCCGAGGCCTCCGCCTTGGGCCCATCGCGTTCCCGCGCATGGACGCGATCGGCCGCGACCGCGACCGCCACAAACTCGGGATCGGCGTGGCGCCTCCCGCGGTGGCCACCACGGACGGCCCGGTGGCGTTCGAGCTCGGCGGCTTGCGGATCGAGCTCGCGGAGTCTTCACCCGCGCGAAGCGCCCAGCGCACGGCCAACACGGGCAGCGGCATCGCCATCGCGGGCATGGGCCTCATGCGCTACCTGCGCCTCAGCTTCGACCTCAAGAGCGGATTTCTCTTTGTGTCGACGGGGGACGCCTACGACACGCTCATCAAGCTCGGGGTCGACATCGAGCCCGCCCCCGGCGGCGCGGGGGCGTGGGTGAGCCGCGTGCTCGACGGCGGCCCAGGCGCGGAGGCGGGCCTCCACGAAGGCGACGTCGTGCTCGCGGTGGACGGAAAGGACGTCGCCACCGCCGACGCCGCGCTCCGGCTCATCGCGGAGCACCGTGGCTTCTTCTGCCACCTGACGGTCGAGCGCGAGGGCGCGAAGCGCCACGTCATGATCGACGTGGCGCGCCCGATGACCGCTCACCAACGCTGGTGACGACCGCTTCGGGCTCCCCGCCTCGCGGCGAGCCCTCCCCCTCGCCCCCAGGTCACCCCTTCGGGTGAAGCGTCACCCCTTCGGGTGAAGCGCGGCGGCTCGGGCTATTGGCCTTGCTCGACGATGCGGAACTCGACGCGGCGGTTCTGCGCCTTGCGGTCGGCCGTGTCGTTCGGAGCCACCGGCACCGTCTCCCCGAAGCCGCGGGCCTTGAGCCGATGGGCCTCGATGCCCTGGCTGATGAGGTAGGCGACCACCGCCTTGGCGCGGTTCTCCGACAGGATGAGGTTGTCGTCGTCCTCACCGTCGGAGTCGGTGTGTCCTCCCACCTCGACGAGCCTGATCTGCGGGTTTTCCCGCATCACCCGCACCACTTCCATCAAGGTGATCTTGGAGAAGTCTTTGAGGATGTCCTTGTTCGTCTCGAACTGGATCCGCTCGCTCACCGTGATGTAGTCGGGCAAGCGCGTGGGAACCGGCGTGGGAGGGGGCGGCGCCGGCGCGGGGGGCGGAGGCGGCGGCGGGTTCGCCGGCGGGGGATCGTCGCAGCCCACGGTCAGCGCTGCGATGGCCAGAGTCAGCACACCAAGAGTCCTCAAACGCATAGCCGGGGCTTTTACAGCGCCGGAGCGCGGCCGGGAAGTCCGGAATGCATGGGGCCCCTCTTCGGGCCCGCCGAGCGGCGACGGTGCCGCCCCCACCGCTCCGGGCCGGCGGGGCCGGCGACGCTCAGCGCTGGGCGATCGGCACCGTCTCGCGGTGCTCTATCGGCGCGTAGGCCGGCTCCCAGACGACGCTGCCGACGAGCGGCTCGATGGCGTCGTCGTCGATGAAGCGCCCCAGGTTCGTTTTGCAAGCGTAGCGAACCACCGCGCAGGCGATGCGGAAGCTCACGCGACGCAGCTCGGTCTGCGACGGGTAGATCGCCCCCGCTGCGAGGCGCTCGGGCTCCACGCAGGCCGCAAGCTCGCGCGCCGCCACCAGGAACACCTCGTTGGGGACGATGCGCGCCTCCGCCACCAGGGCTCCGAGCCCCACGCCGGGGAAGATGTACATGTTGTTCGCCTGGCCGATCACGTGACGCTCCCCGTCGTGGACGACGTCGGCGAAGGGGCTGCCGGTCGCCACGATGCCGCGGCCGCGCGTCCACGCGATCGCGTCGGCGGCCGAGCACTCGGCCTTGCTGGTTGGGTTGCTGAGGGGCAACACGATGGGCCGCGCCACGTGCCGGGCCATGGCCTCGATCATCTCCTGGGTGAAGGTCCCCGCGTGGGCGGTCGCACCGACGAGGACGGTGGGCTTGAACGCGTGGATGGCCTCGACCGGAGACACGTCGCTCGGGGGGAGGCCGTGCGAGGCCAGCGCCTCCTCCGACAGCGCGAGCTCGAGCTTGAACGGCTCGCGAATGTCGCGGCCCCGGTGGAGCAGGCCGCGGCTGTCGAACGCGAGCAGCGAACGCGCGAGCACCTCCTCGCTGGCGCCGTCGGCTCGCATCGCTTCGTGCCAGAGGCGCGCGATACCCGTACACGCCTCGCCCGCGCCCATGAACATCACCCGCTGCTCGCGTGGGCGCTCGCCGGTGATTCGGAGCGCGGCGAGGATGCCAGCCACGGTCACCGCCGCTGTCCCCTGGATGTCGTCGTTGAAGCACGGGATACGCTGGCGATACCGCTCGATGAGGGGGAAGGCGCGATCCTTGTGGAAGTCTTCCCACTGGAGCAGCGCGCGCGGAAACACCTCGCTCACGCCCCGCACGAAGGCCTCCACGAAGGCGTCGTAGGAGGCACCGCGCAGCCGCCGCTCGGGGTATCCGAGGTAGTTCGGATCGCCGAGCAGCTCGGGGTTGTCGGTTCCAACGTCGAGGCTGATCGGCAGCACCTTGGAAGGGTGGATCCCGGCCCCCGCGACGTAGAGCGCGAGCTTGCCGACGGGGATCCCCATGCCGCCGCAGCCCTGATCCCCGAGACCGAGGATGCGCTCGTTGTCGGTGACCACGATCAGGCGGATGTCGCGGAAGGGCGCGCTCCGCAACACGGTCGGGATGTCGTCGAGGTCGTCGGGCGTGAGCCACAGGCCGCGGGCCGACCGGTAGATTTGGCTGAACTTCTGGCACGCCTCCCCCACCGTCGGCGTGTACACGATGGGCATGAGCTCGGCGAGGTTGTCGACGAGCACCCGATAGAACAGCACCTCGTTCCGATCGTGGAGGGCCGCGAGAAAGATGTACTTCTCCAGATCGGTCGCCTTGCTGCGCACCTGACAGAGCGCCGTCGCCGCCTGCTCGGCGAGGGTGCGCACGCGGTACGGCATCATCCCCCGCACCCCGAGCGCTTCACGTTGCTCGCGGCTGAACGCCGTGTCCTGGTTGGTGGCGGGGTTGTGCAAGAGCCACACTCCCTTCTTGTGGGTGTGGATGATCGGATCGCCGGCCAGGCTCCTGCGCGGGTCTTTCATGCTCGTTGGCGGATTAGCACGGCGACCTCGCGCACGGGAACGCATCGCTTTTCGGCCCCTCACGCACGCGCGGTGGCCTACCGTGGGTCGCCCATGGTGCGGTCGAAGAAACCACGACCTCCCCCCGCGCGTCCGCGACCCAGCGGCCCCGCGCGGCTCGTGGCGCTGAACAAGCCGTTCCAGGTGCTCTGCCAGTTCACCGACGCGAATGGACGCACGACGCTCGGAGACTTCGTGAGCGTCCGCGACGTGTATGCAGCCGGTCGCCTCGACTTCGACAGCGAGGGTCTGCTCTTGCTGACCGGACACGGCGGGCTGATTCGAGCGATCACCGCGCCGCGCGAGAGGCTCGTCAAGCGCTATTGGGTGCAGGTGGAGGGGCTGGTAAGCGACGACGCGCTCGTGGCGCTGCGCCGCGGGGTTCGGCTCAAGGACGGGCCCACCGCCCCCGCCGAGGCGGCGCGCATCGACGAGCCGGCCGGGCTCTGGCCGCGTGAGCCGCCCATTCGCGAGCGCACGGCGAGCCCCACCTCCTGGCTCGACGTTGGGATCTCCGAAGGGCGCAACCGACAGGTGCGGCGCATGACCGCCGCCGTCGGCTTCCCCACCTTGCGCCTCATCCGCCACGCAATCGGCCCCTGGCACCTCGACGGTCTGGCCCCGGGAGAGGTGCGCGAGCTGGCGTTCCCGACCGCGTGGCTCGCGGAGCGGACGCCCGCCTCACGGCAGAGGCCCACGGCGCCGAAGCGCGCGCCCGGCCGCCCTCGGGGAGCGCCCCCACCCCCCCGCGGTCGACGCCGAGGTTGAGCCAACCTACGGGGCCTGCAGCGGGCCGAAGGGTGGGAGCGGGGGGGCCACGGCCGTGTTGAGCGCGTCGAGATGCTCTGCGCGCGCGTCGAGCTCGAGGTCGTAGAAGGGGCTGAAGGTTCGGTCGGTCTGGGTGTGCACGAAGCTCGCGTTCTCGGTGTGGCAGCGCGGGCATCCCACGATCTCGATCGCGTCGGCGAGCGACGGATGAGCGCCGGCGATCTCCGGCGAGAGGCCGCTCAGATCGAGGCGCTCGCTCGGCACGCTCGGGGCCACCCGAGCCGACTGCGCCCGAAACGGGGAGGGGAGCTCGAGCTCACGCGCGGCGAGCCCCGCTGCGTTCTCCGACACGAACGCGAGGAACTGGTCGCGCAGCGGGCCACCTGCGTTGACGAGCGGAACCGCCACCGTCTGAAAGAGCGGGGGATTGTCGAGGGTGTCGCCCGAGGGCACCCATTGACGCCACTCCCAGGGCGACACCGTGAGCTCCACCGTCTCCGCCAACAGGAACCGATCGCCACGGAGGGTCTCTCCGAGCAGCGCCGCCGCCGCGTCGCGGAAGGCGTGGCCATCGACGGCGGAGAGCCGAGCCCACCGCCGCGCCGTGCCCCCGCAGTGAAGGCTGCCGTCCGGCGCCGCGTCGTCGTCGCGCGGCACCTGGCGAAAGATGAACAACAGGTGCAGCGGAGCGTAGGTGGGATGGGTCGATGCGAGCGACACGCGCAGCTCGCCGCAACCGCCGCCGCGTGGCGCGAGATCGATCCGGTTGTGGACCCCGGTGACCACGAAGGGCAGCGCGTCGAGATCCCACAGCGCTGGGTCGGGGCCGAGAGTGACCGCGAGCTCATCCATCCACTGTGCAGGCGCCGCGCGCTCGGAGTGCAGCGTGGTGGCGAAGCGGCGAAACCAACGGTCGAGCAGCACGCCCCCCGGGAGCTCGCCGCCGGCCGCGTCGAGCACGCGTCGGGCCCCCACCACCGTCGGATCGTCGAGCACCTCCGCGTCCGTCCACACCAGGCTGCGTTCGCGGCGCACCAGAGGCACCGGCGCCCCTCGCGCCCAGATCCTCACGCGATCGCAGTCGTCGAGCGCGAGCGACACCACCTCCGCTCCCACGGCGCGCGGTCGGAACCAGAAGCCGGCTGCGTGAGGCTCCCCCTGCCAGTCGGCGACGTCCGCGCCCCCACACGCGGCGTCGAGCTCGATGACGCGCGCCGCGCCATCGAGGTGAACCTCGACGCGCTCCACCCCCGCCCCGTCGAGCGTGACGAGCGCCTCGCCCGCCGCGTCCACGTGCTCGCCGAGGTGAACGACACGCGCTCCGTCGGGCGGCGGCGGCGTCGTCGGCAGCGACGCCGCCTCGTCCGCGCAGCCCGCGACGAGCAAGAGGAGCAGGGCCCGGCTCATCGCTTTCGCCGGCGAAGGCCTCCGAGCGCGAGCCCAAGCGAGAGCCACGCGAGGGGCGCCTCGTTGCCACCGCCGGCCGGCGTCGCGCAGGCGCAGCCGCTCCCGTCCCCCCCCTCGGCGCCGTTGTCGCCACCGGCGCCGCCGTCGCCGCCAACCCCCGTGGTGCCCACGGGGCCGCCCCCGGTCGCTCCCCCCGGGCCTGCGTCGCCTCCGCCGCCGCCGCCCGCCCCGCTCGTCATCGGCGGCTCCCCGAGACGACGGGCGAAGCGGGAGATCGCCACCTCGTCGAGGCGCCCTGGGAAGGCGCCGTCTCCATCCGGACAGGCGGCGCGTGGCCCCGGTCCGCCGATCGTGAGCGGCGCGGTGCTGGCGGTGATCACCCCCGGCGGGAGGTCGTCCTCGGCCACCGCCACCTCGTCGAACCACCACCCACTCTTGCCAGTTGGACCGTCGTACTCGAACGCCACGTGCGTCCACGCGTCGGGCGTGAGCGGAGGGCTCGCGAGCGCGACCTGACTCCCCTCCACGTTCACCCGCGCAAACAGCGCGAGGCTCTCCTCGAGCACCACGCTGTACGCGCCCGTGGCGATGTCGCCTTTGGCGATGAGCAGCCGATAGTTGTTGTTGCCGTCACAGTCCACCGCCTGAGGTTGGATCCAGAAATCGATGGTGATGCCGTTGGTGGGGTTGAGGCTCGCCGCGTGAGGCACCACCAATCGATCGTCGACACCATCGAACAGGAGGCTCTTGCCCAGCACTCCATCGTTCACCTTGGAGAAGGAGAGGCCGCCGTGCAGCGCGGCGGTGTTGAAGTAGCCGGACACGTCGGGGCTCTGCGTCTCGTCGAGCTGCCCCTCGTGATTCACGCTCTCGTTCAGGTGCCAGAACCCGGCGTAGTTGCCGTCGAGCCCGTCATCGAACACGAGCTCGACGTAGTTGGACGTGTTGGAGCCGAAGAACGGCCACACGTCGAGCCCCGGTGTCGTCGGCACGTTGCCGAACGTGGTCGGGCCCGGCGACGAGAAGAAGAGCCGCACCGTCTGATCGGTGTCGGGGTTCACGCCGCCATCGATGTGCGCGATGCCCCAGTTGGTGGGATAGCCGATCACCGAGAGGGCGTTGCGCCGCGGCCCGCAGCCGGGCGGGTTCTCCGGCCCCGCGCACGGCATGTTCGTGGCGGCGAAGACGATCGCCTCGCCGTCGGCGGTGACCCACGGGTAGGCGCCGCGGAAGAGGTCGCCCGGCTCGAAGGGCGCCCCGTCCGCGGCCCGCAGCTTGCGCTCGGCCAGCGCGTACTTGCCGATCACCGCGGGGTCCGCGTGCATGCTCGAGATCGGCTTCGGCGCCGACCAGCCCCCGAGCGCACAGGCGTCTGCGGCCACCGTGTACATCAAGATGTCGATCGTCCCGTCGTTGTCGGGGTGCCCCTGGAACACCATGAGCTTCCCGTCCGCGGTCACGGTGGGCTCGATCCCCTTGAGGGTGGGCGCGAGCGGCTCCGGGGTCCCCCACGCTGCGGCGTAGATCTGGGCGCCCGCGGTCTTCGGCTCGGACACCCACACGGTGAGTCGACGGCGGCGCATCACGAAGCCACCTTGCGCAGGCGGCGTCAGCGCATCCGAGTCGAGGATCCACAGCGCGTAGCAGTCGTAGGGGCCAGCCGCGCTCGGCGTCCCCGTCGCGTCACAGGCGTAAGGGGCCTCGCTCGGCTCCACCTCGCAGATCGCGAGCGCGTTCTCGACGCTGCTCCCGTCGCCGAAGATCAGGGCTCGCGGCGAGAGGAGCGGTCCCGTCGCGTCGGGTAGCCCGTCGTCGTGGAAGGTGGCCGCCTCGGGCCGCAAGAGCTGGGCTTGCCACCCCGCCGAGTCGCGCACGATGAGGAGCCGACCATCGAAGGAGATGTTGTGGCCGTTGCCCCCGAACGCGCTCGGCACGCTCCGCGTGCTGGTGACCGCGAGCGAAGCCCCGGCGGCGCCGAGCACCGCGAGCGCACAACCCAAAGAGACGAAGCACCTCACGGCGCGGCAGTGTAGGTGATCTTCACCCGAGCGCGCTCGTCTCAGCGCGCCAAACGCTGTCGTGACGCCGCCAAGCGCGGTCGAGGGGGGAGGTGGCGGTCACGGCGGCCCGGTGAAGAAGATGCCGGCGCAGCACCCGCCCAAGACGTCGCAGCTCGGATCGGGAGGCACGCAGGTGCCCATCAACTGGCCGCCCATCTCGCAGCGGCAGCCCTCCACGCCGCACACTTGCTCGAGCACGACGCCGGGGCTCACGAACACCGAGCACGAGCAGCCATCCGGCCCGCCACCGCAGGCCACGTCGCCGACGACCTTCCCCGTGCACGCGAGAAACTCCTCGAGATCGGGCCCGCACACCTGCCCCGGTCCGAGGCCACACATCGTGTTCGTCTCGCCCAGCGAGCAGCTGAGCCAGCGCTGGTGGATGTCGCGGCACCCGGCGGGGACGGCCTCGCAGAGCTCGGTGCACGGCTCCGCGCTCGGTCCATCGCACATCGCCAGCGTCGCGCAGGCCTCTGCGCACAGCGACGGCATCATCCCGGTGGTCACGGTCGCGACGTTCACCGAGGGCATGGTGGGACCGGTGCTCGTGGCGCCGTCGACACCACCGCGGCCCCCGTCGCCGGCGTCGCCGTCGATCACCGCCTTGCCGCCACACGAAGCGGCGAGCGTCGCCATCGCCGACGCCGCGAGCACGATCCACATGAGCGCATGAAGTGACCTCTTGCCGTGACCCATCGGCGCGTCGTTTAGCACATCGGCGCCGCGCGCCCACTCGCGCCGAGCCCTGTGCGGCGCCGCGGCGATCCACGCTCAGGCGTCGATCCCGAGCTCGGTGTCGAGAGCCACGGCGCGGCAGATCGCCCGGAAGAGCTGCGCCAGCTGCCGGATCTGCGGCGACTGACCGTCGACCTCGAGGCTGCCGAGCTCGAGCGCGGCCTCGAACGTAGGACCATGACGCAGCGCCGGGGCCAACGCCTCCGGCGGGAGGTCGTGAGGCAGCACGCCGAAGAACAGGGCGAGCAACCCCAGGTGGCTCGGTCGGAGGTTGCCGAGGCCGAACAACATCTCGAACACCTGATCCGAGGAGAGGCTGAACGTCTCCTCTTCGGTCTCCCAGCGGAGCACCAAGGCGGTGTCGCTCTCGAAGAACGTGTCCCCCGCCTCCCGCATTCGCGCCGCGCCCGCGCCGCTCCAGCCCATGTCCGCGACGGCACGCTCGAGGAGCCACCCCGCGGTGCAGTCGCCCGACTCGGGGAGGCGGCCGAGGAGCCAGCGCTCGGTGTCGCGCTCGATGGGGTACCCCACGTAACCCACGCAGCCATAGGCCTCTCCGGCGACGTTGGCGGGGCAGCCCACGCAGGCCGGAGCGTGCGCCTCGAGGAGGCGCGCCTGAGCGAGGAGCGAGCCGACCGTCACCTCGTGCTCTTCCATCTCGCCGTCGGGGCGAAGGACGGCGCTCACGAAGGTCATCTCGTGGGGGGCGCGCGTGTCCCCCTCGGCTCGCAACAGCGCCACCACGTGCCGCGCGCGCGCCTCGGCCTTGAGGCTTCGCACGATGCCGGCGACCCCCAGGAGCTCCTTCGGCGAGCACGTGAGGCCGATCACGTAGTCGATCCCCATGGCGGCGAAGCATAGCCTCGCAGGGTCGCGAGCGGGATCGCATTCCCCCCCGGCCGGGTGCGCGTCAGCGCCAGCTGAGGTGCACGTCGATGGCGGCGCCGACGCGGGTCTCGCCGTCGACCGAGAACGAGAGCTCGCTGCGCTCGCGGGCGCAGTTGCCACGCGCGTCGCAGCGCTGCCGCACGCTCACGTCCAGCGAGATCGACGTGACCCCCGCCTCGGCGAGCGAGGTGAGCTCCTCGGGCTGGGTCACGCGATCGGCGTTCTCGTCGGCCCACACCACGAGCGACGCGAAGGCCGCGTCGGCGGCGGTGATGGCGCCGTCACCGTCCTCGTCGAGCTCCGCCAGCGCCTCGAAGCCGTGCCGCGCGAAGGCGCCGCTCGCGAGCCGCGTCGCCGAGCCGAACAGCTCGGCACCGGAGTCGATGCGGCCGTTGCCGTCACGGTCGAGTGCGAGCCAGGGCGTCGCGCTCGTCGGCCAGTCGGTGGCGACGTTGAAGCTTTGTCCGGTGAGATCGAAGTCGCCGCCGCCTTGGGTGTAACGCACCGCGCTCCCGTCGAAGCTCAAGACGATGGGCGTCGAGCCCACGCTGTCGGTGGCGATGCACGTCTCGCCATCCCACGTCTCGCCCTCGTAGCAGTCTTCGGGGCCAGCGATCGCTCGGGGCGCGCAGCCCGTCCAACCGATCTGCCCGTCCTCCTCGATGCAGCTCTGCTCACCGTCGCGGGTGGCGTCGATCTCTTGCTCGCACCAACGCGCTTCGCCCGGCGCGCAGTCGTCGAGCTCCACGATCCGATCCGGCGCCACGCCGATGTCGTCGTCGGCTTCTTCGACCACGCAGGCCTGAAGCAGGGAGAAGGGGAGGAGAGCTGCGAAGGTCGCGCGGAGGAGAGAGTGGTTCATGATGAGTCGGCTCCTTGTCAGTGGTGACTCACCCCATGGCAAGACGTGGGCCAGACGATAACCTACATATTTTCCGCTAAATGCGTCCTGTTGTGCACCATCCATGCGCAGCTGTGCCAGTCGCTGGCACAGTCTCGCCGGCGTGGATGAGCCACTCGCGGACGTGACCTCACCGCGGGGCCGCGCCGGCCGCTGGCACCAGACCGTGTTCGGCGCTAGACAGTTGGATGCGCGCGTCGTGCTTCGGACTGGTCGTGCTGGCAGCCGGCTGCGCCTCGCGCGCCGAGCGCTCCCCCGCCGCCAGCGAACCGACGACGCCGTGGGTGGACACGGCGCTCTCGGACAAGGCGCTCTCGGACACGGCGCTCTCGGACACGGCGCTCTCGGACACGGCGCTCTCGGACACGGCGCTGCCGGACGCGTCTCCGTCCGCGTGGGGCGCCAACCCCCAACCTGCACCCTTCGATCCGACGGGGGGCGTCGAGCTCGATCAGACCCTCGATCCGTACCCGCCGGAGGTGATCCAGCGCGTCGTCCGCGCCAACTTCGGCAGGTTTCGGAGCTGCTACGAAGAATCGCTCCGGAACAGCCCCAACCTGCTCGGCCGCGTCGAGGTCACCTTCCTGATCGAGACCGACGGCCAGGTGAGCGCGGTGCTCGCGAGCGGCGACATCGTGTCCGACGCGGTCATCTCCTGCGTCGGCACGGCGTTCGAGGCGCTGCGTTTCCCGCGCCCCGTCAAGCGCCTCCAGGTGAGCTACCCCATCTTCTTCACGCCCCACGGATGACGGCGGTCGCGCGGTGGACCGCGCGACCGCGCCGGCCTCACTTCCCCACACGCTCGAACACGTAGTCCGTCTGCGAGTGCTTGAGCACGAGCCTCTTGTTGTCCCCCGTCGCGTCGACGAGGAAGATGCCGCCCTGCATCACGCCGCTCGTGATCATGAGCGCGTTCTCCCGCTCCTTGGGATCGACCACCGCGAGGCCTGCGCGCCACTCACCGGCGTCGAGCTCCACCCCCTTCCCCTTTGCGCGGAGGGTGATCTTGCCGAGCAGAGAGCTCTGGTAGACGCCGAGGAGCTCCTGAGGCACCGGGGCCTCGGCGAGTTTGTTCGCGGGCTCCGCGATGAGGCGCAGCATCTCCTCGATGTCGTGCACGTGTTTGTCCTTGGTCGTCGCGGGGAGCGCGAAGAGGAGCTCGATGAGGCGCGCGCGCACCGCGCCGTGGATCGCCGCCGGCGAGCGGTTGGCCACCACGAACAGACCCACGCCGATCTCGGGAAAGAACACGAGATCGGAGTTGAACCCCATCGTCCCCCCGGAGTGCTCGATGGCGGCGAGGCCCTTGTGCGTGCCCACGAGCCACCCCATGCCGTAGCCCGTCTCGTCGCTCACCTTCACCTGGGCGGTCTGGGTGCGGCGCAGGTTCGGCTCCGACACCACCACCTCGCCGGCCGCGTTCTTGCCACGGGCGAGCTGGAGGGCGAGGTACTTCGCCATGTCGTCGGCGGTCGACCACAGCGCCCCCGCCGGCGCGTAGGGGACCACGAAGCGCTCGAGGCTCAGATCGAGCACCTCCGTCTGTCCCGACCAGTCGAGGTGGTGAGGCGACGCGTGGTTCTTCCGCGCGCGCACCTTCGCCTCGCTCAGCATCGTGCTCGTCATGCCGATCCGCCCGAGCACACGCTCCTCGAGCGCGCGCTCGTAAGCGCGGCCCACGTCGGGCCCGCCCTTCGCGACGTGACCCGCCACATAGCCTCCCGCCGCCGTGAGCTGGTTGTTGTACTGAAAGGTCTCGCCGAAGCCCGA
>CAYOAL010000031.1:0-77250 GCA_964401935.1 uncultured Polyangiaceae bacterium
GTCGCCGTCGCAGCTCGTGCCCGCCAGAGCCGGCGTATGCGAGATGGCCAGCCTCTGCGGGCATGGCTTGGGAGAGCGACGGAATCGTGCGCGTGGGGGTGTTTTGTGGCCCGCGGTCTTGTGGCCTGGAGCGGTCTCGTGGCTTGGAGCGCGCTCGTGGTCGGAGCGCGGTCGAGGGTCAGAGCGCTCTCGTGGCTTGGAGCGCGCTCGTGGCTCAGGGGGCGATGAGTACCAGCTCGTCGAACAGCGTGAACGCGGCGCGGGTCGTCCCGCTCGCTGGTCCGGAGTCGTTCGATCCCCAGAGCGGGCTGCTCACGTCGGGGCCGAAGCTGTTCCACGTGAAGTCGCCGCCGTCCACGCTGTAGATGTCGGCCTCGTAGGAGCGCCAGAACACCACCCAGCTCGGTGTGCCCAAGAACGCCTTCTGCACCGAGAGCTCCCAGTCGCAGTCGGTCGACTCCTGGGCCGCCGCGTCCGGATCCCCAGCGGCCATGATCGTGTAGGGGTTGCCGGCGTCGGCGGTGATCTCGTCGGTGCTGGAGAGCGTGAAGTAGTAGGCGAGCTTCGTGGTCCCCGCGCCGCGCACGCTCACGCCGAGGGTGTGGGGTCCGTCGGCCTCACTCTGGTAGAAGACCGCGGTGTTGACCGCGGCACCGGGGAGGCCGGGGAAGAGCTCGCTGGTGGGGCCGCTGACCCAGCTCTCGCCGTTGCGGATGTGGGCGGTGCCTCCGTTCGCGTCGGTGAACACCACCAAGCGCAGGCCGTCCCGCTGGCTGTCGGCGGCCAAGATCCCCCGCGGCGGGGGAGCGTTCGCGCCCGTCCACGAAATGGACAAGGGGGTCTTCACGAACGGGCGGTCGTCCGCTCCGTCGGGCCACTTGCGCCGGTAGAGCGAGAGCCCGCAGCCGCCGTCGGTCTGGCACGTCCCCTCGCAGAGCCCCTCTCCGGTGCCGGGCGCGCCCACGGACACCAGGCTCTCAGCACACTGACCCGACGCGTTGCAGATGTTGATCGTGCAAGGATCACCGTCGAAACAGTCGACGTCGGTCTCACAGCCAGCTGCGCCACCCCCGGCGCCAGTCCCGCCGGCGCCGCTCCCCCCGGGGCCGTTTCCGCCGTTCGCCTCCCCGCCGTCGCCGCCGCCGCCGCCTCCTGCGCCGTCGGTCGTGGCCGCGCCGAACCCGAGCTCGTTCAGGCCCCAGAGCGCGTTGCAGCCCGCCGGAGCGGCGAGCGCGGCGAGGAGCAAGAAGCGGCGCGACACAGGTCCATCGTAGCCCAACCCGCCGAGTCCATCGAGAGCGCCGCGCGAGCGGAGGCTCAGCAGCGGCTGTATCAGCAGCGGCTGTTGGGGAAGTAGCCCTCGAGCAAGCTCGCGAGGACGATGCCGGCGTTGATCGGGGCCCAGTCCCAGTGGGGGGCGTCGCCCGGGTAGTGCTCCACCCACCACATGAACTCGTTGAGGTACTTCAAGGTCTCGATCATGTCGTCGCGGTGGTGCCAGCAGCGCTCGGCGAGGAACGGCCGCTGGCGAAACTCGATCACGTGGTGCGCCTCGTGGGCGAGCTTGGCGAAGATGAGCCCGTTGTAGCGGAAGTTGAGATCCACCTCCGAGTAGGCCACATGCACCTCCTTGTGGCCGTTGTCGGGGACGAAGAAGCCGCCCCCGACGTCGGGATCGATCACGAGGCGGAGCGCCTCGCTGCCGTCGTAGACCGCGTCGAGGATGACGGCCTGATCGGCCAGGCTGAAGCGCTCCGGGTGGCGGAAGGGCGCGAGCAGCACCTCGCGGATCTCGGCCTCGCTCGGTACCGTGCCGAACCGGCGCTTGGTACGCTCGGCGGCGCGGTAGGCCACGAGAGCCGCCTGATCCAACACCACGCGGCCTCCCGCTACGGCTTGCTCGAAGCGCTCCTTGCGGATGTCGACCTTTCCCGAGTCGGGCAGGTGCGCGTAGGGGGCCGCGGGGAGCTTGCTGCCCCAGTCGGCCATACGATCGAGGAGCGCTTCGTCCCACGTGACGAGCATCAGATCGCCCCCGGCGCGGCTCGGTCGCGCCACCTCCTGGAACTGGGTGAGGTGAGCTTTTACGTGGGCGACGCCTTTGGAGTAGAAGGCGTCGAGCTGCTGCGCGGTGGGCTCCGGCAGGATGCGATTCCAGCGGGGGTACCACGCAAAGCCGTACACGAAGAACGCCTCGCCGCCCGCGCCGTCTCGGGTGCCGAGGCCGGGAGCGTCGAGGATGCGCAGCCGATAGCCGGTGTTGAGCTCGATCACGTCGCCCGTTTGCTCGTCGAGCCAGCCCACCGGCCGCACCACCTTCTCGTCGTCGTTCACGAGCACGTAGGTGGCGGCCTCTCGGGGGACGTGGCCGAGGGCGGCGAAGGCGGCGGGGCTGTCGAAGGCGAGGCCCTCGATGCGTTTGGCCGCGCCCTTCTCGACGACGGCGAGAACGTGGTCGTCGGCCGCGGTGAGCGTGCGGGTGCGATGGCGGTGGCGGAGGCCCGGCGCGAGGCCGAGCCGCGAGGCGAGCTCTTCGCTGTGCTTCGCGTAGGCGGCGGGGTCGAGCTCCGCATCGGGAGGCGCGCTCGGCCTCGCGCCGTGGCAGCCGAGGAGCGCGGTGACGAGGAGCGCGGTGACGAGGGCCAGCGAGAGCGCTCCGCGCAGGGCGACCTCGGGGCGCGGCGAGCTATGCGCCCGCTCCAGAGGGCGGAGGTGGGAGCTTTGACGCGGAGGGGAGAGCCGGTTCATCCGACGGACTCGAAGCGAAAGCGGTAGGCCCGAGCGAGCGTGAACTCGTCGCCCGTCTCGAGAAAGTGTACCGAGATCTCGCTCTCGTCCACCCAAGTTCCGTTGCGCGAGTTGAGGTCGACCAACACCAGCCGCCCTTCGGCCACCGGCACGTAGGCGACGAAGGCGTGCAGTCGCGAGAGTTGGGTGGACACGAGGGTGACGTCGCACTCGCCGCCACGGCCGAGCCAGATCCCGCGACCGGGCAAGATGTGAAACAGGTCGCCCGGCCGCAGAGGGGCGGGGGAGGGCACACCGGCAGTCTGGGCCACCTCGTCCACGCCCACGAAGCTGAGAGTAGCGGCGCCGGCGTGGCTGATCGGCGCGAGCCCCGTCTGACTGATCCTCACCGGCTTGTCGCTGCTGTCGCTCTCGCTCGAGGTGAACATCTCGCTGATGGCCATGGGCTGCGCCCGCTGCATCGCCCTCCGGCGCCAGAGCTCGTCGAACGCGCGCAGGCACTGCACCTGCGCGGTGAGCTCGAGGGCGCCGGGGCGCACCCTTCGCACCACGTTGAGGGCCTCGCTCGTGGACGCGCCGAGGGCGGTGAGACAGGCGGCCGCGACCAGGGCGGTGCGACCGAGTCCATCGTGGCAATGCAGCACCACGTTGCGACCCGAGCGCACGAGCGTGAGCACGCGCTCCACCAACGCCAGGAGCTGCTCCAGCGACACCGGGACGCCACCATCGGGCAAGGGGATCCACTCGGTGTCGATGCCAACGCGCTGTGCGCGCACCAACAGATCGGTGATCTCGAGCTCGCGGAACTCGTCCTTGAGAAACTGCCCGCGCTCGAGCAGCGTCACCAGCACGTGCGTGTGATAGTGATCCCGGAGCCGCTCGAGATCCGCGTCGAGATCGCGGGCCACGCCACGGCCCTTCATGCCCGGCGCCACCGTCAGGCCGATGCTGCCGTCGAGGTTCACGGCGTCGTCGGGCAGATAGTCGACGCGGATCGGGCTCGCGGGCGTCCTGGGCGGCTCCCCCATCTCCACTAGTCTACGCACATCTTCGACGGGGATGGTTCGTCCGTGGAGCGGCGGCACGAAAGTGCCCGTGGGCGGGAAGCGCGGCCCACCGCGAGGAGCGCCACCCCGCGAGGGTTTCCCCGGTCAGAGCGAGGGAGATGTGCTCTGCTAACGCCCGCGTGTTGAGGGTGGCGGCACATCGAGCGGCGCTTTGCGTGGGCCTTCTGTGCGCCGCTCGCGGCACGGCGCGAGCGGAGGAGCCGAGGCCGGCGCTCGACCCGTCCGCTCCGGCCGAGGCCGAGGCTCCCCCGTCGAGCGCGGCTCCCCCGACGTCGGACGAGGGGGCGGCCGAGGCGCCGTCGGCCGAGCCTGCTCCCAAGGCGCCGTCGCTCGTGGAGGTGGAGGTGCATGGAGAGCGCACCGAGGGAGAGCGGGGCGAGCCGCCCTCCGAGCAGCGCCTCGGTCGGCGGGACGTCGAGCGCATGCCCGGGTCGTTCGGCGACGCGTTCCGCGCGATCGACGCGCTCCCCGGGGTGGCCCCCATGGCCAGCGGCTTGCCCCACCTGTTGGTGCGCGGCGCCGCGCCCTCCGCGAGCGGCTACTACATCGACGGCATCCGCGTGCCGTTCCTGTTCCACCTCGCCATCGGACCGAGCGTGATCAACCCGGCCCTCGTGGGCGACGTGCGGCTGCACGCAGGCGGCTATCCGGCGCGCTGGGGACGGCACGTGGGAGGCATCGTCGACGCGTCCACGCGAGGGCCGGCGTCGGACACGCGGGTCGAAGGCCACATCCGCCTCTTCGACGCTGGGATCTATGCCGAGGTGCCCCTCTTCGAGGACCGCCTCAACGCGTTCGGCGCGGTGCGCTACGCGTACCCAGGACCCCTCCTCTCGCTCGTCGCCCCCGACACCACCCTCAACTACTGGGACTACCAAGGCGGGGTCGGTTACGCCCTGTCCAAGACCGATCGCGTCCGCTTGTTCGCGTTCGGCAGCCGCGACGACCTCGGACAGCGTGAAGAGGGCGAGGCGGAGCCCAAGCAGGTGTTCGGCGTCGAGTTCCATCGGTTCGATCTCCGCTTCGAGCGCACGCCGGAGCGGCGACCCGACGGAACCCTCGGCGCGTGGACGAGGCTCGGCTTCACCTTTGGTGTCGATCGCACCGTCCTGAGCGACGAGGCCGCGGTCGACGCGCGGAGCTACAACCTGCGGAACGACTTCGATGCGCCCCTGTTGTCGTGGCTGCGCCTGCGGGGCGGGGTGGACTTCCTCGCCGAGGAGCTCGACATCGTCACCCGCGAGGAGGAAGACGACGACGACGAGGAGAAGGACGACGAGCTCGAGTTCAACATCGCCCGCGCCTTCGAGTCGCGCGCCGTGGGCACGGCTGGTGCCTACGTCGACGTGGTGGTCACGCCGGTGGACGAGCTCGAGCTCATCGGTGGCATGCGGGTCGACGTCTTCGCCGAACCGGGAGCGACCGAGGTGGGCCTGGATCCACGCGGCTCGGTGCGCTTCGCGCCGCTCCCCTGGCTCACGAGCCTCAGCGCCGTCGGCCTCTCCCACCAGAAGCCCACCCTGTTCGTCAACTTCCCCGGGCTCGACCCGGTGGGCCTCGACGACGGTCTACAGTCGGCGCTTCAGGTGAGCCAAGGCTTCGAGGTGGCGCTGCCCGAGCAGATCAAAGCCTCGATCACCGGCTTCTGGCATCGATACCGCGACCTCACCGATCTCACCGCGACGTGTTCGGTGGGGATCGATCAGTGCAGCGCGAGCGACCGCGCGGACGGCAGCGCCTACGGGATGGAGCTCCTCCTGCAGCGGCCGCTGAGCACCCGCGTCGGAGGGCTCGTCTCCTACACCCTGTCGCGCACCGAGCGCACCCTCGGCGACGAGTCGTTCGCTGGAGACTTCGACCGCGCGCACGTGCTCAACGCGGCCCTCGGGGTCGAGCTCGGGAGCGGTTGGAACGTGGGCGCCCGCTTCACCGCCTATTCGGGGCGGCCCTACTCGCTCATCAAGTTCGACGACCCCCAAAAGCCGACCCGGCCGACCCTCATCGGTCACCGCAACGTCCTGCGGCGTCCCCCCTTCTTTCGCCTCGACGCGCGCATCGAGAAGCGCTGGGTCATCGCCGATCGCGGTTGGGTGAGCCTCGTGCTCGAGGGGTTCAACATCACCGGCCAGCGAGAGACGGTCGACTTCGACTGTCGGGTCGCGGAGGTGGTCGGCAGTCAGACCGGCCTCAACTGCGGCGGCCAGGAGATCGGGCCGATTTCCATCCCCAGCCTCGGCGTCTCGGGAGGGATCTGACGCGACGCCGAGCGCGCGCTCGGCTTGCCGGCGAGGTCGCTCACGTCATGGTGAGGGCGCTCGGGAACAACACGTTGTTCTCGAGGTGGATGTGATCCATGAGGTCGCCCTCGAGGGTGAGGAGCCGCAGGTAGAGCGCGCGCCACGTGGTGCAGGCCGCGGTGGGAGGCACGAGGTCGGTGGTGAGCTCACGCACGCGCCGCAGGTTCATGCCGTGGTCGTCGTGCTCGTGCATCATCACCGTGATCGGGCCCTGGGCGTGTTGGCCGTTGCCGGCGAGGATCATGGGGAAGAGGATCTGCTCTTCCTTGGCGAGGTGGCTCAACACGTCGGCGTGCATCATCGCGAGGTGCGCGGCGAGCCCGCGCGGGCAGTCCACCTTGTCGGCGTGCACGTGCTCCACCTTCTTCGCCATCGCCACGAGCTCCGGCAGCTCCGCGCGCAACGGCTCGTGATAGTGACGGATGATGTGCTCGATGAGCTCGCTCGCGGGGCGACCCACGAGCGTCGGCGGATCGTCGGGGCGCACGGCGGCGGCGTCGATCTCGTCCATCACCGCCTGCGGATCGAGACCGCGCTCTTCGCAGGCGACGGCCACGGAGCGGCGTCCCCCGCAGCAGTAGTCGAGCCCGTGGCGACGAAACACCCGCGACGCGGCGGGGAGGTGGGCGGCGAGCTCGGCGAGGGTGGAGGTGGGGGCGAACATGGCGACTCCTTGCTGGTTCCGTGAAGGCGGGTTGGTCCTCAGCTGCATCGCAACGAACGCGCCACCCAAGAGTTCAATGTAAGCTATTGAAATTGCGTAGAGGTCTTCGGCGCTGTTATAGTTTTCACAACGTTTGATTGTCGTGTTCCTCACAACGTGTTGTGTTGAATACAACATGCGCGACTTCGATCGGTTGCTGTCGGTCACGCTCGATCTCACGCGCTCGCTCGGGGCCGAAGATCGTTATCGGCGCCTCCTCGATGCGGTCACCGCGCTCGTGGCTTGTGACGCCGCGTGTCTGTTGCGGCTCGACGGTGACGCCTTCGTCCCGGTCGTGCATCGCGGACTCAGCCCCGACGCGCAGGGCCGACGCTTTCGCCGAGGAGAGCACCCGCGGCTCGATATCATCGCCGCGGCGGACGCGCCGGTGCGCTTCCCTCCCGACTCGCAGCTGCCGGATCCGTTCGACGGCATGCTCGAGGCCGATCCGAGCGCGCTTGGGCACGTGCATGCCTGCCTCGGCTGGCCGCTGCGCGCCGAGGGCGCGTTGGTGGGGCTGCTCACCGCCGACGCGCTCACGCCGAGCGCTTTCGACGCGCTCGACCCTCCCACGCTGTCTTGGCTCGGCGCGCTCGCGGGCGCGGCCGTGCACACCAGCCACCTCATCGAGGTGCTGGAGGCGAGCGCTCGTCGCATGGGCCTCGTCGCTCAAGACCTCACGCGCTCGTCGACGCGCGGCAGCGAGCTGCTCGGCACCAGTGAGCCGATGGTGGCGCTGCGCCGCGACATCGAGCTCGCGGCGCGCACCGAGCTCACCGTGCTCATCACCGGCGAGACCGGCACCGGCAAGGAGCTCGTCGCGCACGCCATCCACCACGCCTCGCGTCGCTCGGATCGCGCCCTCATCTACGTCAACTGCGCCGCGCTCCCACCGGCGGTCGCCGAGAGCGAGCTGTTCGGTCACGTCCGCGGCGCCTTCACCGGTGCCGAGCACCATCGGGCAGGTAAGCTCGAGCTCGCCGACGGGGCCACGCTGCTCCTCGACGAGGTGGGCGAGCTGCCCCTCGAGCTCCAACCGAAGCTCCTCCGCACCCTTCAGGAGGGCGAGATCCACCGGCTCGGGAGCGACGTGTCGTTGCACGTCGACGTGCGGGTGCTCGCCGCCACCAACCGCGATCTCGAGGCGGAGGTCGCGGCAGGGCGGTTCCGTGAAGATCTCTTTCACCGGCTCCATGTGTTGCGGATCGCGGTGCCACCGCTGAGGACTCGCCGCGCCGACATCGCCCTCCTGGCAGGACACTTCTGCGACCAGACGCGGCTCAAGCTCGGCCTCGGCCCGGTGCGGCTCGACGCCTCGGCGCGCGACGAGCTCCTCGGTCACGACTGGCCGGGCAACGTGCGCGAGCTGGAGAACGCGGTGCAGCGCGCCGTGTTGCAGGCGAGCGCGGGGGCTGGGCGTGGAGAGCGCGTGGTGGTGAGCGCGCGTCACTTCGGCGACGTCCCGCGGAGGAGCCCGCACGCCTCCGAGGCCCCAGGGGCGGCGTCGCCAGCTGGCGAGAAGTCGCCGGCGGAGCGCGGCGCGGAGCGGTTCGAGCCCGCAGCGGCTCGCCCTCTCCACGAGCAGGTGGACGCGTTCCGCCGCCGCGCCATCCGCCGGGCCGTCGACGCGCACGGCGGGAACTGGTCGGCAGCCGCGCGCGCCCTCGGCATGCATCGGAGCAACCTGCACCACCTCGCCAAGCGGCTTGGCCTGCTCTAACGCCGAGCCCTCGCGCTGCCGCGAGGCCCGCCGGTTTCCATCCAAGCGACGTTCGCGCTCGCAGGCGTAGCGTGCAGGCCGTGAACCCCTGGCTCGGGCAAAAGGTGGACGTGCTACGCTGAGCGCGGGCCATGGATCCGGCACGCAAGACGCCCACCCTCGAGGACATCGATGCGCTGCCCAGCCACTTGAAGGGCGAGATCATCGAAGGCGTCCTCTACACGATGACTCGCCCGCGCGGGCCGCATCAGCGAACGATCCGGTCCCTTGGGAGCCGCATCGGTGATCCGTTCGATGACGGCGAGGGCGGTCCCGGCGGCTGGTGGATTCTTCCCGAGCCGGGAATCGAGCTCCCGAGCACGCCGGAGATCTCACCCGATCTGGCGGGCTGGCGCCGCGAACGTCTCCCCACCTTGCCTGAAGACGAGCCCATCCGCGTGGTTCCAGACTGGGTGTGCGAGATATTGTCACCGAGCACGCGACGCCACGATCTCCTGATCAAGAAGCCGTACTATGCCAAGGTAGGCGTGCCGCACCACTGGCTGCTCGATCGGGCGGCGCGCACGCTCACGGCGTACCGACTTCAAGCGGGACAGTGGCTCGAGATCGGCGTGTACGGAGACGACCACGAGGCCCGAATCGAGCCGTTCGATGCCATCCGGCTCGACGTTGGCAGCCTCTGGCTCTGACCCGGACACCACCGGAGGCGGTGGGAGACAGACAGTCGTCGTCGATCTGCGCTGAAGCCAGACGTTCTGATGCTGCCTCGACGGCCCGCGGCTTTTGTTCGCGCCGACGGTTGCCAAAACCACCGCGCTGCCTATGTTGGTTGGGTAACCAATAAACGCTGCCCTGTGCAGCATTCACCATCTCCTTCGCGTCGACGACGCGAGACGAAAGCGAGGTACCGCATGGGACTCATCGTGAATGACGAGGGTGTGGCTCGGGAGCTCGGAGGCGGTCGGGTCGAGGCGGTGCGCTGGGCTCACCTCCAAGAGATCGCGATCGTGACCACGGACGACGGCCCGTTCCTCGAAGACTTCTTCTGGCTCCTCCGTGGCGACGACGGCACCGGCGTGTGTGTGCCACAAGAGCTCGCATGCGCTCACGATCTGTTGGGCGTGCTCCAGCGGCGCTTCGAGGACACCTTCGACAACCACGCGGTGATCCGCGCCTCGCTGTGCACCGACAACGCCACGTTCACCTGCTGGCGTCGGAGCGAGGAGGGGCCGACGCTGCACTGAGCGCGCGCCGCGACCGTGCGGTGGTCAGTCGTCGTCTTCGCCGAGCTCGCCGAAGCCGTCGCCGAGGTCGCCTTCCGACTCGTCGTCGTCGCCGTACACGCCGCCTTCGTAGCCGGCGTCACCGTACTCGCCGGGCAGCCCGTCGACGAGACCCCCCACCCGCGACACGGCGCCGCCGAGCCAGGTGTCGACGAGCTCGGCGACCGTGCCCTCTCGCACCTCGGCGACGTCGTCGAGGCCGGCGGCCACGGCCGCGAAGCGCACGAGCTCGGCGAGCGCCTCCTCGTCGAGGTGCTCGCCGATGAGGACGATGGAGTCGTCGGCGAAGGCGCTGTCTTCGATGAGCGGCAGCGCGTTCCTCAACACGCGGTCTGCCTCGACGGGCGTGCCGAGGCGCGTGAAGGCGTCGTCGAGCGCGCTCGCCACCACCCCGAAGGTGGGCTCGCCGAGCTCGGCGTCGGCGTCGGCGGCGGCGAGGAAGATCAGGGCGAGGCGAGTCTCGAGGGCCACGTCGCCGAGGGCGTCGGTGAGGGCGGCCCAGGCCGAGTCCGTCATCTGCCCAAAGATGGTGTCCTGCTCCTCGAGCACCGGCTTGTGACCCCAGGTGGCGCGGTTCGGGGGGAGCGTCTTGTCGCCACGCACGAGCCAGGCGTCACCGCGGTTGAGCTCGCGGTCCATCACGTAGTCGAAGGGGATGTAGCAGTCGCCCTCGTCGCCCCAGGTGGAGCCCCAGGCGTTGCGTGCGATGAACACCTTGTCCGCCTCGGAGTAGCCCACGCACACGAGCGCGTGCTCGCCCTGCTCCCGCTCGAGATCGGCGTCCGACGGCACGGGGACGAGGCCCGGTTGTCGCTGGCGATCGAACGACTCGTAGATGAAGAGGCCGAACACGATGGGGTGTCCCGCGGCGAGGGCGCGCCTCCAGGCCAAGAGCTCCACCGGTACCCGCTCCACCGC
This sequence comes from uncultured Polyangiaceae bacterium, assembly GCA_964401935.1. GTDB lineage: Bacteria > Myxococcota_A > Polyangia > Polyangiales > Polyangiaceae > JAPYTK01. Next base: position 10,737 of record CAYOAL010000031.1, read on the forward strand.
GCTCGCGCGAAACGCGGCCCCTTCGTCGTAGGCGCGCTTGGGGGGCTCTCGGTCCGGCGTCTCGCCGCCAAAGGCCTGCTCCGAGCAGGCGCCGTGCTCCACCAAGGTGCTCAGCGCGTCGAAGATGGTGAGCCCCTCGGCCTCGCCGCTCCGCTTCCGGGCGTTGTGCTCGATGAAGCGGGCGCTGGCCGTCGTCGCTTCGACCTGGTGGCGCTCGCGGAGGTGCTCGTACACCACCGCGGCGGCGAGCGCGACCGAGCCGGCGCCCTCCCTCTGATCGCGCACCGCGCCGAGCTCTCGGCGGAGATCGACGGTGCGGGGCACCTTCTCGAGGGTTCCCTCGAACGTGGGCGCAGCGGCGTTGGGCTCGGCGAAGCGATAACCTTCGACGCGGCGGGAGAGGCCGTCGGGGCGGGTGATGATCAGGGTCACGGTGCTCCTCTACTACCGGGTGCCTTCAGTTGCGAGCCCGCTGCTCGCGTGCCCACGTGAGAAAGCGCTCGCGCGACCACGTGTTGGCCACCCGCTCGGGCTCCGTCCAGCCGCGCAGTGCGTGCAAAACGCCCCACTGCATACGGTCGAGCTCGCGGGTGTGGTGAGCGTCGGAGGTCATCACGAAGTTGACGGGGCGCTCGCGGGCGCGCCTCAACACGTCGACCGACACATCGAGCCGCGGCAGGCCGCTGTTGATCTCGAGGGCACAGCCGGTGCTCTCGGCGGCGTCGAGCACGGCGTCGATGTCGAGCTCGATCCCCGGTCGTTTGCCGATGGTGCGCGCGCTGAGGTGGCCGATCATGTTCACCGTGGGGTCGTGCATCGCCTTGAGGATGCGTCGGGTCTGCCGCTCGCGATCGAGATCGAAGTGGGTGTGGACGGAGGCGAGGCACCAGTCGAACTCTCGCCGAAACTCGGCGTCGTAGTCGAGTTCACCGTCGGCATCGATGTTGAGCTCGATGCCATGGAGCAGCGTGATCGAGTCGCCAAGCTCCGCCTGCAGGGCCTTGATGCGCTCGCGCTGCTCGAGGAGCGGACCGCGCTTCACCCCCTGTAGCGGCAGATCTTCGGCGTGTTCGGTGATGGCGAGGAAGGTGTAGCCCCGGCCCCGAGCGGCTGCGACCATGTCTTCGAGGCTGCTCTGGCCGTCTCCGCTCAGCTCGGTGTGCACGTGCAGATCGCCGCGCACTTCGTCGAGGCTCACGCCCCGCGGCAGCGTCCCCTCGAGGGCCCGCTCGATCTCGCCGTTGTCCTCACGCAGCACCTCGGGGATCCACGGCAGCCCGAGCGCCTCGTAGATCGCCTCCTCGGTCTCGGACGCGATCACCTCCCCGGTGTCTGCGCGCTCGAGCGCATACTCGTTGAGCAGCAGCCCGCGATCGATGGCCCGCTGCCGCAGCTTGATGTTGTGGGCCTTGCTGCCCGTGAAGTAGAGCGTGGCGGCGCCGAGCTGGTGGGGAAGCACCACGCGCAGATCGATCTGCAGGCCCTTCCTCGTGGTGACCGACGTCTTCTTGTCGCCGTGCACGAGCACCTCCGCGACGAGCGGGTGCTGGACGAGCCACTCCATCACCGGCGACGGGGTCTCGGACGCGACCACGATGTCGAGATCGCCGATCGTCTCCCGGAAGCGGCGCAGGCTCCCGCAGTAGCGAGCGCGCGTGACGCCCGGGAGCGCCTCGAGCTCAGCGACGAGCCGCAACGCGATGGGGAGGGCCTTGGCGATCGACGTGCGCTTGTCGCCGAGGGCGAGGCGCTCGATGGCCTGCGCGAGCTTGAGCTCGGTCTTCTCGCCGAAGCCGCTGAGGCGCCGGATCCGCTGCTCCGCGATGGCTCGCTTCAGATCGCTCAGGTTCTCCACGCCGAGCTCGGCGCGGAGCTTGGTCACCGCCTTGGGGCCGAGCCCCGGGATCTGCGTGAGCTCCACCACCCCTCTCGGCCACTTCGCGCGGAGCGCCTCGAGCTTGTCGACCTTTCCCGTGTCGAGATACTCGCGGATCTTCTTCGCCGTGCTCTTGCCCACGCCGTCGAGCTTCGTGAGCTGCGCCTCGGTGAGGCTGCCCACGTCGACGGTGGCGCTCTCGACGCCACGCAGCGCGTTCTCGTAGGCGCGCACGCGGAAGGCCTGCGGGCTGCCTTCGTCGAGCGTGGTCAGCTCGGCCAGCTCTTTGAGGAGGTCGACGACATCCGCCTTGCGGTCGGGCACGGCGGGAGTTTACACGCAGCCATCGGCTCGCGATACCGTGGCCGTGCATGGCGAAGAAAGAGCCACCCGAGGTGCTCGCGATCGACGGTCGCGAGGTCGTGATCACGAGCCCTGGCCGCGTTTACTTTCCGAAGCTCGGGGTCACCAAGCTCGACCTGGTGCGTTACTACTTGGCGGTGTCGGAGGGGGCGCTCCGAGGGGTGTACAACCGCCCCATCGTGCTCAAGCGCTACGTGCGCGGGATCGACCACGACTTCTTCTTTCAGAAGCGCGCGCCCGAGGGGCGCCCCGACTGGGTGGAGACGACCGAGCTTCGTTATCCCTCGGGGCGAAGCGCCGACGAGCTGGTGGTCACCGAGCGCGCCCAGCTCGCGTGGATGGTGAACCTCGGCAACATCGATCTTAACCCTCACCCGGTGCGGGCCGACGATCTCGAGCACCCCGACGAGCTCCGCGTGGATCTGGATCCGACGCCGGGGGCGAGCTGGGAGCAGGTGCGCAAGGTGGCGCTGTGTGCGCGCGAGGTGCTCGAGGAGCACGGGCTCACCGGCTGGCCGAAGACGTCGGGGTCGCGTGGGATCCACGTGCTCGTGCGGGTGGAGCGCCGCTTCACCTTCACCGAGGTGCGCCGCGCCGCGCTCGCGCTCGCGCGGGAGGTGGCCCGGCGGCTCCCCGACGACGCCACCGCGAGCTGGTGGAAGGAGGAGCGGCACGGCGTGTTCATCGACTACAACCAGAACGCGAAGGACCGCACCGTCTGCTCCGCCTATTCGGTGCGCCCGCGCCACGAGGCGTGGGTGTCGGCGCCGGTCACGTGGGACGAGGTGCCGACCTGCGAGCTCGGCGACTTCACGATGGCCTCGGTGCTCGCGCGGATGGAGGAGCGCGGCGATCTCAACGCGGGCATCGACGAAGCGGCGGGCTCGCTCGACGCGCTGCTCGCGCTGTCGGCGCGGCACGAGGCGGAGGGCCTCGGCGGCGACGCCCCGTGGCCGCCGCACTACGAGAAGCAGCCGGGGGAGCCCGACCGCGTGCAGCCGTCGCGGAAGCAGAAGACCAAGACGAAGAAGAAGGTCAGCGACAAGAAGGGGAGGGTCTCGAAGATGCCGCTGGTGACGGTGTCGCAGGCGAAGACCAAGGAGGAGGCGCTCGCCGGCCTCGAGCGCTGGAAGGAGCGCCATCCAGCGGTGACCGCGCTCCTCGGAGTGGACGACGTGCTGCTCGATCCGATGCGGGGCCGCTCCTCCATGTGGTACCGCGTCCGCGTGAACCTGCGCAACGTGCCAACCGAGGTGCGCCCCGCCGAAGAGCCCCCCGATCCCGACTACAACCCTCGGCGCCGTCCTTGAGTCGTCGCGACTGCCGTCAGAGGCTCTCGAGGAAGGCCACGAGCTCGGCGAGCTGCCCCTGCCTGAGCGCCCCGACCGCTCCGTGTAGCCCGCCGCCGCACGCCGCCTCGAAGATCTCGACGAGGGTGCTCGCGCAGCCATCGTGGAAATAAGGCGCTCGCCTGCCGAGGCCCACGAGCGACGGTACCTGCAGCGGGCCGCCGGTGCCCACGTCGACCGTCTCGTTGTTCGTGAGGGCAGGGCCCGAGTGGCAGTTGGCACAGCCCATGGCTCCGAACAGCGCCTCTCCACGCGCTGCGGCCGCCGACCGGGGTGGCTGCCGTGGCGGCTCGATTCGCAACAGCCACGAGGTGAACGCGCGCATGCTCTCGTCCTCGAGCACACGGCCGAGCATTCGCGTGGTGTACACCTCGTCGAGGAGCGTCTCCAACGCGGCCATGTCGCCCGCCGCGTGGTACGGGGCGGTACCGAGAAGCGTGCCCGCCAGCGACTGCGTTCGGCGCGGCCCGAGGTCTTCGAAGGCCCACACGTGGCCGTCGTCGAGGCCTGCGGGGTGGCACGACGCGCAGGTCAGGTTCGCCCCCGTGGTCGCGTGGAAGAGCAACAGCCCGGTGTCGGCGCGGGACGTCTCGTCCAAGACGATGGTCGCTGCGCCGACGTCCGTCCACCGCAGGAGCGCTGCGGGCTCGCGGCTCTGGGCCAGCACGTGCCCCGAGGGATCGAACGCGACGGCGGTCACCTGCACTCCACCGTCCCATTCGAACCCCTCCCAACGGAGCTTGTCCGGGTGGCTGTTGGAACAGTCCGGCTCGCTCGAGAACCAACCCTCGCTCAACGGGTAGCGCACCACCTGGATCGGGCGCCGTGCCGGGTCGTCGGACGCGGCGCCGGTCAGCGCCGTCACCGCGCTGCTGCCGTCCGCGCTCACCGCGAAGTCGGTGAGCAAAGGGCCGATGAGGGGCACGGTCGCGGGTGCCTCGCCGTCGCCGGAGAGGCGTGTCACGGCGCTCGTCACCCGAGACGAGCATGGGGTGTCAGCGTAGTAGGGGCCCACCTTCGGGATCGGCGTGTTGTCGTGGAGCTGGTGCAACAGGTGTACGCCGTGGCGCTCGGTGTGGATGAGCCGCCAGGCGACGTGGGCTTCGACGTCGGTCCATCCCGCCGGCGCGCGCGGTCGGATGCGTCGACGCACGGAGCGCGCGCCGTCGAGGACGAGCACCTCGGCGGCGCGGAACCGGCTCACGTAGAGCACGTCGTCGTGCGCCACTACGTCGCGCAGATCGGGCTCGAGTCGGGACACGGTGGGCCGCCCGGACACCGGGAACGACCACAGCTCACCCGTCTCGCAGGCCACGTGGACGGTGTCCTGAGCGTCGACGGTGAGACCGCTCGGTGCGCTGCAGGTGCGTCGGCGCTCCACCACCCTCTCGGCGACGGGATCGAGGGTGAGCACCGCCCCCGCTCCCCGGAGGGCGACGAACACGCGACCGTCCTCGGCGACGGCCACGCGCCCGGGGCGTGCTCCCGGCTCGAGAGGGAAGGTCGTCTTGAGGCGATTGGAGGTGAGATCCACCACGTAGATGCGATCGCGATCCGGGTCCGCAGCCACCGCGAGCCCATCGGTCGTCACCGCGAGCGTGCCCCCTTGGATCGGGGGCGGTGGCGGCTCGGCGATGATGACCTCCGTTGGCGGCGGGTCCTCGGGTAGCGAGGCCCCCCCCTCCCAGAACGGCGTCTCCTCCGACGTCTCGTCGCTGCAGGCGAGCGCGAGGAGCGCGGTGATCGCGAGCGCTGCGCTCGCGGGAGGCCACGGTCTTGTCGTCCGGACCCGGGAACGGTCGACTCTCGGAGCTGGCATCTCGCATCCCTCCATTGCGTTGTGCGCTGGCGGCTTCGACCCACGCGGCGGTGTAGGTCCATCTTCGCAGCCGGACGCCGCGCCGAGGTGGGCAATGTCGGAGTGTGGCAGCGATGTTACTCGTGTTACACAGCTGTGCGCGCTGCTGCCTTCACCCCACGGAGCCGTCGCGGTCGAACACGCGGCCGTGAGGGCGCCCCTCGTGAAAGCCGCCCACGGTCTGCACCCCCACCACCACCTGGTCGTGGAACGCGGACAGGTCGCGCGCGCCTGCGTAGGTCATGGCGCTCTTGAGACCGGTGATGACGTCGATGAGGATGGCCCCCACGCTCTCGAAGCCCGGCGCGAGATAGATCCGCGAAGTGGAGATCCCCTCGCGAAAGAACCCCTTCTTGGCGCGCGCGAAGGCGTCTTCGGTCTCGTTGCGATCGGCCACCGCGCGGGCGCTCGCCATGCCGTAGTTCTCCTTGTAGAGCCGGCCGTTGCGGTCTTCTTTGATATCGCCCGGGCTCTCGTAGGTGCCCGCGAGCATGGTCCCCACCATCACGCGGCTCGCCCCCGCGGCGAGGTAGAGGGCCACGTCGCGCGGGTAGCGGACGCCCCCGTCGGCCCACACGTGCCGCCCGTGCCGGTGCGCCTCGCGCGCGCAGTGGAGCACGGAGGAGAAGCTCGGGCGCCCCACCCCGGTCTGCATGCGGGTGGTGCACATCGCCCCCGGCCCCACGTTCACCTTCACGACGTCGGCGCCGGCCTCGATGAGCCGCCGCGTGCCCTCTGGGGTGCACACGTTGCCGGCCACGATGGGCACGCGCCCCGCCACGAGCTCCCGCACCTCGGCGAGCGTGTCGAGCATGCGCCGCTGGTCGCCGTGGGCGGTGTCGATCACCAGGGCGGTCACCCCGAGCTCGACGAGCTCCGCGGCCTGACGCTTGGCATCGCTCGAGATCCCGATCGCGGCCGCCACCATCAGCCGCTCCTCGCCGTCGAGGGCGGGCTCGAGCAGCTCCATCCGCACCACGTCGTCGCGACCGAGCACCCCCACCAGTCGGCCGTCGGCGTCGACCACCGGCGCCGCCTTCACCCGGTGCTCCTCCATGGTGAGGAACGCGTCGCGGTTCTCCACGCCGTGGTCGAGGAGGATCATCCGTTTTGCCATGAAGCGGTCTGCGCGCGTGTATTGATCGCGATCTTTCAAGTCGGCGTGGGTGATGATGCCGAGCGGACGGTGGTGCTCGTCCACCACCACCACCATGTCGTGCGAGCGCTTGCGGATGATCCCCTGCACGTCGCGCAGGGTGGCGTCAGGGGCTACCGAGAGCGGCGTGTCGAAGCGCGGGTGGGCCGACTTGAGGTGCTTGACGATACGCTCCACGGTGTCGGTGCGCATGTCTTGGGGGAGCACTCCGAGGCCGCCATACCGAGCCATGGTCTCGGCCATGCGTTTGCCGGTGACCGCGTTCATGTTCGCGCTCACCAGCGGGTGCGAGCCGGCGGCGAAGTCTCTCGGCCGCACGTCCACGTCGAGGCGGGACACACCGTCGTAGTGGCCGGGGACGATGAAGCAGTCTTCGAGGCTCAGCTCGCGGTGGTCGTCCTCGTTGGGGTGCAGGAACCTCATCGCTGCACCGTACTATCACTCCGCGGGCACGAGCACCGACAACGGTCAGTCGCGGTGGCGGGCGAGCGAGAACCGCAGGGTGTGCTCGCCGACGAGCTCGGCGTGGGAGAGGTAAGGTCCCGACACCGCCTCGCCGTCGAGGGTGACGCCAACCACCACCGGGTGGTGTCGCGGCTCCGCGTCGCACTCCACCGTGAGGTCGCCGCCTTCCCGTCGCAGCACCACCTTGGGGAAGAGCGGCACGCCGACCACGTAGCGGTCGAAGCCGGCGATGGGGTAGATGCCGGCGGCGGCGAAGAGCAGCCACGCCGACATCGTGCCGCTGTCGTCGTTGCCGGGGAGCCCCTCGGGACCGAGGCCGTAGAAGGTGTCGGCGGCCCAGCGGGTCCAGGTGGCGGTCTCCGCGCGTTCGCCCCACATCGCGAACAGCCACGGGGTGTGGAGGCCAGGCTCGTTGCCGTGCCAGTAGTAGCTGCGATGCCCGAGGATGGGCTCCTCGACGGCGGAGGCGGCGAAGAAGCCGCGCAGGCGCTCGAGCGCGCGCTCGCGGCCGCCGAGGGTGTTGGCGAGACCCTCCGGATCGTGCGGCGCGAGCCACAGGTACTGCCACGCGCTCCCTTCGGTGTATTGTGGATCCTCGCCGAGCTCGCCGCGCCAGTCGCCGAAGCTACCGTCGGCGTTCATGCCGCGAAAGAAGCCGACGTCCTCGTCGTAGAGGGTCTGGTAGGCGCGGGCGCGCCCCCCGAGCGTCTCGACGTCGGCAGCCGCGCCCAGCCGCTCGGCCCAGGCTGCGAGGGCGGCGTCGGCGATGGCGTACTCTTGCGTCTTGGACACCGAGCCTCCGTGCCGGTCGGCGGGCACGTAGCCGAGCTCGAGGTAGTCGACGATCGCGCCGCGGCCGCCGATGTGGCTCGGGGCGGGACCGAAGGCGGTGACCCGCGACACGGCGTAGGCCGCGGCCTCGTCGTCGAAGGCGATGCCCTTGGCGGCCGACTCGGCGAGCACGATCTCCCCCGGTGACCCGGTCATCGAGCGCACGTCGGAGTGGGCGAGCGACCAGCGGGGCACGGCGCCGGCGGCAGCGCCGAACGCGAGGAGCGAGCTCACGAAGTCGGCGTTCACCGGATGCTCGGTGAGCATCAGCCACGGGTGCAGGGTGCGGTACGTGTCCCAGAGGGAGAAGTCGCTGTAACGCGGACCTGCTGCGGTGACGATCTCCCCGTTCGCGTCGCGCATGCGCTGATCGGCGTCGCTCACCAAGGTGGGCATGAGGTGCGCGTGGTAGATCGCGGTGGCGAGGGCGACGGTCTCCTCGTCGGTGGCGTTGAACACCTCGAGCGTGCCGAGCTGCTCCGCCCAGGTAGCCGCCGCGCGCGCGCGCAGCGTGTCGAAGTCGTCGTCGGCGAGCTCGGCCTCGAGGTTCCCGGCGGCCCCGGCCGCGTCGACGAAGCTCACCCCCACCTTCGCGACCACCACCGTCGTTCCGCTCGGGAAGCGCGCCCAGCCGCCGATGTCGACGCCGGCGGCCTCGGTGAGCGTGGTGCTGAGGCCGTCTTCGTTCCACACCCCGAGCTCCTCGGGCGCGACGTCGAAGGTGACCTGCGTGTACAACGGGAAGCCGCCGAAGCGTCGGCTGAACTGGCCGAGGTTGTGCATCCAACCCGCGATGGAGCTTGTGGCCGCGTCCACCGACACGCCACCCCCTTGGCTCTCCCCTTCGCCGATGGTGTGCTCGAGATCCACGAGCACGGTGGGCTCCACCCCATCGGGGAACGTGAAGCGGAACATCCCCGCTCGGCGATCGGTGGTGATCTCCACCACGACCCCCGTCTCGAGCTTCACTCGGTAGTAGCCGGGCTCGGCCATCTCGTCGGCGTGATCGTAGGCCGCGCGGTAGCCGTCCTCGTCGCGACGCGCGGCCGTCATGCCGTCCACCGGCATCACCGCGATGGTGCCGTAGTCGGGCACCCCGGTGCCATTCATCCGGAGCAGGCTGAAGCCGTCGATGTGCGTGTCTTCGTGGCGGTACCCGGAGCAGTGATAGGCGGGCAGCGCGGCCCCGTCGTCGCTGGTGTCGGGCCCGAGGTGGATCATGCCGAACGGCATGGCAGGTCCCGGATATGTGGAGCCAGTGGCGAAGCCGACGCCGCCGGTGCCGATGAACGGATCGACCGCGGTGGTCAGATCGACGGCGGTGAGCTCCAGCGGATCGCGGACGAGCTCCACCTCTTCGGCGCCGCCACAGGCGCTGAGGGCAGAGAGCGCCACGAGGGTGGCGGTCGGGCTGCGCATCCCCCGGGACTACTCTCGCGCCGGCCCTCGCGCAACCATCCGCGCGCGGCGCGGCGCTCTTCGTGGGGGTTGGATGGCGTCAGCCTTTCCAGGTGAAGGAGCGTCCCCAGCTCTGGCTCGCTGCGTCGCGGATCTCGCGCACCACCGCGCCCGGCACCGCGTAGCCGTCTCCCTCCTCGTAGGGGTTGAAGTGAAAGGCGTAGAGGCGCGAGGCAAACTGAACGAAGGGGAGCGAGCTCTCGCCCTCCTCTTCCCCGTTGCCGTGCACCGTCACCTTCACGCCCTGTCCCCAGTTTTGGCGACCTTCGTTGTTGGGGTTGAAGAAGTAGGCGCGCAGCACCCCGTGCGGGTCGTCGGCCACGCGCAGGAGCGACACCGCGTGCGGGCCCAGGTGATCGCCGTGGCTGTTGGTGACGCAGAGGCCCACCGGGTTGGGGTACATCAGCGGGTGGCCGTCGTTGAAGGCGGGGTGGTGGGTCGCGAAGAAGCGGCGCACGAAATCCTCGAAGTCGGAGACGGTGGTCTGCGCGACGTCGGCGAAGGCGGAGGCGAAGCCGCTCGAGACCCAGCGGCCGTAGAGGGCGGGGTTCACCCACTTGTGGCCATCCTCGTCGCGCAGCGCCACGCGCCGCATCATCTCTTCGTAGATGAGGTCGAGGTGGGGGACGAGCACCAGCGACACCGGATCGAGCTCGAAGTCGACGCGGCGGTGGGTGGAGCTCAGCACCTGGTCCGAGCGGAGCACGGCCCCTTCGAAGGGCACCTCGATGTGCCCTTCGCGCGCGGCGGCGACCACCAGCTCGAGCAGGTAGCCGGGGGCGTGTTGTGCCCACAGGCTGAGCGCGCGCGCGGCCTGGCAGGTGGGGTTGTGTCCTTGGCCGATGCCGAGGGGTTGGCCGAGCATCGAAATCGCCCCCGCGAGCAGCACCGCGTTCGCGCTCATGCCGTCGCGCTCGTCGCGGCTCGCGAGCAGCTTGCGCCGAACCTCGGCCACGAGATCGAGCTCGACGATGCGATGCAGCCCCGCCGGTACCTCGCGGCGCGAGAGGTAGCTCCGCTCCAGCAGGCGGCCGAGGCCGTAGATGGTCTGCACCGTAGTGGGGCGAACCGCCACGCGGACGAGGCGAGCCACCAGCTCGCGGTGGCTATCGAGCTCGGCCGCGCCGACCGCGTTGAGGGCCAGGGCCTCCGCGAGCAGCTCGGGGGCGTCTTTGGTGAGTCGCCGCACCAGCACCGCGTGTTGTGGGGCGCACAGACCGGTCGCGCGCATGCTCTCGCCGAAGGCGCGGGCCTCCGCCTCGAGGACGCTCCGCTCGGCGTCTGCGAGCGCCTCTCGGTAGGCCGCCGGTCGACGGTGCTCGGAGCTGAGCGTGGTGGGCCCGTTGACCGCGGTGGAGAAGCGCGTGAGCTTGTCGTCGCTCTCGCGGTCGCCGGCTTCGCGGGGGATGCGCGCCGCCATCTCGATCATCGACCGCATCCGTGTGACGACGATGGGGCGCTGGGCGCACACCTGCTCGATCTCGCGGACCACGTCGTGGCGCAGCGACGAGAGATCGAGCTCGGAGGCGAGCAGCTCGAACAGGCGGATGTTCGACGCGCGGTGGGCACCGCCCTGTACCCGCTCCTCTTCGGTGTCGCCGGGGAAGAGGTACGACAGGTTGAGCGCCATCGTCTCGTTGAGAAAACGCGCCGCCTCCTCGCTGCTGATGGTGGGGCTCTCTGCTCGACCCTTGGCGATCGCGAGCATGCGGAGCTCGCTGAGCGTCTCCACCACCGGGTACACGCCCGAGGCCTGCAGGCTGCCCGCCACCAGGGGCGGCTGGAGCTTGGCCGGATCCACCCAGGGTCCACCGTCGAACACGCCCGCCTCGTCGAAGCGGTGGGCGCGGCTCCAGAGGGCCTCGAGGCCATGGTCGAGCCCCATGAAGGCCTCCGTGAGCTGGAACACGTCGGTCTGGTAGGCGCTCTTCGCGAAGGGCTTGGCCGCAGCGAGCGCCTCGAGCGCGAGATCGAGCTTGTCGAGCAGCCGCTCGACGACCGTCCGCGGTGCGTTCCCGAGCGCCTCCTTCATGCCGGCGCTCGCGCGGCGCGACCGGGGGCGTCGCTCGTGTAGAAGTCGACGTCGTCGTACTCGACGAGCAGCCGCCGCATCGTGTCGGGATCGGCGCCGCGGAAGAACACGGTGCCGTAGTGGTCGCCAAACGCCACCCGCGCCGCCACCTTGGGGTTGGCGGGCACGAAGAGGTTGTGTTTCTCGTAGTAGGGGTGCTCGAGGAGCCGCGTGGGGACCTCCACGCGGGTGACCACCGGTGTCTTCGGGTACACCATCACGCAGCCCGCGTAGCCGTCGTGTGCGGTGTGGTCGGGGAAGAACGCCGCGAGCTCTTCCTCGCTCGTGCGCGGGTCACAACACAGCGCGAAGCCGGCGAATGGATCGAACCCCCACGCCTTGTGGATGAGCTCGAAGATGTGGCCGCCCGGTACGCGCGCCGCGACCTCCCCGAAGCTGATCTCGTCGCGAGGAGAGATGAAGAACTCGGGATGGATCATGCCGTACTCGATGTCGAAAGCCTCGATCAGCTTCTCCACCGCTTGATGGATCACGGCCCGCCGCGACTCGAGCACCTTCGACGCGGGCACGAAGTTGGTGTGACCGAGGTGCACGTATTCGGTGATGTTCAAGAAGCGGATCTTCCGCGCGTGAACGAACACCTCGCACGAGAACTCCTGCCCGTCGAGGTGGGTCTCGAGCAGACATGGGAAGTCGTCGTCTTTCAGACGCTCCACATCGTCGGCGGTGCGGAGCATGCGATGCCCGAGGCAGCCGGCGGCTGCCAACGGCTTGAGATGAACCGGGTCTAGGAAGTCGCCGTCGAGCTTGATCTGCGCCGTGGTCACCCGTTTCAAGAATCGGTGAACGTCGTCTTTGCCTTCGGCCTCTTCGAACACCCCCACCCGGATGCCAAACATCTGTGCCCTTCGCTTCATCATCGCTTTGTCGCGAAAGAGGAGGTAGCGGGTGAAGAGTCGCGGATCGTCGCGGAAGTGCCCATTGAGCGCGCCAGCCCACTCCACCGTCTCCTCGTAGAGCGGCACCGCCACCGAGACGCCGCGGTCCTCGAGCTGCCGGGCGAGGTCGACCGATTGTTCGTTCTTGCGGTTGAAGTCCCACAGCACGTAGTCGATGCCGTGCTCGACCATGTACGCCTCGAACTCCGGCGGGACCACGCTCACGAACGACCGGCCGACGCTCTCAAGGCCTTCCATCGCCGCGATGCTGAAGCCGAGGAGACCGACCCGGGACGCCGCTCGCTCTCGCCCCGTGTCCTTGGAAAAGTCCTGCTCGCCCGACATCAAGCGTCCTGGGTGGCGATCTCGGTCGCCTCGTAGTGGGAGATGATGTCGTCGAAGTCGCGGAGATAGAGCTCGAAGCCCTCTTCGTAATAGGGGGCGAGCACGCCGCCTTGCCACGAGCGCACCCGCTCGCGGTCGGTCTCCACGATGCGGAAGCCATACTTGAGGTAGGCGCGCTTGGCCCAGGTGGCTCGCGGATGAGCGATGAGGGCCATGCCTACCATGCCGAGCTTGCGCGATACGCGCTCCGCAAAGCGCATGAGCTCCTGGCCATACCCTTTGCCCACGTGGCCCACGTCGAGGTAGATGTAGCCGAGGTAGGCATAACGCCCGAAGTACTGGAGCGAAATGGTGCCTACCGCCTCGCCGCCGTGCTCGCCGAGGTAAAAGGCGCGCTTGCCGAAGTTCTCGAGGGCCCAGCGCTCGTCTACCTCGTGCTCCTTCATGTCTTTGGGGGCGACGATGGGCCGATACCACTCGGCGCTCGAGCGCACGAAGGAGGCGATTTGGGGCATGTCCTCGAAGCGCGCGGGGCGAATCTCGAGCCTCGTCGTCGGTTTGGGGGGGCGGTTCTGAGCGCGGGCGTTGGGGAGGATGAGCTGGGTGTCCATGGGTCCTTGGGTTGGGTTCAGGTGGTGTATTCGGAGTTGATCTCGACGTAGCGACGCGACAAATCGGTGGTGAGCATGCGGGCGCGGTGGTCTCCGCTCGCCACGTCGAGCTCGACGCGCACCCGCGCGCCCGCGAAGTGCGCTCGAAGGGCGGCGTCGTCGCAGACGACGGGGCGCCCCCGGTCGAACACGAGCTGGTGGCCGAGCCGGAGGGTCATGGCCGACGGCTCGAGGGGCACGTCGGCGTTGCCGGCGGCGGAGAGGATGCGACCCCAGTTCGGATCGGCGCCGGCGAGGGCCGTCTTCACGAGCGACGAGCAGGCGATGGCGCGCGCGAGGCGGCGAGCGTCGTCGTGGGTGCGCGCGCGGGTGATGTGGATCTCCATCACGCGGGTGGCGCCCTCTCCGTCCTCGATGATCTGGCGGGCGAGCGACCGGGCCACCGCCACGAGACCGGCCTCGAGGCCGATCGGGAGCGGAGCGTCTTCGCACGAGGAGGCCCCTGCGAGCAGGATGACCGCGTCGTTGGTGCTCGTGTCGCCGTCGACCGAGATCTCGTGAAAGGAGCGCTCTACGGCGCGGAGCAGCAGCGCGCGGAGACGTCGCGGCGCGACCACCGCGTCGGTCGCAATCACCGCGAGCATCGTGGCCATCGAGGGATGTATCATCCCCGAGCCTTTGGCGATGCCGCCGATGGTGTAGGGCTGCGCGTCGGTGGCGACGAGCGCGCATTGTTTGATGCGTGAGTCGGTGGTGAGGATGGCTCGCGACACCTCGGGCCCTGCCTCGCGGTGGAGCGCCGTGCTCGCGTGGTCGATGCCCGAGAGCACGGCGTCGATGGGGAGAGGCACGCCGATCACGCCCGTGGACAACACCAGCGCCGGCCCCCCACAACGCAGCGCGGCGCGGTCGAGCATGGCCTGCGCGTGGGTGTGTCCGTCGGGGCCGGTGAGCGCGTTGGCGTTGCCGGAGTTGATCACGAGGGTGCGCGCGTGTGGCTCGGCGGCGAGGGCGGCCCGAGAGAGCGTCACCGGCGCGGCGGCGGTGGCGTTGGTGGTGAACATCCCCGCCGCGCTCATCGGCGCGTCGGCGCGGATCAGCGCGAGATCGAGCTCGCCGGAGGGCTTCACGCCGGTCTTGCAGGCGGCTCCGGTGAAGCCGGGGACGGCGAACAGGCCGGTGCTTTCGGTGACGTCCTCGTGCATCGTCAGCTCCCCGCCGCGAGGTGGAGGAGCGAGGTGGTCCACCGACGGGGGGCCCGCGCCATGCTCACCCGCGGGGGCAGCGGATCGCTCGGGTCGCGGGGGCGGAGGAGTCTCGGTCCGGTGAGCCAGGAAGGCGGCGCGTCGCGAAACCCGAGGCGACGAAAGAACGACGGTCGGCGCGTGACGCAGACCACCTCCACGCCGCGAGCGTCGGCCTGGGCGAGGAGGTGACGCACGAGGCGGGTGGCGATGCCGCTCCCCCGAGCGTCGGGTGCGATGACGAGCCCGCGTAGCTCCGTCCGTCGCCCATCGAGCGGCTGGAGCGAGGCCGCCCCCAAGAGGCGCCCGTCGTCTCTGCGCTTCGCGGCCACGTAGCGCGACCATTCGTAAGGCAGCTGCCACACCGTCAGCGGCGCACACTCGGGGACCGCGCCCTCGAGCAGCGCCGAGAGCGAGGCCACCTCGCTCGCGAAAACCGGCGCGAGCGCGATCTCGCCCCCGACGGCTCGGAGAGCGGGTGCGGCGTCCGCCCGGAGCTTGCCTCTGACACGGGGAAGCAGCGTGAGTCGAGGCAGCGGAGTGACCGGGAGGTTGAACATTGCGCCGCGCCAAGCGCAATGCCCATGCCACCGGTCGCCGCGTCCCCCGAGAAGGCCACGGAGGGCCTCACGGACACAACATGGGCTGGCTGAGCCCAACGGCGCTGAGACGAGGTGCTCCAGAATTTGGGACAAGTCTGTCTCATTCATGAGCCATAGTTGACCCAAAGCCGATCTTGGGACAGAGTCGCCCATGCCGCGAGCGGTCGCGCGCTCGACGGGGCCGGCTCCGCGGCTCGAGTCATGAACGAAGGCAAGCGCGAACGACGGCTGCTGGAGGACGGGGCGCCGCCGCGAGAGGCGCGCGTCGTGCTCCTGTGGGCGGCGGCCGAGCTACGTCGCGATCTCAGCGCCCGAGGGGTCGATTGCCGGGTGGCGCGAGGGCTTCGTCAGCTCTTGCAGCCGCGCGAGGCGCTCGAGGCGCGGGCCATCGTCATCGGGGAGAGCGCCCTCAGGAACCTCTCGATCTCGGAGGTCGTCACCGATCTGCGGCGGGTGTGGCCTCTGGTAGACATCGTGCTGTGGTGTCGCCGGGCCTCGGCGGGGCTGGTGCGAGAGGCGCTGCGCGCGGGGGCGCGAGACGTGTTGATCTCCCCCAGCGGGGACAGCGCCGCGCGCGGCGTGATCGAGGTGCTCGAGTCGCAGCGGCTCTTGCCGCGTGCGGCCCGCGAGGGCGACAAGGGGGCGCATCCGTCCACGTTCGAGCGGCTCGTCTCGCGCAGCCCGAAGATGTGGGACATCTTCGACCTCGCCACCCGGGTGGCCAACACGGACGCCACGGTGTTGCTCCTCGGCGAGACCGGCACCGGCAAGGAGCTGATGGCTCGCGCCATCCATCGGCGCTCGCGCCGGAGCGGGCGCTTCGTGGCCATCAACTGTGGGGCGGTGCAGGACACGCTGATCGACTCGGAGCTCTTCGGGCACGAGAAGGGAGCGTTCACTGGAGCGCAGGCCAGCAAGGCCGGCCTGTTTCGCCACGCGGACGGGGGCACGCTCATGCTCGACGAGATCGCCAACTTGCCGCTCGCCGCCCAGCACCGACTCTTGCGGGCGCTCCAGGAGGGGGCGGTGCGACCGGTGGGTGGCCACAGCGAAGAGCCGGTGGACGTGCGCGTGGTGGCCGCCGCCTCGACCGCGCTCGACGACGAGGTGCAGCAGGGCAGGTTCCGTGAAGATCTCTTCTATCGCCTCGACGTGATCCGCCTCGAGATCCCGCCGCTCCGAGAGCGACGTGAGGACATCATCTACCTCTTCGGGCACTTTGCGCGCGAGGTGGCGAGCCAGTACAACGTCGCTCGCCCCGACGTGAGCGACGATTTTCTCGATGGGCTCGTCGACTACGCGTGGCCGGGCAACGTGCGACAGCTCGAGAACTTCACCGAGCGCCTGGTGCTCACCCAGACCGGGCGTCGGGTCACCTCTGCCCATCTCCGGAAGCTCTTGCCGTTCCGTCGCGCCGAGGCGGTGGCGGTCGCCGAGCGGGCGCGCCCGGGGCAAGAGCGCATCCCCGCCGTAAGCCCCGACAAGACCCTCGAGGAGGCGATCGGGCCCCACGTCGACGCGCTCGAGCGCGCCTACCTCGTGGCCTGTCTCGAGCGAACGAAGGGACGGATCACCGAAGCGGCGGCGCGGGCTGGCGTGAGCCGCCGCACGCTGCTGCGCAAGCTGAAGCGCCACCGCATCGACAAGCGAGACTATCGCGGCCACGTGGAGTAGGCGGAGCGCGTTCGCTACACTGCTCCCATGGTGACCTGCGATCCTCTCCTCGCGAGCATGCTCGGTACCTTGAAGCAGACGCTCGCCGCGCTGCCCGAGCCTTCGGGCTTCGAGCTCCGCACCGCGCACGTGATCGAGCGCTTCGTGGCGGCCTACGCGCCGGATCAGCTCGTGACGGGGCTCGGCGGCCACGGCGTGGCCGCGGTGTACGCGGGCGCGCTGCCCGGGCCGACGGTGCTGGTGCGCTGTGAGCTCGACGCGATCCCCATCGAGCGGGAGCAGGCGGGGGCGCGGGTCGAGCATCGCTGTGGCCACGACGGCCACATGGTGATGGTGGCCGGCCTCGCCCCTCTCTTGCAGCGCGAGCGCCCCGCCCGAGGGCGGGTGGTGCTCTTGTGGCAACCGGCGGAGGAGACGGGGGAGGGCGCGGTGCGCGTGATCGCCGATCCGCGGTTCGAAGCGATCCGTCCCGACGTCGCGGTGGCGCTGCACAACCTCCCCGGCTTCGGGGAAGGGGAGGTGGTGGTCCGGGAGGGGGTCTTCGCCAGCGCCTCGGTGGGCATGAAGGTCGCGCTGGCGGGGACGCCGTCGCATGCCGCCGAGCCAGAGCTCGCCATCACGCCGCGGGCGGCGCTCGCCAGCCTGCTCACCGAGCTGCCCGCGCTCGGGCAGCTACCGCTCCACCAGCGCACCAGCGACGACTACACGCTGCTCACCGTGACGCACGTGAACATGGGGCGTGCGTCGTTCGGGGTGACCCCCGGCCACGCCGAGCTCTACGCGACGCTGCGCGCGGCGACCAGCGAGCCGCTCGACGAGCTCCGGCTGCGCGCCCAGCGCCTGGTGCACGAGATCGCGACGCGCGAGAGCTTGCGCGCCGAGATCGGCTGGCTCGACGAGTTTCCGGAGACGCTGAACGACCCGCGCCTGGTCGAGCGGGTGGTGGCGGTGGCGGAGGAGGCCTCGCTCCGGGTGATCCATCGCAGCGAGCCCTTCCGGTGGTCGGAAGACTTTGGTCACTTTGCCCGCGTCTGCCCGAGCGTGTTCTTCGGTCTCGGGATCGGGCGCCTCGCCTCTGCGCTCCATACGGCAGACTACGGCTTTCCCGAGACGGTGTTGCCGATCGGCACCCAGCTGCTCCATGGCGTCGCGACCTCCCTCTCCGGCGCGCGGCTCGACGCCGGCGTCTCCTTCGTGGCGTGAGGGCAGAGCGGCATGAAAGTCGCAAGGCAGCTGCGTGGGAGACTCACGGGAGGAAGCCAATGAGCGAGCTGATGAACGAGGCAGAGAGCACGTTGACGAGAGACGTCGTCGCACCCCGGTCCGAGACCACGACATTCGTGTCGCACCGAGCGGTCCGCTGGTTCTCGGTGAGCCTCGGCGCGGTGGCCCTCGCGCTCGCGGCCGCGCCCGTGGCGGCGCAGGACAAGAACCCACTCGACGAGTACGAGACGCCCGAGCCCGAGCCCGGGCACGCCGACGACGGCACGGTGGAGGTGGTGCAGCCGTCGCCGCGGCGCGCGCCGAAGCCGCGCCGCCCGCCGTCGACCCAGCCGTCGCGGCCCCATCACGCCCACCCGCACGCGCACCCCTACGCGCCGTCCTACGGCCCTCCTCACGCACCCACCCACACCCCACAGATCGTCGGCTACGAGGAGAAGTCGACGCCGCGGGTGGGGCTCATCGTCGGTGGCTCGGTCCTGTTCGCGATCTCGTACCTGGTCCCGCTGTCGATCGTCGCGGCCGCCGACTTCCCCAACGAGACCGACTGGCTGGCGGTGCCGCTGGTCGGGCCGTGGATGACGATGGCGCGTATGCGCTTTGGCTCCTGTAGAGAGCGCATCGGCGATCCCACCGACACGTGCGACGACCGCGCCGAAGAGGCGGGCGACATCCTCGGGGCCGTCGCCCTCGGCTTCACCGGCGTGCTCCAGGCCGGTGGCTTGACCATGCTCGTGGTGGGAGCCGCGGCGCAGAAGACGAGCGTGGTCCCGATCTACGCGGTGACGCCGATGGTTCGCAAGGACGCGCTGGGCTGCTCGGTGAGCGGCGCCTTCTGAGCGGAGGGCGCGGCATCCGAGCGCGGGCTCGACGCCGTCGCGTTGCGGCGGCGAGAGCCCGATAGGTGCCAGCGCTCGAGGGCCGCGATAGACTGACCGCGATGCCCGTTCGTGAGCTGCTCGAGGTCTCGTCCAGCGGCGCGTCGCGCGGTTCGGGGGAGCGGAGCAGCGAGGCGCCGACCGCGTGGGCCGCGCGAGTGACCGCGGGGCCGCAACCGGTGTACAACCTCCACGCCCCCGCAGCGTGAGCCCCATGTCCCGCGTCGCCGTCCCCCTCTCACCGACCGTGTCTCGCGTCGCGAGGAGGAGCTTTCAGGCCACCGACGAAGAGGGGCGCCAATACCTCCAAGAGCGCATCTCGCTCTTCGCGCGGGCGATGTTCTTGCTGCTCGGCGGCTACTTCCTGTTCGTGCTCGGGGTGCGCATCGTGTACGGCGAGCTCTTCCCCGGCAACGACGTCATCGGACTCCTCGTCGCGGTCACGGCGCTCACCGGCATGGCCACCTTGTGGCGCTTCACCGGGAGCGGGAAGCTGCGGTCTGCGCGCATCGTGTCGGTGCTCGACATCGCCTGCGTCATCGACCCGGCCGCGCTCATCGCGCTGAACGCCTACCTGATGCGGAGCATGCGCATCTCGCTCTTTGCCGCGTTCGTGGTCCTCGCGTTCCTCGTGTTTGGCCGCGCGCTCATCATCCCCAGCACCGGGCGGCGCACGTTCATCGTGTCGGTGGCCGCGTCGCTGCCGCTCGTGACCTCGATCGTCCTCATCGAGCTCACCGATCCCTCGGTGCTGCTCGTGCCGCCGGGTCTCACCGCGGCGGTCGTGACGGTGTGGTCGCTCGGGGCGGCGGGGTTGTCGGCCTTCGGCTCCTCGGTGATCTACGGGCTGCGCGAGAAGGTGCGTGAGGCGCGACAGCTCGGGCAGTACACACTCCTCGAGAAGATCGGTGAGGGGGGGATGGGCACCGTCTACCGCGCGCGCCACGCGATGTTGCGCCGGCCCACCGCCATCAAGCTCTTGCCGCCGGGGAAGGCGGCGGAGAAGCAGCTCGAGCGCTTCGAGCGCGAGGTGCAGGCCACCAGCGAGCTCACCCACCCCAACACGGTGCACATCTACGACTACGGCAGGAGCCCGGAGGGAGTGTTCTACTACGCGATGGAGCACCTCGACGGGATCGATCTCGAGACCCTGGTCGAGCGCTTCGGGGCGCAGCCGCCGGCGCGCGTCGTTCACATCCTGAGGCAGGTGTGCGGCGCGCTCGCCGAAGCTCACGGGCAAGGCCTCGTCCATCGCGACATCAAGCCCGCCAACATCTTCCTGTGCCATCGCGGCGGGCTGCCCGATGTGGTGAAGGTGCTCGACTTCGGCCTCGTGAAAGAGCTCGAGCGGGATGGCGGTCTCACCGACGTGGAAGTGGTGGCGGGGACCCCTCAGTTTCTGTCGCCGGAGGCGATCACGGCGCCGGACAAGGTGGGGCCGCCGGCCGACGTGTACGCGGTCGGGGCGGTGGCCTACTACCTGCTCGCGGGGGAGCACATGTTCTCGGGGGCCACGGTGGTGGAGATCTGCGGCCACCACGTGCACTCGACGCCGGAGCCGGTGTCCAAGCGCAGCGCCAACACGGTGGAGCCAGCGCTCGAGCAGCTCGTCCACACGTGCCTCGCGAAGAAGCCCGAGGAGCGCGTGGCGAGCGCTCGCGAGCTCGGCCGGAAGCTCGCGGAGATCGGCGCCCGCGCGCCTTGGACGGAGGCGGAGGGAGAGGCGTGGTGGGCCGCGTTCCGCGAGCGCGGCGAGGGGGGAGGGGCCCGGAGAGCGGCGCCCTCGTCGGCCGCGGTGGCCGTCCAGCCCACGATCGAGGTCGATCTGTCCGCCCGCGCGTGAGCCGCTACGGTGCGGCGCTCCCGCCTCGAGGTGAGCGGCTGGCGCGCCACAAAAGGAACGCCGGCAGCACGAGCACGCCGGTGAGCACGCAGCAGATCTCGCCGGCGGCGGCGGCCACCCCGAAGCTCTGAACCGCCCGATTGATGCTGAGGGTGAGGGCGGAATAACCGAGGATGGTGGTGAGCGAGCAGAGGATGACCGCGCCGCCGGTCTCGACGACCACGCGCCGGATCGCGCCGTCGGCGAGGCGAAAGCGCTGCATCACGTTGACCGCGTAGTCGGCGCCGACCCCGATGGTGATGGGGATGGCCACGAAGTTGAGGAAGTTGAGCTTGAGCGCCTTCATCTCGAACTGGCCGGTTTCTCCCCATGGCCACTCGGAGCGGTAGAGCATCAGGATGGCCACCGTCCACATGAGGCCGACGAGGACGGAGCCGATCACCCACGCCGCCGCGGCCCTCCCCCGGAACGCGAGGAAGATGATGAGGAAGGTGGCCACGAGGGAGGCGAGGATCGCCTTGGGCGCGTCTTCGGCGACGTTGAGGATCATGTCCGCGAAGATCACGCTCCTCCCGCTGCCCTTCACCACCGAGCGATCGGGGAGCGTCGTCGCGCGGATCGCCTCGGCCCAGTCGATGAGGTAGTGGCCATCCCAAATGGAGCGCCCGGGAGTGGGCGTCACGTACACCAGGCGTCCGCGGGTGCCGTCCTTCTCCGCGAAGTGACGGGCCACCTGCTCGGGGAGATCGTCGAGGCCGATCGTGCGCAGCCGCTCCTCGGGGAGGAGCTTGTCGAGCTTCTTCCACTCCTCTTGGCCCATGAAGCCCTTGTCGTGAGCGCGCTTCAGGGTGTCGTGGGCTTCCTTCACGAGCTTGAGCTTCTCGGCCTGCTCGGTGGGGAGGAGAGAGTGGATGGTCACCACGTCTTTGAACGGCTTGCGATCTGCGGGGGCCGCGTCGCGCACCTTCTCGAGCGCTGCCTTGAGCGGGAGCACTTGCTCGATGTTGTCGGTGGCGAGGGCGATGCCGTCCATGCCTTGGCGCCCGACGATCTGATCGATGAGCCCGCCGAGGCGCTTCCACTCGCCGCCCTCTTGCACGGGGTCGTTGCCCACCTGACCCATGTCGTACTCCATCGGGTCTTCCACCAAGTAGCGGTAGGACAGCCACGCCGAGCCGGCGGTGACCATGAGCGCGCCCACGGTGACCGCGAGCGGGAACCGGCTCGCGAGGAAGGCGAAGGGGCGGCCGAAGGCGCCGCGGAGCCGAGCCGTGAAACCGCCCGTCTCGGTCAACGGGCTCACTCGCTCGAACAACACGAGGATGGCGGGCAGAAAGAGGTAGGTCGCGAGCCAGCACAAGAGCATGCCGGTGCCGCCGATGATGCCGAAGTGCTTGAAGCCTCGGAAGTCGGTCACCGCGAGCGAGCCGTAGGCGGCGGTGGCCGCTCCGGCCGCGGTGAGCGTCGACAGCCACGTCTCGCGGTGGGCGACGCGGATGCTCTCGGGGGCGTCGGCGCTCCGTCTGGCCTCGAGATAGCGGGCCATGTAAATGATGCCGAAATTGATCCCGTTGCCCACCACGATGCTGAAGAGAAACCCGGTCGACGAGTTGAGGTGGCCCACGAGCAGGTAGGCGAGGCCAAACGTCCAGACCGCGCCGATGCCCACTGTGAGGGTCATCGCGAACACCGTGCGGAGGCGCAGGTAGTAGAGGAACACGATCCCCAAGATCAGCGACACGCCCCACACCCCCACGTGCTGGAGGTCGCCCTCGATCTGCTTGCGGGTCTCGGCGCTCGACACCAGGTTGCCGCCGTAGCCGACGCGGATCGAGGGGTCGTATTGCGTCGGATCGACGGCGGTGACCGCCGCGTCGATGCTGGTCATGAGGCGGGCGGAGTCGGCTACGTTGCCCGCGTCGATGGGGGTCCGCACGAGGATGACGGCCACGTGGCGCGCCTCGTCGAGGTAGTAGCCGTCGGGATACTTCTTCTCCGCCTCGGCGACCGCCCCTTGTTTGCGCGCCCGCTCTTCGAGGCGCTTTCGGATGCTCTCCTCGGTGAGCGGGGGAGGGGCGCTCTCCTCGTCGTCGAGGAGAAAACCCGCCGCCTTGCCCACCTCGTATTCGTAGCGCTCGAGGATCTCGCGGTGCACCTCCTTGACCAGGTCGAGCTCCGCATAGAGGAACGCGCGCTCTTCGAAGAAACGCCGCGACTCTTGTATCCCTTCGTCGACCACGCCCACCAGCGGGGGGCCGATCTTGCGGAGCTCGGGGGCGAGCGCGTCGACGAAGCGCTTCAGTCCGTCGTTGTCGGAGCCCTCGATCACCACCCCCAAGGTCGAGATGGCGGGGAGGCGCGCGTTCACCTGCTCGGCGATGATGACGCTCTCTTTGTTCTCGGGGAGGAGCTCCCCGAGCGCGGTCTTGAGCGTGAGATGGGAGGCCGCGAAGGCAGCTAGCGCTACCGTGACGAGGGCCGCGGCCACCATGCGCCACGGGTGCGTCAGCTGGAGCGTCGCCAGCCGCTCCAGCCACACGCGGGCTCGCCGAGAGCTCGCTGGTTCGGTCATGTTGCCTCATACCACGAACTCCACCAGAGCCTCAGCCCGAGCCGCCCACCGCCCCTCGGCCGAAACCACACCTCGCGCGTCGAACCGGCGCGTCCAGAACGGCCCGCAAAACCACCACCCGGACGGCGCTTCCGGGCGAGGCGACCGACCACGCTCGATGGCGAGCGATGGGCTCGAAGGCGGAGCCCGCACGACACGCCTTCTGCCGTTGCGAAACAGGTCGACCTCTGTTACGTACATTGCACTACATGTGAGACGTTCGCTCACATGAGCCGCTCGCGCAGAAGGTTTCCGCCATGCATCGCTCGTTCGCAATCCTTGTCCTGACGGCCGCGTGTGCGGTGGGCTCCGACGAGCCGGTGGCGGCGTCGAGCGTCTGCGATGAGGCTGCGGCGCACCTCGCCGCTTGCTCCGAAAGCCTCGCCATCGAGGTCGACAGCTGTGGCGAAGAGGACGCTCGCGTGGCGCGAGAGCTGATGAGCCTCCCGTGCGCGATGCTCGTGGATCCCGGCAAGGCCGACCTCTGGGATGGCCTGCGCTGCACCAAGCTCGGCAAGAAGATGGGGATGTGTCTTCGCGTGGCCCGCGACGCCGAGGTGCTGTCGACGCTGGGCGACGCCGCCCACGGCGTCCTCGACCGCCGCGCGCTGAGCGCGTTGGTGTGGAACGTCTACAAGGGGAAGAACGACCGCTGGGACGCCGACATGTTGGAGCTCGCAGTGACCGTGGACGTCGCGCTCGTGCAAGAGTTCTCCGGCGACGCCGAGAGCCACCAGACCTTCGACGCGCTCGACGGCTTCGGTTGGTTCTTTGCGAACAGCTTCTTCGACGACGGCGATGGCGGGGTCGGCACGGGCGTCGCCACCGGCGGCCTACTCGAACCGCTCACGGTGAGCTTCCACCGCAGTCCCAACGTCGAGCCCGTCTCCTTCACGCCCAAGATGTCGCTCTCGACCACGTACGATCTCTCGTTTTCCGAGGACGATCTGTTGGTGGTCAACGTGCACGCGATCAACTTCCGGGGCATCACCCCGTTCGAGCGCCAGCTCGAGCAGCTCTCCGACCGCCTCGCGTCGCATCAGGGGCCGATCCTGATCGGTGGCGACTTCAACACGTGGCGTCCGGCGCGGACGGAGCACCTCGAGGCCACCATGAACGCGCATGGGCTGTCGCACGTCGAGCTCGATGGCGACGATCGTCTCTTGAAGCTCGATCATGTCTACGTGCGCGGCATGCACGTGCGCGATGCGCAGCTGTTGACCGAATACGAGTCGTCCGACCACGCGCCCATCCGCCTCGAGCTCGAGCTCACGCCTTAGCTGCCGCCTGTGCCGCTCGCCGGGGTGCTGCCGCCGGCGCGCTAGCCCCCTGCGCCGTCGGAGCAGGCGTCTTGCCCGACGCTGCTCGGACACGCGCTCTCATCGGTGCGGCCCACCGCACAGAAGTGCAGGCGGCACTCGATGAAATTGCCGTCGGTGACGGCCATGCCTGCCTCGGGGACGGTCTCCGCCTCCGCGAGGCAAGCGGCCGCCGCCGCCTCCTCGTCCGAGTCGGGACCGAAGGCGTCGTGGTAGGCGTCGTGGCAGCTCGTGAGCATACACGCGCAGTACCGCTCGGCGAGGCTCGCCGCGCCGCCGGTGCCCCCGGCGCCGCCCCCGTGGTGCGAGGCCCCGGCGCCGGTGGGCTCGCCGCAGTGCTCGCCCTCGCACTCCTCGCAGCCGCTCGCCGAAAAGAGCCATGCCCCAAGGCCCAAAGCCCCGATGGCGACGATCGAAGGGGGGGTCAATCTTGGCATTGGGCGTACCGGGTGGCGAAGTAGCTCATGAGGCGAAATGCTTCCTCGTCGGTGGAGTGGAACTTGGTGCCGCCCCCATGCTCGAGGCCGCCGATCTCCTCGTCGAGCGGCTTCAGGAGCCAGGGGCTCTTCTCGGGAGCGTCCACGTCGATGTAGCCCGCTCGGGCGATGTTGCGGAGGGTGGCGAGCGAGGCCGTCTCGCAGGCACCCACCTCGATCCACTTGGGGGCGGGCGCCTCCACCGGCTTGCCCTCGACGTGGCAGGGGTAGCAGCGTCCGCGGTAGGGAAAGAAGCTCTCCAGGAACAACGCCTCCAGCGTACGCTCGGCGCAGTCTCCTGGATCGGTCGCCATCACCTCTTCGGTGCTCTTCTTCTCGAGCTCGCAGTCGCGCCAGCCGACGGGCTCCTCCCCGCAGGGCTGCTCCTTCGTGGAGCACGTGCCACACGCGCTGGTGAGCTCGATCCACTCGAGGAACCCCTCGCGCTCCTCGCGGAGGACGGCGCTCGTGATGCCTTTGCTGTCGGGCGCGGCGCGATCGATCCACGAGAGGATGAGGCTCGCCGCGGGGTCCTCGAGGCTCACGAGCCCGCGCTCCACCATGCACGCCATCGCGTCGCAGGGCTCACCGCTCGCGAACAGCTCCAGATCGATGCCGGAGAGGTGACACTGGTTGCAGCTCTTCGGCCGATCCTCTGCGAACAGCGGGGCGATGCGCTTCTCGTAGAGCGAGGCGGTGCTGTCACAGTCGACGGTGGGGCCATCGTCGCAGTCGCTCGCGGCGAGGGCGACCGCGCCCACCAACGTGATGTGGAGCCAAGACCGCACGTGACTCCCTTATACGACACCCGCGTGCTCGGGTTACACGGACTCGCGTTGTGGGTCGCGCGCGGCCTGGGGCGTCGTCGCGGCCGCTCGTCGGGGCCGGTCAGTCGCCGGTCTTGGGAGCGGCCTCGCCGGGGGGCCTCGAGGTGGCGCTCGGCGGTGACGGGATGGCCCGATCGAGGAGGTGGACGAGCTGGAAGAAGCCATGCTTCTTGTTGTAGGCGTCGTCGGCGGAGCCGTCCGCCGGGGCGCGGTGCTGACGGACGGCGACGACGTTGCGCGCGGGGAGCACGATGAGCTGCTGCCCCAGCCAGCCGTCGGCGGCGAAGCCGATCGTCGGCCCCGGCTGTTGGACGAGGGGGGCGTTCTGCTCGGTGAGCACGGCGGCGAGGGCGGCGCGCGCGTCGGTGTCGAGCCGACTGCCGATCTCCAGCCAGGCTCCGGCGATGCTCGAGAACTGCCGGCCGATGAGCGGGCGGAGCGCGTCTGCGGCGGTGAAGCCCTCGGCGAGCAGCGCGTCGAGCCTCTCGGTCGACAGCGCCACGTGGCCCTTGGACTGCCGGATCCACCACAAGAGCCCGTGGTAAGGCACGTTCGGAGCAGCGCTGGTGCTCTCCGTCACCCAGCCCTCGGGCACGAGCTGGCGCTCCCCGTGCCGCCCCCGCGCGAGCAACAAGCGGCCGAGGCGTGCCAGATCTCGCGCGGTCAGATCGAGGCCGTAGAACGTCTGCACGTTGCCGGCCTGGTCTTTGTCCCAGCTCAGCTCGGTGATGCCGAGGGGCGTGAAGAGCTTCTCCTTGGCGTATACGTCGAGGGGAACGCCTGCGGCGGCGAGCACCACGTCGGCGAGGAGCTGGGTCGCTTCGTTGTTGTAGGAGAAGCGGGCCCCCGGCTCCTCGGTCACCGCGCTCTTGCGCACGAAGGCGCTGCGGTCGGCCTGTTGGTTGAGCACGGCCGCCCCCTGGCGATGCTCGAGCCCAGAGGTGTGGGTGAGCACGTGGCGCAGCGTGACCTTCGCCTTCGCTCCCTTCTTCCAGTCGGGGAGCCAGGTGGAGAGCGGGGCATCCACCGACGCGATCTTGCCCTCGCCGAGGAGGATGCCGATCACGATCGACACGATGCTCTTGGTCATCGACATCGTCTCGATCGGGGTGCGTGGTTTTCCGAAGTAGCGCTCCACCACCACCTTGCCGTCCTTGAGGATGAGGAGGCTGTCGCTCTGGGTCTCGCTGGCCGCCTCGAGGAGGAGATCGAGCGCGGAGCCGTCGAAGCCGAGGGCGGTCGCGTCGCCCTTCTGCCACTCGTCGTCGAAGGCGACGTCGGGGTCGAAGAGGGGCGCGCGCGGCGGCGCTGGCGCCGGGAGGACGGCGACCGCAGGCGGCGCGGCGGCCCCGAGGGACGACGTCCACGTCCACTCCGACGCCTGCTCCCCCGGACCCTCCACGCGGGCGTGGAGCTTGTCGCCGACGCGGCGGTAGCGGATGCGCTGGGGGAACTCGTCGCGCTCGAGGTTCTCGAACACGGCGGTGTGGGCGTCGGGACCGGTCGACACGAGCGCAAACTCGGCGGTGGGCTGCCCCACGGGGGACGCCACGTACACGATGCCGTCGGCTCTTCGCTCGATCCGGATGAACTCGAAGTGCTCGGTGCGACCCTGGCGCACGGTGCGGTTCACGCCGAGCATCATGCCCCCGAGCGGGCGCGACCAGTGCTCCTCGCTGTGCTCCTCGGCGGTGGCGTCGACCCAGGTGCCCGCCAGCCACGCGAGCTCGTCGAGCGAGCCCTCCACCTCGTGGAGCTGCGGCGGCGGGAGCGCGGCCGGGACACACGCGCCCGCGGCGAGGGCGAGCAGCGCGGCGGCCATGATTCGCAGAACACGCATGGCTGGCACTAAGTCACGAAGGCACGATGACGTCAACGCGGGGGCCTCGCGCAGCGGGCCCACCGCGCTAGCCCCCTCGGGGCAGCCGCCCTCGGACCCGCTGGCCCCCCACGCGGCAGCCGCGTGAGGTGGATCTCCCGAGCCCGTCGCTCACGAGCGCTTGGTGACGCGTGGGAAGCCGACCATGCGCCCCGCCTGGGGATCCCAGAGCTTGAGCTCGAGGCAGGCGAGGATGTCGCGGGGGTGGAGCGAGGTGACGATCGGCGCGGCGAGCTCCGGCACCTCGGCCATCGCGCGGGGGAGGTTGTAGAAGGGGATCGCCGAGTTGAGGTGATGAACGTGGTGGAAGCCGATGTTCCCCGAGAACCACCGCATCACCGCGCCCATGCGACAGAAGCTCGAGCTCGCGAGGGCGGCGTCGGTGTATGTCCACTCGTGGCGCGAGCGGAGCGACATGCCAGGGAAGTTGTGTTGCGCGTAGAAGAGGTAGGCGCCGAGACAGGCGGCGATGGCGTGGGGGACGACGACGCCGAGGAGATAGGCGGTGAGGCCGAGGAAGTAGGTGATGCCCGCCCCGAGCGCGGCGTAGACGAGCAGCGCGTAGGCTGCGTCGCGGTTCTCGCGCGGTTTGTTCCACAGCGGCGCGATGCACATGCCGAAGAGGAACACGGTGACGAGCCCGAAGAGGATCACGAGCGGCGAGCGTGACAGGCGATAGGCGCGCTGTCGCTCGGGGGGCAGGCGCTCGTACATCAGCGTGCTCAGGGTTGGGAACGAGCCCACCTGGGAGCCGGCGATCTTGGCGTTGTGGGCGTGGTGGTAGTCGTGGGAGCGCTTCCAGATCGCAGGCGGCGCGAGGATAAAGTAGCCGAAGGCGTGCATCACCACCTTGGCGAGCAGCGAGCGCTTGAGGAGCGCTCGGTGCATGTAGTCGTGATACACGATGAACAGCTTGAGCATGGTGAGGGCGGCGAGCCCCGAGGCTGCGAGCCGCGCCCCCCACCACGGGGCGAACATCGCCCCGCTCATGCTCGCGAACAGCAGCAACAAGCCGCTCCCGAGGTGCCAGAAGCTGCGCCAGCGGCTCTCGCGTTGATACGGCCGCGTCGCGTCGATGAGCTCTTTGCCTGCGCGCGCGGGCTCGGGTGGCGTCCACGCGCCGAGGGAGCCCTCGCGCGGAGGGTCTGCTGCGCGCGGTCTTGCGTCGAGGTCGAGGGTGGCGGCGTCGCTGCTCATCGGGCTGGGCTGCGACCTACCACAAAACCGCGGGACGTGGCGACACCGTGCGCATGCGCGCCTGTTCTCTTGCGTTGATGGCACGATGGCCGCAATCTGACGGAGGATGCTGGCGACGGCGGTTACCGCCGACACCGTGATCGGTGACGACTTTCGGATCGTGGGGCCCCTGCGCGCCGGGGGCATGGGCGCGGTCTACGTGGCCGAGCAGCTGAGCACCACGAAGCTGCGTGCGGTGAAGTTGATGCACACCCAGCTCGTGGCCGACGACGAGCAGCGGGCGCGCTTCGTGCGAGAGGCGCGGGTGGCGGCCGCCGTCGACAGCGATCACGTCGTGGAGATCATCGGGGCGGGAGTGGAGCGAGGCTCGGGCACGCCCTGGATCGCGATGGAGCTGCTCGAGGGGGACGACCTCGCGACCTACGTTCGTGCGCGCAGGCGGCTCGCCACGGAGGAAGCGGCGGAGGTGATGAGCCAGATCTGTCACGCGATCGCGGCGGCGCACGACGCGGGCATCGTGCACCGCGATCTGAAGCCCCAGAACGTGTTCATGGCCAAGACCAAGCGGCGCAGAGACGAGCGCCTGGTGAAGGTGCTCGATTTCGGGATCGCCAAGGTCGTGGCGGAGTCGACGCACGCGCCCACCGCCGCGGTCGGCTCGCCGGCGTGGATGGCACCCGAGCAGACCGAGGCCGGCGCTCGCATCGGTCCCGAGGCCGACGTATGGGCGCTCGGCCTGCTCGCGTTCTGGATGTTCACCGGTCGGTCGTACTGGAAGGCGGCGGGGCGCGCCGACGGCAGCGTGCAGGCGGTGATGCGCGAGATGATCTTCGAGCCGCTGGCGAGCGGCTCGCGCCGCGCTCGCGAGCTCGGCGTCGAGGAGCATTGGCCCGCTGCTCTCGACCGGTGGCTCGCTCGTTGTCTCGAGCGGCGCCCCCGGCGGCGTTTCGCCAGCGGCGGCCACGCCTTCACCGGGTTCACGCGCGCGCTCGAAGGCCTCGAGCACGAGGAGGGCGCGCCCCCGAGCACGGGGGTGGCGAGCGCGCCGCCCACCGTCCCCTCGCGGGACGCGGCTCCGAGCACTGTGGTGGAGGGAAATCCTCGCACCATGGCGACGCGCGCGGCGCTGCACTCCCCCGAGGCGGCGCGGCACTCCCCCGACGCGGCGCCGCACGACGACGACGGTGGCGAGGTGGAGCGGGGCGAGCGTCGGGACTCGGGCTCCGACCGCGACCAAGACGAGGACAACGTCGAGGACGCGGTGCCCGAGCGCGCGAGCCCCAACGAGAGCGCGCTGCTGCGGTCCGAAGACGCCCCGACTCGGGTGGATAGCCTCGAGAGGAGCGCGCCCGAGGCGCCCGAGGCGACCGCGCCCCCGACCGGCGAGACGATGGCTACGCTCATGAGCCACGAGGGCCGGCTCGGCCTCGACGACACGGCCCAGCCGGTGGTGCGGACCCGCTCGGCGCGGCCGACGCGGACGCTGCAGCTGGCGGTCGCGGCGGCCGTGATCGCCGGGCTCGGGTACTGGGCGCTCGAGCCGAAGCGCGCGCTCACGGGGCCGCAGCCCGCGAGCCCCGCGGTGGCGACGGTCGGTGCGTCACCGCGCGCAGACGCCATCCATCCTCGGCTCGTGGCAGCGCAGGCACGGTTCGAGTCGGGCGCCTGGGACGACGCCGAGGCCGAGGCGGAGGCGGTGCTGGCCGAGCTCGCCGCGGAGGGCGTTACCGACGGAGTCGTCGGCGCCGACGCGGCGCTCCTCCGCGCCGACGCGCGCGCGCGCGGCCTCGTCGCGACGCTCGGCGCGCCCGCGAAGGCGACCGACATCGGCGCCTGGACCGAGCTCATCGGTCGCACCCATCGCGAGCTGGCGGCGGCGACAGCTCTCTATCGGGCGGTGGCGGGCTGGTCCGCGGTGCTCGCCCCGTGCGCCGAGGCGGGGCACGGCGAGCTCTTCCTCCGTCTCCGCGAGCGCAACCGCGAGGCCGCTGCGAAGCTCGGGCCGACCGAGCACGCCGAGCTCCTCACGCTGTTGCGACGCGACGCCACGTCGCTCCTCGAGCAAGTGCGCGCTCGAGCGACAGCGGGTCCCGAGGGAGGGCGCTGCGGCGCTCGACTCGCCGCGCTCGAGGCTTCGCTCGCCGCCCTCCCGGCCTTCGGGGGCGACGCGGCCACGGAGGACGGCGCGGCGTCGTTCCCCGCCACCTCGCCGCCGCGCGTCGGCCGGGGCCGCGCGCCAGCCTCGCCCGCGTCCTCGGGCAAGGTCGCCCCCGCGTTCAACGCGCTGTCCGCCGACACCCTCCTCGCCCAAGCCAAGCAGCGGGCGATCGCCGCTTGCAGTCGTTTCGAGGGGCCTCGCGGGCAGTCGGGCACGGTGCGGTTCTTCCCGACCGGCCAGACCACCGTCGTCTCGTCCGATCGCAGCGAGGCGGGGAGATGCGTCATCAACCAAATGCGCGTCGCGATCGGGCCCTTTCGAGGGGAGACGCCGGTGGAGCGGCCCTACGGGCTCAATCTGAAGGAGCCGTGAGGGGCACGAAGTCGCGCTCCACCATGGTGGTGAGGTTGCGGGGGAGGGGCGCGCCGAGCCGCACGATGGGCGCAGGGGCGCGGGGGACCTCGAGCGCTCGAGCGGTGATGACGCTCGCCGCGCCGAAGCCCCAGCAGCGCACCTTGCCCCCCGCGAGCACGGCGCAGCTCGACGTCGTCCCGGTGCGGACCGCGAGCGCGCCGCCGAGGCCCGCCACCTTCGTCGGGGTGGCCCGATCGAGCCGGTCGCCGGTGCCGAGCTCCCCGTGGATGTTGCGGCCCCAGCAGTACACCTCACCGGCGACGGTGACCGCGCAGAAGTGCTCCTCGGCGCCAGCGACGTCCGCCACCCGAGCCGGGAGCGAGACGCGTCGCGGCGAGGTCGCCGGGAGGAGCTCGCCGAGCCCGTGGGTGCCGTGGCGCCCATCTCCCCAGCACCAGAGCTCGCCCTCCCGCCGCGCGCAGGTCGTGTAGTCGGTGGCCGCGAGCTGCTTCACACCGTGGATGGGCACCTCGACGGCGTCTTCGCGAGCGGTCGGGTCGCTCACCCCGAGCTGTCCGCTGTGGTTGCTCCCGCGGCAGAGCACGCGCTCGCTCGCGTCGGCCCAGCACACGTGAGCGCGACCGGTGGCCACGCTCGTCACGGCGCTCGCGGTGGGCTCGAGCTGGGGCTCGCGGGGCCACCAGCCGGAGCCCCAACAATAGAGGCGTCGCTCGGGGCCGCTCACCACGCAGCGAATGTGGTCGCTCATGCTCAGGGCGGACACGTCGGTGAGCGGGTCGAAGCGCTGAGGACCGTTCGACGACAGCGAGCCCCAGCACCACGCCGCCTCGCCCTCGCCGGCGGCGCAACCGTCCTCACCGGCGGCCACGATGCGCGACATCGGGGGGAGCGGGGCTATCGGCGTGCCGATCTGTCCCGGCAGTGGCAGCTCACCCATGTGCACCATCCCCCAGGCTTGGGGGAGACCGCCGACGAGCGCCACCAGCCCCTTCGTGCCGACGGCGAAGTGGTCGGGATGGGCGACGGTGAAGCCGAGCTCGTAGCGACGCAGGAGCCACGGCGGCGGCCCGCCCCCGAGCACGCCGAAGTAGTCCGACCCCCAGCACGCGACGCCCCCGTCCTCGTCGAGGCTGCACGCGTGCACGTCGCCCACCGCGAGCGCGCGAGCGCGCTCGGCGACGGCGGGGCTCCCCGGCGCGGTCGGCGATCGCTGCCACGGCACCTGGTCTTGGCTGATCTCTCCGTGGGTGTTGCCGCCCCAGCATCGCCAGCCAGCGGCGGAGCGCGCGCACATCGTGTCGTCGCCACCCACGAGGGCCGTCGCCCCATCGAGGCCCTCCTTGATGCAGGGGTTGCCCCAGCGCGTGGTGCCCTCCTGGCAGGCTTGGCCCCAACAGTGCACGCGCGCGTCCACGCCGACGACACACAGCCCGCCGCTCATCATCGCGAGCGCCTCGGCCGTCGGGGCGGCGAGGAGCGGGGCGGGGCCGCTCGTCTCTCGGTGGGCGCCCCAGCACATGACGCGGCCGGAGGCCACCGCGCAGGTCTCGCCACGAGACGCGGCCAGGTGGGTGGCACCGTCGACACCCTCGATGAGCTCAGCCTCGTGAGGGGGCCACACGTGGCGCGCGGTCTGACCCCAACACGCGACCCGCTGCGCGGCGGTGATCGCGCACGCGTGGTTGCCGCCCACCGCGACCTCGGTGGCGCGCTCGAGGCCGGCGATGGTCACCACGCGCCCGACGTCGGAGGGGTGTTTTTCCATCACGCCGCGACCCCAGCACTGCACCCGTCCGCCGCGGGTGAGGGCGCAGGTGAACACGTCGCCCATCGCGAGCTGCGTCGCGGCGTCCACCCCCACCACCCGCGTCGGTACGTCGGCCGCGCCGTGGGGCGAGAGACCCCAACACCACACCTCACCGCCGCTCGTGCGTGCACACGTCCGCCACCCCCCTGCGGCAATCTCGACGATCTTGGCCGGCGCCTCCGTCGTGGTCGCGCGCGGTGGCGGCGGCGTCGTGGCGGTCGTTGGGGGAGGTGTGCAAGCGCCGACCCATGAGGCCGCGCCCGCAGTGAGCAGGGTCCAGAACGAGGACGCGGTGGCGGCGCGTGGCGAGCGCGGTCGAGCGGTCATGGAGCGATGATGAGGACGAACGCGTCGTCGAGGCGGTCGCTCCGGTGGAGCAGGGTGCCGTCGAGGGCCAGCTCTTCGCCGAAGGTCCCGCTTGCGATGACCGCGCCGCTCTGAGCGAGCGCGAGGGCGGTGACCGTCTGGCTGCCGGCGCCGTCGAGGGGGAGGAGCCAGAGGAGGTCGCCGCGCGGGGTGAGCTTGGCCACGAAGGCGTCGTCGCGGGCCGCGTCGGTGTCGGCGAGCGGTGTGTCCGTCGGCGGAGCGGCACGCTGACCGCCGAGGTGGATGTGGCCATCGGGCCCCACCGTCACCGCGGTGATGCGGTGCTCGCCGATGCGCTCGCCGAGCGAGACGATGGCCGCGGGGTGGTCCCCTCGCGCCGCGTGCGCGTCGGGCGCGCTCGGGAGGCTGGGCAGTCCGCTTGCGGTCGCGCTCACGTGATGCCGATAACGACAGGCCGCGTCGAGCCACAGCCGAAAGACGACCTCGCCGCTCCTCGCGTCGTCGTAGTGGCTGTCGGCGGTGAGGAACGTGACGTCGCGCCCGCGACCCGAGACGCTCACGCCGTCGCCAAGAGCGGCGAGGTGGGTCGGGAGCTCGAGCCCGCTGCCCCCGATGAGCGCCACACACAGCACCTCGCCCGGCGGCACGCACGCGCCCTCGGCCGCACACAGGCCGTCGCAGGCGTCGTCGAGCCGTGCTTCGATGCCGGGGCCGCACACTCCGAGGGTGCCGTCGCAGCGCTCGCAGGCACCGTCGCAGGCGCCATCGCAGCACACGCCGTCGACGCAGAAGCCGCTGTCGCACGCGCTCTCTTCGTCGCACGGCTCGCCGAGCTCGCTCCGGAGCGCACTCGGTCGGCGCGTGCCCCCGGTGCCTTGGCTGCGCTCGCTCTCGCTCGGGAGCCGAGACGTCGGCTCAGCGCAGCCCCCCACCCCGAGCCCCAAAAGGAGACCGGGCCCCGCCAGGAGGAGCGCTCCGGCGCGGCGCCGCATGCTCTCACGTACCGACATCGGCCTTCGACGCTACCACGACGAACGCCGCGCCTCTCGGGTCCCGCGGTGGTCACGGCGCCGATCGAGGCACGAGCTCCGTGAGGCGCACCGTCTCGAGCGCGCGGCTCGGCACCTGGCCGAGGCGCAGGGCGGGCGCGGGAGCCACGCGTGGGGCGAGCTCCTCGCCGCTGAGGCGTGCCGCGGCGAGCCCCCAGCACAAGACGTTGCCCCCCGAGCGCCTCACGCATGTCGCGCTCTGTCCGGCCCGAGCGGCGAGCACGCCGGAGAGCTCGGGCACTTTCGTCGGACGCGCGCGGCCGAGCTGATCGCCGAGGCCAAGCTCGCCGTGGCCGTTTCGTCCCCAAGCCCACAGCTCCCCGGCGGTCGTGACGGCGATGAAGTGTCGCTCGGCGCCGTCGATGGCGCGCACCGACGCGGGGAGCGCGACCTTCTGCGGGAGCTCTTCCCGCCGCCAGTGGCCTCGCCCATGCGTGCCACCCTCGCCCCAGCACCACACCTCGCCGCTCCGGAGGGCGCAGGTGCCGAAGCGGGTGGCGGCCACGCGCTCCACGC
The DNA here is from genome assembly GCA_964401935.1 of uncultured Polyangiaceae bacterium. Classification (GTDB taxonomy): domain Bacteria; phylum Myxococcota_A; class Polyangia; order Polyangiales; family Polyangiaceae; genus JAPYTK01. The sequence continues at coordinate 46,022 of CAYOAL010000031.1, forward strand.
CGGTGAGCACCTCGACCGGCTGCGTGCGCTGGTTCGCGCCGGGTACGCCGAGCTGACCCTGGAAGTTGGCTCCCACGCAGCGCAGCAGGGCGCCGTCGTCGACGTAGCACACGTGGCTGTCGCCGGTCGCGACGCTGGTGATGCCCGCCGCGCCGGGCACGGCTCGAGGCTCCGTCGCGGTGACGATGTCGACGGCGCTCGAGGGGCCGCGCCAGTTGCGGCCCCAACAGAAGAGCTGCCGCTCGGCGCCGGCCACCGCGCACGTGAGGCCGCCCGACGTGCTCAGCGCCGTCACGTCCCGCAGCGCGTCGTGGTGTCGCGGCCCGTTGGGGAGGGTCACGCCCCAGCACCAGGTCGTCGCGCCGGCGGCGCAGCCGTCGGCGCCCACCACGCTCACGCGCGAGACGCCACCGATGGGGGACATGGGAGCACCCACGGGGCCAGAAAATGGCTCCGTGGCGCCGCTGAGCTTGATCGTTCCCCAGCCCTCTGGGACGCCTTCCACCAGCGCCACCATGCCGAGGGAGCTCAGGTGGAGGTGATCGAGGCTCGCGACGGAGAAGCCGAGCTCATACCGCCGGAGCAGCCATAGGGCAGGGCCGCGTCCGAGCTCTCCGTAGAACGGGGTGCCCCAGCACTGCACGTCCCCGTCTGCGTCGATGGCGCAGCCGTGCCGCTCGCCCAGCGCCACGCCCTGCGCCTTGCTGGCGAAGGAGGGCGTCGAGAGCGGTGTGGGCTGGTGACGAACCGACACCGCGCTGCGATCGAGCTGCCCCAACGCGTTGTTGCCCCAGCAGCGCCACTGCCCGGAAGCGTGGACGCACATCGCGTCTTCCCCCGCCGCGAGCGCGGTGGCGCCCTCGGTGTCCGCTCTCTCGCAGGGATTGCCCCAGCGCGTCGTGTGCAGGTTGCAGCCCCGGCCCCAGCAGTGCACGCGCTCGTCCTCCCCCACGACGCAAACCCCGTTGTCCAACATCGCGATGTCGCGCGCGCTGGGCGCGGCCGTGAGGGGAGAGGGGCGTTCTCGATGCAGGCCCCAGCAGATGACGCGGCCGACGCTCAGCACGCAGGTGTCGTGGAGCGAGGCCGCGACTCGGGTGACGCCACGGACGCCGTCGATCGTCACCGCGCTGGCGCCCGGGAACGACCACCGGTGGGAATGCGTGCGACCCCAACACGCGACCTCTCGCTCGCGCGTCACGGCGCAGCCGTGGTCGCCGCCGACCGCGACGTGGGTCGCGCCCTCGACGCCGGCGATGGTGACGACCCGGCCGCTGTGCCGCGACGCCTCGCCCATCACGCCCTCTCCCCAACACTTCACCTGGCCCGCGGCGGTGAGAGCACAGCTGAACAACGTACCCATCGACAGCTGCGTCGCGTCGCTCAACCCTTCCACGCGGTGTGGGTGATCGAGCGCCCCGTGGGGGGTCATCCCCCAGCACCACACCTCACCGCTCTGGGTGCGAAGGCAGCTTCGTCGGGCGGCGGCGGCGAGCTCGACGACGCGGTCGCCCACGCCCTTCGGCGCGCCCCGCGGAGCAGGCTCCACGGGAGCGACGGGCGCGCTTGGGGCCTCAGGCGTGCACCCCCCGGCCACGAGCAGCGAGAGACACCAACATGGCGCGAGCGGCGCGAATCGGCGCGAGGACCCGCGATCGAGGCTCGGGCGTGGAGCCCCTCCGCTGACCAGGCCAGCGAGACCCGTTGCGATCGAGAGCATGTCCGCACGTTGGCACCGAACGGGCGGCGCGATCCCGTTTTTCGACCTCGCGAGGCGGTGCTCCTTGGGACCGTGGCGGGCGAGCGCGAGGGCAGCCGCGGAGGGGCAGCGCGGAGGGGGCAGCTCAGCGGACCGCGTGGGAGAACCGTCGGGGAAATGGATCCTCAGTGACTTCTCACCGCATGGTTGTGGCACAATGAAAATACGCGGCTTGGCAAGGTGCCCTGCGTGGCTTGGAGTGACTTCATGACGAACAGGCTTCGAAGAGGGACGCCCCTCGTTGGTGTGCTGGGTTGTTCACCACGGCGTGCTCCTACCGGGCTGCTCGGGCTCGTCCTCACGTGCGCGAGCTTGTTGAGCGTCACCAGCACCTCGGCGGCGCCCACCCTGCGGGTGCAGGTGGATCAGCGCGGCGACTTCGTCGCCATCGGCAACACGTTCGGCTGGGAGTGCGCGGGGGCGGTGACGGCTCCGGTCGTGGGCACTACGCCGGCGGCTGGCAGCTGCGGCGGCAGCACCGGCGACTCGGCTCCCGACGTGCACTGGCGCTCGGACGACGCGGCAGGCACCGCCGCCGCCAACACGACCATCGCCCCTGCCGACGCGCGCAGCACGGCCGTTCTCGCGTTGCCGGCGGGGGCCACGGTGACCCACGCTTTCCTCTATTGGGGCGCCAAGAAGGCTGGCGCCGGCGCCGACGCGGAGGCCACGCTCGAGAAGCTCGGGGCTGGCGGCGCGGTGGACGCGACCCTCAACGCCACCGCCGTCGCGGCCGACCAGTTCACGCTCGATGCGGGGGGCGGCACCACCTACTACCAGTCTGTCGCCGACGTCACCGCCTTCGTTCAAGCCCAGGGGATCGGCGCATACCGCATGTCGGGCGTCGACATGGTCGACTTCCGCAGCCGCAACGATCAGACCTCGTTCGGCGCGTGGTCCCTCGTCGTGCTGTACGAAGACCCCATCGATCCGCCGCGCAACCTGGTGATCTTCGACGGGCTCGATCAGGTGTCGAACGGGGCGCCGGCGGCGGCGACCCTCGATGGCTTCGTGGTGCCGCTCGCCGGCTTCGACGCCAAGCTCGGCGTCCTCACCTACGAGGGCGACGCCACCATCAGCGGCGATCAGCTCCGCTTCGGGGTGGCCCCGCTCGGTGCTGGCGATGCGCTGAGCGACGGGGTGAACCTCGAAAACAACTTCTTCAACGGCACGCGCTCGTTCCTCGGTACTACGGTGAGCGTGGCTGGCGACTTGCCTCAGCTCACGGGTGGGGCGGGCACGATGAGCGGCGTGGATCTCGACATCGTCGACATCACGAGTCGCCTCGTGCCGGGGCAGACGGCCGCCGACATCGAGGCCACGAGCACGGGCGACCTCTACCTGCTGGGGGCCTTCGTCACCTCGATCTCCACCTTCAAGCCCGATCTCTCCACCTCGAGCAAAGACGCGATCGACGTCGACGGTGGCACGCTCCTCGTGGGTGACGAGCTCCTCTTCCGCATCGTCGCGACCAACACCGGCAACGACAACGCGGTGAGCGTGGTGATGACCGATCCGCTGCCCGCCAACGTGTCGTTCGTGCCGGGCTCCATCGAGATCGTCTCCGGCGCCAACGACGGCGCGAAGACCGACGCGGCGGGCGATGACCAAGCGGAGTACGACGCAGGCACGCACACCGTGACGGTTCGACTCGGCACGGGCGCCGACGAGACCAACGGCGGCTTGCTCGCCGCGGGCGAGACCACGACCGTCGAGTTCCGCGTCACGGTGAACCTCGACGCCTCCGGTGTCATCGAGAACCAGGCCTTCATCGACTTCGAGGGCGAGCAGGGGTCGCCGCCGGAGACCACGCCCACCGACGGCAACGGCGATGAGCCGGGCACGCCGCCGACCGAGGTGATCATCGAGGAGTGCCTCACCGACGCCGACTGTCCCGACGACCGCCCGGCCTGCGACACCGAGGCCGATCCGAACGAGTGTGTCCCCTGCCTCACCGACGCCCACTGCGACGACCCGACGCCGGTGTGCGACACCGAGGAGCGCGAGTGCGTCGAGTGCGTGGACGACGAAGACTGCGCGGGGACCAACAGCACCTGCGACGACGAGACGAACACGTGCACCTGTGAGCCGGTGCCCGGAGGCGAGGTTTGTGGGAACGACATCGACGAGGACTGCGATGGCGTGCTCGACAACGGCTGCGGCTGCGTCGACGACTCCGACTGTCCGGGGCCGGCCGATGACGGCGTAGTGTGCGACACCGAGGACACGTTCACTTGTGTCCCTGGCTGTCGAGACCGCGTCGGCTCGGGCTGCCCCACCGGTGAGGTCTGCACGTCGAATGACGACACGCTCGGCGAGTGCGTCGACGACGATGGGATCGGCGCCGACGACGGCGTGTTCGTGCGCGGCGGCTGTAGCTGCAACGTGCCCGGGAGCCGTGGGGCGGGCGAGGCCGTGTGGCTGCTCTTGGTAGGCTTGGCGGCGTTGGCCCGTCGCCGCAAGCGGAGCTGACGGCTGCTGCGGAGGAGGGGCGGCGTGCTCCTCCTCCCCGGCTCCTCCCCAGCGCGCTTGATGTCGCACCCCGGGCGGGACAAGCTCTCGCGCATGAACGTGGTCGGTCTGAGTGGCAGCTTGCGCGTCAAGTCTCTCAACAGCGCCTTGCTGCGCGCCGCCACCGAGCTCGCGCCGGCGGGGCTCGAGCTCGAGGTCGGCAGCATCCGCGGCATCCCGCTCTACGACGCCGACGCCGAGGAAGCGGGCCTGCCCGAGGCGGTGGTGACCCTCAAGGAGCGCGTCGCGCGGGCCGACGGCCTCTTGCTCGTGACCCCCGAGTACAACGGGTCGATCCCCGGCGTGTTCAAGAACGCCATCGACTGGCTGAGCCGACCGGCGAGCGACATCGGGCGCGTCTTCGGCAACAAACCGATCGGGGTGATCGGCGCGAGCCCGGGCCGCATGGGCACCATCGGCGCGCAGACCGCGTGGCTCCCGGTGTTTCGCGCGTTGGGCGCGATCCCCTTCCTCGGCAAGTCGGCCTACATCGGCGGCGCGAGTCGCGCGTTCGACGCCGAGCTCCGCCTCACCGACGAGGCGAGCCAGAAGGTGCTGATCGACTATCTTGCGGCCTTCGCGGTGTTCGTGGAGCGCCACGCCCCCGTGCGCTGAGAAGTGCCAGCGGAGGCCCGCGGTGAGGCGGGGGCGGTGGCCGCCCAGCTGGTGTCGAGCGTCAGGGTGTGAAGCCGTGGTCGAGGGCGCGTTGGGCGTCACGACCGATGGCGAGCGCCGCCGCCGCCTGGGGGTGCAGGGCGAGGTGGTCGAGGGCTCGCTGGAGGGAGAGGGAGGCCATGGCGTGCTGCCCGGCGGCGGCTTGGAGGCGTGCGAGTTGATAGCAGGCGTAGGCGGTGAGGCGATGGGGCTCGGCGAGCGCCGCCGCTTCGTAGTGCTCGGTGGCGCGCGCGATCGCCTCTCGCGACAGGGTGGGCTCCCGGGTGGCGAGCTCGGCCAAGCCCACGTGAGCCGCCGCCACGCTCGGCGCCTCGTTCGAGGTCTGCAACAGCTCGAGCCAGGCCTGCTTCGCTGCGTCGGTCTTGCCCAGGTGGAGCTCGGCGAGCGCGCGGTGGTGGAGGAACGCGTCGCGGCACACGTCGCCTGCACAGAAGGACGGATGTTGTTCGATCAGCCGAGTGAGGAACCAGGCGGATCGCTCGTAGGCGAGCCGCTGGATGCGCGCCGCCTTCTCGAGCTCCATGTCTTGTCGCACGCGCGACGGGTGCGGCGCGAGGCCCTCGCTCTCTGCCGCCCACGCGAGCTCGGCGTACGTGAGGCCGATGCGGGCGAGGAGCGCCGCGCGGTCGGGGTTGGGGCCCGGCGTCGCCCTCCACAGCCGCTCGAGGTTCTGGAGCTCGACCACGAGGAGCTGCCGCGCGCGCGGGAGGCGCGTGCGACGCTCGTCGAGCAACCGATAGTCGTTGGGGCGGAGCCGATCTTCCGCCTCGGCGCGCCGCACGATGGGGACGCAGGGAGGGAGCGCGCAGGTCTCGCTGGCCAGACACGGCCCCGGTGCGCCCCCGTTCGCCGCGAGCTCGCAGCCCTTCTCCATGCACACGTCGCCTGCGAGGACGTGGCCCGCTGGACAGCTCGACGCAGCCACCGCGGGCGCACGTCGCGGGGGGCCGCTCGAGCTCGCCGCGCTGCAGCCGGCCAACGTTACGACGAGCCAACCGATCAGTCGCGCGGCGCCCTTCACGGGAGCCACAACGGCGGCGTCGGTGGCACGCTTACAGAGCGGCGCGACATGGGCGTGCGCATTCTGCGACTTGATTGCGCGCATTCTGCGTGTGTCGCGTCCAGCGCTGCTTTGCTGGAGAGGCTGCGGCGCCGGCGCGTGCCTCATGGTAGAAGGCGGCGTGGACACCTTTGTCTGGACTCCGGTGTTCGAGACCGGACTCGAGGAGGTGGACGAGCAGCATCGCCGCTTGGTGCAGATCATCAACGAGCTCGGCGAGGCGCTCTCGAGCCAGCGGCCGGTGGCCGCGAGCGAGCTCGAGACGCTCCATGAGGCGCTCCGCGAGTACGCGCTCTTGCACTTCACCGACGAGGAGGAGCTGATGGACAAGGAGCGGGTGTCGGCCGCTCATCGTGAGCGCCACCGCGGCGAGCACGAGTTCTTCGTCGCGGAGCTCGATCGGCTCTCGCGGAAAACGCCGGACGAGAACGACGAGCAGCGGCGCGAGCAAGTCGAGGACGCCTTGCGTTTCTTGTCGTCGTGGCTCGCCTATCACATCCTCGGTGTCGATCGGTTCATGGCGCGGCAGGTGGCTCGCATTCGGCAAGGCGCGAGCGCCGAAGACGCGCTCGCGCGCGAGCTCGAGGCGTTGGCAGAGAGCGCCACGACCGAGCCGCTGCTCGCAGCGCTCCACGCGCTCTTTCACCACGTCGCCGAGCGAAACGCGAGCCTGCGCGAGCTCAACGAGACGTTGGAGCAACGGGTCGCCGAACGCACGGCGGAGCTCGAGCGCGCCAACCATCGCCTCGAGGTGCTGGCGATGTCCGACGCGCTCTCGGGGCTGCCCAACCGGCGTCACGCCATGCTTCAGCTCGAGCTCGCGTGGGAGGCGGCGCTCGAGAGCGGCGGCCCGATGACCGTCATCATGGCCGACGCCGACGGCTTCAAGAGCGTGAACGACACTTATGGTCACGAAGCCGGCGACGCCGTGATCGTGGCCCTCGGCAAGACGCTGCGGAACGCCGTGCGCACCGACGACGTCGTGTGCCGGATGGGTGGCGACGAGTTCCTGATCCTCTGCCCCCGCACGGATCTCGAGGGCGGGCGCCAGGTAGCCGACAATGTGTGGCGCGCGGTGGGAGCGCTGCGCGTTCCTCTGGCCGACGAGGCGTGGCAAGGCAGCATGAGCTTGGGTGTCGCGGCGCGGCGACCCGAGATGCGGAGCGTCGCGGAGCTGATCAAGGCCGCCGACGAAGCGGTGTACCGCGCGAAGGCCGCGGGACGAAATCGCGTCGTGGCCGCCGACTAGCGATCGCGCGCCTGCTACCCTCTGCCCATGTTGCGCGTCGGTCCCGGCTCGCTGGTGCTCGCGGCGTGGTCGCTCGCCGCGGCCAGTGCCCATGCCCACGGCGGTCCAGTTTCGGTGGAGGTGGTGGCTTATCACGCCGCCGCCCCCGAGCGCATGGCGGTGGGCACGGGCTACGGGCTCGCGACCACCTTCGACGGCGGGGCGAGCTGGGCGCTCACCTGCGAAGGAGCGATCGGCACCACCGGCTCGGCGCACCCGCGCATCGCGGTGACCTCGACCGGAGCGCTCGTCGCGGGGCTCTTCACCGGTTCGGTGCGCTCCGACCCGAGCGGCTGCAACTTCGCCCCGGTAAACGACCTCGCAGGTTACGTGACGCTCGACGTGCAGAACGTCCCTGGCGATCCCCGCGGGCTCGTGGCGCTGACCCGTCAAGGCCAAAGCTTTCAGCTCTGGCGCTCCACCGACGATGGCGTGAGCTTCTCGCTGCTGAACGCCGATCTCGATCCGAAGTTCGCGGCGCGCTCGGTGGGAGCCACGAGCGACCCCGACCGCCTCTACGTGGGCGGCCTCACGTCGAGCGACGGGGTGGCGGCCTTGCTCATCACCGACGACGGCGGGCAGACCTTCACCTCGGTGATCGTGCCCGACGTCGCGACCGCGCCGAACGACGCGCTGTTCGTGGAGGCGGTTCACCCCGCCGATCCGAACACGCTCGTGCTCGCCCTCTACGAGCCACCCTCTCGCGTGCTCCTGTCGACCGATGGCGGCGCGAGCTATGGCGAGCTCTTCGTGGGGACGACGGTGTTGACCGGGCTCGCCGTCGCTCGCGACTTCACGTCGATCGTGGCTGGCAGCCCGACCCTCGGCTTGTGGCGCGTGCCGTTCGGGGGCTCTCCCGTCCAAGTGTCCGACGTGCCGGTGCGGTGCCTCACGTGGACCGACGACGCGCTGCTCGTCTGTGCCGATGAGGCGGTCACCGGATACGCGGTAGGGCGCTCGACCGACGGCGGGGAGACCATCGCGCCCTTGCTCGAGCTGCGCTGCCTCGAGCAGCCAGACTGCGACGCGACCAGCCAGGTGGAGCACGCCTGCGTGAGCGAGTGGCCTCAGCTCGTGAACGACCTCGGCCTCGAAGCGTGTGGCGCGAGCGGCGGCGGGGCCGGCGTTGGCGCGAGCGACGCGAGCGGAGGCGGCGCGAGCCACGAAGGCGGGCGTGGAGGGGCGGGCGGGGCTGGTGGGCCGCTCCGCTACCGCTCGGTCGGCGGCTGCGCCACCCACCCGGAGCGCGACGCGTCCCACGAGCGCCGCCTTCTAGGAGCCCTCCTCGCCGCGGCGTCGCTCGTCATCGGTCACCGTCGTGGTGGCTCGGTAGAGCGTGCTCCTCAGCCGCGCAGCGCTTCGCACTCGTAGAGCGCGCGGCACAGGGACAGCACGCGCGGCGAGCGCACGCGCCAGTCCATGCGGTTCATCACGTAGCCGAACGACACCTTCGCCACCGGATCGGCCCAGCCGAGCGCGCCCCCCATGCCCGCGTGGCCAAACGACTCGCGGTTCGGACAGAACATGTGGCGCTGCTCCTTGAGGAAGCCCTGCGACCAGCCGAGCGGCTTCTGGAGCACGGCGTCGCGCTCCGCCCAGCTCTGGCGGGCGTACACCGGCTCGAGCGTCGCGGCGCGGAGGTAGCGCTTGCCGTCGTGGCTCCCCTCGTTGGCGAACGGGAGGTACGCGCGCGCCACGCCGTCGGCGCTCCCGGTGGCCGAGGCCCAGGCGAGCTCGGCGCGTCGCACCAACGGGCTGTTGTAGGCGAGCACACCCTCCCGCCCGACCGCGGGGTTCGCGAACGCGCGCCGCGCGATGGAGTGCCGCTTGACCACGTCGCGGGCGATGATCGCCTCGGGCGCCTCTGGCGTGAGGAGAGTCACCCCGACCATGCGCAAGAGGCGCGCGCCGGTGCTCGGTCCGTAGAGGGAGGCGTGGCGTGAGTCGAAGGCGGCGGGGGTGCCGAGCCGCACGTCGGAGCCGAGGGGCGCGAAGACCTCGCGCGACAGATACGCACCCGGGGACTCGCCGGTGATCCGCTCGAAGAGCGCGCGCGCATAGAGCCCGTAGGTGATGGCGTGATAACCCTGCCGCTCGCCCGGCGACCACTCCGGCCGTTGTCGCTCGAGCGCGGCGTTCACCTCCTCGGCGCGCGTTGGGTCGGCGATCTGGTCGAGCGTGAACGCCTGCTCGAGGTAGGGCAGGCCGCCACGGTGGTTCAGCAGCGCGCGCACGGTGATGGCGCGCTTGCCCGCATTCGCGAAGCCCGGCCAGTAGTCGGCCACCGGCGCGTCCCAGTCGAGCAGCCCGCGGTCGGCGAGGAGGTGCATCGCCATCGCCATGAGACCCTTGGTGACGGAGAACAGCACGATGCGCGTGTCGCGCTCCCAGGGGGTGGCGCGCGCGACATCCGCGGTGCCTCCCCACAGCTCGACGATGGGCCGACCGTGTTGATACACGCTGAGCGCGGCGCCGAGCTCTTCGCCGCTCGCGAGCTGGGCGGCGAAACGCTGCGCCACCAAGGCGAAGCCATCGGCGTAGCTGCCGCGGGCCGGATGGGGGGCGGGGTTATCGAGCGCCTCGGCGCGCGGCCGAGAGGAGGGCGGAGTCGTGACCGCGGTCGCCATGCCCCGGCAGCATACACAGAGTGGCCCGTCGCGGGGGGCTCGCGGCGCGGGGCTCGTGACCAACGCGTCGCGTTTCTAGCCGCCGCGCCGCGGCAGGGTTGGGAGCGATCGGGGGTGGCCCGGCGGCTTGTGTGCCCGGGCGCGAGTGGTGTACGAGCAGCGCATGCGGATTGGGGTGCTCACCAGCGGCGGCGACGCTCCGGGCATGAACGCGGCAGTACGCGGCGCGGTGCGCACGGCGTTATGTCTCGGCGGCGAGGTGTGTTTGGTGCGCGAGGGCTACGCGGGGCTCGTCGCCGGTGGCGGAGAGCTCGCGCCCGCTGCGTGGGGCGACGTGTCGAACGTGATGCAGCTCGGCGGCACGATCCTGGGATCGGCGCGCTGCGCCGCGTTTCGCAGCGTCGAGGGCCGGCGACACGCAGTGAAGAACGCCATCACCGCCGGGTTCAGCCGCCTCCTGGTCATCGGCGGCGACGGCTCGCTCACCGGCGCAGACGTGTTGCGCCGCGAGTGGCCGGAGCACGTGGCGGCGCTCGTCGCGGCCGGTGATGTCAGCGCCGCGCAGGCGAAGGAGCACGCGTCGCTGCTCTTGGTGGGCCTGTGCGGATCGATCGACAACGACATGTGGGGGACCGACATGACGATTGGCTGCGACTCGGCCCTGCATCGCATCGTCGACGCCATGGACACGCTCACATCGACCGCCCGGTCGCACCAGCGATCGTTCGTGATCGAGGTGATGGGTCGCCACGCCGGCTATCTCGCGTTGACCGCGGCGGTGTGCGGCGGCGCCGACTTTGTGCTGTTGCCCGAGGCGCCGCGAGCCGACTGGCAGGAGGCGATGGGGGCGGCCATCGCCGCGAGTCGAGAGAAGGGCAAACGCAAGAGCCTGGTGGTGCTCGCGGAGGGGGCGCGCGACCCCGCCGGCGCTCCAATTACTGCCGAAATGGTGCGAGCCGCGATCGAGGGCGGCACTGGCGTGGAGACGCGCGTCACCAGCCTCGGGCACGTGCAGCGCGGCGGCGCGCCGTCGGCCTACGATCGGGTGATGTCGACCTTGCTCGGGGCGAGGGGGGTGGTCGAGCTCTCGAAGATGCTCCCCGGGGGGGAGCCGCTCTTGATGGCGACGCGTGGCTATTCGGTGCGCGCGCGTCCGCTGAACACCTGTGTGCAGCGTTCGCAGGCGGTGGCGACCTCGATCGCCGAGGGCCGCTTCGAGGACGCGGTGGCGGCGCGCGGCCACGAGTTCACGGAGCTCTCGGCCTTGTACGCGCGCTTGTCGGCGACCCTCGAGCTGCCGACGACCGGTAAGCGCCTGCTCGTGGCCCACGTCGGCGCGCCCGCGCCGGGTATGAATGGATTCGTGCGGGTGTTCGGACGCGCGGCGGCGGCAGCAGGGCACGCGCCGCTCGCGGCCGTCGAGGGGCTCCGCGGGGTGCTGTCGGGTCAGGTAAGGCCCCTCGATTGGCTCGCGACCGAGGACATCGCGTCGCTCGGCGGCACGGTGCTCGGCACCAATCGCTGGTGGCCGAAGGACGGTGGGCGGACGGTGGCGCTCGACGCCGCCTTGACCCAGCACGACATCCACGGGGTAGCGCTCGTCGGTGGCTTCGAGTGTCTGGGCACGGCGGCTCGTATCGAGTCGATGGGTGTGCCCGTCGCGGTGGTGCCGGCGACCATCTCCAACAACGTGCCCGGCACCGATCGCTCGCTCGGCGCGGACACCGCGGAGAACGCCATCTGCGAGGCGGTCGACCGCTTGAAGCAGTCTGCCATCGGCTCGCGCCGGCGCGTGTTCGTGGTGGAGGTGATGGGTCGCGCCGCTGGCTATCTGGCCGCGATGACCCGGATCGGGACGGGCGCCGAGATCGCCTACACCCACGAAGAAGGCATCACGCTCGCTTCCCTCGAGCGCGACGTCGCCGCGCTCTGCCGTTCGTTCGACGCGGGCCGTCAAGTAGGGCTGGTGCTGGTGGCGGACGGGGCGAGCGCGACCTACGACGCCGCGACCATCGCGCGCATCTACGAGGCCGAGTCGGGCGGGCGCTTCGACACCCGGGTGTGCGTGTTGGGTCACCTGCAGCAGGGTGGCCGACCCTCTCCTCGTGACCGCATCGCCGGCGCACGCCTCGCCGCCCGCGCGGTGGAGCACATCGCCCACGGAACCGGCGCGGTGGTCGTCGGCCTCGCCGGTGACGAGGTGATCGTGACCCCGTGTGGCGCCGCCCTCGACGCCGCCGATCTCGAGCACCGGCGCCCGAAGCATGCCCCGCACCACGAGGTGGTGGCGGCCACGCGTCACCTCTCCGACGTGCTCACGCGTGAGGGCATGGAGGCTGTTGTCCCTCCGGTCTTGGCAGACCCATGACGAGCGGCCGTGACGCGACGGCCGTGTGAAGCGACGACGACGAGCGCCGCGAGCGCAAGAACCCGCCGCGTGCGGCGCTACCGCTCCTCGAGCGACAGCCAGGCGACGGCCGCCGCCGTCTCCGTCACCGTTCGGCGGTGGATGGAGGCGGTACGACCCTTGTAGCTGAACATGTGGAGGTTCACCGTCGGGTCGTCGCCGAAGAGCTCGACGAGGTCTTCGTCGGGCAAGCGCGCCGAGCTAAGGGGGGGCGTCGTGAGGCCAAACTTCAGCTCGGCCACATGCTGGCGAATGGGCTGGGCCGCGTGGCAGCTGGCGCAGTCGGTCGTGTCCGGGTCGTGCTGCGCCGGATCCTCGATTCGGAGGAGCGCCGCGAAGGCCTCGGCCCGCGCCGCTTCGGTGGCGCGTCCGGCCACGTGCTCGTTGCCGAGGAGCTGCAGATCGTCCGGGCCGCTCGTCGGCGGAGAGAAGGGCGGCTCGCCGCCGAAGTCGCCCCGGAAGCCCACGAAGAAGGAGGCCACCTCGGTGCCGGCGGGGAGGTGCGGCATCGCGATGCGGCTCACCTCGCCGCCGGGGCCGAGGTCGACGCCGGAGAAATTCCAGGCCTTGCCGAAGGCGCTGTTGGTCATGAGCGTGATGCGGTGCAGCCGCTCGGGCGTGGCCACCTCGCGCAGGAGCTCCGACAGCCCGGTCGCGAACTCGCCGGTCAGCCCCTCCGCCACCATGCGCGGGTGAGGCGCGAGTGGCCCAAGGGGGGCGTCCCCCTTGGCGCGGCGGAGCGCCATCACTTCTTCCACGGTCGCCTCGAGCGTCTCGGCCTCGAGCGTGTAGAAGACGTGCACCGCCGTGTCTTCGGCCTCGTAGCCACCAGCGACGGCACGGAGCGGCTGCAAGACGAGCCTGAGCTGGGGCTCGCAGCGATCGTGGATGGCCCCGGCGCAAGGATCGAGGCGCATCGCGACGACGCGCAGCCCCTCGAGCAGGGGTGCGGCCGGCGTGCCGCCCGACTGGCGGGTACCCGGCGGACCGAAGGCTGCCTGGTACTGCCCGGCCGTCAGCAGGCCCTCGGCGCGGAGCATCGCCGCCTCGCCCTCCGCCGTGTCCGGCAGCGGCCACAAGACCGAGACGTCGTTCATCTGTACCGCCGGTCGCTCGGTTGCATCCGCCTGCTGCGCCCCGGGGTCATCGGGGGCGCAGGCGACGAGGGCGAGACAGAGCGCGAGGCCGAGCCCGCGCATCACTCGGTCTCCGCGTCGAAGTCGAGCGACAGCGGCGAGACCGCCACCGTGTAGGGGCCGTCCGTCTTCTGCGCGGCGCCGGGGGCGAGGAGCGAATTCTCTTGCGAGGTGACGATCACGTCGTAGGGGTGGCCGGCGTCGACCTCGACGATGACCTCACAGAGGTTGGTGCGTTGGTTGCCGACGCTGGCCCAGACCTCGTTGTTGTGCTTGGGATCCACGATGCGCAGGTAAGACCACAGGTTGGGGTGGCCGGCCGGCGCCTGCATCTGGAAGGTCACCCAGCCGCTCGTCTCCGGCGTGAAGTGATAGAGGTGCCAGCCCTCTCCCGGCACGAGCACGTTGTCGTGCCAGAGACCGGGCTTGAGATCGATCCCAGTGTCGGTCGGGTTGTTGAGCGAGTCCTGACGCAGCTCGTCTTCTTGACTCGCGAACTCGTCGTCGGCGCAACCCGCGCTCAGCACGAGCAGTGAGGCGGCGAGGCCTCGGAGCAGTTGGCGACGGATCACGGCGACACCTCCTGCACCACGAGGCGATAGTTGGCGCGGGCGTCGGGCCGCTGGCGCACGAAGTTCTGCGCGAGGGTGGTGATGACGTCGAACTTTTCACCCTTGCGCACGCGAAGCACCAGCTCTGCCCTGCCGGTGGAGGGGTCGAGCTGGTGACCGTTGGTCGACCAGGCCTCGGCGTGTCGGTCGGCGTTGCTCACGCTGATGACGCGGAGGTAGGGCCGCCAGGCGACGCCGCCGTTGTCTTGGGGGCGGTTCGGGAGGTTGCTCGTCTCCATTTGGAGGCGAACGAACCCGTCGGTCTGAGCCGTGTAGCGGTGGTAGGGAAAGCCTCGGTCGAGGGTCACGCTGCCCGTGATCTCGGTGCTGCCGTTGAGTGGCTTGTCCGCGACGAGGGTGGGACGGTCGATGGTGTCGGCCCAGGCCGGGAGCGTAAAGCTCGCCATGGCCACGAGGCATCCGAGGGCAGCCCTTCGGCGCAAGGGGAGGTTCCGGTGCATGCGAAGTGGCAGTGCAACGGATGTGCCTAATGTGCACCTATGAGAGTACACATACTTACATGTAGAGATCCGTCCTCGGCGGATCTACCCGTCTGGGTAATCAATGATCCAGTGACGGGGGCCGAGTCGTGATAGGCAAGCCCCGATGTCGTTCATCCGCAAGCTGGTGGGCTGGCTCTTCACCTACCCGGCGTATCGCAAGCTCACCGAGGACCAGAGCAAGGGGGTGGTGGCCACGCTCGCCCTCGCGCTCTATGCGGATGGACCGCCGAAGGAGAGCGAGTGCGAGGAGCTCTCCCGAGAGCTCACCGGCGTGCCTCACTATTGGGCCGAAGAGGACGCCATCGACGGCATCGTCGGTGGCTACGTGGCTCGTCTCGACGCGGAGGGCTTCGAAGCGGTGGCGCGCGACATCGCGCCGCACCTCGAGGGCGTGGCCGCCGAGTTCTTGTTGGTGGGAGCCGCGTTCATCTGCAACGCAGACGGTGAGCTCACGCCCCTCGAGCGAGAGAACCTCACCCTGCTCGGACGCATCCTCGGCGTCAGCGAGGACCACATCGCGCGCATCGTGATCGATCCGGAAGGGGAGAGCGCGGCGATGTTCGCCAAGCGCTGATGCTCGACGGTGAGGGGGGGACAAAGTTACGCGCGGGGGGTTGCGAGCATGATCGACGTGGTTAGCTTCCACCCCTTCAGGAGGTCACGTTGACTGAACACGCAACGAAAATCAGGACCGCTCCTCGCGCCATGCAAGAGCTAGGGCAGACCCCTCAGCCTGCGTGTCTCGCGAGCTGCGTGGGTCCGTCGTCGCGGCGTTCGGGCAATGCTCCGATTCCTCGTCGTCGTGTGGGGTCTCCTCCTCATCGTGTGGGCGGCCTCGTCGTCGCACGAGATCGAGCGTCGCGCTGACGCCGCTCTCGATCTCTCGGCTTGCGCCGCCGACAGCAGCGCGCCGCGGTGAGCCGCGCGCCGCCTGGAGCATGGCGGCTCACGCCGCGAGGCGAGCTCGGCGCTCCACTTTGGTCTCACACGACTCGACGTTCACCTTCGGGTGAACGGGTCGCGCCCGCACACAGTCTTCTCGGATGGGAGCAGAGGGCGCGACGTCCGGCGCTTGTTCGGACCATCGCTGTGGTTGGCAGCAGCTCGCCCCCTCGGGGTCGGCTCTTCTCATCCACACAAGCGCCTTTGGACCGTCGTCCAAGCGAGTGGTGACCGCCCGATCCGCAGCAACGGTTCGGGCCTCACGATCCGCTTGGGCCACGCCGGTCGCAGACAGCGACCTCGTGTGCAGTCGACGAGACCGAAGCTGCTCGAGGTGCCCCTCGATCGACCGCGGATGGCTACTGTCCAACGTCACCGCCAGCCGCACGGCTGGGAGAGGCGCCGAGAGCGCGGAACGCGATCTCGCCTCGCGGCCGTGAACCCGACGGCCACGAGCCTGTCGCCGTGAACCGGCAGCCGTGAACCCGTGGACTGTGAACCGGCAGCCGTGAACCCGTGGACTGTGAACTGGCAGCCGTGAACCCGTGGACTGTGAACCGGCAGCCGTGAACCCCTGGACCGTGCACTCGTGGACCGTGAACCCGTGAACCGTGAACCCGTGGACCGTGAACGAACGGCGGTCGCACGCCCGACCTGTTATCGAAGTGTCCAGGGTTGCGGCGCGAGCTTCGTGGGTACAATCCTCGTGATGCGACGGGGACGACCGCCGCGAACGAGAGCCACGACGCCACCTGACCTGCGGGGAGACGAGCGCCTCCGGTGAGGGACATCCTGCTGTTCGCTTCCCTCTGGGACCGCGCCGACGACGTCGCGACCGTCCTCGCGCTCCTCGCGGAGCTGCGTGCGCTGCCTGCGCGTCGCCGGGTTCCATGGTTCGCCGCCTTGCCTTGGGCGCTCGCCCACCGCGAGCCGCGGGTGCGGGCGGCCGCGCTCGGGGCGCTCACCGGCGCCGACGGCACCGCCGCCCTCGCAGCCTTCGTAGACGGGCTCGACGATGACGACCCCGACGTGCGCGGGGCGGCGCTCGAGGCGCTGCGGGAGCTAGAGTCGCGGGACCCCATGCGCTGGGCCCACGCCGTGTTCCATCCTCGCGCCGACGTGCGCCGGGCCACGCTGCGCGTCGCCGAGGACGAGCTCCCCTCCGAGCTCTGCTTCTATCTGCTCGCCGATGAGGCCTGCCGCGATCTGTTGCTCCCACGGCTCGGCAGGGACGGCGGCGCGCTCTCGCTCGCCGTCCCGCGGGACGCCTTCCCCGCGATCGTCGCGTTCTGGACGCATGGCGTGCTCAGCGCTTCGGACGCGCTGCGCTTGCTCGAGGTGCTCCCCGTCACGGAGCTGCTCCGTTCAGCGAGCCTCGGCCCGGTGCGTCCTCCCGCGCACGTGGCCGAGCTGTTGGGCGAGCGGGAGCCCACCACGGGGAGCGCGCTTTCGGCGGCGATGGATCAACGCGACGCCTTCGACGCGCTGTTCGCCATCATGGCCGCGGCAGGCGCTCCCTCGACGGGGTTCGTTCGCGCGCTCGCGGTGAGCCTCCTCGCGCTCCCGGAGGGGGCGCGGCGGCGTGCCCTCGCCAGCGTTCGTTGCGCGCTGTCGCGCGCTCCCCGCTGCGATGCGCTGGCGCTCCTGTGGGTGTCGGTGGACGCGCGCTTGTTGCTGATCGGTGGGGTGCCGCTCTCGGTGCGGCGTTGGGCCGCGTCGCAGCTCCCAATGGTGCGCCACGCCGTGCCACGCCTCACGCCGGACGAGATCGGAACGCTGTACGACACGCTCTTGCCGAGCACGGGGCCTCTCGATCTCCCGGTGCTCGGCGGCCTGGTCGCCCTCGAGCGCTCCTATCGCACGCTCTTCAAGAAGGTGGCTCCCGAGCGGCTGGTGGCGGCGATCGCAGCTGCACCGCGGGACGCGGCGTCGATCCTGCTCGTCGCGGACGGGAAAAAGCGCGGTCGCGCGTGGCTCTTGCGGCAGCTCGAGGCGCTGGATGCCGCCGCCTACGGCGAGGTGCTGGCGTGGCTCGCGGTGCTCGCGCCAGCCGACAAGCTGTCGTTCCTCGACGAGCTCGAGCCACGACAAGCCCTCGCGCTCGTCGAGGTGCTGATCGCCCTCGAGGCGACCGTCGAGCTCAAGCTCAACAAGCGGCTGCGGCTCGTGGAGATCCTCGGGCATACGCTCACCGCTGACGTGGACGCCTCCACGGTCGGCGATCGCCTGTTTCAGGTGACCGCGGCGCTCCTCGCCGCCGAGGAGCCGGTGGAGCACCGGCTCGGGCGGGCGCTCTTCGAGCATCTCGCTCACCTGGCTGGCGGCGAGGGCTTCGCCATGGCCATGGCGCGCCTCCCGCGTTCGTCGCTCGTGCGTCTCGTGGCCCTCTTGCCAGAGCTCACCGGCCTCTCGTATGGCGCCGAGCTCGCCCTCGCCTCGGTCGTCGCCGACCACCCCGACGCGTCGTTGGCCGCGTGGGCGCGCAGCCGGACGCCGGGGGCGGGGCGGCGAGCGCCAGCAACCATCGAAGGTGTGGCGCGCCTCCGCGACGCGACCGTGAACGAGCTCGCGACGTGCCCGTCGGCGGCGCTCGAGGCACGTGTCGGGCCCTGGCTCCGCACGCCCACCTCGCGCCTCGCCGAGGCGCTCGCCCGTCGCGAGGACGCCACGCCGAGCGCCGAGGTGTGTGCGGCGCTCCTCGGCTGTCACGACGAGCCCGCCCTCGTCGCCCGAGAGCTCGAGCGCTTCGCCTCTCACGACGCGTCGTTCCTCGCACGGCTCGACGCGCTCGCCGTCCGCTGGGAGACCTGCCGCGAGCTGCCGTGGCTCGGCTCGGCCTGGCTCTGGCGCTGGGAGCGGCACGCGTTCGCGGTGGCCGCACAGCTTGCGGAGGCTCCTCTGGGTCTCCTTGGTTTCCAGAGAGCGGCCCTCGCGCTCCCGAGCGAGCTCGTTCGCGAGCGCGTGTACCGAGCCCTCGGCGAGGCGCTCCGTCTGTGGTCGGTGCGCGATGTCGCCCGGATCCACACGCTGGTGGCCGGAGCCTCCGCGCGCGAGGTGGTGGCGCTCGTGGTGGAGCAGCTCGACACCGAGGTGGGCATTGGCGCGGCTTCGCTCTATCTGGGGCTCTCGCGCGCGGGGGTGGCCGCAGCGCTGGAGGCGCTACCGCGCGTGAAGGCGCTCTTGCCCGATCTCGGCGCGCCGGTGCGTGAGGTGCTCGAGCGGGTGGTGAGCGCGGGCGGTCTCGTGGCGCACGGTCGCGCTCCGCGGCGCCGAGAGCCTCCGCCGTTGGAGACGGAGCTCGCGGCGGTGCGGGCGAGCACGAGCCCCGAAGACCTCGAGCGTTGGTGTCGCGCGTCGTCGGAGCGCGTGGTGCAAGAGGCTGCCCTCCGCGCGGCGGAGCTCGGCGGTGACGCGCTCGTGCGCGTCGCGCGGCTCATCCTCACCGAGCCCCGCGTGTCCTGCCTGCGCACCCTCGTGGAGAGCGTGGTCCTGTGGCCCGAGCACCCCGCGCTCGACGCGTTGCGCGACGCCATCGAGGACCGTGGCGAGCGCGACGCGGAGCTCGCCTTCCGCTTGTGCGTGGCGTTCGACGAGCGTGGGGAGGCGGGGCTCTTCGAGCGGTCGCTCGCGGTGGTGGCGGGAGCGGAGGGACAGCCCTGGTTTCGGCCCGACGACTACGCGCACGTGGTGGCGCGGCGCGGACCGCGAGGGGCCGCGCTCGCTCTGGCCGCCTCGCCACAGCCTCACGCCTACCTGCCGGCGGTGCGGGAGCTGCTGACCGAAGGGGGCGACGATCCGCGGGTGGTGGCGGCGCTGCGCGGGTTCCTCCTCGTCGATCGTCGTCGCCTCGAGGAGCTCCGGCTCGACGCCGCGGCGTGGCTGCACCGCCGTGGCGACGCCCTGGGCTTTCCGCTCCTCCTCGAGCGGGCGCTCGACCCCTCCGGCTCCTACGGCGCGCTCTTCAAAGGCCTCGACGATCGCTACGTGGCGGGCGCCGTCGACGCGGTGCTCCTCGCCGGGCCGACGCTCTCGTCCGAGCTCCGGATGTTGCAGCTGCTCGAGCCGGTGCACGTGTCGACGGCGGCGCGAGATCGGGCGCACGAGCGGCTCCTGGTTCACGCCACGCTCGAGCGCACCGCCGAACGCATCATGAACCTGTTTGCCTCGCGGGGCGGCCGCGATCCGCGGCGCGACTCGCTCCTCGGCCTCATCGCCGAGGTGTTCGCGTGGGGTGGACGCGAGAGCTTGGCCCTCACCCGACGGCGGCTGCGGGTGCACATGAGCGAGCGAGAGGCGCTCGGCTACACGCGCCTGTCCGAGGAGCGGATCTGGGTGAGCCCGCTCCCCATCTTGCGCGGCGACCCGAACGCGCGTGAGGTGGTGGAGGCCCTCATCCTGCACGAGATCGGTCACCATCGGTACCACCGCGGCGCCGACGCCGAGGCGGTGTGGCGCGAGGCGGAGCGGGACGGGCTCCACGGTCTGCTCAACCTGGTGGCCGACGAGCACCTCGAGCGCAACCTGCGCGCCCTCGACGACACCTACGGCGACCGCCTCAAGCGCCTCGCCGCCCATGCGTTTCGCCACGCGCACCGCGATCTGCGGGTGGCCTCGCTCCTGACGATGCTGGGCCACGAGGCGTTCGAGGTGCTCTCCGGGTGTCGGCTGGGTGTAGCCCCGGGGACGGAGCGGGTGCGGGTGGAGAGCGGCAAGCTGCTCGCCCTCATGGAGCGCCGCGGGATGGCCTTCGCCCGCTTCGTGCGAGCGCTCCGGATGGGGCTCGGCGACCGCTACCGCGACCCGCTGGTGGCCCGGGCGCTCGGGTTGTTTCCGAAGCAATTCAAGCACTATTCAATGGCTCAGCTCTACGAGCTGACCCAGCGGCTGCGCGATCTGTTCGGCTGGGAGGTGAGCCTGGTGGCCAACTACGGAGGTCACGAGACGACGGGGAGCGACGCGCGCGAGCGCGATCGTTGGGGTCGGGGGATCACCGACGAGGCGGTGCAGCGCGAGGTGGAGCGCATCGACAACCCCCGGAAGCGGGCTCCTGGCGCCGGCGCCGGCGATCCCAACAAGCTGTGGGTGAACGTGAGCGCCGAGGAGAGCTTCGACCTCATCCACAACGTGCAGCGCGTGCTCCCCGATCCCGTCCGCCATCGGGAGGTGGCGCGGGAGGTGGCGCGCCACGCGCGCACGCTGCGGCAGCAGCTCGAACGGCTCGGGCTCGCGAGTCGGCCAACCCCCCACCGCCTCGTCGGCAAGCGCCTCGATCGTGGCCGCCTCACCGCGCTCGTCACGCGGCGGGAGCCACGGGTGCTCATCGGTCGCGAGGTGGTGCGCAGCACCGATCTGTTCCTTGGCACCATCGTCGACTGTTCGGGCTCGATGGAAGGGCAGGGCAACATCGACAAGGCGCGCCGCTTCGCGTGCCTCTTGAGTGAGGCGGTGCGTCGCCTCGAGGGGGTGGACGCGCGCTTCTTCGGCTTCACCGACAGCGTGATCTACGACGCGGGCGACGCGCGTCGCTGTGCGGCGGCCTCGCTCGAGGCGGGAGGCGGCAACAACGACGCGGCCGCCCTCTATCACGTGGCCGAGGTGGCCAAGCGCAGCCGGCGTAAGGCCAAGGTGCTCGTGATGGTGAGCGATGGCCTGCCCACCGAGTGCTCCACGGCGGCCCTCCGGGCGCTGGTCGCGCGGCTCACGCGCCACCGCATGTGTGTGGCGCAGGTGGCGGTGTCGGCCCTCGAGGAGGTGTGTTTCCCTCACTACATCGTCCTCGACGGGGAGCTCGACGCGTCTGTACGGAGGTTCGGGCAAGTGGTAGCGAAGCTCGTGTCCCGCGCGCTTTCGTGAGGGCACCTGCGCGAGAGGTGGAGATGGCCGAGAAGCTGACGCAACAAGACGTGAGGATCGGCGCCGTGATGGAAGCCACCTTCTGGGTCAATCCGGTGGAGGACTCGAAGTATCGCTTCCGCGCGACGCACCTCGACGGTCGTCGTGCGCCGAAGGTGGTGCTCTCGAACGACGACCGCATCGTGGCCGGTGTGCCGTGCATGGTGCGCGTCAAGGCCGTGTCCAAGCCCGACCGCGCCGACCGCGGCAGCATCGAGGTGGAGTACGCGGGGCCGGCTCCCTTCAAGATCGAGGGCGTCTACGTGGACGCCATCGTGGGCAAGAAGCTCCAGATCCTCCTCGAGAGCGGTCTCAACATCCTCCTCGATGGCCCCCAGGGCTGCGGCAAGACGGTGCTCGCGCGCTCGATCGCAGACACGCTCGGCATGGAGTTCGTGTTCTTCAACTGCGGGGCGGTGGTGGAGCCGACCGACTTCTTCGCCACCATCCAGGTGCGGGCCAGCGAGAGCGGCCAGCCCACCACCGCGTTCTTGAAGACCGACGTGCTCGAGGCGCTCGAGCGGGCGGCCGGCGATCCCAGCCGCCGGTTCTTGGTGTTTCTCGACGAGCTCAACCGCTGCCCGGAGAGCGCGCGCAACGCTCTCATGCCCGCGCTCGACACCACGCGGAGGATCTTTCATCCCATCGACAACCGCTTCTTCTCCATCCCCGACAACGTGCAGTTCATCGCGGCGGTGAACCGCGGCGCGTCGTTCAGCGCCACCTTCGGCATCGACGCGGCGCAGCTCGATCGCTTCGCGCCGCTCGCGATGGACTACCTGCCTCCCGAGGAGGAGGTGAAGCTGCTCCGTCGCCGCCACCCCGAGGTGGGGCGCGAGCTCATCGAGCTGTTGGTGGAGATCGCGGACAGCGTTCGCCACGCGTCCGAGCTCGAGGCCAGCTTGAGCGTGCGGGCCACCGAGGAGGCCTGCATCTACCTCAAGCACCCGCTCATGGAGTCGGAGGCGCGGCGCATGCTCCCCGAGGTGCTCAAGTCGTCGTTCTGTGGTCGCTTCGACGGACGCTGGAACGACTCCACCACCGACGCGGGGATGGTGTGGGCGCTGGTGCAACAAAAGCTCAAGGAGGCGGGCTGAAGCGCGCTCGCCTCAGCACCCACGGCGCGCGAGGGTAGCCGCCGCGCACCGCCGTGGCGCGCCCTCTATCGTCGGGGCTCGAGGGGCGGGCTCAGCCCTCGCGACGACGGCGCTCGGGGGCCGCGACCACCGAGGCCCTCGGCCGCGCCGCCGACGTGCTCGTGAGCAACACGGGCTCGTGGAGCGTGTCGAGCTCGGCCACCTCTGGATCGTCGGGGGCTCGTTCGAGCAGCGCGTTCACGATGCGGTTGAACGCGTCGCGCGCCCCGCTCTCGAACACGATGCGCGCCGACTCCTTGAGCACCGCGTTCGCCCGCTCGGGCTGCCCCACGCGGTCGAACGCCTGCACGAGGAGGCGCAGGGTGGGGAGCGACTTCGGGTTTGCGCGGTAGCAGAGCGAGAGCTTGGTGAGCGCCTCGATGGCGTCGCCGTCACCGCCCCGCTCGAGCAACAGCTCGGCGAGGAGGCGGGCGTGATCGACATTCTCCCGCAGGTTGAACGCGCGCTGCAACGCGCGGATCGCGTCGTCGCGGCGGTGATGGCTCAGCGCGAGGGTCACCACCTGCTCGAGCGTGAGGAGCGCCCCTTCGATGTCGCCTGCCCGCGCCTTCAGCGTGGCCAACACGAGGCGTGGCTGGATGGCGTGCGGCGAGAGCTCGAGCACATGCACGAGCACCGCCATGGCGTCGGCCTCGTCGCCGCGGTCCACGTAGCGTTTGGCGATCCGGCGCCAGAGCGCGGTGGCGTCGTCGTGGAGGCCCAGCGCTTCGAACACCTCGGCGAGGCGCGCCTCGGTGTGCTGATAGCGGTCGGCGAGGGCGGGGGCGTGGCGCTCGATCACCCAGTGGATCTGCTTGAACACCGCCACCGCTTTGACGAGCAAGCCCTCTGCCGCGTAGATCTCGGCCACGCGCTCGTAACACGACAGCGCGCGCTCGTGCTCATCGAGGCGGATGTGAGCGTCGCCGAGGCGAAGCAACGCGCGCACGTCGCTCGGATAGCTCATCAGGTGCACCCGCAGCTCTTCGACCCGCAGCAGCTCGACCCGATGCTCGTCCGGAAGCTCGTGGCGTTCGAGGAGTCCGGGCGAGCTGGTGGAAGCGTCAGGGTGCATTCCGGGGACCTTGGGTCGAATCCTTTACACGAAGAATGGGGTAACGCTCAAGAGAATCGTGAGCAATCGCTCGAAAACCACCGAGCCGCGCGTCTCCGGTGCCCCGTTTTCGTGCTACCTTCCGCGCGATGTGGGGCGCCTCTCCAATGTTGCTGTGGGCCGCGGGAGCGCTGAGCTTGGCGCTCGGGGCGAGCCCGGCGCCGCGGCCGCTCGAGGGCGAGGGCGAGGAGAAGGCCCCCGAGCCGTGGTGCGCCCCCGAGCTCGAGGTGCTGTCGAATGGCGTCTGTTTTCACGCGGAGCCGCCAAAGAAAGGTGGGCCGCGCACCCTGGTCATCTTCCTCCACGGGCTGGTGAAGGACGGGGAGGGGTGGCAGCACAACCAGCAGCGCGGCCTCGTCCGCGGCGGGAAGCGGCTCGGCTTCAGCGTGCTCTCGCCGCAGGGCGTGGTGGGGGCGAGCCGCCACGGCGAGGACATGGTGGCCTGGCCCACGGGGGTGGACGCGCAGGCGAAGTACGAGGCGGGCCTGTTGCAAGACTGGAAGGACGCGATCGCGGAGGCGGAGCAGAAGACGGGGGCACCCTTCGACGAGGTGTTCGCGGTCGGCTTCTCGAACGGCGCCTACTACGCCAGCTCGCTCTTGGCGCGAGCGCCCATCGCGCTCGACGGCTACGCGGTGTTCGCGGGGGGCATGGCCTACACGCCGCGGACGAAGGTGGAGCGAGCCCCGATCTTCGTGGGGGTCTGCGACAAGGACAGCACCGCCCCGAAGGCGCGCGAGCTCGTCGCGCTGCTGAAGAAGCTGAAGTGGCCGCACGAGGCCGAGTCGCGCAAGGTGGGCCACGCCATCGCCGACAAGCACCTCGACAACGCCATCGCGTACCTCCGGCGCGAAGCCGGCAAGCGCGCCGCCGACCCACCGAAGCCCCCGAGCGACGCTCCCCCGAAGCAATAAACCGGCCGGTCGGCCGATTTGTCTTGCCGGTCGGCGGTGGGTTATGTAGTTTTCTGTAGGGCACCGGCGCACAGGAAACGTACGCCATGTGGGACGAGAACGAGCTCGCGCTGGACGAGCCTACGAGGGTGCGCGAGCGGCCAGAGCCGCCGCCTTCGACAGCCAGGCCTTTCCTCCTTTGGAACAGCAAAGGCAACGAAGAGTTGGAGATCGTCGAGGTCGTGGAGCTCGGCTCCCGACCGCCGCCGCCGCCTCGTCGGCGTGCGGCCGCGGCGCCGCCGCCGGCCCCGAGCCTCGGGGAGGCCACGCCCACGCGACCGGGAGAGCTCGGCTACACCAACGAGCTCTTGTTCGTCGAGGTCACCCCCAGCGCCTTTACGCTCGAGCAGATCGTCGAATCGGCCCGTGAGCCGGCGGCTGAGGGCGATCCTAGCGCAGACCGCGGGAGCATCTCGCTCGACGCCACGACCTTCGACCTGCTGCCGCCGCGGCGTCCCGATCGTGTGGTCCGCGGCCTCCTCGCGGGCGCGGTGGGGGCGGTGCTGCTCGCTTGCGTCTCCTACGTGCACGGCCCCATCGCCGCGGAGCCGGCGCCGCGGTCGGCCTTTCTCGACCGCTCGGCGGTGGTGGTGACGGCCACCCTCGGACCGGACGTTCTCGACGAGGAGGTGCCCGAGGTGCGCAACCGTCGCGACGCACGCAGGCGCGCACCGCGTCGACACGCCGCGGCGGCGACGAGCGCCGTCGCCACCGACGATCGGAGCGTGCTCGCCGACGAGACCGGCGCCGGCGCCGAGCCCGCCGCACGACCGAAGACGGCCGACGAGGAGGGCGGCGAGGACGCCAGCGTTCGCGATCGACTCACCGAGGCCCTCGCCCCGCCCTTCAACGTGGGGGCAGCGAAGGCTGCGCTCGCCGGCGCAGCGGGCAACGCGTCGGCCTGTGGCGATGGAGAGGCCACCGGCTCGGCGCGCGTCTCCGTCACCTTCGGCCACGACGGTCGCGTGACCGCAGCCGCCGTCGACGGCAGCGCGCCGTGGGCGAGCTCGAGCGTGGGGAGCTGCATCGTCGGGGTGATGCGCAAGGCAGCGATCCCGGCCTACAGCGGCGAGGTGGTGACCGTGCTCACGCGCGTGACGCTGCGGTAACTCGAGCGTGCGAGCACCCGCGGGCCGTGGGCAGCGCTCAAGGTACGGGCAAGATCTCGCCGAACAACACTTTGCGTTCCGACGCGCTCCCGCCCCACTGAAACTGCACCTCGGCGAAGCCCGCTTGTTCGTCGACCGAGAGCACGGTGCCTGGGTGAAAGTCGTCGACGACCGCGATCTTCACCGCCTGACCTACCTTGAGGCTGGGGCGCAGCGGCACCGCCACGCAGCTCGCTTTGTCGTCGATGCGGAGTTTGTCGGCCCACCCGGTGCCGATCACCTTGTCGCCCGCGACACGCACCACGGTCACGTCGTTCTGTCCGCCGTCGCCGGCGCACGCGAGGTGGCTCCCCGGCCCCCACTCGCGCATCACCACGAACGTCCCCGGCTTCAGCGCGACCGGGTCCTCCGCGGACCAGGTGGAGAGGGCGCGCACCATGGGCGCTTCCTCGGTGCCGCCCGCGACGACCACGGCGCGACTCTCGATGCTGCGAGCGTCCTCGTGGAGGAGCACCACGTCGCCGGGTTTCGCGCGCGGCTTCTCCGGCACCACCACCACGAAGGCGTTGGGGATGCTCGCCACCGCCCCCGTGTCGTTCTCGATCAGCGACTGCTCGTCGCCCACGCGGCGGAGGGTGCCGCGCCGCATCTCGATCCTCACGTCGAACGAGCCCTTGGTCGCGAAGGCGGAGCGGTAGGGCGCAAACACGCGCTGGCCGGGCTTGGCGTCGAGCGTCACGTCCGGCACCTTGATGGTGAGCTCCACCGGCTCGTGTCCAATGGGCACGGTGGGTGTTTTGCCGACCGAGGGCGACTCGTCCGCCTCACACGCGCTCGGTTGTGGGCACGGGGTGGTGGGCGGTGTCTCCGGACAAGGCGCTCCCGCCGTTTGACAGGCGAGGAGCAGCGACGTGAACGCGACGAGGGACTTCATACGATCTCCGTCCGTCTCGTCTCACACTCCGTGGCGGCTGTCACGGGGGACGCCACCTCATGGTTGCGCAGGGGCGGGGAGGGCCATGGTGTAGCAGACGGCGCGCCCGTCGAGCACCAGCGTGCCATCCTGGCGGTGCACTTGGGTGACGAGCTTGGTGATGGGCTTGTCGTGGCGCACGTCGGAGACCTCCACCGAGCCGGTGATGGTGTCGCCGGGGCGAACCGGCGCCTTGAAGCTCCACTCCACCTGCAGGAACACCGTGCCCGGACCGGGGAGCTCCTCGGCCACCACCGCGTTGAGGATCGCGCTGGTGATCCCTCCTTGCACGACGATCTCCCCGAAGCGCGACGCCTTGGCCGCCGCCTCGTCGTAGTGGAGGGGGTTGCGATCGCCGCTGATGGCGGTGAAGAGCTCGATGTCGCGCGCCTCCACCGTTCGTGTGCGTTCGGCGCGCTGTCCCACGGAAGGGGCGCCGTGGGGCCAGGTCGGGTTGTCGTCTCGTTGCATGGGTTCTCCTCGGGGGGAAAGCAGCTCCGGCCGAGGCCGGAGCACCAAACATGTCACGCAGCCTCCGTGGCGTCCCGCGAGACGTCGCCGTCTTGGGGATCGTCGCGCACGATGACGGTGCCTTCGATGGAATCGATCTCGTCGGCGGGCATGCCCACGCGGCGCGCGTGCTCCCGGAGCGCGTCGGCGCTCACCGCCTGGTAGATGCACACCGTGCCGAGCTCGCCGCTCTCCTCGCGCACCACGTAGGAGCGGATCCAGCGCACCTCCTTCGGCATCTGTTCGTTGCCCACCTGGGCGGACCGACTGGCGGTCTTCTCGAGCTGCTCCGGGTTGGTCCAGGCCTTGCGGCGACGAATGACGAACAGGTTCATGGGGGTCCTTTCGTTGGGCTCACGCGACGGTGAGCCTCGTGTTGGGTCGGGGGCGCCGCGCAGCAGCGCTGCGCCCGATCTTCCACGAGCGTACCCATCGCCGGAGCGAACGTCGTTTCGGTGCGGTGACCAGATGGTTATCATCCGTGCGGGGCGCTCCGAGGCACACGCGTGGTGTACGAGTTCGAGCAGTTTCGGTTGGATGCGGCGCGTCGGTCGCTCGCGCGTGGAGGGCGTGAGATCGCGCTGCAGCCGAAGGTGTTCGATCTCCTCGTGTATCTCGTCGAGCATCGCGAGCGGGTGGTGACCAAGGACGAGCTGCTCGAGAAGCTGTGGCCCGACGTGGCGGTGACGGACGGCTCCCTCAAGCGCGCGGTCAGCCTCGCCCGTTCTGCGCTCGGCGGCGTGGAGGCCATCCGCACCTACCCGCGGTCGGGGTATCGCTTCGACGCGGAGGTCACCGTAGCCCCCGAGCCGGTTCCCCGGGGGGCGACGCCGGCGGAGGCTGCGCTCGAGGGGGCCGCGAGGTCGGGGGCCGCGCGCGCCACCGCGACGGAAGGCCTCGCTGCGCTCGCGGGCTCCAACGATGGCGAAGAGACGGCCCGCGCGCAGGCACGCGCTGCCTTCGCGCGCCGTGCCCACGCCGAGGCGGTGGGGCTCTTCGCCCGCGCCGACGCCGACGAGGGCCTCGAGGGGCGCGACCTCGAAGCTTGGGCCCACGCGCTGGTGTGCACCGGCGCGTCCACCGAGGCCATCGCGCCGCTCGAGCGCGCGGTGGCCGCCTTCGCGGCGAGGGGAGACCGCCAGGGGGCGGCGCGAGCGGCGTCGTGGCTCGCGCAGATCCACCTCGAGCAGCGCGAGCTCACCGTGGGCCAGGGGTGGTTGCGCCGAGCTGCGCGCTATCTGCCGAGCGAGGGCACCCTCCCCGAGCACGGGCGCCTCACGTGGCTCGAGAGCTATTTCGCGCTCGCGGAGGGCCAGGTGGAGCGCGCGCTCGAGCGGGCCGAGCGCACCCTCGCCATCGGGCGCGAGCTCTCCGAGCCGAACCTCGAGGTGCTGGGCCTGATGTATCGCGGCCTCGCGCTCATCGCGCTCGGCGACGTGCACCGCGGCCTCGCGCTCCACGACGAGGCGGCGGCGGCGGTGCTCGGTGAGGCGATCGCGCCGTGGGTGGGGGCCATCGTGTACTGCGGGCTCATCTTCACGTGCCGGCATCGGGGCGATTGGCAGCGCGCCGGACAGTGGACCGAGCGGTTCAACCGCTGGTGCGCCCAGAGCGAGATCGCGGCGTTCCCCGGCACGTGTCGCCTCCACCGCGCCGAGGTGCTCCAGTTTCGTGGCGAGCTGCTCGAAGCCGAGCGCGAGCTCCTCGCGGTGTGTCACGAGCTCTCGCTGCTCGCCCCGTGGGCCGAGGGCGACGCGCATCGCGTGCTCGGCGACCTCCACCTCGGTCGCGGTGCGCTCGAGGAGGCGGAGGCCCGCTATCGTCGGGCCCACGAGCTCGGCTGGGATCCGCAGCCGGGCCTCGCGCTCCTCCAGGCCAAGCGCGGACGCCACGCGGCGGCCCTCAAGGGCTTGCGCCGCGCGCTCACCGATCCGTCGTGGGCGAACCGGCAGCGCCGCGCGAGCTTCCTCACGAGCATGGTGACGGTGGCGCTCGGAGCCGGTGAGCTCGAGGTGGCGCGAGAGGCCATCGCACGGCTCGATGCTCAGCCGGAGCTGTGGAGCACCCCGGCGCACGAGGCGCTGGTCACGGAGGCACGCGCGGAGCTCGCCCGTCACGAGGGCGATCACGACGCCGCCTGGCGGCTCGCGCGGAGCGCGGTGCAGAAATGGCAGGCGGTGGCCTCGCCGCTCAACCTGGCGCGGGCGAGGCTGCGGTTGGCGGAGCTTTTCCTCGCCGAAGGCGACCGCGACGCGGCCGAGCTCGAGCTCGCCGCCGCCGAGTCGTGTGCGCGGAAGCTCGAGCAGGGCGTGATGGGGGTCGACCTCGAGCGCGTGCGGCGAGCCCTCGGCCCGGTGGCGCGGCGCGCCGAGTGAGCGGAGACGATGCCGCCATTGGGCTATCTGCTCACCGCTCTCGCGCTGTGCGCGTTCGCAGCCAACTCGCTCTTGTGTCGCTTCGCGCTCGGCGGCGCCGCGATCGAGCCACAGGTGTTCACCGCGCTGCGGCTTGGCTCGGGGGCGATCACCCTCACGCTGCTCTTGCGCGTGTCGCGCCGGCGAGAGGGCGTGCGCGCGAAGGGCGCCTCGTGGCGTGAGGCCGCCTGGCTCGTGCTGTACGCCTTGCCGTTCTCGGTGGCCTACGCCTGGCTCGACACCGGCACCGGGGCGCTCCTTTTGTTCGGCGCGGTGCAGCTCACCATGTTCGCCTGGGCCCTTCGTTCGGGGGAGCGTCCATCGCTCCCGGAGTGGCTCGGGCTCCTCGGCGCGAGCGGTGGGCTCGTCTTCCTCGTCTCGCCTGGGCTGACCGCGCCCGATCCGTGGGGAGCCGCGTGCATGGTGGTCGCGGGCGTCGGCTGGGGCTTGTACACCGTGGCGGGCAAACGCCCGGGCGACCCGCTGAGACGCACGAGCGAGAGCTTCGTGCGCGCCACGGTGCTCGTCGCGCCGCTCGTGGGGCTCGCGCTCGTCGTGACACCCACCGAGCATCCGTCGGTGGGCGGCGTCGTCGCCGCGCTCGTGTCTGGGTCGCTCGCCTCGGGCCTCGGCTACGCGGCCTGGTACGCCGCGCTGCGCCACCTCACGGCCACGCGCGCCGCGCTCTTGCAGCTGTTCGTACCCATCCTCGCCGCCGCTTCGGGCATCGCCTTGCTCGGCGAACCCCTCACCACGCGCTGGCTCGTGTCGGCGGTGGTCGTGCTCGGCAGCCTCGCCTTCGCCATGCGATGGCGCGCCGCGGGGCATTTGCGCGTGAAGTGAGCGACGCACGAGCGCTCAGCTCGAGGTGGCACGAGTCAGAGCAGTCTCGATCGGCTCGACACCATCGGCGACCTCGGGCGCACCCACCATCGTGCCCCTCACGACGTGGCTCGCTGCCTCGCTCGTCGACGGTGCGGCGACCGGCGGGACGTCCCAACCTCGAGCGTTTGGCCCCGTCACCCCAGGGGGCCCGAAGCCCAGGGCCCCTGACCCCCAGGGAGCCTGACCCCCAGGGAGCCTGGGGGCACGTTGGTGGCGGGCGCTTCGTTCTGCCCGCTACACCTCACACGATGCGTTGCAGGTGCTTGGATCGGCGGCGACGCGCCATCACCAGGCCGAGGCCGAGGAGCCCAAGCCACCCGGCTGGGCTGTCGTCGTCGGTGGGCCCGATGACGCGGCAGCTGCAGCCACCTTCGGCTTGCGGCGGCGCGCTTCCGAGGGCGCCTCCTTCGGCGCCCTCGCCGCCCTCACCGCCGCCTCCGCTCGCCGCAGCGCCTCCGGTGCCAGCAGCGCCGCCGGTGCCGCCGGCGCCGCCAGCGCCGCCAGTGCCGTCTGGCTCACAGTTGCCGTCCTGGCAGGTGCCGTCGCTGCATTCGCTCCCGTCGGGCTTCGGCGGATCGCTGCAGGTGCCGGTCCCCGGATCGCAGGTGCCGGGGTCGTGGCATTGGTCCGAGGCGGTGCAGACGACGGGGTTGGTGCCGGTGCAGGTGCCGGCCTGGCAGGAGTCGCTCTGAGTGCAGGCGTCGCCGTCGTCGCAGGAGGAGTT
>CAYOAL010000032.1:0-72779 GCA_964401935.1 uncultured Polyangiaceae bacterium
ACAAGTCTTCTGTCGGGGTGAGTGGATTCGAACCACCGACTTCCTGCTCCCGAAGGGCGCCGCTCATGACACAAGTCTTCTGTCGGGGTGAGTGGATTCGAACCACCGACTTCCTGCTCCCGAAGCAGGCGCGCTAACCAGACTGCGCTACACCCCGAAAAGTGGTTGCGGAACTTGGTCGCTGGAGGGGGCAGCGTCAAGGGCGAACTGAACTTTACAGACGCTTGGGTGCGCGCCAGGATACGGCCATGGGAATCTTCGACCGCATGGGCAAGGTCATCTCGGCGAACATCAACTCGCTGCTGGACAAGGCCGAAGACCCGAGCAAGTCGCTGGATCTGACGATCCGTGAGATGGGCGACTCCCTCAAGTCGGCGAAGAAGGAGATCGTCGAGGCGCTCGGGGTGCAGAAGCGGCTCGGGAAGCGGACCGAGGAGCTCGACGTCGAGGTGGAGAAGTGGGAAAAGCGCGCCGAGCTCGCGCTCAAGGCGGGGGACGAGGCGCTGGCCCGCGAGGCGCTGAAGCACAAAAAGCGGGTCGTCGGCGAGCGCGACCGCGCCGAGGCGATGCGCGCCGAGCAGCGAGGCGTGGTGCTCAACATGAAGCGCGAGATGGAGCGCATGGAGCAGAAGCACGAGGAGCTGAAGGCGCGCAAAGGCACCATCGCGGGCGACATCGCGCGGGCGAAGAAGGCCGAGGCGGATCCGCTCGGCGGTCCCGCCGGCCCCGGGGGCAAGGCCTTCGAGGAGTTTCGTCGCCACGAGGCGAAGATCGACGAGAAGCGCTCCGAGGCCGAGGCGATGGGTGAGGTGGACGCCGCGCTCCGCGATGGGCTGTCGGAGACGGAGCTCGAGGCGAAGTTTGCCGCCCTCGAGGGGCGCGGTCACTTCTCCGAGAGCGGGCCGAAGGGCGCCGATCCCATCGACGACGAGCTCGACCGTCTGAAGAACAAGCTGCGGATCGAGAAGTAGCGCCGGCGCGAGCAAGAGGTCAGCGCGAGGTCGCGCGAACGAGATCGGCTCGCCAACGAGGTTGGGCTCCTCAGCGAGGTCGCGCCAGCTCCCTCCCGAGGCGCCGGAGGCGGCCAAGCGTGCGCGAGAGACTTGGGCTCGAGCGCTGCGCTTCGCGGGGGCGCCACGCACTCGTCGCGAACTCGATGAGCCGGGCGGTGTAGGCGGGGCCGAATGCGCTCACGTTGTCCTCGTCGACCATGTCTTCGCGCACTGCCCTCGAGGTCGAGCGGCGGGCCAGCGCGACGAGCGTCTGCTTCGGATCGTCGAGCTCGTCGGGCGCCGTTGGGACCGCCGCGTTCGGCACTGAGAAGTACGTTATCGAGAAACACACGCCGCTTCAGGTCGACGTCGACTTCGAGGAAGTTGCGCCAGTTTGCGAGGCCGATGTGGGTGAGCCGCAAGAGGTGAACCTTACCGGCGCCCCCCCGGTTTGGCCAGGCAAGGCATGGACGCTGCGCTGAGCGGAGTCACGCGCCGAGACACCGGGGGAGCAGGAGAAGTGGTGTGACTTCTGCCGCTTCTACTTCTTCGCGGGTGGGGTGGGCGGGGGGAGGCGGGCCCAGCGCAGGGTGTCGCCCACGAGGGTGGAGACGCGCTTGGGGCGCGTGCCGTCGAGCCGCATCACGTAGAGGCCGGGGCCCGACTTGCGCGTGGAGAAGAACGCGACCAAGCGGCCATCGGGGCTGCAGGCGGGGAACATGTTCCGCCCCTGGCCGGCGGTGAGCCGATAGGCGCCGCCGCCGGTCTCGCCGGTGGCGACCAGATCCATGTTGTCGCCCACGCCCACCATGTACACGAGCTTGATCCCGTTCGGGTGGCGGCAGAAGGTGGGGGCGGAGGCGTGGAGGCCGGCAGGGGAGATGGCCTTGTCGTCTACCCACACCTGCTGGAGCCCGAGCTTGCCCTCTCCCGAGAACGCGAGCTTGCCCGTCGGCGACCAGGACGGATGCAACGTCATCTCCACCTTCGTCGCCGACTTCAGGTTGAACAGGTCCGGCCCTCGGAACAGGTTGATGGTGGCCCCCTGGGCGATCGACACCGCCACCTCGCCGCTCTTCTGATCGAAGGCGATGCCGTACACCGAGCCACGCGGCGTGAGCTTCAGGGGCTTGTCGGCGCCCTTCGCATACACCTTGAACGCGCCGTTGCGTACGCTCGCCGCGTAGTAGTGGTTGTGATCCTTGTCGAAGGCAGGCGTGAGCGCGAGCTGCTCGTCGGTAGACACCGCGTGCGGGTTGTGGCCGTCGGCATCCATCACGTAGGCGCGCCGCTGCTTGCCCACGCCGTACACGAAGGTCATCTCGCTCGCGAAGGCGCCGTCGGTGCCGGTGAGCGCGCCGATGAGAGAGTCGGCCACGCGGTGGGACTGCTCGCGCACGTCCTTCTTGTTCACCTTGATGGTCTTGTCGAAGACCGGCTCTTCCCCCTCGTCGGTGAAGTAGGCGACCCCTCTGAGCTCCACCTCGTCGTCCTTGAGCGTCTTGCCGGTGACCTTGACCACCGCCTCGGCCCCCGCCTTCTTCCACGCCTCCACGTCGACGTCTTTGGAGATGGCGGCGTCGTCGGGTGCTTTGTCGTCGTCGAGCACCTCGAACTCACCGCAGAGATCGAGGTCGCGGCGGATCACGGTGTGGAGCGTGACGTCGGCCGAGTCGCTCGAGATGGAGGGGACCACGCCGATCTTTGGGAGCGGCTTGCGGCCCTTGGAGTCGTCCGTGACGACGAATTGCTTGAGGATTTGCTCCGCGTCGGCCTCACTCGGCCCCTCGGCCCACGCGGCGGGGGGACCATGTCCCCACGCGAGCGCGGCGAAGATGGCGCATGTGATCAGCGTTGCGGCGCAAGCGCGAAAGGCTCTGTCTTGCATCCTCATCGAGAGACGTATGCCACGCCTCGTCGATTCGGGCTACTTCGCATGAACACGTTGGAGCGCACGGCGCGCGCGGGGCCGCCGAGGGCTCCGTCGCATGTGCGCTCGCCTACTTGCACACGTAGGTGACGCTGAACGACGACGGCTGGAGCTCGGGGTGGTTTTCGGGAGGGGGCGGGATCTGCTGCCCCTTCTTGGCGTTGATCGCGGCCTGGGCCGCCGCGTCGATCTCGGGCACGCCGCAGCCGCTGAACGACACCCCCGACACCGTGAGGTCTCCGGAGATCGTGACGCTGCCGCTGGGGCTGCACTTGGGAGCGCCCTCGGGCAGGGACGGGCAGATGAAGCCTGCCTTCAGGAACGCGAGGATGCGGCCGTGATAGAAGCGCGCGGCGCGCGCCTTGGTGGGATCGGTGGCGCTCCCGTCGGGGGAGCCGGCCGCGCTCCCGCCGCCCTCGTTGACGTTGCCGTCGGACGGCTCTCCGGCGTCGGTGATCTCCGGATCCCTCACCGCCTCCGCGTCCGGATCCGGAGCGGTGCCACCGTCGTAGATCGGCAGGTCGCGGTCGGGGATGGCGTTCGGGTCGTCTTTGGCGTTGGGGGACACCACCGCCGCCGCCTCGCGCTGCTTCACCACCGGCGGCGCCACCTCCCACTCGGTGGGGAGCTTCACCTTCTTCCCGCCTCCGAGCTTCAAGAGCGGGCTGTCCATGTCGATCATCGGCGTGACCTTCATGGGGATCGCGGTGCCCTTCTCGATGTTGGGCGGGCCCGCTGCGACCACCGAGAGGCCGCTCACGTTCCACAACAAGAAGAGCCACACCGGGATCGAGGCGGCGATGAACGTGGAGGCGAGCACCTCCTCCGGCCGGTAGTCGGTGCCCAAGACCCCGCGGCCATGAGCGAAGGTGCTCACTCGTCGACCACCTCCGGCTCGACGAGGAGGTTGAGCCCCTCGACGCCCGCCGCACGAGCGGCTGCGACCACGCGGGCGACCACGCGGTAGCGCGCGTCCTTGTGGGCGCGGATGTAGAGCTCGCGCTCTTGCTGGATACGCTCGCTCCGCCTGAGCACGTCCTCGACGTTGGCGGTCACGTCGTTGTCATCGCCGAGGAAGATCTTCTCGTTCTCGTCGATGGTCACCACGAGCTTGGTGTCTTTGAGCGGCGTGTTGTGCGCCTTCACTTGGGGCAGCTCGACCCTCAGCCCGGTGGCGAGGAGGGGAGCGGTGACCATGAACACGACGAGCAGCACCAGCATGACGTCGACCAGCGGCGTGATGTTGATGTCGGTGAACGCCGCCCCGCGTCGGCCCCGCCGGCCCCCGCCCGCCATCATGCCCACGTCACACCACCTTCCTCGGTGCCGAGCCCCGCTTGCCGATCACCCCCACCAGCGCCACCCAGCCATCGGCCGAGCTCTCCACCTCGGAGAGCAGATCGTCGAGCCGCTTGGAGAGGAAGTTGTAGATGATGACGGCGGGGATGGCCGCGACCAAGCCGATCGCGGTCGCGATCAAGGCCTCGCCGATGGCCGGCGCGACCACCGGGAGCGACGCGCTCTTCTCGCGGCCGATGCGGAGGAACGCGTCCATGATGCCGTAGACGGTGCCGAACAGCCCGATGAACGGCGACGCGGAGCCGATGGACGCCAGAAACGAGAGCATCGTCGAGGCGTGCTTCTGCTCCTCCACGATCGCGCGCTTGGCCACCGACTCGAGCACCGCCGTCTGCTGGCGCCGCTTCTCGAGCGCGAGCACCACCCGCGCCCCCGGCGCCTGGTGGTGCTTCTTGGCGATGTCGAGCAGGTGGTCGCCGTCCTCGGCGTAGGTGGCGTCGATCTCGAAGCTATCTTCCGCCTTGGCCCAACGCCGGAGCTGAAGCCACTTGAGGGCGCCGACGAACCACACCAGCACGGACGCCGCGATGAGCAGCCACACCACCACGAACACCGGCCCCGACGAGTTGAGGATGAGCGAGACCGGATCGAGCGCAACCGTCTCCGCCGCCGGCGGCGCGGCAGCCGAGGATTCCTGAAAGGAGAGCATGGTTCGGCGGGCGCTCAGTCGGCGAGGAGGATGTCGACCCGACGATCTTTGGCCCAGCTCGCAGGGTCGGTTCCGGTGGCGTCGAGCTCGCCGCGGGACGAGGTCTCGATGCGATCGTCGCCGAGCCCCGATTGCTTGAGGTAGTTGGCGACGGCGCCGGCGCGCTTCTGGCCGAGACCGAAGTTGTACTCCGGCTCGCCGCGCTCGTCGGTGTGGCCCACGATGTTGAGGTTGTGGCCCTTGCCAGCCCCAGTGTTGAAGCAGGTGGCGATCTTCCCGAGGATGCTCTTCGCCTGCGCGCTCAGCGACGCCGAGTCGAAGTCGAAGCGAGGCTCCTCGAGAGCGCACATCTTCGTCACGCGCTCATCGATGTTCACCGGCGAGCGCGTCTCGCTCTTGTCGGGATCGTTGGCGATGTCGTCCGATGCGCCGGGCGCTGGCGTCGGTGTCGGGTTGCCCCCCGCGACGTCGTCTGCCGTCTTCGGCGGCTCTTTGGGATCGTCGCAGCCGAGGGAGGTGGCCCCGAGGACAAGAGCGACGCCGACAAACCATGACAACTTGTTCAGGTACATCAGCGGCTAGGTAGCACGGCCACTGGCATCTTTCACGCCTTTGCATGCGCTCTGCGTCGTGTTCAAGGGTTCTCGTCGATGAGCGACCCCGACGCAATGCGCGGCCATCCAGGTGGCGGCGTGTCCGCGGCCGTGTAAGGAATTTCGCCCGGATGAGCGCTCCCTCGACCTCCGACGACGAGGCCCTGGCGCCTGGCAACCCGGTGCGGTTTCGGAGCCTGCCCGTGGTGCTCGGTGGCGTGCTCACGGCGGTGGTCGCCATGGCGTCGCCCGTGTCGGCGTCCACCATGCTCCTCGTGGGCGGCCTCGGAGCGCTCGCGGCCGCGTTCGGCACCCTCGATCTGCTCGGCACGTTCGACGACGAGGCCGTGTGGACCGCGCCGGCCCGCGCGCTCCTCGGACCGGGCGCGGTCGTTCTCGGCGCGCTCCTCTTCGGCCTGTGGGCCACGCGGGCGGCGGTGGCGGGCACGGTGCGCCCCTCGGTGGCCGCCTTCACCATCCCCGGGGCGCTGGTCGCCGCGCTCGCGGGCGGCTTCCGCTTCCTCGAACGGCTGGGGCCGCTCGCCCTCGACGAGCGCGGCTGCCTGCGCCCGCTGCACCGCCGCCACGGGTTCTGGCTGCTCGCGCTCGCGATCCTGATCCACGTCCCCCTCCTCGGGAGCCACTCGCTCATCGATCCGTGGGAGTCGCACTATGGGGAGGTGTCGCGGGAGATCCTCGCCCGCGGCGACTGGATCTCGCTGTGGTGGGCGGAGGACGGCTGGTTCCAGTCCAAGCCCATCCTCACCTTCTGGCTCCAGGCCGCCTTCATGGCCGCCACCGGTGTCGCGCACGAACCGGGACGGATGCTGAGCGCGGTGGCGCTCTCGCACACGCCCCACCCGGAGTGGGCGCTGCGTCTGCCGAGCTTCCTCTCGCTCCTCGTGGGCCTCTACGCGCTCTATCGCGGCGTGGCACGCACCGCGGGGAGGAGGGCCGCGTTCCTCGGCGGTGTCGCGCTGATCACGATGCCCCAGCTGTTCTTCATCGCGCGCCAAGCGATGACCGACATGCCCTTCGTGGCGGGGATGATGGGCGCCACCGGATGCGTGTTGCTCGCCGCCCATCACGCCCCCGAAGCGCGGGTGCGGGCCTACGAGCTGCCGTTCGGTCGCCTGTCGGTGCGGGTGTCGCTGATGCACGTGGTGTTCGGGGTGGTGCTCACCGCGGTGTTCCTCCAGGTGTGTTACCTCGTGGCGCAGAACGTCTCGATCGCCACCGAGCCCTACTTCGACATCCGCCTCGTGAGCGACAGCTTCGGCGAGGGCTCCCCCGGCAACTGCGGCACGCCCGGCAACGTGCGCTGCAGAGACGGCCTCGTCCCCGCTCAGCCGCGGGTCCAGCCCGCCTTGCAGGGCCTCATCTGGCTGCAAGCCACCGCGCTCTGCCTGTGGCTCAGCTGGGGCGAACGGCGCGTGAAGCGGCTCGCCTACCTCGGCGCGTGGACGTTCATCGCCCTCGCCTGCATGTCGAAGGGGATCGGCGGCGCCGCGCTGCCGGTGGCCGCCGCGCTCCTCTGGGTGATGGCGACCGGTCGCTATCGCGAGCTCTCCCGCATGGAGATCGTCGGCGGTCTGTTGGTGTTCTCGGTGGTGGCCATGCCGTGGTTCGTGGCGGCCTACGTGCGGCACGGGCCGGTGTTCATCGAGCGGCTCTTCTTCGATCACATGGTGCGCCGCACCTTCGGCGAGATGCACCAGACCAACAAGGGCGACGACACGAGCTTCCGCTACTACGTGTGGCAGCTCGGCTACGCCACCTTCCCGTGGTCGGGCCTCGCGCCGGTGGGGCTCGTGACCTGGCTCGCCCACCCACGGCGCGGGGCGCGCTGGTCGGCGGCGTGTCTCTTCGCTTGCTCGTTCGCGGTTGGATTCGTGCTGTTTTCGATGATGGGCACGAAGTTTCACCACTACAGCCTGCCCCTCTTGCCTCCGCTCGCGATGCTCCTCGGCATCTCGCTCGACGACATGCTCCGCGGCGCGGCGCGCGAGTGCGACGGCGTCGCCTGGGAGGGAGCGCTCGTGGCCGCGGCCGTGGCCACCGCGGCGGTGGGCGTGGATCTCGCGTACGGCGCCCCCGAGCGGCCGAGCGCGGTGCGCCTGCTCCACCTGTTCACGTACCAGTACACCCGCCCTTGGCCCGAGCACGTGCGCTTCGACGGCGCGCTGTGGGCCTTCGCCGCCGTCGCCACGCTGGTGGTGCTGCTTGGTGTGTGGCGCCGCCGTCGGGGCCTCTGGGTCGGCTCGCTCGCGGCGGTGGCGGTGGCCTTCGCGCTGTGGACCGTCGACGTCTATCTGATGGAGGTCGCGCCGCACTGGGGGCAGCGGGAGCTCTGCGTCCGCTACGAAGAGGAGCGCCGCCTCGTGCCCGGTCAGCTCATCGCGTACCAGATGAACTGGAAGGGAGAGAACTTCTACCGTGGCAACGCCGTGCCCGCCTTCAAAACTACCGGCGGCCCGTTTCAGCGCTTCGTCGACGATCAGAAGCGGAAGGGCGAGCGCGCCTTCTACTTCCTCACCGAGCACAAGCGGGTGGCGGCGTTGCACGCCGAGCTCGGCGGGCCGCGCGACTTCGAGCAGCTCACCGACGACCGACTGAACAACAAGTTCGTGCTCGTGCGCGCTCGCTTCTGAACGCCCGACGCCGGGTCAGGTGATGGCGCGCGCGGTGAGGATGGCCCCGCCCACGAAGAGCAGCCCCCACACCGCGCGCTTGAACGTCTTGGTGTCGACGCGAGCGTGCGCGATCTCGCCGAAGAAGAGCCCGGCGAGCACCGACGCGGTGGCCATCAGGCTCACCTTGGCGGTGGCGAGGGTGAGCAGCCCGACGGCGGCGTAGTCGACGAGGAGCGCGACGGTGAGCACCGCGAAGAGCGCGGCGAGGGTGCTTCGGAACTGGCCCTTGTCGTCGAGCTCACGGCCGAGGACGTACACGATGATCGGACCGCCGGTGTTGAACAGACCGTGCACGACGCCGCCGAGGCCGAGCATGACGAGGCCAAACGCCTTCCCGAGCGGCGCCTGCTCGGTCGCGCTCGAGCGGAGGGCGAGCCGCAACTGAAGGCCGGAGATCACCATCACGATCGCGCCAAAGGCGATGAGGAGCCACTGGGCGTTCCGGAGGTTGAACAACAGGAGGCCTACCGGGACCCCGAGCCCTACCGCGGGCAAGATGCGCTTGTGCAACATCGGCCACCGAATGTGGCGGCGGTGGCGCACCGCGAGGTAGGTGGAGAGCACGAGGTTGAGCGGCGCAATCACGGGCAGGATGCGCTCGAGCGGCATGAACTGCGCGCCGAGGGTCACCGCGATCACGGTCGCCCCGAAGCCGAGCATGGCCTCGACGAAGAACGCGCCGAACAGGACCCCGAAGAGGATCAGGTGCGCCGTCTCCAGAGCCACGGCGCCTTGTGAGTGCGTCGCGCGCCGCTGTCAAATCATCCGGCCGTTCGTCGCGGCGCGGGCTCGACGCGGCGGTGAAACCCGGCGCCCCGGGGGCGGGGCTCTTGTAGAGTGCGCCCCATGACCCACCCACTCACCGAGGTGATGCGCGGGGCCGACGGCTTCCTCGTCATCGGCGACTCATCGGAGGGCCGCTTCCCGGCCCAGTCGTATCACTGCTACACCGCCGTCGGGAGACGGTTCTACTGCCTCGATCTCGGCGGCCTCACCGAGTCGCGGGGGGGAACCCAAGGGGGCAAGATCTATCGCAGCGTGGCCGAGCTCCCCGACGATCGCGGAGACCTCGCCGTGATCTGGATGAAGCCGCGCTCGGCCCGTCGGGGAGTGGAGCTCGCGCACGAGGCGGGGTGCAAGCGCGTGTGGTTCAGCTTCCAGACCGGTCACCCCGACGCGGTGGCCCGAGCCCGCGAGCTCGGGATGGAAGTGGTGGAGATCGGACGCTGCCCGGTGCACTACCTCGACGAGATGGTCGCCGTGTGCCGCGCCCACACCGTGCTCCTGAAGCTCAGCGGCAGCCTCGCCAGGCCGCCCCAGACGGATCCGAACGCGAAGCGCCGCGAGCTCTTCTAGTCAAGATGTCATCTTGGCAGGCGCCGCCTGTCGTCTCGTCACGATGACGCATCCAGCCACCGCGCAGTACCTGAATTCAATGGGTTGCGCATGGCATGAGTCTCGCTTGCAGGTCTCCCATGCGGGCAGTCATGCTGGATGGACTTAGCTGGAGCGCGGCGGTTCTCGTTGTCTTGTCGGTCGCGGTCGCGGTGGTCTGCGCGCGTCTGCCGGAGCCCGAGCTCACGCCGGCCCGCGCCCTCGAGAGCGGCGAGCCGGCGGCGCGGACCTCGGGGCGCTTGCTCCCCGCAACGCACCGAGGCTCGAGCGACATCGCGCCCGGCACCTGCGCCTTTGGTGAGGTGGTGCTCATCGCCGCCCGCCAAGACCCCGCGCGCTCCACGGCGGCCGTTCGCCTCCTCGACGGGACCACCACCACCCGCAAGCGGGGCCAGTCGGTGGCCGGCCACGTCGTTGAGACCGTGGCGACCGAACACGTCGTGTTCGAGCGCGCGGGGGTGCGGTGCACGCTGTTCGTGGGTGGGCCCGCCACCGCGCTCGCCCCTCGGTCGGGGGCGGCCGGCGCGCGCGCGAGCGACGCGCGGGTCTTGTGACGCCGAGCGCCCCGGCGCCCACGCACGCGGGTCAGGCGCCGATCTCGCGCAGCACCATGAGGCGGAGCTCGGTCATGTCCTCCATGGCGAAGCGAATCCCCTCGCGCCCGAGGCCACTGTCCTTCACGCCGCCGTACGGCATGTGATCCACTCGCCAAGACGGCACGTCGCCGATGATCACCCCGCCCACTTCGAGCTCGTCCCACGCCTTCATCGCCTTGTAGATGTCGCGCGTGAAGATGCCGGCTTGGAGCCCGAACACACTGTCGTTCACCTCGCGGAGCGCCTCGTCGAAGCTGGAGAAGCGGCTCAACACCGCCACCGGTCCAAAGGCCTCTTGGGTGACCACGGCGCACGTCTTCGGCGCGTCCTCGAGCAACGTCGCCTCGAGCATCGCGCCTCGTTGCTTGCCGCCGCAGAGGAGCTTGGCCCCGCGCGCCACCGCGTCCGCGATCCAGCCGGCGAGGCGCGTCGCCTCCTTCTCCGAGATCATCGGACCGATGAAGGTGTCGGGGTCGCGCGGGTCGCCCATCTTCAAGGCGGCCGTGGCCGCCACGAGCCTGTCTCTGGTCTCTTCGTAGACGGCGTCGTGCACGAGGACGCGTTGCACCCCGATGCAGCTCTGGCCCGACTGATAGAACGCGCCGATGACGATGCGTGCGCAGGCGTCCTCGAGGTCGGCGTCCGCGTCCACCACGCAGGCTGCGTTGCCTCCGAGCTCGAGCACCACCTTCTTCTTTCCGGCGCGCGCCTTCAGATCCCAACCCACCTCGGGGGAGCCGGTGAAGCTGAGCAGCTTGAGGCGCTCGTCGGTGGTGAACAGCTCGGCGCCGCTCCGTGAGCAGGGGAGAATCGAGAACGCGCCCTTGGGGAGGTCGGTCTCCGCGAGCGTCTCGCCGATGATGAGCGCGCCGAGCGGGGTGAGGCTGGCAGGCTTGAGCACGAACGGGCAGCCGACCGCGACGGCGGGGGCCACCTTGTGGGCGGCGAGGTTGAGGGGGAAGTTGAACGGAGAGATGAACGAGCACGGCCCGATCGGGTAGCGCTTCACGAAGCCACGTCGCCCGCGCGCGCGCGGCGAGATCTCCATCTCCATCACCTCGCCCGACATGCGCACCGACTCCTCGGCGGCGACGCGGAAGGTGTCGATGAGGCGAGACGTCTCGCCGCGAGCGTCCTTGATAGGCTTGCCGGCTTCGGCACAGAGCGAGTCGGCGAGCTCGTCGAAGCGCTCCGTGAAGCGCCTCACGCAGTGGTCGAGCACGTCCTTGCGGGCGTAGGCGGGCATCTTCCGCAGCGGCTCGGCGGCGGCCTCGGCGGCCGCGATCGCGCGGTCGATGGTGGCCGGATCCGCCATCGCGACGCGGGCCACGACCTCGCCGGTGAACTTGTCGAGCACCTCGAGATCGAGGTTTCTGCGTTCGGGCTCGTTGGCGACGAACAGGGGCCACTCGCTCTTCATCATCTTCTCCTTCAGGGGCTCAGGGCGTCGAGGAGGTCGTCCGACAGCTCGACGGTCTTGGCGGTCTCGGGGCTTCCCAGGACGAGCTCGAGCTCGAATTTCGTCTTGCGCACATGGCGTTCCCCGACCCCGAAGACCGAGGACACTACACCAGTCACCGATGGCGAGCAGCCGGATCGGCCGTCGCGCGGGAGGTGGCAGCAGCTTGCGCGAAGCGGCGCTCGCATGCTTGGCGCGCACGCGGAGCGAGCCGAGGTGCTATGCTCGCTCGATGCTGGCCAGGATCTCTCCTTCGCTCGGCATCCTCGGCCGCTCCGCCCTCAGCGTCCTCACCAGCGTCGTCTTCGCGCTCGGTGTCGCCGGCTGCGGCTCGCAGCGCCCGCAGGACGTCTGGTTCATGCCGGGCCCCGAGAGCGCGTCGTCGCCCACGTCCGCGCAGTCGTCGGGCTACCCTTTTGGCACGAGCGGGGAAGGCGTGGCCGGCGGCGACACCTACGACAGCGCGCTCGGCGACCTGCCCGAAGCGGCCTACGCGAAGCAGCCGGCCGGGTTCTGGCGTCACGACGAAGCCGAGGCGCGCCGCGAAGCCAAGCGCACCGGCCGCGGTCTCTTGGTGAGCTTCTGGGCCGACTGGTGCGACGACTGCGCCAAGCTCCACACCGCCACGCTGCGTGACCCGGCGGTGCGGGCGACCCTGTTCGGCGCGTTCGTGCCGCTGCGCATCGACGTCTCGGAGGACTCGCAGCTCGGGCGGCAACAGCTCTTGCGCTACCGCGTCGACCACGTGCCGGCGGTGCTCTTCCTCGACGGCGACGGTCGCGAGCGCTTGCGCTTCGAAGAGTTCGTGACCGAGGAGACGCTGCTCGACGAGCTCGGGGCGCTCCAGCGCGGGCCGAGCCCGATCGCCAAGGCGAAGCCGTAGCCGAGCGCTCGACCTACGGGCTCGTTGGGCGCAGAGAGGCGACGCGCGGGCCTTGTGCGCCGCGCCGTAGCCCTGAACATACGTATCCGGGCAAAATCATGGGCGCTTTCACCGCCGGCCGCCCATCGCTGGTATAGTTTGCGACCCAGATGCACCCGCGCCGGCGAGCGCTGCGGGCGCGGGGGTGGAGCGCTTGACGGCATGGCGAATCCGACGACACCGGAAGACAGAGCGGGCAACACGACAACCACGGACAAGGACGACGCGAGCGGTCTCGACCGGTCGTTCGCCGCCGCGCTTCGGGCAGCAGAGAACGCTCCCGAGAGCGAAGACGCGTGGGACCACATCGAGGACCTCGCGGACAAGCTTCAGCGACCGGACGAGGTGGCGACGGTCTACCGTGCGGTGCTCGAGAAGCGCCTCCCGAAGGAGGTGTTCGCCATGGTGGGGGAGCGCGCCTACCAGTTCCACGACGAGTGGTTCGGCGACTCGCCGGACAAGATCGCCGGTTTGCTCGCCCGCATCATCGAGCTCGACAGCGACGCCGACTGGGCCTTCGAGAGGCTCACCGTGATGCTCACCTCGGCGGCCCAGTGGGATCAGCTGCTCGACGTGTACGACAAGACGCTGGCCACCACCCACGCCAAAGAGAAGCGTCGGCGCCTGCTCAACGACGCGGCCCAGGCGGCCAAGGACTTCGCCGACGATCCCGACCGCGCCGCCGACTACATGCAGCAGCAGCTCACGCTCGAGCCCGACAACGAGCAGCTGGTGACCTCGCTCGAGCGCATCCTCGAGCGGCAGGAGCGCTATCGCGATCTCATCGCGCTGTGGGAGTCGCGCGTGCCCCGCTTGACCGGGGCCGCCGCGCGTGAGGTGCGGGTTCAGGTGGCGGTGT
Organism: uncultured Polyangiaceae bacterium; assembly: GCA_964401935.1. GTDB lineage: Bacteria > Myxococcota_A > Polyangia > Polyangiales > Polyangiaceae > JAPYTK01. The sequence continues at coordinate 13,448 of CAYOAL010000032.1, forward strand.
GCTGGCTCGAGCGCTTGAACGAGCCGGGGCGCGCGCTCGACGTGCTGCGCGAGCTCCTCAACGAGAGCCCCGGCCACGTGGAGGCCTGCAAGCAGCTCGAGCGGGTGCTCGAGCTCGAAGGCGCCGAGCTCTCGATTCGGCAAGGCGCCCTCTCGCTGCTGCGAAAGAACTACCTCGTGGCCAATCGCCCCGAGGACGTGGTGCGCGTCCTCGCCCGCGCGCTCGCCTTCGTCGAGGAGGACGAGCGGCGCCCCATCCATCGCGAGCTCGGGACGCGGCTGGCCATCCTCGGCCGCGACGAGGAGGCGCTCCGGCACTACCGCGAGCTGTTGATCGCCGATCCCTCCGACGCCGACGCTCGCAAGCAGATCCGGCAGCTCGCCAAGAAGACCGGTCGCGAGGATCTGCGCGCCGAGGCGCTGGTGGCCGCCGCCGACGCCTCGAGCGGCGCCCAGCGCGACGCGGTGTTGCTCGAAGCGGCTCACCTGCACCGCAAGGTGCTGCAAGACACGGAGCGATCGATCGAGCTCTACGCTCAGGTGCTGGCCTCGGAGGACGCCGAAGACGCGGTGGCGCTCACCGCGGCCCACAACCTCAGCGAGCTCTTGGCGGCGACCGAGCGCCACGAGGAGCGCCTGACGGTGCTCGAGAAGCTCGCCAACCTCGAGCGGTCCGCGGCGGTGCGGAGGATCGTGCTGGGCGAGGCGGCGGAGCTCGCCGATCGTCTCGGCGCGCCGGATCGCGCGCTCGCCAACTGGCGACCCGTGCTCGAGGTGGATCCCCACGATCTCCAGGCGCTGGGAGCGGTCATCGAGCTCCTCGAACGCAACGAGCGTTGGGCCGAGCTTTGCGAGGCCCTGTCGCGTCGTGGCGCGGCGAGGGTGGCGCCCCTCCAGCGCCGCGCCGACTGGGTTCGGATGGCGGAGATCCAGCGCGACCACCTCGACCAGCTGCCGAGCGCCATCGACACCTGGCTCTCGATTCGCGAGGAGTTCGGTGAGACCGACGAGACCACCGCCGCGCTCGATCGCCTCATGAGCGAGGCCGGGCGTTACCGTGAGCTCGCGGAGGTGTTGTCGAGCGCCGCGCGCCACGCACGGGATCACGCGGGCGCGCTGCTCGCCCGCCTCGGTGACGTGTACCGCGGCGAGCTCGGCGATCCCGAGCAGGCGCTCGACTGGTACTCCGGCGCGCTCGCGATCGACCCGAAGAACGAGGCCGCGCGGGCGGGCATGCGGGCGCTCTGCGCGGAGCCCTCCTGCACGAAGGAAGCGGCGGCGCGGCTCGCGCGCGCCTTCGAGTCGACCGACGACTGGCGCGAGCTGCTGAGCTTGCTCGAGGTTCGGCTGGCCACCGCGGGGAGCAAGGCGGAGAGCGCGCGGCTGTTGCGCGACGCCGCCGCCATCCAGCTCGAGCGGGCTCTTGACCAGGAAGCGGGCTTGGCCACCTTGTGCCGCTCGCTGCCGCTCGAGCCGGCCAACCTCGCCACCGAGGCGCGCATCATGCAGCTCGCGCAAGACACCGGCCGCTGGGTGACCGCCGCCGCCAGCCTCCGCATGGCCGCCGAGTCGTCGCAGAGCGCGCCCGCGCGGCGCGCCCAGCTGCGGATGGCAGAGGGCGCGATCCACGAGGGCCCCCTCTCCGATCGTGAGGCCGCGCTCGTCGCCTACCAGGCGGCGGTCGAGGCCGAGCCCGACAACACCGCGGCCCACGAGGCGAGCGCTCGCTGCGCGGCCCAGCTCGGTCGGTGGGCGCTCGCCACCGACGCCGCCGTGGCTTCGGCCGCGCTGCGCGACCGCATTCGAGCGGAGGTGCTGCGAGCGCTCGAGATCAGCGCGGCGGAGCGCGACGAGTGGCACCCCCTGGCCACGAGCATGGCCGCCTCGCTCGGCCTGCGACGCCTCACCCAGAACGTGGCGCAGAACCTCGAGATCAAGGTGATGTCGTGGTTCAAGGATCACGCCGCCGATCTCGACGCGGCCCAACAAGCCGCCGCCCGCGCGGTGGTGCTCGGCCCGGGTCGCCTCGAAGCGCTCGAGCCCCTCGCCGAGCTCCAACGACGTCACCCCGGGCCCGAGCTCATCGGGACGCTGCTCAAGATCGACAAGGCCTCCGAGCAGTCGTTGGACGCGCTCGACGAGGCGGCCAGGCTCGCCCTCGCGATGGACAGCCCGCAGGTGTCGCTGAGGATCCTCGAGTCGCTTTACCGCAAAGCGGGCGGCATGTGGATGCGCGACGAGGCGCCGGTGGGGGAGGTGGTGGCGGCCGACGCTGCGCAGTGGGCGCTCGATCACCTGATCACCCATCACATCGCGGCGGGCAACGCCGACCGCGCCGTGCACGTGCTCATGGACGGGACGCGACTTCCGCTCGGCTCGGACAAGGCGTGCGAGCTGCGGCGACGTGCCGCGGACATGCTCATCGAGCGCGGCGAGCTCGGGCGGGCCATCGACGTGCTGCGAGGGGTGCTCGACGAGCGGCCACAAGACATGGAAGCGGTGCAGCTCGTGGCTTCGCTCTGCGAGAAGGAGGGACGGGTCACCGAGGCCCTGGCCCTGCGCTTGCGCGAGCTCGCGCTGGTGGAAGACGTGGATCGGAGGCTCCAGCTGCGGCTCGACCACTCGCGCCTCACCGGCGCCCTCGAGGCACAAGGGGGACGCGTCGCGTCGCTGAAGGCAAACCTCGACGACGTCCCGGGCCACCAAGCCTCGATCGAGGAGCTGGCCCTGGTGCTCGACGAGCGGGGCAAACACGCCGAGCTCGTCGAGATCCTCACGGGGCAGGCGGGGCGGCTCGAGGCGCTCGGTCAGCCGTCTCGCGCGGCAGAGCTGTGGGCCAAGGTGGCGGAGCTCTCGGAGAAGCCCCTCGGGGATCGCGACCGCGCGGTCGCGGCCTACGCGCGCGTCGTGGAGCTCGCGTCGAACAACGAAGCCCTCGACGCGCTCGCCCGGTTGCACCTCGAGAAGGACGAGCCCGCGGAGGCAGCTCGCTGGCTCGAGCAGCGGCTCGGTACCACCACCCCCGGGGAGCGGGTCGCCGTGTTGCTCAAGCTCGCGCGCGCGCGCCTCGAGGCCGACAAACGCGACGCGGCCATCGACGCGCTCGCCATCGCCTTCGACGAGGCGCCACGTAACGGGGAGGTGCGCAAGCTCCTGCTCAAGCAGTTCCGGGCGAGCAAGGACTACGACAAGCTCGCCGAGACGCTCACGCGGGCGGCGCTCGCCGTCACCGATCATGGCACCGTGCTCACCTACGCGCGCGAGGCCGCCGACATCTACATCCAGCGGCTCAAGGCTCCGGAGCGCGCGGTGCCGGTGCTCGAGAAGGCGGTGCAGCTCGCGCCCGAAGAGCGCGAGCTGCGGAGCATGCTCGCCGAGGGGCTCCTCGCCGCGCATGAGCTCGACAAGGCGCGGAGCCTGCTCGAAGCGCTCATCCAAGACTTCGGGCGGCGTCGCTCCCCCGAGCGTGCCCAGGCCCACCTCCAGCTCGCCAGGGTGGCGCGCGCGCAGGGGCTGGCCACCGAGGCGATCGATCAGCTCGAGACGGCGTCGAAGATGGACGCGGCCAACGTCACCGTGCTCAACACCCTCGCGGAGCTCGCGCGCGAGACGGGGCAGCACGATCGCGCCGAGCGCGCGTACCGTACGCTCCTCATGTCGGTGCGGCGTGAGAAGGACGTCGCGGCGCTGCCCATCGGGCCCACCGAGATCTTGTTCGAGCTCAGCCGTATCGCCGCCGATCGTGGGCAACAGGACAAGGCCGACGAGCTCGTGGAGTCGGTCCTCGAGTCGATCACCCAGAACGACTTCGAGGCGCCGCGTATTCAACGCAAGCTCGCCGAGCGCGGCGACTGGGAGCTCCAGAAGCGGGTGCTCGAGCACCGCCTGGGCTACGTGGAGCAGGCGGCGGCGCGTGCGCAGATCTTCGCAGATCTCGCCCACATCCTCGAGGAGGGGCTCGGGAGCGCCGGCGACGCGCTCGCGGCGCGGCTCGAGGCGGTGAAGACCGACCCGATCTCCCCGCTCCACCACGAGGCAGCGCTCGAGGGAGCGCGCCGCGCGGACCGGCTCGACACCTACGTGTCGGTGGTGGAGGCGCTCCTCAGCGACGAGCGGGCCGACACCAGCCCGCACGTGCGCTGCGAGCTGTTGCTCCGCCTCGGTGAGGTGTTGGAGAAGGAGCGTGGGGATCTCGACCGAGCCGCCATGCTTTACGCCCAGGCGGAGTCGACCGGCGTTCGCAGCGTCGACGTGTGGCGCGCCCGAGCTCGCGTGGCCGGCGAGAGGGGCGACGCCGAGGAGCAGATGCGCATCCTCGAGCACCTCGCGAGCCTCGGCGAAGATCAGGCCGACACGCGAGCGGACGCGATGTACCGCATCGCGGAGGTGCAGCTCGCCTCGGAGGAGACGCTCGATGCGGGCATCGCGTCGCTCACCAAGGCGCTCCAGGAGACGCTCCGCCCGGAGCGGGCGGCGCTGATCCTCCGGCGGGTGACCGACGAGCATCCAGCGCACGGTGGCTTGCTCGACCTCTACGAGCAGGTCGCCCGGCGGTCGGAGGACGATCGGACCCTGATGCACTACCTCGAGCGGCGAGCTCGTCACGCGTCGGCGACCCCCGAGAACGCGAAGGAGGCGGTGGAGGTCGCCATCCGCCTCGAGCTCGAGGAGCTCGTCGAGCAGCTGATGCTTCGCGCCGCTGAGCTCGGTCAGCAGCTGAACCGCGCCGACGACCTGCGTCGGATCGACTGGGCGTTGCTCGGCCTCTCCGAGCGCCGCATGGCCGCTGGCGACCTCGCCGGGGCGGTGAAGTGGCTCAGCGAGGCGGCCGACGTGGCCGAGCTGGGCGAGGTGTTCGCGCTCTCCGCGAAGATCGCGGCGCTCGCGGCGAAACCGAACGGCGACCTCACCCTCGCCGCGAAGCTCTACGAGCGCCTCCTCGAGCGTGCTCCCACCGAGCGCGAGGCGTGGGCGCCGCTCGCCGACATCTATTCGCGCCTCGGCGACACCGGTCGGCTCGAGCGCATGATCGACGAGACCCTCGATGGTCTCGAGGATCCCCGCGACCGCAACGCCCTCCGGGTCGCCCTCGCGCGCGCGTTGCTCCACACCGAGGGGCGCGCCGACGACGCGGTCGTCGTGCTCTCGAACGTGCTCGTGGAAGACCCCCAGCAGGTGGAAGCGCAGGCGCTGCTGTTCGACCACCTCGAGCGCACCGGGCGAGGCGAAGAGCTCAAGGACATGTTGGTGCGACAGCTCGACGCCGCGCAGGATCGGCAAGACGTCGAGTCGATCAAGAACATCTCCCTGCGCCTCGCCGCGCGCATCGAGGCGACCGAGCCCAGCGAGGCGCTGGAGATCCTCCGTCGCGCCCTCCGATGGACGCCGGACGACGCCGAGCTCTTGCGGACCGTGCTGCAGCACCTCGGACCCGACGAAGATCGGCACGAGCGCGCGGAGCTGATGGAGGCCTTGGTCAAGGTCGACGAGCCAGCTTCGGCAGGGAACCGCTCGCTCGAGCTCGCGGCGCTGTACGATGAGCTCGGCAACGAGGACGCTGGGCTGCGGGCCCTCAAGCTCGGCGCGGAGCGTGACCCTCAGAACGAGCGCGTCCGCGAAGAGCTGCTCGAGCGCTGCCGCCAGCGGGGTGACTATGCGGGCCTCGCCGACAGCTTGCTCGACGCCTCCGAGCGTGCCGCCGACGCCACCGAGAAGGCGCTCCTGTTGCGTGAGGCCGCCTCGGTGCGCCGCGAGCACCTCGACGATCCGGCGGGGGCGGCCCAGCTCCTCATGCAGGCGAGCGTGGAGCGCCCCGCGGACGCCGAGCTGCGCGTGGAGCTCGCGCGAACGCTCAGCGCAGCCGGGGCCCATGAGCGCGCGGTCAGCACCATCAGCGAAGCGCTCGAGGTGGCCAACGACGACGCGGAGCGGCTGGCCATGCTGCGCGCGCGCGCCGAGCTACGTGCGGCCGCTGGCGACGACGACGGCGCTATCAGCGACCTCGAGCATGCCTTCGACATCGACGCGTCCAAGGTGGCGGCCGACCTCGAGCAAGCGTTGGCGAAGCGGCTGAGCGCCGCCGTCGCCGCGAACGACGAGGCCGCGGAGCGGCAAGCCACGCTGCGCTCGGTGGACGTGCTCCTGGTGCAGGGGAAGCGCGGAGATGCGACCGTCCTCCTCGACCGGTGGACGGAGCGGCGCTCCGATGACGCGGAGGCGCTGCGCCGCCTGCGCGACATGGTCACCCGCGACGGGGAGTGGCAGCGCGTCGCCGACACGTGTGAGCGCCTCATCGAGCTCGAGGAAGGCACCGCCGAGGTCGACGCGGCGCTTGGGTTGAGCCACGCCTACCACGAGCTGGGCAATCCCGAAGGCGCGCGGAGAGGCCTCGAGCGTGTGCGCGAGCGGCAGCCCGACAACCGTGAGGTTCGTGCCGAGCTCCGGAAGATCTACGAGCACCTCGACGATCAACACAGCTTGGCCAAGCTGCTCGTCGAAGACGCCGCTGCCCTCGACGACGCCGAGGAGCGCGCCGAGCTCTTGGTCCACGCGGGCCGAATCTTCGTCGAGATGAGAGACCCAGCCTCGGCGGTGCCACCCCTCCGGCAGGCCATGGAGCTCAGCCCCTCGTCGACGGCGGCCACGGTGTCCCTCGCCGACGCGTACATCCTCGCCGGCTGGTTCGACGACGCCAACGCGTTGCTCGACGAGGCGGTCGCGGCGGGCCGCGGTCGCCGCACCCCCGAGATCTGTGTCTTTCAGCACCGACGGGCTCAAGTGGCCCAGGCGCAGGGCGACAAGACCAAGCAGCTCGATCTGTTGCAGGAGGCGCACCTCTGCAACAAGAAGAACGGGCTCGTGGCCGCCGAGCTCGCCGATCTCGCCGAAGAGATCGGCGACTGGGATCTCGCGGCCAAGACCCTCCGGACCATCACCCTCATCGACACCGACTGCCCCATCTCGCGGGGTCAGGCGTTTCTGCGCCAAGGCAAGATCGCGCTCCGTCAGGGCGACGGCAAGAGCGCTCGGATGTGGGCGCGACGCGCCAAGCGCGAAGCACCCGACGACGCCGAGGTGGACGTGTTCCTCGACGAGCTCGGTGAACGGAAGCGCTGACGCGAACGTGGAGCGCCCGCCGCGCTCAGCCCTTGGCGGGCAGCTCCCAGCCCTGCTCGGCGAGCCGATCCCGCAGGCGCTGGGCCCACTTTCGCACTGCGGCGTGCGAGGCGCCCATCTGCTCCGCAACCTCGCGGTGGTTCATGCCGTTCAGCGACCACTTGATGGCGCTCCTGTAGGGCTCGTCGAGCGAAGCGACGAAGGCCTCGGCGTCGAGGGCTTCGGCGACGTCGAGCGAGAAGGTCGGGAGCTCGAGCTCGGCGGGATCGGCCACCGAGCGGCGAATGGCACGTCCATCGGCGCGTTGCTCCGAGCGCTTCTGGTTGCGAAGCGACACGTTCACGAACTGGTCGCCGCGGGCCACGACTCTGTCGAGCTGCTCACGACGCTCGAGCGTGAGCCAGAGCGTCGCGAGCTCGTCCACGTCGCTGTACTTCCCCGCTCGCTCCGCCATCTCCGCGCGGGCCTCGATGATGGAGCGCAGGGACGCGGAGGCCGAGGCAAGAGGGGGCGAGGCGGTGTTGGCCGAAGAGGTGTGCTCGGCGCGATGGGTGGTGTCTCGCTCGGCGCTGGCGGGGGCCGTGGCGGCGAGGGCAGCGGCACCGACGAGCGCGGCGAAGGTAGGGCGAACGGCCTTGCTCATGGGCGCTGAACGCTCGGACGCGGTCGGGGTGTGACGGGCATGGTCCCCAAAATGGGCACCATCGGCCGATACGCAAGGGGTGGTCATAGCCGGGTCCATCGGATCTCATAGTATCCACTGTCTGGCAACATCTTACATCCAGCCATGGGGTAGAAGATCCTCTACGAGTGCAATTTTACAGTAATTATGCGCTGTGTTCCCATGTGCGACACTGTGGTCCACCGCTTGCAGTGGTACCGCTCGGAGGAAGAGACAGTGAAACGCGGTACCAACAAAGTGCGCTCGGTCCTGGCGGCCCTGATCACCATCTGCTTGCCGACGGCCATCTTGGCCTCGGCCTGCGCGGACACGAACGATGGCGACGTGGTCACCCCCGCCGGCGGTGAGGGTGGCGGTGTCGGCGACGACGGCCCCGGCATCTGCCTGATGAACAACTGCTCGAGCGACGACCAGTGCGGAGGTTGCGCCGACAAGCGGAACACCTGCCTCGTGGCCGAGAACCGCTGCGTCGCGTGCGACCCCAACACCGGGCAGGGCTGCGACGCCGGTGAGTACTGCACGTCGTTCGGCCTCTGCGCTCCGGACGGTCTCACCTGTCCGACCGATGACCGCGGCGTGCCGCAAGTGACCTGCACGCAGAACTCCGACTGTCTCGCCTGCAGCCCGATGCACCAGGTGTGCGACACGGCGACCGGCCAGTGCCAGGCATGCACCGCCACCAACACCCAGCACTGCCTCTCGTCGGACATCTGCACCGACGGCGAGTGTTCTCCCAAGTGCCCCTCCAGCTGCGACGCAGACTCGGACTGCGGCCAGTGCGGCAGCCCCGGGAACGAGGCGCACGCGTGCAACCAGCACAAGTGCGCCGAGTGCTCGCCGACCTACCCCTGCGCGGCCGGCCTGCAATGCATCAAGGGCGCCTGCCTGCCGCAGTGCGGAATCCCCGGTCCCACCACCGGTGAGTGCCTCAGCCACGCAGACTGCGCCGCGTGCGGCGACGCCAACAACCCCTCCTCCCACACCTGCAAGAAGCCGATCAACAAGAACGGCCCCAACGATCGCGGCGTCTGCGCCCCTCAGGCCACGGGCTGCTCCGATCTGGGCAGCAGCGTGGCCGTCCTCCCCGAGCCGTGGAGCAGCGTGACCAACCTCTGCTCGAGCGACAACGACTGCGCCGGGCAGGGCATCACCTTCAACGTCGGCGAGGCCATCCGCGATCTCGTGGGCGGCAACGAGATCGACCTCGGCTTCACCGAGATCGAGATCAACGACGCCAACGTGCAGTACAAGATGCCGGTGTGCGCCGACATCGAGCTGTCCAACAACATCAGCTGTGGCGTGTGTGTGCCTTGCGAGAAGGACGCCGACTGCGCGCCCATCGACATCGATCCCCTCGTGAGCCAGCTCTTCGCCTCCGACCCGCTGGCTCAGATCGCGGCCGCCCTCCTCTTCGACCTGCTCTGGGGTAGCCAGAAGAATCATCACCTGAACTTCTTCTGCGCCCCGGTGGCGGCGGGTTACGGCGTCTGTGCGCCTTGCGCCAACCCCCTCTCGGCGTGCGGCTCGGGCTCGGGCGGCAGCGGCAACACCAGCACCACCTGCGCTCACGACGTGTGCGTCGAAGGTGGGCCCCTCGGTCCGAGCTGCGACAGCTGCGCAGCGACCGTCTGCGACGAGGATCCCTACTGCTGCGACACCGAGTGGGACGACATCTGTGTGAGCGAGGCCGTCTCGTTCTGCGGCGCCTGCGGCTCGGGCACCTGCGCCCACAGCGAGTGTTCGATCGGCGCCAAGCTCGAGCCGTCGTGCAGCAGCTGCGCGGGCGCCATCTGCGCCGCCGACCCCTACTGCTGCGACACGGAGTGGGACTCGGTGTGCGTGAACGCGGTGGCCTCGACCTGCGGCGCCAGCACCTGCGGCGGCGGCGGCGGCGGCGGCGGCAACACGTGCTCGCACAGCGAGTGCAGCGCCGGCGGCAAGCTCACCGACGGCTGTTCTCCCTGCGCGACCGCCGTGTGTGACGAAGACGACTACTGTTGCACCACCGAGTGGGACGCGCTCTGCGTCGACATCGCAGAGACGAAGTCGGCCTGCAGCTGCTGACGTCGTCCTCTCCCCACCGAGCCGCTCGCGGGCGTCTCGCTCCTCTCGGAGTGAGACGCCCGCTTCTTTTGTGAGTCTGCTACGCTCACGCCCATGCGGTCCGGACGTATCTTCGGCTTGCTAGCGTGTCTCGCGATGGGGTGGGGGGCGATGGCCGCCTGCAGCGCCCGGGACGAGCCGCGAGGCTTTGGGCCCCAACCCTCCACCGGGCCGGGGATGAACATGGGGGGCCAAGGGGGGGAAGGTGGCGCCGACGCGCCGCCGCCGATCTGCTCCTGTCTGCTGACGCTCTTGGGGGAGGGAGCGGGCTCGGGTACGACGTGCAGCGACTGCGTCGCGGGCACGGTGCAAACGGATCGAGCGTGCGACCTCGCCGACGAGGCGTGTGAGGGCACGCCCGGCTGCTTCGAGCTGGTGAACTGCGTCAGCGCCTGCGACATGAACGCCGAGACCGCGCTCGACTGCGTGGCCGCGTGCATCCTCCCCCGCGACCGTGACGAGTTCACGATTCTGTACCACCAGCGAGCCGAGTGTTTCTGCGCCGAGTGCACCTTGGAGTGCGACACCTTTGGCGAGCCGATGTGTCCGATGGGCGGCGCGGGTGGCGCGGGCGGCGCGGGCGGCGCGGGCGGCGCGGGCGGCGCGGGCGGCGCTGCTGGCGGCGGAGGCTGAGGAGAGCGCCGGCCGAGGCCGCGAGCCACCCCGCGGGGAGGCAGCGTCTTGTCGTTCGGTCGGCGCCGTAGCTCGTGAGCGGGGCTCACCTGCCCCCTCCTCGACCCAGGCGTCCTTGTTGGCCACAGGTCTCTGCACAGGGGACGATCGCGAGCCCGAGCCCCACATGCACCGCTCCACGCTCCCGTTCGCTGCCGCCCTCGCCGGCATGGCGCCAACCGTCGGCGCGCTCGGGCTCCTCGTCGTGGTTGGCTGTGCGAGCGAGCCCCCGGCGGTCGAGCACCAGGCGTTCGGCGACCTCTCCGGTCCCCAGCCCAAGCTCGCCGCCGAGGGGCCGAGACCGGCGCCTACCCCGTGCCCGGCGATCGCGCGCTGGCTCCCCGAGATCCCAACCGGAGCCGTGGATCCCCCGCTCGTGGAGGTGACGGACCCGGAGCTGCTCTCGCCGTTCTTCGAGCGGGTCGCGCGGCTGTTGCGCGGCCTCGCCGACGACCACGTGCGCATCGCGGTGTACGGCGATTCGAACCTCACGATGGACCATCTCAGCGGCCGGATGCGCCGCACGCTCCAGCTCCGCTACGGTGACGCAGGTCATGGCTTCGTCGCCCTCGGCCGGCCGTGGAGCCACTATCTCCACATGGACGTTCGACACGACGCGGCCGGCTTCGTCTCGTATGCGGTGTCGACCGCACCGGTCCCCGACGGGGCGTACGGGATGTCCGGGATCGCCGCGGAGAGCCTCTACGGCGGCGCCAAGAGCTGGATCGCCACCGCCCATGCGGGGGCCCCGATCGGCACCACCGCGAGCCGCTTCGAGGTGTTCTTCATGCGCGGCCCGTCGTGGGGCACCTTCGACGTCATCGTCGATCACGAGAAACACACCACCGTCGACTCCTCCGTCGGCGAGCCCGGGGTTGGCGTTCATCCCTTCGAGCTCGAGGACGCGCCGCACCACGTCGCGTTCGTGGCCACCGATAGGCGCCGACGCGTACGCCTCCTCGGCGCGACGCTCGAGCGCGGGACGCCGAGCTTCGTGGTCGATGCGTTCGGCGTGGGAGCGATGAACACACGATCGCAAGCGCGAGCGGATCCCGCGATCAGTCGACCGATGCTCGAGCGTCGCGGCTACGACCTGGTGATCTTCGCCACCGGCGCCAACGACGTGTTCACCCTCGACGTCACCCCGCACCACCTCGCGGATCTGATCGAGCGCCATCGCCAGGCGCTGCCCGGCGCGCCCATTCTCTTGCTCACCCCCGCCGACCGCGGCAAAGAGAAGACGTTCCCGCCCACCCTCGCCGCGGTCGAGCAGCGGCGGGCCATCGCCAAGCAGAACCGCGTGGCCCTCTGGGACCTGTTCTTGGCGATGGGGGGGAAGGACTCCATGCGGGGGTTCAAGCAACGCGGCCTCGCGAAGTCGGACTACATCCACTTCAACGAAGAAGGGGGCGGCTACATGGGCGATCGGCTCGTCTACGCGCTATTCTCGGGGCTCTGGAAGTATGTCGACGCGCACCCCAAGGCAGGCTGCGAGGGCCCCGTCGGCGCCCCCCCGCCAAAAAAAGAGTGACGGGTTTCGGCGCATGAGCCGTCCAAGGGACATGCGGTCCCGGTGGCTGTGGCTGCTCGCTATCTTCCTCGTGTTCACGAGCGGTTGCGCATTCGACCGAGCCATCGATGCCGGTCACGCGCTCGTCGAGGCGCGCCAGTATCGCGCGGCGCTCGCGGAGTATGAGCGCGCGCTTCGCCTCGATCCCGACTCGGGCGAGGCGCGGGCCCTCGTCGGGCAGATCACGCCGTACGCGCTGAACGAGGCCGAGGCCGACATGAAGGCCGAGCTCGACAAGAGCGCCTACGAGGCCGCGATGCGGCACGTGGCCTACGTTCGGCGCTACGACCAAAAGCGCGCGGACAAGCTCTCCGAGCGCGTCGAGCTCCAGATGCGTACCCACACCGAAGCCCTCATGGCCAAGGGCGACATGGAGGGCGCCTATCCGCTCGCAGTACGCACCGCCAGGTTGTTCCCGAACGCCGTTGGCATCAACGCCACCTTTCGACGGTTGCGCGCGCACTTCATGGCCCAGGCCGAGCAGCGTGCGGCCCTCGGGCAATACGCGGAGGCGCTCGCGTCGCTCGACATCATCGAGAAACACGAGCCGGCGATGGCGGCCACGCTCGAGCCGACGCGCGCCAAGATCCGTGGCATCTGGGCCGACACGGTCGTGGCCAAGGCACAAGCAGCCGAGGCCCGCGAAGAGCTCGGAGCAGCCGCCGCCCTCTATGGTCGCGCGTTCGAGATCGCCGGCCGCTCCCCCGACGGCGACGCGATGCGGCGGCTGGTGCGGGAGCTTCGGGCCGACGGCCTGTTTCATGTCGACGTGGCGTACGACGGCGACGTGCAGCGGAGGAGCGCGGTGGCCACCCGCGCTGCACCCAAGCTCGACGGCATCGAGGGCGTCGTGCTCGGCTCCGAAGAAGACGGCGCCTCGATGCGGGTGGCGGTGCATGCGGGGCCCGCGAGCTGCGGTGAGACGTTCAGCGTCTCGACGCGCTCGAAGGACTATGTGGCGGGGACCCGACAGGTGCGAAACCCCGCCTACGATCGACTCAGCGTCGACATCGACAACCTCACCGCCGAGATCAACGTGCTCTCGGGCAAGGTCTCCGCCAAGAAGTCCGAGGTCGATCAGCTCGACAGCCGCCTCCGTCGCTGCGAAGAGCGGCGGTCCCGCGCGTCGGGACAAGGGGGCGGCGGTCCAGAGCCGCCGAGCTGCAGCGAGATCTCCGGCAACCTCAGCACCGCGAAGAGCGAGCTGAGCTCCCTGTCCTCGCAGCTGAGCTCGGCCGAGTCGCAGCTAGCGGGCCGCATCAGTCAGCGGTCGAGCACATCGCAGACCCTCACCGAGGACATCATCGAGACCTTCACCTACGAGGTGCGGCACAACACTCGGCGCTGCGGCCTCACGCTGTCGGTCTCGCTCGAGCCCGCGTGGAGTGGCGTCGAGAAACATCAGGTTCGCGGTGAGGGCGTCACGGCCGACGACAGCCACGCCGGGTTCGCCACCTACGGCGTCGCGCTCGACCCGCTGTCTTATCCGAGGAGCGACGCCGAGCTGATCTCCCGCGCGGACTCGGACGCGGTCGATGGGTTGGTGAAGCTGGTGGGCGGCAAGGTGGCCGACTACTACCGCGCGATGACGGATCGCGCCCTCGAGACCGAGGCGACCGACGTGGCCGCCGCGGCCGACATGATGGTGGCCATCGTGGCCGCGGGCCGTAAGCATCTCGACGGTCCGCGCGTGAGCACGCTCGGCACGCGCCTCCATGCCCGCTTCGGCCTCGAATCCATCGACACGCTCCGGAAGTGATATACTGGCGCGTCGTTCATTCGGTCCTTGCTGTAAGGATCCGCACCGGAGGTGGTTTTCATGGATATGCTGAACTGCGTGCGATGCGAGGGGTTCATCCCCGCCAAGGCTTCCTCCTGCCCACACTGTGACGCCCCGACCGGCCGGCGCAGCAAGCTCCGAACCTTGCTGAACGTCGCTGGCGGTGGCGCGGTGGCCATGACCCTCATGGCCTGTTACGGCGGTGCTCCACGAGACTACGCGCCGGTTGCGCCGACGAACACCAACGCGTGCACGGATCCGAGCCAAGACCTCGACAAGGATGGCTACTGTGGCGACGACTGCGACGAGATGAACGCCGCGATCCACCCCGGGGCGGCCGACACCTCGGAGGACGGGATCGATCAGAACTGCGACGGGGTGGACGGCGTCCCGTCGAGCACAGCGGCTCCGTCGAGCACCATCGCCCAGTGACCCGGAGGTGAGCTCCCGCGGGGGAGCTCCCGCCGGCTCAGCCCTGCCGCCGCGATCCCCGGGGGAGCCCTCTCGCGGGCTGAGCCGCCTCCGCGGGGAGGCTCTCTCCTCACGACCGGAGCTTCGGCAGCCGGCGGTGGTTGTAGATCGGGATGGCCTGGCGGACGGCTGCCACCCGGTCGAGATCGAGCTCCGCGAGACACAGGCCGACGCCTTGCCCTCTGTCGGCCACGACCGCGCCCCACGGATCGATGATCAGGCTGTGGCCATAGCTCTGGCGCTTGCCCTCGGCGTCGTGGGTGCCCCACTGCGCGGGCGCGAGCACCCAACACTGGGTCTCGATCGCGCGCGCGCGGAGGAGACAGTGCCAGTGGTCCTTGCCGGTGGTGAGCGTGAACGCGGAGGGCACCGCGATGATCTCTGCGCCACGGTCGACCAACGCGCGGTAAAGCTCGGGGAAGCGCAGATCGTAACAGATGCTCATGCCGACGCGGCCGAGCGGGGTCTCTGCGATCACCACCTCATCGCCGGCCGCAACCGAGTCCGACTCGTTGATGGTGAGCCCACCCGGCACGTCCACGTCGAACAGGTGGATCTTGCGATACACGGCGAGGCGGTCGCCGTTGGGGCCGTAGAGCACGCTCGTGTTGAAGCAGCGCGTGGTGTCCACCTCGCCGTCGGCGCCGAGCCGGCGCTCGGCCATGCCTCCCACGAGGAGGTAGATGCCGAGCTCGTCGGCGAGCCGCGCGAGGCGCGTCGCGATAGGTCCGTCGAGGCTCTCCGCGAGCTCCACCTTGTGAAACTGGGCCCCGAGAAACGGTGTGTTCTCGGGGGTGGCGATCAGGGACGCGCCGCGCAGCGCAGCCCGGCGGACGAGCTCCTCGGTGGTCGCCAAGTTGGCCTCGACGTCGTTCGTCGAGCGGAGCTGGACACAGGCCGCGAGGAACATGGCGCACACTATTGACCGCCGGACCGCCGCCGGTCAACCCAGCGCCAAACCTGCGTCCGCGCCCGCGCCCGTCGCGGACCGACTCGAGCGCTCCGGCGCCGAGAGCCTCCGTCCCCGCGCCGCCCCCCGACCCGGCCTCGTTTCGCTGTTGCATGGGAACCTGCTTCGAACTTGCGGGAAAGGGTACTAGGCTCGCGCGCCGAGGAGACGAGCGTGGCGTTTGGGACGCTGAGAGAGGTTCAGGAGCGGGTGAAGCGGTTGGAGCTGCCCTTCAACCGTTTCGGCGTGGATCCTTACGGCATCTCGCGCAGCCACCTGCGCCGTGCCTTCGCGGGGCTGACGTGGTTCTACCGTCACTACTTCAACGTGCGCGTGGAGGGCATCGAGCACGTGCCTCCGCGAGGGCGCGCCATGCTCGTCGGCAACCACTCGGGAGGGGTCGCGCTCGACGCGGCGATGGTGATCGCCTCGCAGTTCCTCGACATGGAGCCCCCCCGCCTCGCGCAGGGGATGGCCGAGAAGTTCATCGCCCAGACGCCATTCTTCTCGCTGTGGACCCATCGCTGCGGCCAGTTCACCGGTCTGCCCGAGCACGCGGTGAAGCTCTTGGAGGACGAGCGTTTGTTGCTGGTGTTTCCCGAGGGAGCCCGGGGTACCGCGAAGCTCTACAAGGAGCGACACAGCTTGGTGCGATTCGGCACCGGCTTCATGCGCCTCGCGCTGGAGACGAACACGCCCATCGTTCCCTTCGCCTTCGTAGGCGGGGGAGAGGCGATCCCGACGATCTACAACTCGGAGTGGCTCGGCAAGCTCATGGGCGCCCCCTACGTTCCCATTACCCCCTACTTTGCCACCGTGCCGCTCCCGGTGCGGCTGCAGATCGTATACGGCGAGCCGCTATCGTTGGAGGGCCGAGGCGACGAGGACGATGAGATCATCGTTGGCTACGTCGACCAGGTGAAGGCGCGCATCCAAGCGCTCATCGAGCGGGGACGGCGGCTGAGGCGCGGGCACGCCACGCTGGAGGTGAGCCGGTGAGGGTGTTGATCCCGGGGATCGCCGGGCTGCTCGGGCAGATGCTGGCAGTGCGGCTCGTGGAGCGTGGACACGAGGTAGCGGGCATCGATCGGCGCCGTTGGTCGGACGCGCCCGAGGGCATCGAGGTGCACCACGTCGACATCCGCAAGCGCGCGGCGGAGGACGTCTTCCGCAAGTTCCGTCCCGAGGCCGTGGTGCACATGGCCACCGTGAGCCACTTCGCGGCGCGCGGGGAGGAGCGCTACCGCATCAACATCAACGGCACGCGCACCGTGTTCGACCACTGCACGAAGTATGGCGCAGCGCACTGCATCTTCGTCGGGCGCCATACCTACTACGGGGCGGCCGCCGACTCGCCGCTCTATCACTCCGAGGACGAGCCGCCGATGGGCCTCGCCCACTTTCCCGAGCTCGCCGATCTGGTCAGCGCGGATCTCTACGCGGGCTCGGCGCTGTGGCGGTTCCCCGAGCTGTGCACCACCGTGATGCGCATGTGCTACACGCTCGGTCCGAGCGGACACGGCACCCTCGCCTCCTTTCTCCGCGGGAGGGTGGTGCCCACCATCCTCGGCTTCGATCCGCTGTATCAGTTCATGCACGAGCGCGACGTGGTGAACAGCATCGTGGCCGCCATCGAGTCGCGTCCCCGTGGCGTGTTCAACGTGGCTGGCCCGCAGCCGATGCCGCTCAGCGTGCTCATCCGCGAGACGGGGCGAACGGCGGTGCCGCTGCCCGAGTTCCTGTTCGCCAGGAGCCTCGGCCGTTTCGGACTGCCCAAGCTGCCCCGCGGGGCGCTCGATCATATCAAGTACAGCATCGTGATGGACGCGAGCCCGTTCCGAAAGGTCACCGGCTTCGCTCACGAGGTGGACGAAGTCCAGGCGATGTT
Source organism: uncultured Polyangiaceae bacterium (assembly GCA_964401935.1). Classification (GTDB taxonomy): domain Bacteria; phylum Myxococcota_A; class Polyangia; order Polyangiales; family Polyangiaceae; genus JAPYTK01. Next base: position 30,678 of record CAYOAL010000032.1, read on the forward strand.
CGAGTTCAAGCAGGCGTTCCCCCCGCCCAGCCGCTGACCCACGCGTGCTAGCCACGCCGTGCGACCCACGCCGTGCGACCCAAGCGTGCGACCCAAGCGTCCGCGCCGTGCCGACGCGCCGCGTCGCGGCCCGAACCGAGGGACGGTCGGTCGCGGCGGTGCCGCTACTTCTTGGGGAGGGGCGGCGGCTTGAGCACCTTGCCCGCCTCGACCAGCTCGATGTCGAGCGTGAGCTTGGCGTACTTCTCCTTGGGCAGACCGAGCGCCTCGGCCACCGCGATGACATACTCGTCTTCGCCGATCTCGAGCACGTCGTCCGAGTCGTGAACCGCGACGATGAGCTCGAGCAGCTTCAGCTTCATGTCGTCGCCCCCGAGCTCGATGGCGTCCACCTCTTCTTGGATGTCGAAGGTGTCGGGATCGAACAGGTGCAGCTTCGCCTCCACGTCGTCGGGGAGGTCGTCCTCCCCCATCGCGTCTGCGAGCAGCTTCCGCACCGTCTCGAGCTCGCGCCCGTCGAGATTGTCGTCCGCGTAGGCGGCACCCATCAGGAGATTTGCGATGTGTTCAAATCGGTCGCTCATGTCGCCTCGCTCATCGGTCGCATGATGATGTTCACGATTCGGCTTCGCTCACGCGGGAGCGCCGCCATCACCACTGCCTCGGCTACGTCTTCGGCGGTGGAGAACCCTTTCAGCTGATCGCTCCCAGGGGTGCGCCCATCTCCGAGCGCGAAGAACGTGTCCACGCCACCGGGACACACCATGCTCACCTTGATCCCTCGCTCGAAGAACTCCCGATCGAGAGCCTGCGAGAGCCCCACCTGAGCAAACTTCGACGCGCAGTAGATCGCCTCCCGGGGGTAGCCTTGCAGTCCAGCCACGCTCGCGACGTTGATGATCTGTCCGCCACCAGCGTCGAGCATGTGGGGGATCACCTCCTTGCAGAACAGCCACGTGCTCTTGGCGTTGGTGGCCATGATGCGGTCGTAGTCGTCCTCGCTCCAGTCCAAGAACGGGCGGTAGCCCCCCACGCCGGCGTTGTTGACCAGGATGTCGACTCGACCGAAGGTGTCGACGCAGCGCTTCACACAGCGCGCCACCTGACCGCTGTCGGTCACGTCCGCGGGGACGGCCAGCGCCTTGCCTCCGGCTGCCTCGATGTCGTTCACCAGCACTCCCAGGTCGCTCTCGCGGCGAGCGGTGCCGACGATGGTGGCGCCTTCGCGGCTGAGGGCGAGGGCCGAGGCCCGGCCGATCCCACGGCTTGCGCCCGTGATGAGGGTGATCTTGTCTTTTAGCCGCATGTCCTGTCCCGGGGTGCTCAAGGCGCTATTTGCACTCTAGCGAGGCAGGAGGTCAACACATGTCCCTTCATCCGGTCGTATCCTTCGAGCGCGTCTCCAAGCGCTTCTCCGGCACCGCCGCCCTGAGCGACGTCGACCTCGACCTGGGGCCGGGCGAGGTGCACGTGCTCGCGGGCCACAATGGAGCGGGAAAGAGCACGCTGATTCGGATCCTGGCGGGGGCCATCGCCGAGTTCCAGGGCACGCTGCGGCTCGAGGGCACCCCCGTGCGATTTCGCGACCCTCGCGCCGCGAACAGGGCTGGGGTGGCGACCATCCACCAAGAGCTCTCCCTCGTCGGTGCGATGACGGTGGCCGACAACCTCGCGCTGGGTGACGAGGGGGCGCCCTGGGGGCTCGTGTCCAGGCCACGGCGTGAGGCTCGAGCGCGGGAGGTGCTCGCGACCGTGGGCCTCGAGGTGGAGCCCGCGGCCGTGGTGGAGCGCCTCGCGCTGGGCACGCGGCAGCTCGTGGAGATCGCGCGCGCCCTCGCCCGCAACGCGAAGGTGGTCGTGATGGATGAGCCCACCAGCGCCTTGAACGACGTGGAGGCCGGGCGCCTGTTCGAGCAGCTCGACGTGCTGCGGGGGCGAGGGGTCGCGGTCGTGTTCATCACCCACCGCATGGATGAGATCTACGCGGTCGCCGATCGCATCTCCGTGCTCCGCGACGGGCGACTGGTCGTCACCGCTCCCGCCGCGGAGCTCGGTCGCGACGCCCTGGTTCACCACCTGCTCGGGCGCGCTCGGCGAGCTCCCGTCGGCGCGACCTCGGCGAGCGACGCGCCCCGCGGGGGTGAGCCGGCCCTCGCCGTTCGCGACCTGTGCCTCGCCGACACGGTGGGACCACCGATCCTCGACCGCGTGTGTCTCGAGCTCCGAAGCGGTGAGATCGTGGGCGTCACCGGACTCCACGGCGCCGGGGTGGACGTGCTCCCCTCGGCGATCTTCGGCGCCGTCGCCACCACCGGCACCGTCGCCGTCGACGGGGAGGATGTCTCGCGCGACGGCCCGCGCGGACGGATCGCGCGTCGCATGATCCTCCTCTCCGGCGACCGGCACGAGAGCGTGGTGCACAACCTCAGCGTCGCCGCCAACGTGACCCTGTCGTCGCTCGACGCGGTGAGCCGGTACGGCTGGATCGACCGGCGAGCGGAGCGCCGTCGGGCGGCGTTCCGCCGCGACCGTCTCCACATCGACTGCCCTTCCCTCGAGGCCGAGGCCTGGCAGCTCTCGGGGGGCAATCAGCAGAAGGTCGCCATCGCGCGGTGCCTCGAGACGCGTCCGCGGGTGCTCTTGCTGCACGAGCCCTCTCGAGGCATCGACGTCGGCGCCAAGCTCGACGTGCACGAGCTGGTCGGGGAGCTCGCGGCGGGCGGCGTCGCCGTGCTGCTCGTGACCACCGACTTCGACGAGCTCCTCGCGCTGGCCCACCGGGTCCTCGTCATGCATCGAGGCAGCGTCGTGCTCGAGCTCTCCCACCCTCCGTTCAGCCGGTCGACGATCCTCGCGGCCGCCATGGGTGTCGCCCCCTCGCCGCTGCCCGCCCCCGAGCCGTCGCTCGACGCCGGGAACCCTCAGAGAGGAAACACGCCGTGAGAGAGAGGCTCCGTGAGCTCATCGCGACCCCTGGCGCGCGCTCGGTGGTGCCGCTGTTGCTCGTGATCGCGATCGGCTGCGTGTTTCATCGCGACGGAGCCTTCTTCGCCTGGGACACCCACCGCGCGATGCTCCGCGAGATCTCGGTCTACGGCGTCCTCGCCTGTGGCATGACGGTGGTGATCGTGTCGGGCGGTATCGATCTGTCGGTGGGGAGCGTCCTCGCTCTCTGTGCGGTGGTCTTTGCCACCTTCACCATGCCCCTCGGCCTCGGCGCGGTGCCCGCCATCCTCCTCGTGCTCGTGCTCGGCGTCGGGGCAGGGATGGTGTCCGGCTTCTTCACCGCCCGTTACCGCATGCAGCCCTTCATCGTCACCCTCGCCATGATGGTGTTCGCGCGCGGCCTCGCCAAACACGTCTCGGGTGGACGCAAGGTCACGACGCTCGTGGTCGAGGCGACGGGCGGCACCCACACCGTCGAGCTCCCCGCGGTGTTCGACGCCATCGACGAGAAGGTGCTGTCGGGCAACCTGTCCATCGTCACCATCGTCTTTGGGGCGGTGGCGCTGATGACGTGGTACCTGCTCTCGCGCCTCGCGGCCGGGCGCCATCTGTACGCCGTCGGTGGCAACACGGAGGCGGCGCGCTTGTCGGGAGTACCCGTAGAGCGGACCACGCTCATCGCCTATGCGTTCTCGGGCCTCACCGCCGCGATCGCGGGGATCTGCCAGGCCGCGCAGGAGAAACACGGCGATCCAGAGACCGGCATGGGCTACGAGCTCGACGCCATCGCCATGGTCGTGCTCGGCGGCACCAGCCTCATGGGAGGGCGAGGCGGGATGGGCCTCACCCTCATCGGCGCACTGACCCTCGGTTACCTCCAGAAGATCTTGAGCCTCAACGCGTTCAGCACCGACTCGCGGCTCATGCTGACGGGCGCCATCATCATCGCCGCGGTGTTGTTTCAGCGTCGCTTCGCGGTCGCGTCCGGCGCTCCCTGAGGCGCGACCCCACGCCGCAACGACGCGAGGCGTCGGACATCACGGCGCGTCCGAGATCGTTGTGTCCACGGCGCCGACCGCGTTAGGAACGGCCATGCGGAGCTCCATGACCTGGGCGTTGTTCGTATGGGTCGCGCTCTCCGTGGTGGCGTGCGACCGCACCGCCGGCAAGGGTGAGGCCGACGCCTCCAAGCGGGGCACCGAGGAGCACCCGTGGGTCATCGGGGTGAGCCAGTGCAACAAGGGGGAGCCGTGGCGAGCGCAAATGGATCGCGACATCGTCGCCGCTGCGGCCAAGCACAAGAACCTGAAGCTCGTGATGAAGGATGCCCAGAACGACGCGCTCCGTCAGCGCAGCCAGGTGGAGGAGCTCGTGGCGCAGAAGATCGATCTGCTCATCATCAGCCCCAAGGAGACCGCTCCACTCACGCAGCCCGTCGCCGAGGCGTTCGACAAAGGGATCCCGGTGATCGTCCTCGACCGCCGCGTCGCGGGGGACAAGTTCACCTCGTTCATCGGCGCCGACAACCAGCGCATCGGCAAGGCGGCGGGGGCGTTCGCCCGCGGCCTGCTCGGCGAAGAGGGTGGGAAGGTGGTGGAGCTGAAGGGCCTGATGACCTCTTCGCCCGGCCAAGACCGACATCGTGGGTTTCGGGGCGCGCTCGACGGAGCGGCCGGCGTTCAGGTGGTGTTCGAGGCCGACACGCAGTGGCTCGAGGACAACGCCCGCAAGGAGATGGCGGCCGCGCTCGCGGCTCACGACACCATCGATCTCGTCTACGCGCACAACGACCCCGCGGCTCACGGCGCTTACCTCGCCGCCAAGGACGTGGGTCGTCACCAGAACATTCGCTTCATCGGGATCGACGCGTTGCCCCACGAGGGCATCGAATACGTGAAGCAGGGGATCTTGGACGCGACGTTCGCCTACCCGACGGGGGGACCGGAGGCCATCGCTCTCGCCCTCGCCGTGCTCGGCGGTGAAGAGGTCGCCAAGGAGGTCTCGCTCCCGACCCGCCTGTTCACCAAGCAGAACGTCGAGCGCGGCGGGGAGCCTGTCGAGTGACGGGCTCCACCTCCGTCATGGGTGTTGCCGCGCGAGGCACGGAGCGCGGCGCGAGCTGAAGACGCGGCAGCCCGATCGTCGCCGTCGCGACGAGCTCAGAACCCGAGGTCTTTCTCTGGGGGAGGGGCGGGGGCCGGCCGCGCGGAGGGGGCGCTGAACGCGGGGCGGGGCGCCTCACGTCCGACCGGCGCCGGGGGGCTCGTCGCCACCGGCGGAGCCGCTGTCGCGCTCGCGTCGGCGCTGGCCGTGGCCTGGCTCGGGGCCGCCGTTGCGGGGGACGAGCCTGGTTGCGTCACCGGCGGGCCGTCCGGCAAGGAACGAGGCTCGAAGAGCGACGATGACGGCACTCCAGCCTGTGTCGGGTCGGCTTCGTTCGAAGCGCGCGGGAAGGTCGAGGCGACGGCGAGGACCACGGCCGCGATGGCGCCGAGGGCGACGAGGGTGACCCACACGCGCGCGCGGCGCGGCGCGTTGGGAGGCGGCGTGAAGCTGGACGGACCTTCGTCGGAATCTCGCGTGCGCAGGTGCGGCGACGTGAGGAGCGCGTCGTCGCTGGTCGCGGCCGCGCCAGCGCGGCTCGAGAGCGGACCCACGTCGGTCGCGTTCGCGTCGAACGAGTCGGGATCGTCGAGGGGGATCGCGCGCGTCCGCTGCGAAGGCGTCACGACCGGTCCAAGGCTCGAGGGTGTGTGGCTCGCGCGGGTGGCGTCGACCGGTCGTTCGCTCGGCGGCGCGAGGCTCGGCGACGACCTCGGGGGCGGCGGGGTCGACGACGCGCGCGGAGGCGGCGAGCTGGTCGGTGGTTGCGAGCTGGCCGGCGGTCGCGAGCTGGGCGCAGGAAAGCTCGAGAGCGTGGAGACGTGCGCCATGAGATCGATCTGCGACAGGCGCCAAGCGTCGGGGGCGTCGTCGAGGAGCGCCCCTGGGATGGTCGCGACCGCCTGAACGAAGCTGGCGGCGAGCTGCTTGGCGGTGGCGGGGCGCTCTTGGCGTTGCCGGTGGAAAGCCAGCTTGAACCAGCGATCGACCTCGTCGGTCAGCTCGTCGTTCAGCTCCGAGGGCGGGGTGAAGGTCCCGCGCCAGATCGCGGTGCACACTTCGTCGATGGTCTCGCCGTCGAACGGGAGGGCTCCGGTGAGGGCCTCGTAGCCGACGACCGAGAGGGCCCAGAGGTCCATGCGATGATCGATGTGGAGATCGACGATGGCCTCGCGGCTCATGTAGAGCGGGGTGCCGAGGAGCATGCCGGGCTCGGTGACCCCCTTGGTCAGGCCCTTGGCCACGCCGAAATCGACGATCTTGACGAAGAGCTCGTCGTCGTCGTCGAGGAGGAACAGGTTGTCGGGTTTGATGTCGCGGTGGACGATGCCGAGTCGGTGCGCCTTGTGGAGGCCGCGCGCCGCGTGCGTCACCACGAGGGCGGCGTCGCGGGGCGGGAGCGTCCCGTCGCGGTCGAGGCGCTCCCGCAGCGTCTCCCCCTCGAGGTATTCCATCACGAAGAACGGCGTTCTCCCTTCGTGCACGCCGTAGTCGAAGATCTTCACCACGTGGGGGCTCTTGAGGCGGGCGGCGGCGCGGGCCTCGGCTTCGAGGCGCAGCAGCGCGGCGTCGTTGCCCACGAGCCGATCGGACACGAACTTCACCGCGACCTCGGTGCCGAGGCTGACGTGGTCAGCGACCCAGACGCTGCCCATTGCCCCCTCGTCCAACAGTCGCAGCAGCTGGATGGAGGGGGTCACCCACTCCCCGGAGCCCAGCTTCACTGCGCGAACATATCCCAAATCTCAACGGCGTCAATGACGAGGCATTAACGATCTCAAGGATTTCGGGTAGCCTCGCTCGCGATGGGTCGTCTCTCGCTCGTGTTCTCCGTGGTGATGCTGGTCGCCGCCCCGCCAGCGACGGCCAGGGCTGGCGACGTCGCTGCCGCGAGCGACGCGGAGAAGGACGTGGCGCGCAAGCTCGTCGCGAGCGGCGACGACAAGTTCCGCGCCGGTGACTACGAGGGCGCGCTCAACGACTATCGCGGCGCGGACACGATCATGGGGGTGCCGACGACCGGCATCGAGGTGGGGAGGACGTTCGCGGTGTTGGGGCGACTCCTCGAGGCGAAGCAGGCGTTCGAGCGGGTGCTCGCCTACCCGCGCGCGGAGGAGGAGCCGGAGGCCTTCACCAAGGCCCGTGAGAAGGCGCAGGCCGCGCTCCTCGAGCTCGAGGAGCGCATCCCCCGGGTGACGATCACCGCGGGCTGGCCGGGGGAGGTGGGCCGCGCGGCGCTCAGCGTCGACGGCATCCTCGTTCCGGAGGGCAAACCTCTGCCCCTCGATCCAGGCAAGCACAAGCTCGAGGTGTCGGCGCCGGGGTTCATGACGGAGGTGCAGACGTTCACGCTCGTCGAAGCCGCGAGGGACGAGATCCGCGTGTTGCTCAGGGCCCCACCCCCGGGGACCAAGCCAGCGCCTTCGAGCGAGCCGGGGCCGGGGCCGGCTGCCCCGCGGCCTGAGCCCGAAATCCCGCCCTGGACCTGGATCGGGGTCGGCGTGGCGGGGGCCGGGGTGCTCGTCGGTGCGATCACGGGGGGCCTCTCGTTGGCGCGCGCGTCCGACGTGAAGGCGCTGCACCTCGGCGACAACACGTACCCGGAGTCGGCGCGGTCCGCTCAGGAGGAGTCGGTCACGCTGGCGCACGTCTCGACCGTCGGCTTTTGCATCGCCGGTGCCGGAGCGGCGGTCGCGCTGGCGGGCGTTCTCGTGTACTTCCTGGAGGACGCCCCCGTGAGCGCCGAGCAGGGGATGCTCTCGGTGCGGTTCTGATGGGGGCGGTGCGGTTCTGATGGGGGCGGTGCGGTTCTGATGGGGGCGGTGCTTACTGAGATGCGGTCGTTCCTCGTCAGCTTGTCGGTGCTCGCCGCCGGATGCCACCTCATCGGCGGTGTCAGCGACGCAGTGTTCGTCCCGGACGACGAGGGGGCTGGCGGCGGCGTGGGCGGCGGCGCCGACGGTGGCGCGGGAGGGGTCCTCGTCGGGGGGGCCGGTGCCGGGGGGACGGCCGCGGGCGGCGCCGGTGGGGTGGGCGGCGGCAGCGGCCCAGGCGGTCAGGGAGGGATGGCAGCAGGCGGCGGCGGCGCGGGGGGCGGTCTCGTGTGCGGCGTCAACGCGCCGGGGCGCGGGGGCCCGTGCCCGGCCTCGTGCGACAGCTGCGACGGGACGACGTGTCAGCTCAGCTGCACGGACGCGTCGAGCTGCGCGGCGACGGCGCTCAACTGTCCGAACGGGTGGGACTGCGAGGTGCTCTGCGGCCCGGGTACCGACGCGTGCAACACGGCGACGTTGACCTGTCCGAGCGGACAGGGGTGCGCGGTGCGGTGCTCGGGGACCCGCGGCTGTCAGAATCTCTCGGTGACCTGCGGCGCCGGCACCTGCGACATCGTCTGCCAGTCGGGCACCCAGGTGTGCCAGGGGGCCTCGGTGGACTGTGGGGTCAACGACTGCGCGGCCTCATGCAGCGTGGGGGGACCCAAGCCGACGCTCGTCTGCGACAACGGGACGAGCTGCGGCTGCGAGCCGTGTTTGTGAGTCGAGCCGCTGGCGGAGGGCGTCGTGGTCGTCAGCGCGCCGGCGGGGGCCACCTGGCTATTGGATCTGGTAGGTGATGGTGACGGGGGCGCCAGCGCGCTGAACGCGGAGCTGGACGCGCGAGGCGGCCTTGGTGCTCTCGTAGGCCTGAAAGAGCTGCTCGGGGCTCGAGAGCGTGATGCCGTTCATCGTCTGCAGCTCGTCTCGCGTCCGGAGTCCGAGCTCGTGGACGCGGGAGTCTTGTCGCACGACGCCGAGCTTCAGCGCGGTCACCCGGTCTCCGCTGCGCACCGGTGTCATGCGGACGCCGCTGAGGAGCTGCGACTCGGCGCCGAGGACGGCGTCCAAGGTGGCTCGGTCGAGGGAGTACTCGGTGTCCGAGATCTTCTTGATCGCGCCAGCCGGATCGCCCGACTCCGAGGAGGGCTCGACGTCGCTGGAGGAGAGCGACGTGGGCCCCATGGCGAGGAAACATCGTCTGCCGCCCTCCTTGAGGTAGACGCGATCCCAGGCGAGCGACTCGAGCTCGAACGCGCCGAACTTGTCGCCCACGCGGCGGAGCTGGGTGCCGCCGGTGCCGTCAGCGATGGCCGCGAAGGCCCACGCCGGGTCGTCGTTCTGCGCGATGAGCACGACGCGACCGCTGTTGCACGCCGCGATCCCGCGCTCGTCGGTACCGGGCTCGTTCGCCGGCTCCTCGAGCGCCTTGGGATCGATGGGCGCCGCCGTGGAGTCGAACGGGTTGCGCTCGAGGATGGGCGCGGCGTCGGCGTCCTCCACGGGGGGTAGGGCCGCCGCGGCGGTGGTGCCAACGGGGGGCTCCGGCGCGTCGCCGATGCTCGCCGAGATGAGCGAGCCGATGGCCGACGCCTGAAAGTATGCAGCGACGCCCAGCATCGCGCACACGATGACGGGGAAGTAGCGCTTGGCGTCGGCGTCGATGCTCATCCGAGGCTCCATGATGGCATGACCGGCCGCGACTTTCTCTCGCAGCCTGCGCGCCACGACTGCGTGGCTCCCGCCTCGAGCGAGCGCACGGCTTGGGAGAACCGCTCGTCGTGCGAATCGATCTTCGGGGGCCACATGTTGCACGAGGAGGTTCACGAGGTGCGTCGGCTGCGGAGCCGGTCGAGCCCGACCGCGAGCACGATGATGGTGCCGGTGAGGATCTCCTGCACCCAGTTGGGGACACCCACGTGGGTGCAGCCGGTCTTGATGACGGTCATGAGCAAGGCGCCGAGGATGGCGCCCGCGATCGAGCCTTGTCCCCCGGAGAGGGAGCCTCCTCCGATGACGACGGCCGCGATCACCTCGAGCTCGAGCCCGATCGAGTCGGTCGGGTCGCCGACGGTGAGGGTGGCGAACTCCATGACGCCCGCGAGGCCGGCGAGCACTCCGGCGAGGGCGTAGACGATCACCGTGACCCGGGGGACGGCCACGCCACAGAGCTCGGCGGTGCGCACGTTGGACCCGATGGCCACCACGTGGCGGCCGAGACGCGTGTAGTGGAGGAGGCCAGCGGCCGCGATCGCGAGCAGGAGCGCGATCCACACCCCAGGGGGGAGGAGCACCCAGCCGAGCTCGTCGGGGAGCACCGCCATGAGCTCGTCGAGGCCTTGGGCGTCGGCGTCCACCTTCTGCTCGTCGGCGAGGCCTTTGGCGACGCCGCGCAACAGGCTCATGGTGCCGAGGGTGACGATGAACGGCGTGATGCGGAGCCACGCGACGAGCACGCCGTTGGCGAGACCGCACATCCCAGCGACGGCCGCCCCGACGAGCACGGCGGCGAGGGGGCCCTCTCCGCTCTCGAGGGCGCGCGCCACCACCACCGTGGTGAGCGCGACGACGGAGCCGACCGACAGATCGATGCCACCCTTGACCATCACCAAGGTCATCCCCACCGACGCGATGGCCACCACCACGGTCTGGCGTGCCATGGTCTCGAGGTTGACGAACTGCGCGAAGGTCTCCGGTGTGAGGGCCGCGAAGAGGGCGTAGACCGCGACGAGGGCGGCGAGGGGGCCGACCCACGGCAGGCGGAGCCAGGCGCGCAGCGTCGGGCTCATGCGCCGGTGGCCTCCATGAGGACGGCGTGGGCGTCGACGCTGTCCACCGGGTGGGCGGGGCCGAGGCAGCCGCGGCGCATCACCGCGATCCGGTCGCAGATCCCGAACAGCTCGGGGAGGTAGCTGGAGACCACGAGCACGGCGCGGCCAGCTTGGGCGAGCTCGTCGATGTGTCGATAGATCTCCGCGCGGCTCTTGACGTCGATGCCCCGCGTGGGCTCGTCGAGCAAGAGCACGTCGACCTCGTGATGGAGGAGGCGAGCGAGCGCCACCTTCTGCTGGTTGCCTCCCGAGAGATCCGAGACTGGCTGCGCGGGATCGCGGCAGCGGATGCCGAGCGTGTCGATCCAGCGCGCGGCGGTGCGTCGCTGGCGCGAGGGGAGGATGACGCCGAGCGGCCCGCGCCCGTCGAGCCGTGAGAGCGTCAGGTTGTCGGCCACCGACATGGTCGCGGCCAATCCCTCCTCTTTGCGGTCTTCGCTGAGCATCCCCACGCCTTGACCGAGGCGCCGCGTCGGGGACGCCGCCCCCTGGTAAGCGCCGACGCGGATGCGGCCGCGGCGAACCGGGTCGAGGCCGAAGATGGCGCGGAGGAGCTCGGTGCGGCCCGAACCGACCAAGCCCGCGATCCCCAACACCTCGCCACGATGAAGGGTGAGCGAGACGTCGGTGGGCTTGTCGCGGCCGGCGACGCCGGTGAGCTCGAGCAGCGCCTCGCCGGGGCGTCGCTCACTCTTGGGAAAGAGCTCGTCCACGTCGCCTCCGGCCATCAGGCGCACCACGTCGGCCATCGCGGTGGTGGCGACCTCCCCGTGCCCCACCGTCTGGCCGTCGCGGAACACCGTGAAGCGGTCGGCGATGCGCTCCACCTCCTCGAGGTAGTGCGAGATGTACAAGATCGAGAGGCCGTCGGCGCGCAGCGCGGCGATGGCTCGAAACAGCCGCTCGGCGTCGTTCGCGGTGAGGCTCGCGGTGGGCTCGTCGAGGATGAGCACGCGGCAGGCGCTCGCGGAGAGCGCGCGCGCGATGGCGACGAGCTGGCGATCGCCAGGAGACAGCGAAGCCACGAGCGCGTCCACTGCGATGGCACCCTCCTCGCCGAACAGCCGCGCGAGGGCTTCGCGAGCGCGTCGCCGCATGCGGGCGCGCGCCACGAACGGGCCCCGGGTGGGCTCGTCGCCGAGCACGATGTTCTCGGCCACGGTGAGGTGCGGGCAGAGCTGGGGTTCCTGGAACACGATCGACACCCCGGCAGCGCGCGCTTCGGTGGGGCTTTGTGGGGCGAACACCGCGCCGCCGAGCTTCATGGTCCCGGTGTCGGGGCGGAGCGCCCCCGCCAGCACCTTCATGAGCGTGCTCTTCCCCGCGCCGTTCTCGCCGAGCACCGCGTGCACCTCGCCGGCTCGCGCCGACAGCTCGACCTGTTGGAGCGCGCGGGTGTCTCCGAACGACTTGCTCACCCCGAGCACCTCGAGCACGGGCTCGCGATCGGACGCCGAGGGGGAGGGGGTCACTCGTCGAGCCACTGGCCGAGATCGGGGTGGAGGAGCGTCTGGATGTTCGGGTCGCTCAGGTTGGTCTTGGTCACGAGATTCGACCCGGTGTCGATCGTCTTTTCTACGGTCTCGCCCCGCCGATGGGCCACCAACGTCTTCACCCCGAGGTAGCCCATGGTGAACGGATCTTGGAGGACGAGCGCGGAGAGCTTCCCGTCCGAGAGGGCCTTGATGAGCTTGTCGGAGGCGTCGAAGCCGATGAACTTGACCTTGCCAGCGAGGCCGAGCTTCTCCAAGGCGAGCAACATGCCGAAGGTGGTCGACTCGTTGGGGCAGAACACGCCGCTCACCCCTCCGTCGGCCGCCTTCTGGGCGATGAGGAGCTGCTCGGACGCGGTGAACGCGCTCTCGGTGGTGGCGCCGCCGTATTGGTTGCTGCTCACCACCTCGATGCCGCTGGCTCCCTCGAGCGCGCCGAGGAACCCCTTCTCGCGCTCGGTGGTGCTCGCCGAGCCCACTTGATAGCGCAGCACCACCACCTTCCCGCCGCCGCCCTGGAGCAGCTCGACCATGTGTTTACCGGCGAGGGCCCCGGCCTTCTCGTTGTCGGTCGCGACGAAGCTCGCGTGATGGTCTTCTTGGAGTGAGGAGTCGAAGATCACGACGGGGATCTTCGAGCGCGCGGCGTCCTTCACCGGCTTGACGAGCGCCTTGTCGTCGAGCGGCGCGAGCACGATCCCATCCACGCGCTGGGCGATGAAGCTCTGCACGAGATCGATCTGCTGCTTGCGGTCGTCCTCTTTGAGTGGACCCTTCCACACGATCTCGACGTCGAGCTCGCGCGCGGCCTTCACCGCGCCGGCGTGCACGCTCTTCCAGAACTCGTGGGTGGTGCCCTTCGGGATGACGGCGATCTTCAGCTTCTTGTCTGCCGAGGCGTCGACCCCCGCGGCGCCACCGCCCTTGTCGCACGCGGCGGCGAAGAGGAGCGTCGAGAAGAGGGCCAGCCACAGCCACAGGCGTCGCATCGGAGGTTTGTTGGCACGTCCGCTCCTCGGAGCCAAGCAGAGGTCCAGCCCGTGAGGCGCGGCGAGGCCCACGCGCTGCGCGTTCAATGGTGGCGGACTTTCACCGCCTGAGCGGTCTCGCTTTCAACGGAGGGCGTCGTGGCCGTATCGTCGCGGTTGGGGCTCGGCATCTCGGCGGGAGTGGCGATGAGACTGCGTGGCGTGACTTTGGTGCTTGGGCTGGTCGTTGGGTGCAACTTCGTCACCGGCGCCGACGATCTGATGATCGCCGCCGACGACGAGGAGTCGGAAGCGACGAGCGCCAGCGGGGGCGCGGCCTCGAGCGGGCCCACCACCGGTGGAGCGTCGGGCTCGACCACGAGCACCGGCTCGGGCCCCGACACGACCGTGGGGGCGGGGGGGGCGAGCACCACCTCCACCGGCGCCGGGGCCGACGACGCGACGACCTCCTCGAGCGCCACCTCGTCGAGCGCGACGGGCAGCACGGGCTCGGGCGCGGGCTCGACGTCGAGCAGCACCGGGGGAGGGGAGAACTGTGGGGGCGCCGGCGCCGGAACCACGCCCCTCGACGCGGAGGAGCAGGCGTTCCTCGCGACGCTCAACGACTACCGCGCGCAGAACGGGCTCGGGCCCCTGAGCGCGTGCGTGTCGCTCAACCGCGCCGCCCAAGGCCACAGCGAGGACATGCGCGACAACAACTACTTCGACCACACCGGGTTGAACGGGAGCTCGCCGTGGGACCGCGCGTGCGACGCGTGTTTCGACCTCGGCTGTGGTCCGTCGACGGCCATGGCCGAGAACATCGCCGCGGGAAACAGCGGCGCTGCGGGCACGTTCACGCAGTGGCGCAACTCACCGGGGCACAACACCAACATGCTCGGGTCGAGCTTCACGATGATCGGCATCGGGCGCGCCACCGGCGGCGGCACCTACGGCACCTACTGGACGACGGTGTTCGCGGGCAACCAAGAGCCGTCCTGCTTCTGAGGCTGTGTTTCCTGGAGGGTGCTGCCGCACCCTCCCCCCACGCTGCGCGCGGGGCCCCCCACCCACCGTGTTGCGCTTCTCGCCCCAACGCCCAAGCGCGCTCGGCGAGAGGCCGGTGTTCCCGGGTCGGATCTCGATCAGAGGAAGAAGACGCGCGCGAAGATCACCGCGTTGGTGTGGGCGGCAAAGCCGGTTTGATCGTTGCCACCGGGATCGGGGCCGGGATCGACCGAGATGTCCTCTTCGCCGAGGTACATGAAGTTGATCTGGGCCTCCGCGCCGAGGCTGAAGTTCTCGCTGAAGAAGTATTCGCCACCGAACGCCGGACCGGCCGCGAAGTTGATGGCGGTCCGGGTCGTCTCGACGGAGCCGGCGCCCATGGCCTCCGGTCGCTCCTGGACCTGAGAGACGATCTGCGGCCCGAGCCGCGCCCCGAGGGTGCCTTGCGCGTCGTCGCCGATGCCGAACATCCAGAAGATCCCGGCCCCCAGCTTCACCGTGGTGGAGGTGTCGGAGTTGGTGTCGGTGCCCTGATTGTAGTGGAAGAAGCCCACCTCCGGCTCGATGCGGACGACCCCCGCGATGTCGAGCGGGATGACGAGCGAGCCGCCGCCGAACGGGCCCGCGAAGATCGTGCTGCCGCCGACGATCACCGGTGAGAGCAGGCTCAGCCCGGCGCCGATCCCGATCTGGAAGTCTTTGGTGGAGGTGTGGGCGGTGCCGGTCTCTTGGGCGCGGGCCTCGAGGCTGGTGGCGCCGATGGCGAGGGCGATGGCGACGGGGATGAGCGTGCGCATGGGTCTGGGTGTGCCCTATCAGCGGCGAGGGGGTCGGGCCCAGTTCTCGGCGAGGGCGGTGCTCCGTGGCGGGCGCCGCGCGAGCCCGCGCCCCCTCGGGGCCGCCTCAATCGAAGAGGGCCAAGAGGTCGTCGCGGGTGAGCTGGGCGGCGCGCCCAGCGCCGGTGAGGGCGGCGTCGGCGAGCGCGCGCTTGTGCTCCTGAAGGGCGAGGATGCGCTCCTCGACCGTCTCTTTGGCGACGAGCCGGTACACCATCACCGGCCGCTCTTGGCCGATGCGGTGGGCGCGATCGGCCGCTTGATCCTCGGCCGCGGGGTTCCACCAGGGATCGAGCAAGAAGACATGGTCGGCGGCGGTGAGGTTCAGACCGGTGCCTCCCGCCTTGAGGGAAATCAGCAACACCGGCGGTCCGCCCGGGTCTTGGAAGGCCGAGACGACCGCGCCGCGATCGCGCGTCGAGCCGTCGAGGCGGAGGAAGGGGATGGCGGCGCCGGTGAGCTCCGGCTCCACCCGATCGAGGAGGCTCGTCCACTGCGAGAACACCAACGCCTTGTGGCCCTCGGCGGCGATCTGCTCGAGGGCCAGCATCAAGCGGCGGATCTTGCTCGACGGCTTGGTGGAGGGCTCGGCGCCGGGGATGAGGCGGCTGTCGCACGCGGCCTGTCTCAGGCGCAAGAGGGCCTCGAGCGCTTCCATCACGCCGCCGCCGGCGGAGAGCTGCGCCACGATGGTCTTCTTCGTCGCGAGAGACAGCGCCTCGTACACGTCGCGCTCGTGAGGCGCGAGCTCGCAGTGCAACACGACGTCGGTGCGCGGAGGGAGCTCGCGCAGCACGTTCGTCTTGGTTCGCCGCAACACGAACGGGCGGATCCGCTCGCGCAGGCGCACGAGCGCCTCTGGCTCGCCGCTCTCGATGGGGCGGGCGAGGCCGTCGCGAAACTGGCTTCGCCCACCGAGGAGGCCAGGGTTGGCGAAGTGCATCTGGCTCCACAGCTCTTCGAGGCGGTTCTCCACCGGCGTCCCGCTCAGCGTCACGCGGAAGTCGGCGCGGAGACGATAGGCGGCCTGAGCCACCTGGCTGTCGGGGTTCTTGATGGCCTGCGACTCGTCGAGGATCACCGCGTCCCAGCGCAAGCCGGCGAGCGTGTCGATGTCGGCTCGCAACAGGGCGTAGGTGGTGAGCGTGACGTCGGCGTCGTCGTCGAGCGCGCGCCCGACGCCGTGATAGACCGCGTGGCGCAGCGAGGGACGAAACTTGCGGAGCTCGTCGGCCCAGTTGTGGACGACGCTGCGCGGGCAGACCACCAGCGTGCGGCCGTTGATGGTCGCGAGCGCTTGCAGCGTCTTGCCGAGGCCCATGTCGTCGGCCAACACCGCGCCGAGGCCGGCGTCGCGGAGGAAGCTCAACCAGTCGATGCCGAGGCGTTGGTAGTCGCGCAGCTCGGCGTGGAGGTCGTCGGGGAGGGGGGCGTGAGGGAGGCCTTCGTAGCCGGCGAGCAACGGCGTCAGCCGCTCGAGCTCGGGCAGCGGTGGGTGCTCGAGCTCGCGGCAGAGGGCGGCGAGCGCGGGGCGTGCGTGGCGCGCGACGGTGCCGTCGGTGGCGCGCGCGGCGAGGAGCTGCTCGATACGGTCTGCGTGGCGCGAGAGCCAATCGGTGGGCAGCTCGGCCCAGCCCCCGCCGAGCAGGGGAACCACCGCCTCTCCGGCGCGAAAGGCGTCGAGCACCGCCTTGGGGTCGGCCGTGCGCTCGCCGGCGCTCACCGAGAGCTCCAGACCGTCGGCCCGGATGTCCACGGCCACGCTGAGGGGAGCGGTCGGGTAGTGGTCGAGGTGCGCCGAGCCGTCGACCTCGCCGTGGTAGCTCCGGAGCTTCTTCGCGAGCTCGAGCGCGTCGCGGCCGGTCACCTCCACCCGCCGCCCGGGGACGAGCTCGAGCGCCTCCGCGAGCTGGGCGACGACGCGCCGCTCGGCGCGCGGATCGCGCTCGGGCACCGGGCCGCCGAGGTGCACCAGGTTGCCGCGCCCACGGTCGTCGGTGTCGACGCGCGCACAGGGCGGATCGCCGTACACGAGGAGGGGCAACACGCTGAGGGCGGCCCCCCGCTGCTCCACCTGAAGGAGCGCGTGGGGCGCGAGGGAGCGCTGCTTGTCGGGGAGGTGTCGGGCCTCGCTCACCACCTCGGCCTCGGCGCGGAGTCGCGGCAGCGTCTCGGAGATGAGCTCGGCGATGCGGTGACGCGGGTAGTGGGTGTCTCGGGGCAGCCGCTCGAGCTTCAGACCGACGATCTCGGCGAGGCCGACGGGGCGGAGCACCAGCGACGCGCCATCGCGCGCGAGCGCGAGGCCGGGAACGACGACGCGCTCGAAGGCGGACGGGGTCTCGAAGCGCACCACGGCGGCGCGGTGGGGTGCGTCGCGCACGATGGCGCGCGGGCCGAGCGGTTGCGGGCTCACCCGAATGGGCACGCCGTCGAGCTCCACCGAGGGGGCGTCGGAGAGCAGCGGCAAGAACGGCAGAAACGCGTCGAAGGTGTAGCTGCGCACGCGCTTGGCCAGGAGCAGGCGATCGATGGAGAGATCGATCTGGGTGGGGTCGACGGTGGGGGTGCCGTCGCGTTCGTCGAGCACGCCGGTGATCGAGCCTTGGAGGAGCGTCTTGCCCGCGTCCGACACGATCCAGCGCGTCAGCTGGAGCCGCTCGTCGTCCGTGACGAGGGCGTAGTGGAGGGTGCCGGCGACGCGGCGCGACGAGGGGAGCTCGTGGCCTTCCTTGCGGGCCTTCCGCAGGGCGATGACGGCGGCGGCAGCGTGCTCACACGCGTCGGCGGTGCTGTTGCAGTCGCACACCCACTCTGCGTCGTCGAGGTAGAGCGTGACGGTGGGGGCCACCGTGGTGTCGGGCGTGCGCACCCGCAGCGTGGCGGCGTGCGGCTCCACGTCGAGCCCGTGGACCGCGTCGGTGCGCGCGAGCTCGATGCCCTTGGACCAGCTTCGCGGTGAGCATGCCTCACGGATGTCCTGAAACAGGTCGTCTAGGTCAGCCATGGCTTCTCGCTCGTTCGGGGTCCTGCTACCCAGGTCAGGTCATGGCACAGGACACCATTTCTGCCGGGAAGTTGGTCGAGGTGAAATACACGATGAGCACGACCGGGGGGAAGCTGCTCGACAGCTCGGGGGAGACGCCGGAGGCGTATCTTCACGGGCACGGCAACGTCGTGCCGGGGCTGGAGCGCGCGCTCACCGGCAAGAAGGCGGGCGACAAGTTCACGGTGGAGCTCACCGCCCGCGACGCGTTCGGCTCTCGGAAGAAGAGCGCCGGGCCGCAGCCCGTGCCGCGGGCCACGTTCCCCCGCGACGCGGAGCTCAAGCCAGGCGTGCAGTTCAGCGCCGAGACCCCCAACGGCGCCCCGGTGACGCTGTTCATCACCAGGGTCGACAAGGAGGTGGTCTATGTCGACACCAACCATCCGTTCGCGGGCCTGACCCTCCGCTACGACGTGGAGGTCATCAGCGTGCGCGACGCGACCGACGCCGAGAAGCGCGCCGCGATCGTGAGCTCGGTGGGCTGAGCTCCCGTGGGGGGCTCCCCGGAGCGGTGATCGGCGCGCCAGGCGCTCGCGGTCAGAACACGATGACGCTGCGCAGCGTGTCACCGCGCGTCATGGCCGCGAAGGCGTCCTCCACGTCGTCGAGGCCGATCGTCTGGGTGACGAGCGCGTCGAGGGGGAGCTCACCGTTCGCATACCAGCGCGCGAGGAGCGGGAAGTCGCGCGAGGGGAGACAGTCGCCGTAGAAGGTGCTCTTGAGGGTGAGCCGCCCGTAGAAGAACGGGGCGAGTCGGAGGCTTGCCTCGGCCTTTGGCTGGGGGACGCCGATGAGGGTGCAGGTGCCGGCCAGGCGGCAGCTCTGTAGGGCCTGCTCCACGGTGGTGGGGAGGCCCACCGCTTCGAAAGCGTGATCCACGCCGCCGGTGAGCTCGCGGATCGCCCGCACCGGATCGGTGCGGGCTGCGTCGACGACGTCGGTGGCGCCGAGCTCGCGGGCCCAGTCGAGCTTCCGCGCGACGCGGTCGACCGCGATGATGCGACTGGCGCGTGCGAGGCGAGCGCCCAAGACGACGCTCATCCCGACCGCGCCGCAGCCGAACACCGCGACGGTCTGGGCCGGCTCGACCCGCGCGGAGAAGAGCACGGCGCCGACGCCAGTGACTACGCCGCAGCCGATGAGGCACGTGGCGGTGGGGGCGAGCGCGGGGTCGACCGCCACCGCCTGCTCCGCCGCCACCACGGTGTGGGTCGCGAAGGTGCCGAGGCCCAACACGCGGCCGACCGCGAGCCCGTCCTCGGTGTGTAGGCGGGGCTCGGCGGTGCGCGGGCGCTCACAGTGCGAGGGGCGCCCCGCGTCGCAGAACCGGCAGCGCCCGCAGGGGGCGCGCCAGTTGAGCATCACCGTGTCGCCCACGCTCGGACGGGTCACGCCCGCCCCCACGCGCTCGACCACGGCCGTCGCTTCGTGGCCGAGCAGGTACGGAAACTGCCGCCCGAAGTGCCCCTCCTTGGCGTGCAAGTCGGTGTGGCACACGCCGGTGGCGAGCATCCGCACGAGGATCTCTCCAGGGCCGGGGGCCTCGACTCGGAGGGTCTCCACGCGGGCGGGCTCCCCAGGGTTTCGCACGATCACCGCGCGCGCGCTGAGGTCGGTCGAGGGGGTCACCCCTCGAGTCTTACCGGTCCGCTCGGCGAAACGCGAGCGCCTGGGCTACCATCGGGCCATGCGAGCTCGGCGTTTTCGTGGGTGGGAGAAGGTACTGCTGGTCCTCGTCGCGGCGACCGCGACCGCGTGCGAGGCCGATCAAGGGGGAGGGGCCGTGCTCGACGCGGTGGTGGCGGCGGCCGACGGGGTCACGCGCGCCATCGAGGCGGAGCCCGACGTCTGGTTGACCGACGTGGACGCCGGGCGAGCCGTCTCGGGCACCCTCGAGGGCTCGGGCTCGATCGACGTCACGGGGTGGCGCGGTTCCTCCGAGTACGCGGCCGGAGGCCAGTACAAGTCGTACGGGGAGAAGCTGTTCCTCGATCTCGACGGCTACACGACGGCCGGTCTGTCGCTCTCGGGCAGCGTGGTGGTCACGCGACACAGCCTCGACTACGGGACGAACGGCAAGGTGGAGGACGCGAGCCGCTCCACTCGCTACGTGGGCAGCGTGGTGGCCTCCGGCGCGGTGTCGGGCAACTTCGTGGTCGACGTGCACGCGAACGCATCGGGGACGACGCTGTGGTCGTGCGGTGTGATCAACGACGAGGAGACGGGCGCCGGTCGCTGCTTCTGAAGTTCGTGATTCCGGAACGTTGGCGGGAGACGGAGACGCGCGCACGGCCACCCGAGCAGGATGGCGACGCGGCCCTCCGGGCCGGGGTCTGGACAACACCTACACCTTCGGGCATGGTGACCCACCTCGTCATGCGTCGCACGCTGACCACTCTCGTCGCCCTCCTCGGGCTCGCGCTGAGCACGCCGGCTCTCGCCGGGCCGAAGGACAAGCCCGCGAAGGCCAAGCCCTCCAAGGAGCGCGCGAAGAAGGCCCAGCCCGCGAAGGCCAAGCCCGCGAAGGCCCAGCCCGCGAAGGCCAAGCCCGCCAAGGAGAGCGCGAAGAAGGCCCAGCCCGCGAAGGCCAAGCCCGCCAAGGAGACCGCGAAGGCGAAGCTCGCGAACGAGGACAAGCCGGCGAAGGCGTCGCCCGCGACGAGCTGCGACAAGCCGAAGACGAAGGGCACACCCGCGCCCGAGCAACACTCCGCGGACGCCGAGCACGACGAGCTCAACGGCGAGCACGCCCACGGCGACGAGGCCGAGGACGGCCCCTCGTGCGGGGTGAGCCCGAAGTCGGCGGTGCTGGATCTCAGCGACGCAGAGCTCGATCGCCGGGTGCGCGACAAGCTCGCCAGCCTCGGGCCGATGTCGGTGGGCCACCCCAACTCGGGGCTCCTGGTCAACCCGGTGCAGATGCCGAAGAGCGACCGCTGGGTGCTGATGGAGCCGGGGGTCGCGTGGGGCACGCAAGAGACCGTCGACTACCTCGCCGCTGCGATCAACGCCGTGCACGCTCGCCACCCGGGCTCGCACAAGCTCTACATCGGCCACATCTCGGCGAAGCGGGGCGGACATCTCAGCCCCCACAAGAGCCACCAGACCGGACGCGACGTCGACATCAGCTTCTTCTACAAAGACGCGACCAAGCTCACCTGGTATCGCCGGGTGAACGCGGACAACCTCGATCGCGCCCGCACGTGGACCTTCGTACGCGCCCTGCTCACCGAGACCGACGCGCAGTACATCTTCATCAACACGTCGGTGCAGAAGCTCCTCAAGGAGCACGCGCTCGCGATCGGTGAGGACCCCGACTGGCTCGACAGCGTGTTTCAGTACCAGGGCAAGCCGGGCACCGTCTCCATCATCCGCCACGCACCGGGGCACGACACCCACATTCACGTGCGCTTCTACAACCCGGTGGCCCAGGAGCTCGGGCGGCGCGCTTACCCGCTGCTCGTGACCCACAAGATCATCAAGCCGGCGTTGCGCTACATCCAGCACACGGTGAAAAAGGGCGACATCCTCGGGAGGCTCGCAACCCGTTACAAGACGACGGTCGCGGCCATCAAGCAGCTGAACAAGATGCGCGACAACAAGATCCTCGCCGGCCACACGTTGCTCATTCCGAAGAAGGAAACGGCGGGCCAGGTGCGGCGGGTCGCGCAGGTGGTCGTGCCGCCGCGGCGGCTGCCCCCCGACACAGGTGGCACGCGGGGCGGCAAGGCGGCTCCGGCCGAGAGCCGCTGATTCGCCTGCTGGCTGGCCTCCATCGGAGCAGCCGAACGCGTTCGCCCGCGCGCGTCGCGAGTCACGCTTCGTTCATGCGCTTCTCGAAGCGCGCCTTGTCCTGTGCTTTCCGGTAGGCGTCTTCGACGCGGATCCGCTCGGCGCCGACGAGCGCGTCGAGGCTGTCGTCCATCGTTTGCATGCCCAGCGCCTTGCCGTTCTGGATGATCGACGCGAGCATGCCGGTGTTGCCTTCGCGGATGATGTTGGGGAGGGCGGAGGTGCGGACGAGCACCTCGTGGGACGCGACGCGGCCCTTGCCGTCCTTGTCCGGCAAGAGGAGCTGAGCGACCACGCCGGCCAGAGACTGCGACAGGCTGATGCGCGCCTGCTCTTGCTCCTCCGACGGGAACGCGTCGATGAGGCGGTCGATGGTCTTGATCGCGCTGTTGGTGTGGAGGGTGCCGAAGACCAGCGTGCCCATCTCGGCGGCGGTCATGGCGAGCGCGATGGTCTCGTGATCGCGCATCTCACCGACGAGCACGACGTCGGGGTTCTGTCGAATCGACGCGCGGAGCGCGGCGGCGAAGCTCCGCGTGTGCCTGCCTACCTCCCGCTGCGAGAGCACCGACCGCTGGGGCGTGTGGACGAACTCGATGGGGTCTTCGATGGTGACGATGTGCTTGTGGTAGGTCGCGTTGATCCTGTCGATGATGGCGGCCAGCGTGGTCGACTTGCCGGAGCCGGTGGGGCCCGTCACCAGCACCAGCCCGCGCTCGAGCTCCGCGAAGCGGGCCACGACGGGGGGGGTCTTCAGGTCTTCGAGCTTGGGGATGCGCTCGGGGATGATGCGCATCACCGCGCCCGGACCGTTCTGTTGGAAGAAGTAGTTTACGCGGAAGCGAGCGACCGCTCCGAGGCCATAGGCGAAGTCGACGTCGCGGCGCTCGGTGAAGGCCGACCAGTGCTCCTCGGGCGCGAGCTCCCGCAGCATCTCGGTGAGCTCGGGCGCGCCGAGCGGGCTCCAGCCGGGCACCCCACGGAGCGAGCCGCTGATGCGTGCCCGCGGCTCGAGGCCCGCCGCGAGGTGGAGATCGGAGCCGCCGCTCTCATGGAGGTAACGCAAGAGCTCGTCGACGCGTGCCATGTCAATGACCTCCTAGGCGTCGCGGGTCGTTGCAGTTCGCGAGGGCGTCGTCTTCGTGGATCCGGCCCGCCTCGAGGAGCTCGCGCAGAGAGTCGTCGAGCTGCCGCATCCCTTGCGCCCGTCCGGTTTGCATCACGGAGCCGATCTGGAAGGTGCGGTTGTCGCGGATCAGCGCCCCTACCGCTCGCGTCACGAACAGCGCCTCGAGCGCCACCACGGCGTGTCCATCCACGCCCGCGAGCAGGCGCTGCGAGATGACGGCCCGGAGCGACTCGCTCATCATCGAGCGCACCTGCGGCTGCTGCCCTGGTGGATAGGCGCCAACGATGCGGTTGATGGTGCCCACGGCGCTCCCGGTGTGCAGGGTCGCGAGCACGAGGTGTCCGGTCTCGGCGGCGGTGAGGGCGAGAGAGATGGTCTCGAGATCGCGGAGCTCGCCGATGCAGATGATGTCGGGATCTTCGCGCAGCGCGCCACGGAGCCCGCTCGCGAACGACTCGGTGTGGCGGCCCACCTGGCGCTGGTTGACGATGCAGCGCTTGGAGGGGAACACATACTCGATCGGATCTTCGATGGTGAGGATGTGGTCGGCGCGCTCCTCGTTGATGATGTTCACCAGGGCGGCGAGGGTGCTCGTTTTTCCCGAGCCGGCGGGACCGGTCAACAGCACGATGCCTTGGGTGTAGTTCGTGAGCTTGGCCAGGGCCTCGGGGAGGCCGAGGCTCTTGAGGGTGGGCACGGCCGCGGGGATGACGTGGAAGACGCCGTTGGTGCCGTTCTGTTGGCGATACACGTTCACCCGGAAGCGACCGACGCCTTCGACCGCGTAGGCGAGATCGATCTCCCCGTCGTCGTCGAGCCGTCGGCGCTGCCAGGGGGTGAGGATCGCGGTGAGGGCCTCCTCGGTGGCGTGGGCCGCGAGCGGCTTGTCGGTGATGGGCTCGAGCTTGCCCAGGTGTCGCATGCGACCGACGGTGTCGGCGTGGATGTGCACGTCGCTCGCCCGAGAGGTGACGGCGTGGGCGAGCAGCTCGTGGAGGTAGGCGACGCGTGGGCTCTCGACGTTGAGCGGCTCCCACGGCAGCGGCTCGATGGCGCCCACCTGTTCAGCCTGGCCAGGGCCGGTGGCCGGAGCGGCTCGGCGCGCTTCGAGGGCCGCCGAGGAGTCGTCGCGGGGGGCGTCGCCTCTCGGCGGTGGCGCGTCGTGCGCGGGCTCTACCGGGGCGGGCTCACGGCGCGCGAGGGGGGCCGACGTCGCCTCGGCGCTCGGGCGCACGGGGGTCGACGCGAGCGCCTCGCCGTCGGCGTCCGCCGCGCCGAGGACGCCGGAGTCGGACGTCGGTGCGGTGACCTCGGGCGGCGCGGCTTCGGTGGCGGGGATGGCTGCGTCGCCCTCGAGCAGGAAGCGGGGGATGGCGGGCTTGGTCCGTGTCTTCGGCCGCTCCGTCGACTCTACGCTGATCGCTCGGCCAGGGCGGGTGGGTGCGCTGGGCTGGTCGTGCTCGGCGCCCACCTTCGCGGGGCGGGTCGCGGCCTGGCGTCGCGGACTGTCGTGCCGCGGGCGCGAGTCGCCGCGGTCTGGCGTCGACTTGGGCGGCGTTGCCGGGGACGGCCCCGCCCCGAGCGGCTCGGCCTTGCGCGGCACGGGCTCGAGCGGCGCGGGCTCGAGCGGCGCGGGCTTTTGCGGCGCGGGCTTGGGCGGCGGCGTGGGTCGCGGCGACGCCTCGTGGAAGCTTAGAGGACGATCGGCGTCCACCTCGGCGTCGAGCTCGAGGTCGAGCTCTCGTGGCTCGGGGCCCGGTGGGATCCGGGCTGCGGCGTCGGGCTGCGTGTTGCGGTCACGCCGCGGCGCCTCGAGCGGGCGATGCCTCGCTGCCGCTCCCCCGAGACGTGGGCTCTCGGAGCCGATGCGATCGCGCACCACGTCGCCGGTGCGGCGCTCGCGTCGGGGGAGCGACGCGGGGGAGCGTGTCTCGCGGGGTGCTTCGAACGACCAGTCTTTCGGCGTGGGGATGCGTCGACGAGCGGTGGCGCGTGGCGCCTCCTCACCCTTCGGCTCGCCCTTGTGATCCAGCGCGTCACGGTGACGTCGCTGCAGCGCCAGCACCTTGCCCAGCGCGAGCTCGTCGAGCATCCCGCGCTCGAGCATGATGGCGCCGATCTTCTTGCCGCAGCGCCCGCGCTCGCGCGTGGCCTCCGCGAGCTGATCCATGGTGATGAACCCGTACCGAACGGCGATACGGCCCAAGAGCGCCGCTTCTTCGTCCGTCTCCTGCACGAACGCAGCATGGCATCGACGATGGTGGACGGCTAGACCCGAGGAGGCGGTGCGGGGGCGTCTCGCCGCCATCTCCTCGTGCGCGCCGTCGCTGCGAGCTCCTCGGGGCGCTCAGCCGTGACCGGGGAGCAGCTCGAGCGAGGCCTGCACGAGCTCCCCCATCGAGGAGCAGAAGTGAAAGCGATGATCGCCGTGGTGCTCGGCGAGCTCGCCGCGCAGCTGCTTCACGTGCTCCGGGGGGGCGATGCGATCGGTGGACATCACCGAGAGCAGGTGCGTGAGCCGACGCGCCTCCGAGCGCGCTCGGTGCGCGATCAAGGTGAGCTCCTCCTGCCGGTACTGGTGCACCGTCGTCTTCGTCATGCACTTCATGCCGAGGAACACGATGGGGTTGTTCTGGCGGTAGAACTGCGGGAGATACACCTTCATGCGACCTTCGTAGCTCTGCTGATCGAAATCGATGGCGCGCAGCCGGTAGTGCGTCTCGTCGAAATCGGGGGTGACGTCGACCACGTAGTTGCCCGAGTGCATGTCGCCGAGGAGGCGAATGAGGCAGCGCTCGTTGAACTTTACGAACTCCTTGGCGAGCCGCACCTCGTCGAGGTGGGTGTCGGAGAGCCAGTTCGCGATGAAGTCGTCGCCGGGGATCCCTGGGATGTGCTCCTCGACGACGGTGTCACCATCCACGAGGAAGACGATACGGTTGGGCGACAGCAGGTGCTCGAGCTCGAGGCCGTAGATCCGCGAGGCGTCGGCCCGCTTGACGTAGAAGTAGTCGAAGTTCTCGTTGAGGGTGTTGAGGATCCGCACGCGGAACGGCGCGGTGTTGCCCCAGGTGCACACGTCGACGCGATCGGTCACGAGGTGGTCCATGAGCGCGATGTTGCCGAGGACCTTGAGCGTGGCGTAGGTGCGAACCAGGGAGCGATCGATCTCCTCCCACTCGGTGCGGGGGTAGAGCACGGTCTCCCAGAGCGTGTCTTCGCCGCGCTTGTTGTAGAGGGGGACGGTCTCGGTGAACCGGCTCAGGAGCTCGAACTCCACCGGCAACGGGGTCATGCGGCCGTTGTTGCTCAGGTACTCGCGGAGCTCATCACGCACCGTGAAGGGGTGCTTCTTCTTCGAGATGAGAGCCATGTGGAGACTGACCGTCGTGGAGGGCGGCGGGTCCGGGGCAACGTAGCGTCAGTTGCCGCGCGTCGGTGCGCCGTTCTGGCAGGTGTAGCCTCCGGGCATGCGCGTCGTCTCGCTGCACTTCGCGGTCTCCAGGCCCTTCATCCATGCTCCGACGGTGCCGGTGAGATCGGCTCCCGACAGATCGGCGCCGGACACGTCGACGTTCTCCATGGAGGCGTTGGTGAACTTGGTGCCCACGCAGTGGGCCCCGGCGAGCGTGGAGCCGTCGAGGGCTGCGCCGCTGAGGTCCATGCCGGTGAGATCGCCGCCGCTCAGATCGAGCTTGCGCAGCTCCTCTTTCTCTCCCTGTGCGAGCAGCTCTTTCATGGCGCGCACGCGCTCGGCGACGTCGCCCGACTTGAGGCCTGCGGTGCGGCCCTCGCGGATGAGCTCGAGCGGCGCGGTGAAGACGAGCACCGCCGCCACCGCGGCCACCACGAACACCCGCGACAAGAGCTTGTTGGGGCCGAACCCGGGGGTGGCGAAGCCGATGGGGACCGCCGCGGCCCAGAGCACCACCTCGAGGGAGAAGGCTTCGAGCCCGGTGAGCTGCACCACGAGCATCGGTCCGCCGAGCATCAGCGCCCCCAAGAGGCCGAGGCCGATGGCCATGCCGACGCTCCAGAACCGTTGCTCGTGGGGGTCGGTCTTCAGCTCGATGGTGATGGCGGGGCGTTGCCGCTTCTTCGGGGGTGGCACCGAGCGGAGGCGCTCGTTGTCCACCATGCTCGTCTCTTCCTTGCCGTCGATGTCGGGGTGAGCCAAGCCGACCGGCACGTGGCGATCGATGCGGTCGAGCTCCTCGACGAGCTCACGCGCGTGCGCGTAGCGCTGCGCCGCGTCGCTGGTGGTGCATTTTCGGACGATGCGGGCGAACGCGTTGGGGTGGTCCTTCAGGAGCGTGTCGAGGCGCGGGAGGCGCTCGTCCTTCTCGTCCGGCTCCACGCCCATGAGGGCGAAGTGGAAGATGCGCCCGAGCGCGTAGGTGTCGGCGCGGGTGTCGGCCGTCGCGCCGTGCCGCACCTCCGGGGGAGCGTAGACGCGATGGAGCCACACCATCCCCGGATCGGTGCGGCAGAGGTTGGCGATGTCGAGGGTGCGAGGGTTGGCCACGACCGGCTCGAGGCTCCCGTCGAGCAGCACGTTCTCGGGACGCAACCAGCCGTGGACCATCCCCCGATCGTGGAGGGCGGCCACAATCTCGCAGAGGCGCCGAAACAGGGCCACGGTGCGCTTTCGATCCCAGCTGAGGAGGGGGATGTCGGCGAGCGTTCCCGACGCCTCGAGGTCGCCCACGTAGGCGCCGGCGATGGGATCGATGGCCGCGACGGGCACGACCCCCTCGGCCTCGAGCCCGGTGAGCTCGCCGGCGGCGGTGAGGAACTGATCGCGCACCGCGAGATCGAGCGAGCCGTCGACGGCGAAGGCGACCCCTTTGGAGCCGTCTTCGCGGACGCCCGCGTAGACGTGGATCCCGCCGCCGGCGCCGAGCTTCTCGGTCAGCTCGACATCGGCCACCTGCTCCCCTATCTCAAGGGGCTCCCGCTCTGTACCTGGACCTGCCATGGGCTCGATGGAGGGCGAGGACGCCACTCAACCAACGTACGCTTTTAACAGAGCTGGGCTCGCGTGCCGAGCAATCCGAAGCAGCAATGAACGTGGGTCCATGTAGGTCGCCGATGCGAAACGAGGTCGGGCCCGGCGCCGTGGGGCGTCGACGTCGTGCGCGCGGCTCGTGGCTCTCGCCGGCGGTGGCGCTCGCCGCCGCGATGGTCCTTTTGTCCCTTGGCTCGGCGAGTGGCTGCGACGACGTGAGCACCGAGAGACCCGTCGAGTGCGGGGTGCTCTGCGAGCGCTACGAGGAGTGTGTGGAGCCCATCGACGTGAGCGCTTGCGTGGTGACGTGCGAGCAGCGCGCCTCGGTGAGTCGCCTGTATGGTTTGGCGGCGGTGGTCTGCCAGGACTGCGTCGCGGGGCGGAGCTGTGACGAGGCAGCGGCGTGTTGGGACACGTGCCCGGTGCGACGCGCCGACTGACGCTCACGTTGGGGTTTGGTTTCGAGGCGCTGTGCGATAGGGTCCGCGCCGTGCGAAAGACCAGCCTCGTGATGTGCCTCTCGTTGTTGTCGAGCGTGGCCTGTGGGCCCGAGCCGGGGACCACCGCCCCGCCCGCTCCGACCATGGTGGTGCCCGCGCCGACCCCCCCGGCGCCCGTCGCCTCGAGCGACGACGGCTTCAAAGTGCTCGCGGAGACGGTCGCCGACTACCAGATCCTCCGCTACCGGGTCCCCGGCTTCGACAAACTCACGCTGAAGGAGAAGCTCCTCGCGTACCACCTCGCCGAGGCCGCCCTCGCCGGACGCGACATCATCTTCGACCAGAAGCACCGTCACAACCTGGCGGTGCGCAAGACGCTCGAGGCGGTGCTCGAGGGCTACGCCGACAAGAGCGATCCCGACTACGTGAGCCTCGCCACCTATGCCAAGCGCTTCTTCATCGCCCGAGGCATTCACCACGATTACTCGAGCCAGAAGATGAAGCCCGACGTGTCCAAGGAGGGGCTCTCCAAGCTGGTGCTCGCGGTGGACGCGGCCACCTTGCCCCTCGACGCGGCGGAGGGGAGCGGTCGCCGCACCCCGGCCGAGCTCGTGGCCTGGCTCACCCCCCTGCTCTACGACCCCGCCGTCGATCCCATCAACGTGAATCGGCAGAAGGACGTGGACGTGATCAAGTCGTCTTCCAACAACTTCTACGAGGGCGTCACCCAGAAGGAGGTGGAGGCGTTCTACAAGAAGAAGACCGATCCCAAGGACGAGCGGCCGGTGAGCTTCGGTCTCAACTCCAAGCTGGTCAAAGAGCGCGGCAAGCTGGTCGAGAAGACGTGGAAGGTGGGGGGCATGTATGGCCCCGCCATCGAGAAGATCGTGGCGAGCCTGAAGGAGGCGGCCGCGCTGGCGGAGAACGACGCGCAGCGCCTCGCCCTCGAGAAGCTCGTCGCTTTCTACGAGTCTGGCGATCTCGCGCTGTTCGACGCGTACAACATCGCCTGGGTGAAGGACACCAACAGCAAGCTCGACACCATCAACGGCTTCATCGAGACCTACGGAGACGCGCTCGGGTACCGCGCTACCTACGAGGCGGTGGTGCAGATGCGCGACGAAGACCGCACCAAGCGCATCGCCACCATCGGTGGTGCCGCGCAGTGGTTCGAAGACAACTCGCCGATCCTCGCCGCACACAAGAAGGCGAACGTGGTCGGGATCTCGGCCAAGGTGATCACCGTGGTGATGGAGGCGGGAGACGCCGCCCCCACCACCCCCATCGGGATCAACCTCCCCAACGCCAACTGGATTCGCCAGGAGCACGGCTCCAAATCGGTGTTCCTCGGGAATATCGTCGACGCATACCAAGAGACGCTGAAAGACAGCGGCATCCTCGAGGAGTTCAGCGCCTCCAAAGAAGAGGTCGCGCGGGCCAAGCAGTACGGCACCCTCGCCTATGCCCTCAAGGTGGACATGCACGAGGTGATCGGTCACGCCTCGGGGCAGCTCGAGAAGGGCGTAGCAACCCCGCAGGAGACGCTCAAGAACTACGCGGCGGCCCTCGAGGAGGCGCGCGCCGACCTGGTCGCGCTCTACTTCGTGATGGATCCCAAGCTCATCGAGCTGGGGGTGATGGAGTCGCTCGAGGTGGGTAAGGCGGCCTACGACGGCTACATCCAGAACGGGCTGCTCGTGCAGCTCGCGCGTATCGAGCCGGGACAGGAGATCGCACAGTCGCACATGCGCAATCGCCAGCTCGTGTCGGCCTGGGCGTTCGAGAAGGGCAAGGCCGACAACGTCATCGAGCGGATCGAGAAGAACGGTGATGTGTACTTCGTGATCCGCGACTACGCGAAGCTCCGGACGCTGTGGGGAGAGCTCCTCCGGGAGATCCAGCGCATCAAGAGCCAGGGGGACTTCGAGGCGGGCAAGAACCTCATCGAGACCTATGGGGTGAAGGTGGATCGCGCGATCCACGACAACGTGCTCGCTCGCTACGGCAAGCTGAGCGCCAAGCCATTCTCCGCCTTCATCCAGCCTCGCCTGGTCCCCGTCGAGAAGGACGGCGCCATCGTGGATGTGCGCGTGGAGTACCCCGACGACTTCCTCGGTCAACAGCTCGACTACGGCAAGCAGTACGCGTTCCTGCCCACGAAGAACTGAACAGCGCGACGCGCTCGACGAAAGGTGCGGCTCAGGGGCCGACTTTGACGATGAAGCCGTCGTCGTCGAGCGCGGTGTGGGTCGTGGTGCCGAACGTGATGTCGCCCGCGAAGTAGCCCACCACGAACAGGTTGCGCGAGGTGGGTTGTACGGCGACGCCGAGCGCGACGTCGTCGCTCGCGTCGCCGTAGCTCGTGACGAACCGGAGGCTCCCTTCGGCGTCGAGCTTGGCCACGAAGGCGTCGGTGCCGCCCGCGTGGGCCACGGCTCCGAGCGCGAGCTCGCCGGTGTTCACGCCCACGAGCGCAATCTCCGTGAGAGCGTCGACGGTGACGTCCTCGACGCGCTGGGTGGCCGCGCCGCCGAAGGCCAGCGCCCAGCGGGTCGTCGCGAGATCGGGGCCGTAGCGCGCGACGAAGGCGTCGACGTCGGTGGCGGTGCGGAGCAACCCGTCGCCGAGCTCGACGTCGCCGCCGAAGCTACCGGCAGCGATGAGGTCGCCGTCGAGCAGCGCGAGCGCCTGGATGGAGACGAGGGCGGTGCCCGGGAGGAGCCGATGACTCGTGACCGCGCCGCTCGCGTCGTAGGCCACGACGACGCCGTCGTTGGGACCGGAGGCCGTCACCTCCTCGACCCCGAGGCTCACCGTCCCTGCGAGCTTGCCTGCCACGTAGGTGACGCCGCCCGAGGTCGCGACGGCGTGGGGGGTCATGGTGGCGTCGTGATGGGTGGCCCAAGCCACGCCGCCGGTTGAGCCGAGCGAGAGCACGAGCCAGTCGGCCACGGCGCCGCCGGCGATGATGGTCCCGCCCAGATCGAGGTCGCCCACCACCGTGCCCACCACCTGCACGTGCCCGTCCTCGGCGACCGCGACGTCGGAGAGCGTCACGGGGCCGGTGCTCGTCAAGGCCTGGAGCCAGACGACCTCCCCCGTGTCGCTCAGCTTCAGCACGAACGCGCTCGTTCGATCGACGGGACCGGGCAGCACGTGCATACCCACCCGCACCTCGGTCACGAAAGTGCCGACGACGTAGGCGTTGTCGGACCCGTCGAGCGCGATCGCCAGCGGGCGCTGGTCGTCGAGGCCGCCGATCCGCACGAGCCACGAGAGGTTGCCCAGTGGATCCATCGAGGCCACGAAGCCGTCGTCGGTGGTGTCGCCGGGGAGGAGGGTGCCGCCGACGCGCAGCGCCCCTTGATAGCGGCCGGTGGCCACGATCTGCGCGTCGTCGCTGGCGACGTCGACCACCCGCTGCACGGTGACGCCGGGGCTGTTGTCGGAGAAGGTCCGACTCCAGATCGGCTCACCGCAGTAGAGGTTGTTGCAGTCTTCGTCGGTGCTGGTGGTGCAGTCGTCGAGGGTGGGGACCACCTGCCCCACGCACGGACCGAATCCGCTGCCGTCCTCGAGGCACGTCTTGGTGCCGGCGCGGCAGGCGCCCACGTTCTCGGTCGCCTCGGGGCCCTCGTAACAGGCCATCACCTCGTTGGCGAGGCACGCCGTGTTGGGAGCCCCGGCGTCACCGCCCATGCCTCGGCCCCCGCCCGTGTCGGCCACCGTGAAGTCGTCCACGCCGAAGATCGCGTTGCACGCGGCAACGCCGGCGAAGAGGCACACGGCGAGGGCGAGGTCACGAGACACCAGCGACAGGCTACCACCACCGTGGAAACCAGGTCAGCGCCGGTAACGCGATTTTGCCCAGTGCACGAAGGGGCCGGCGGTGGGAAGCTCGCGCTTGAAGCGGGCGCGCCAGTCGCCGTCCTTGAGGCGCCGTTTGCCGCGCACCTGGTTCGGATGCATGAGGTAGGCGTGCGCTCGGCTGCCGTCTTCGAGCTCGATCTCGGCCCGATGGTAGAGGCGCGGATGGTCACGGTGTTCGTCGCACCTGGCCAGCGTGTCGTAGGAAACTTCGAACAGCTCTCCGAGCACCGAGCCGTCGCCCCCTGCGATCATGCCCGCGAGCGCGTTGAGCTCGACGAGGGTGTAGCCCTCCTTGGTGCGGATGGGACCCAGCGACACGGCCCCTTCGAGCAGCTGGTGATCGGCCTCCTCGGGCAACAGGGTGCCGTAGGCGAAGAGTCGAAAGGTGACCGCCATGCATCGACACCTGCCACAGCCATCGTCGGGCACCAAGGTGTGGACTAGGCTCTCGTCGTGGTGGACAAGCCAACGATCGCGATCATCGGCGCCGGGGCGGCAGGCCTGTGCATGGCGATGCAGCTTCGGCGCGCCGGCATCCACAGCTTCACGCTCTTCGAGAAGGCGGCGACGCTCGGAGGCACGTGGCGCGACAACGTGTACCCCGGCTGTGGCTGCGACGTGCCCTCGCACCTGTATCGCTTCTCCTTCGAGCCCAACCCGAGCTGGACGCGGAAGTATGCCCTCCAGCACGAGATCATCGCCTACCTCGAGCACTGCGCGCGCCGCTACGCGCTCCTCGAGCGCACGCGGTTCGATACGGAGATCGCGGCGCTCAGGTACCGAGCCGAGCGCGCGACGTGGGAGCTCGAGACGACCACCGGGGAGCGCTTCGAGGCCGACGTGGTGGTCACGGGGACCGGGCAGCTCTCGCGGCCCTCGGTGCCTGCCATCCCGGGGAGCGACACGTTCGAGGGCGCCGCCTTCCACTCGGCGCGGTGGCAGCGAGACGCACCCATCGACGACGCCAGGGTGGCGGTGATCGGCAACGCAGCGAGCGCGATCCAGCTCGTGCCCCCGGTGGCGCAGCGGGCCCGGTCGCTCCGCATCTTCCAGCGCTCGGCGAACTGGATCATGGGCAAACCCGACCGCGCTTACTCCGCGCTCGAGCGCAGGCTCTTCCGTCGGCTCCCGTGGCTGGCCACGCTCCATCGCCTCGAGCTCTACTGGCTCCTGGAGGCGCGGTTGTTCGGCTTTACGGATGGCAGCCTGGCGCAGCGGGTCGCCGAGCGCATCGCGCGGCGCGAGCTCGCCCGGGTGCGTGACCCGGAGCTGCGGCGAAAGCTCACTCCCGACTACCCGATCGGCTGCAAGCGCATCCTCATCAGCAACGACTACTACGACGCCGTGCAGCGGCCCAACGTGGCCGTGGTCGATCGCGCCGTCGAGCGGATCACGCCGCGAGGTCTGGTCACCAGCGACGGCGCGCTCCACGAGGCAGACACCATCGTCTACGCGACGGGCTTCGAGTCGACGCGGTTCCTCGCCCCGATGCGGATCGAGGGACGGGAGGGGCGCTCGCTGAGCGACGCATGGGAGCACGGCGCGGAGGCGTACCTCGGCCTCACCGTGGCGGGCTTCCCCAATCTGTTTCTCTTGTACGGCCCGAACACCAACCTCGGCCACAGCTCGATCCTCTTCATGATCGAGTGTCAGACCCGGTACGTCCTCTCGTGTCTGAGGCTCCTCGCGCACCGTGGCGCACGCGCGCTCGAGGTGTCCGAGGGCGCGATGCGACGCTACAACGAGGAGCTCCAGGCGGAGCTGCGGCGCACCGTCTGGGGGGCCGGGTGCAACAACTGGTACCGCGACGCGTCGGGAAAGATCACCAACAACTGGGCGAGCTTCACCACCGCCTACTGGTGGCAGACGCGGCGCCCTGACGTGGCCGCCTACGTGTTTCGGTGAGGGCCGCGCGGGGAATCGAACGCACGTCTTACGTGGACCAGAACGCGCCGAGAGCATGGTAGCGTCAGAGCATGAGCACCCGGAAGTACGCCTTGCCTGTCGAGCAAACCCAGTGGGTCACGCCCATGGGGGGCAACATCGTCTTCAACTGGGAGTACGACGAAGGCCGCGACAAGCTCCTCAACCTCTACGAGAAGGGGAAGAACCTCCAGTGGAACGCGACCGATCGCATCGACTGGTCGCACGAGTTGAACCTCGACAACCCGCTCGGCGCGTCGGATCACACCCATCCGCTGTTCGGCACGCCGCTCTGGGACAAGCTCAGCGACGAGCGTCGCGCCGAGGTGCGCCTCCACGGCGTGGCGTGGCAGTTCTCTCAGTTTTTGCACGGAGAGCAGGGCGCGCTCATCTGCGCGGCGAAGATCGTGGAGACGGTGCCCGACCTCGACTCGAAGTTCTACGCGGCCACGCAGGTGATCGACGAGGCCCGCCACGTGGAGGTGTACTCGCGCTACCTCCACGAGAAGCTCGGCCTCGCCTATCCGATCAACGCCCACCTCAAGACGCTGCTCGATCAGGTGCTGCGCGACTCGCGGTGGGACTACACCTACCTCGGGATGCAAATCCTGATCGAGGGCTTGGCCTTGGCCGCGTTTGGGCTGCTGCGCGACTTCGCGACCGATCCGCTCGGCACGGCGGTGAACGCCTACGTGATGCAGGACGAGGCGCGCCACGTCGCCTTCGGCCGGATCGCGCTCCGCGACTATTATCCACAGCTCACCGATCTGGAGCGGGCCGAGCGTGAGGAGTTCTGCGTGGAGGCCTGCTACCTGATGCGCGACCGGTTCCTCGCCGAGGAGGTGTGGCAGAACCTCGGCTTCGGCCCCGATGTGTTGAAGATGGTGGAGCACTCCATGCCGATGCGGGAGTTCCGTCGGCTGTTGTTCTCCCGCATCGTGCCCGCGCTGAAGGACATCGGCCTGTGGGGCAACAAGATCCAGAAGGCGTTCGAGGACATGGGGGTGATCGTGTTCGCCGATCTCGATCTCGACATGTTGAGCGCCGCCGACGAGGCCAAGGCCGTCGAGGTGGACGAGGCGCGGATCGCGCGCGACGCGAGCCAGGCCGCAGGCGAGTGACGTCGCAGGCGCGTGACGTCGCCCGGTCGCCCAGGTGCGAGCGGCGTCGATGAGCT
This sequence comes from uncultured Polyangiaceae bacterium, assembly GCA_964401935.1. Classification (GTDB taxonomy): domain Bacteria; phylum Myxococcota_A; class Polyangia; order Polyangiales; family Polyangiaceae; genus JAPYTK01. The sequence goes on from CAYOAL010000032.1 coordinate 66,061, forward strand.
GCGCTGGCTCCTTCTTTCGTCCGAGGTCGCCCGCAAGGGCGGCGGCTCGCACCGTCAGGGGGGCGCGTAGCGGATCACGGCCACGTCGTTGTTGCCCTGCGAAGTGACTGGACCGGCGCCAAAATTGGCCTGGCCGTCGAAGTTGACCCCCACCCAGCTGCCGCCTGCGGGGCCCACGCCAACCGCCGCTGCTCGCTGGTCGCCCACCGGCGCCTCGAAGGCGCGCGCGAAGATCTGCGCGCCGTCGGCGTCGAGGCGGGCGATGACCAGGTCGAGGGTGCCGTTGTCGGTCCCCACGGGGCCGTCGCCGAAGTCGACGGGGCCGGCGCCAGAGCCGACGAGGGTGACGGAGCCGTCGGGGCCAGAGGCGATGTCCACGATCGTGATCTGGTCGAGCTGGTGGGCCCAGACGGTGTTGCCGTCGGCGTCGAGGCGCGCGATGAAGTTGTCGCCGCCGTTGGCGTCGAGCGCTGGCGAGACGATGTCGAGGGTGTCGCCGAATCCGCCCGCGACGTAGAGGCCGTTCGACGGGGCCTGGGCCAGCCGCACCCCGTAGACGTCGGTGCCGAGCTGCCGCGTCCAGCCGTGCGACAGGAAGTTGCTGGATGAGAGCCTCACGAGCGCGAGCGCGTAGAAGCTGCTGGTCGAGACGGAAGTGATGTTGGGCGGCCCGAAGTCGAAGGTGCCGGTGAAGGTGCTCGCCAAGAAGACGTCGCCGGCGTTGCTGACGACCACGTCCTGGGGCTCCTGCTCGTTGCCGTCGCCGAAGCGCTTCAAGCGCTGGGGCGTGCCGTCGGGGGCGAGGCTCGCGACGAAGATGTCGTAATAGGCCTGGGTGCCGGCCGCGGTGATGGAGGCGAGCGAACCCATCTGAAGCGTGCCCCAGAACTGGCCGGTGAAGACGACATCGCCGCTCGGGGAGGCGGCGATGGCGGCGGCGTTGACGGTGAACTGGGTCTGGTAGACGGCGCTGAAGATGTGGCTGCCGTCGGGGGCGAGCTTGGCCACGAAGAGGCCGCCGTCGGCGGGAATGACGCCGCCTCCGAGGTCGATGTCTCGGTAACTCTCGCCGAGGAACACGATGTTGTCGGCCTGATCGACGTCGACGTCGACGATCTGTTCGTCGTGGTCGCCCAAGGTGCTGCGATAGTGCCTGGCCCAGAGTACTTGCCCGTCGGGGCCGACCTTGGCGAGGAAGGCGTCGTAGCGAACGGTGCCGGTGTTGGTGAAGGTCTCGGTGCCCAGCGTGAGCGACCCGCGGAAATCGCCGGCGACGATGGTGTTGCCTTGCGAGTCGACGGCCAAAGCGTTGATGCGCTCGTTCGCCAGGTCGCCCCAAGTCACGCCGCTGAGCGCGCAAGGGGCGTTGGCGCAGCCGCAGCTGTTGGCCACCTCGGCGCCGCAGGTCAGCTCGCCAGGACAGTCGCTCGGGCAGGAGAACAGCTCGCCGCACACCTCGAGCTCACCGCACGCGTCGGCACAAACCTCCGCCATCGTCGGAGCCTCGCAACCGCCACCCTGGCCCCCAGCGCCCCCCTCGCCTCCGGTGCCTCCGCGCCCGCCGGTGGTGGTCTGTGCGCCCGAGCCGCCACCACCAGGCTTCTCGATCTCGAAGTCGTTACCAAGGATTGTGGTGCAAGCCGCCGCCCCGACGATCGCACAGGCACCGACAACTCGAGCCGTCCGCATGGTTCGAGCGTATCTGAGGTCGTGTCTTGGGAAAAGGCTGCACCCCGTCCGCCCGAGTCGCCACGCATCGTTGTCGACCTCGCGTCGACAGAGAGCGCTCCCGGGACGAGCGCGTGTATCGCGGGCAGGATGACGGCGAGCGACGGCCATGATGATCGCCCTCTCTCCACTCGGGTTGGTGGAGAGAGCGGCAAAGGAGTAAAGGATCTACCCATGAGCACCCGGAAGTGCGCCTTGCCAATCGAGCAACGCAGTGGGTCACGCCGATGGCAGCAACATCGAGGCCAGCGCCGCCGCGGTGGATCGAGCGCAGAGCGCGGCGCGGGCGGCGAGCCAGGCCGCAGGCGAGTGAGGTCGCGCATCCCTTACGCGCTCGGGCTCGGCTCGCTGCTCGTGCTCGTCACCGCGTCGGAGGGAGCTCGCGCCCAGGCCGTCTCCGACGAGGCGTCGATGTCGCGGCACATGCGGCACTATTTTCGCGGTGAGCTCGATCTGGCGTCGGCCGCGCTGGGCCTCGGAGCAGGCTCGGGGTACATCGGGGGCGCGCTGCTCGCCAAGGCCACCGACGCGTCGCGGGCGGCGGCGGTTCCCATCCTCACCGTGGGCCTCGTGGAGCTCATCATCGGCGTGGGTTTGTTCGCGCGAACCGGCGCCCAGGTGAGCGAGCTCGACGCGCAGCTGAGGAGCGATCCCGACCGCTACGCGCGGGAGGAGTCGGAGCGGCTGCGCGGGGTGATCGCGCGGTTCGGTCTCTTCCGCACCGTGGAGGCGTTGCTGCTGGTCGCGGGGGCGGGGACGGCTGGCCTCGGGGCGGTGCTCGACGAGGACCGAGCCATCGGCGCCGGCTTGGGGGTGGGGGTTCAAGCGGGGGTGATCCTCGTGCTCGACGCGCTCGCCGAAGCCCGTGCAGAGCGTTACCTCGAGAGCATCGAGCGCTTTCGCGTGGTGCCCACGGTGGCACCCGTCGAAGGCGGGCAGTTCTACGGCATGGCGCTCGACTGCGCGTTCTGAGATGGGTCGCGCGCTTCGTTCGGCGTGGGTGTTGGTGGGTTGGGGGGCGAGCGCGTGTTGTGCGTTCTCCGCGCCGGCCCACGTCGGACCGGAGTCGGACCATTTCGACGGCGTGGCCTTTCACAACCTCGACCCCTTCGACCACGGCTCGATCGCCGACGTGATCGAGTTTCTGACCCACCGCGATCAGGGACCGTGGCCAGAGTGGGTGAGCGCGCCGCCAGGGCCCCCTCCGCCGCGGCGGGTGGCGTTCGGTGAGCTGCGGGTCACGTTCGTCGGCCACGCGACGCTGCTCGTCCAAGCGGATGGAGTGAACGTGCTGACGGATCCGATCTGGTCGAGCCGCTCGAGCCCGGTGGGCTTCGCGGGCCCCCACCGGGTGCGACCTCCGGGGGTGCGCTTCGCCGATCTGCCCACCATCGACGCGGTCGTCGTGAGCCACAACCACTACGACCACCTCGACGTGCCGACGCTCTCGCGGCTCGCTCGCGAGCACGACCCGGTGTTCGTGGTGCCGCTCGGCAACAAGCGACTGCTCGCAGCGCACGGGATCCACCGAACGGTGGAGCTCGACTGGTGGCAGAGCACCCACGTGGCCGCGCTCCGGATCCACGCGGTGCCGGCCCAGCACTTCTCGTCGCGCGGGCTCTGCGATCAGAACCGAACCCTGTGGGCCGGCTACGTGTTCGACGCCTCCGACGGGCCGGTCTACTTCGCAGGGGACACCGGCTGGGGCTCGCACTTCGAGGCGATCGCCAAGCGGTTCGGGAGGCCGCGGCTGGCGCTGCTCCCCATCGGGGCCTACCTGCCGCGCTGGTTCATGCAGCCGATCCACCTCGATCCCGAGGAGGCGGCGCGAGCACACCGTGTGCTCGGGGCCCGCACCAGCGTGGCGATGCACTTCGACACCTTCGCGCTCGCCGACGAAGCCCAGGGGCAAGCGCCCCGCGAGCTGCGAGCGGCGCGCAAGAAGCTCGGCATCGCCGCCGACGAGTTCTGGGTGCTCGACTTCGGGGAAGGTCGCGCCGTCCCCTGAGGGCCGCTCGTAGCTCACGGCGTCAGCCGTTGGTGGGGCAGCCGATGCCTTCGCAGGTGCAGTTCTCTTCCGGCAGACACTCGCACAGCGCGCCGCTGGTGCAGAACATCTGGGAGGGGCCCCCGATAGACCAGAGGTGACACTCGGAGCCCTCCTCGCAGAGGACCGTGCAGCCGCCGTTGCACACCGCGTGGCACGGAGCGCCTGGCGCGCAGTGGATGAGGCAGCCTTCGGAGCACTCGGTGTCACACGGCCGCAAGCCGTCACAGATGAGCTCGCAGCCGCCCCCCTCGCAGATCATCTGGCAGTTCGGGGCTCCCGCGGGATCCATCGGGTCGAAGGGGCCACAGAAGCAGGTGGTCATCGGTGCGCAGATGCAGGGGAGGCCGGTGGCGGGCGCGGGCTCTTGGTCACAGAGCGGGAACTCGACGGGCGGAGGCGGGGGTGGAGGCTCGACGAGGCCCACGCCGCCGGTGCCAGGCGGCACGTCGCCGCCGACGCCCCCGGTGCCGCCCTCGAGCGGCCTGTCTCGCTGCCACAGCACGGACGCGTCCTCGGCGCACGCGCTGGCGACCGCTACGACGACCGCGACCGGAAGGAGCCACGGGCGCGTCGTCACCGGGGGCCTCCCCACGTGGCGGGGCGTCGCGGCCGCGCGCCGAAGCCGAGGGAGACGCGGAGGGCGCCGCCCACCCACACGCCGTCGAGCTGGACATCGTCCTCGTCGGCGTCGCTGGTCGCCCTCCCACGCGGGGCACGGAAGAGCGCGCCGGCGCCGAGCGGCAGCGCGAGCTCTGCCCCACCCAACACCACCTCGGGCACGAAGCTCGCGCCGAGGTGGCCGGTCGCCCCCACCACGCTGGCGGCCTCGAACTCGGGGGTGGCGGCCACGCCCTCGAGGGCGGCGATGCTCAGCCCGCCCCGCAGCTCGAGCCCGAAAGCGACCGGCGCGAGCCGCGCGAAGCGCCAGGCCGCGCTGACGCCCATGTCGATCACGCGGGTCTCCACCTGGCCGCCGACGCGATCCACGGCGCCGAACAAGGCGTGGGTGTACCCCCCGAAGGCCACCGTGGGCCACACCCAGGCGCGGTAGTCGAGGCCCACGCCGTAGCTCAGCGCCGGCTCGTCGAGGTTGAAGGCTCGCAGCTGGCTCGACAGGCCGAGCACGTGCACGGGGTCGGAGGCCTCGCTCGCCGCGTCGGGACCGCTGCTCGCCGGTGACCGAAAAGGGTACGCGGCGGGGGCGCCGACGACGGGAGGGGACGGGGCCGTCGTCGCCGGCGAGAGCCCGATCGCAGGGCCCGAGGGTGGGGTAGGGGTGAGCGGCGGAGGAGGTGTGGGCACCCCCAGCGGCATCGGCGCGGGTGTGCCCGGTGGCGTCGGCGCGGGAGCGCCCGGTGGCGTCGGCGCGGGCGGTGTGCCTCCACCGGGGACGCTCCCCGGTTCGCTCGCCTGCGGTGGCGTGGTGAGCACCTCTCGGGTCGCGGTGAAGAGGCCGCGAGCGAGCAACGCGAAGGTGCGCTCGGTCTCCACCTCGGCGCAGCAGGCGTCGCCCACCACGCGTGCCACCTGCATCCCGGTGGCCGCGTTGGAGAGGCCGATGGTGACGCTCGTTCCCTGGCAGGCGTAGCGGACGCGCAGGGTGGGGGCGCCAGCGCTCGCGAGCTCGAGTGAGGTGAGCCGCGTCACCTCCACCACGTCGACCGCGCAGCCGGAGAGCTCCACGTCGAAGGTGGTCACGAGCGGCTGCCCGAGCACGACGAACAACCACATCACCGGGCGCCGGTGAGCGAGCGCATCGCCTCGGCGTGAACTCCGCTCGGGAACACCTGGAGGTAGCGCTGGGCGGCGGCGGTGGCGCGGGTGCCCTGACCGGCGGCCTGCCACGCTGCCGCCGCCGCTGCGATCGCGTCGCCGTTGAGCGCGGCACCGCACTGCTCGAAGGCGCGAGCGGCGGCCGCGTGTCGTCCACGCTGTCGCTCGAGCTGGCCGATGGTGTAGAGGGCGAGGGTGACGCGCGCGTCGGTGGGGTAGCTCGCGATGAGCTTGTGCAGCGCCTCGAGGGCCACCTCCGTGTTGCCGGCCGCGCGCGCGGCGTCGGCGCGCTTGAGCCAGTCGGCGGCGGATGGCGGGGGAGTGGGCTCGGCCGAGGGGGCGCTCTTGCCCTCCCCACCGGGGGCGTCCTCCGGCGACGACGCCTTCGCGCCGGGGTCGCGGGCGTCTTCTTCGATCCGCTCGCCGCGATGATCGATCTCCTCGAGGGCCTCGTCGACGAGCTGCGTCGCAGGCGTGGCGCTTGGCTCGTGAGCGGCCGCCGAGGCGTCGAGAGGCGGCGCCTGGCCTTCGCGCTGCAGCGTCGCCCGCTCGCCTCGGGTAAGCTCGAGGGTCTGACCTGCACCCTCGACCCGCACGCGCCCGCGCTCGACGGCCACCTCCACGCCATCGCCATTCACCGTCACGTCGAACACGGTGCCGAGCACCGTGATGGTGATCCCCTCCACCGTGACCACGAAGGCGCGCTCGCTGCGCGGCGTGATCTCGTAGCGGACGTGTCCGGCCCGCTGCCTGACCTCCACGTGGGACGGGGAGTCGCGCATCACGTGCACCTCGGCCTGGACCGACATGAGCGACCGCGACCCGTCCCGGAAATGAAGCGTCGAGGCGAACTCGCTCGTCGGCTCGCGCAGCCGCACGAAGAGCGCGAGCGCGGCGGCCACGGCGGCGAGGAGCACAACCCAGCGGAGCCCGCGGCCACGGTCGGTCGTCGAGGCGACCGCCAGCGCTGAGGAGCGGCGTTGGCTGCGAGGGGCCGACTCCGTGCGTGGGTCGCGCTCGAGCGCCTCGAGGTCGTCGCGCTCCTCTTCGGCACGCGGGACCTCGCGCCCCTCGCGCTCCTCGCGCCCCTCGCGCTCCTCGGACACGCTGCGGTCCTCGGACACGCTGCGGTCCTCGGACACGCTGCGGTCCTCGGACACGCTGCGGT